>CADASF010000121.1 GCA_902790465.1 uncultured bacterium | reverse complement strand
CTTCCATTGTACAAAATATAATGATATGCTTTGTCCCATAATCAAAGAAAGATCAGAATATTTAAAGTCAGAAGGAGGGAGAAAATATATGTTTAAACTATTTGCAGAAGATATAGAAAAGGCAAGAGAAGAAGAAAGAAAAAAAGCTGAAATTGAGATAGAAAAAGCTAAAAAAGAAGCTGAAGAAAAAGCTAAAATTGAAATAGAAAATGTTAAAAAAGAAGCAAAAGAAGCTGAAAAGGCAAGAAAACAAGCTGAAAAGCAAGCAAAACAAGCAGAAAAACAGGCTAAACAAGCTAAGCAACAGGGAAAACTTGAAGGAATGGCGGAAGCTATTATCAATAATATAAAGTCATTGATGCAAAATTTAAATATGACTGCAGAAAATGCAATAAAAGCCTTGAATATTCCACCTGAGAAACATGAATTTTATTTGGCACAACTACAAAGTAACACTCCTTAAAGAAGAAAAAATTAGATGTTATAAAAAAAGTTGCTGTGATAATAATCACAGCAACTTTTTTTAATAACTCATTATGTTATTTGATTAATATTTTAAAATATATTAAAACAGCTTCTATTTACTTTTCTGCAAGAGTTTTTTCTACTCGTTGTTAATTATTCTAGGAATTGACAATAGTTACATTTTTTGCTCCCCAATGCTGACCATCATCTAATAAGTTTTGTTCTTCGTTTATTTTGATATTGTTAACATTGTAAAAAGCATTGTCTCCAATGCTTGTAACACTACTAGTTGAAATGTCAATAGTCAAACCTGAATTTGTACAATTAGCGAAAGCACCTCTTTCTATAGTTTTCACACTATTTGGAATTGTTACACTTTTTAATAAAGTGCAATTCTCAAAAGCACAGTATTCAATAGTAGTAACACTTTTTCCAATAGTTACACTTTCTAACGAGGAACAAGGATTAAAAGCATTTCTTCCAATACTTATTACACTGTCAGGAATAGTAATGCTTTTAATTTTTGAATAGCAAAAAGCCTCTTCTTCAATAGTTGTTACACTATTTCCAATAGTTATATTTTCTAATGAAGTACATTCATAAAAAGCATATCGTCCAATAGTTGTTACACCATTTCCAATAGTTACACTTTTTAACAAAGTACAATCCATAAAAGCCTTACCTTCAATAGTTATTACATTATCAGGTACAATTAATTCTGTTAATGAACTACAGAGATTAAAAGAACCATATCCAATATTTTTTATACTTTGGGGTATAATTACATTTTCTAATGAAGTACAAAAATCAAAAGCCCTATTTGGAATTTTTGTAAGTCCATTTGGAATAGTTATATTTGTAATTGTTTGATAAACATTAGAAAAATCAGATTTGACCCCAATAAAAGTTACATTTTCAACTGTTTCAATATTACTTTCAGGAATATTTATTTCTTTTCCAGTTTTAGTTGTAAGTTTTGTCAAATTTGAACAATTTAGAAAAGCTGAAGGAAATATACATACAATATCATCTCTTATTGTCATTTCTTCAAGTGATGAACAATTTTCAAATGCAAGTTGTGAGATTGTTTCTAAACTATCAGGAAGTGTAACTTTTTTTAATGAATCACAATTAGAAAATAATCTATAATCAATGCTTATTATTTTGTATTTTGTTCCTTCATAAGTAAAAGTAGCAGGAATATCTATTTCTTTCAAATATTTTCTATCAGCATAACTTTTTTCAATTGTTTCAATTTCATGAAGTTGATTAAATACAGTGACATCTAATGTTACAGGAGTAGAATCATCTTTAACATTTATTGTAAATGTGGCACTATTTGCTCTTTCAAGTGAAACTGTAATTTTAGCAGTTCCTTCAATATATTTTGCTTTTACAACTCCTTTTTCAGCTATAGCAATTAATTCTTCGTCAGATTTATAAGTAACTTTGTCTGTTACATCTTCACCATTTAATGTAACTTTTACTTTTGCCTCCTCTTCTATAAAGAGATTAAATTCTGTTGGTGAAACTTCGAGAGTTGGTAAAGTTGGATCATTTTGTTGTTCTTGATTATTATTTTGTTGATTGTTATTTTGTTGAGCTAATAGATAGTAATATACCAAGCTATCAGATGGTGGTGTTGTATTTCCACCGCCACCACAGGCAGAAATAAATGTGCCAAGGATAAAAAGGCACAATGCGAGGAGTAAATATTTTTCGGTTCTCATGTTAGGTCTCCTAACAATTTATTTTATTTATCTATGATATTATTTTTTTTTGTTTTAAAACAATTTCCTTTTTATACTACACAAAAAATGCTATAACTTTCGAATTAATAAAAAATTAACAAAAAATGATTTTCTTTAATAAAATTTAGGTGGAATTTTTAACATTTGGCAAATACAATGGGATTATCAAATATTTTTTCTCTTTGCAAGTAAGGAGTTAGAAAATAACTTGATTTTTAGTTATTATTTTAGTATAATAAGAGAGGAAAGTTATGGCAAAGAAAAAAGAATTAAAAAAAAGAAAAAGAATGTTGAGAATATATCTTTCAAAGAACAAGTCCAAAAAGATATTCAAGATTTTATTCTTATGGACGATGAATTTTTCAATATCTGCTTTAAAAATAACACAAAAGCAGTAACTCGCATTTTGCGAGTTATTTTAAAAGATGAAAATTTAGAAATTATTGATCTCAAAATACAAGAAAAATTCAGTAATTTAAAGGGGCATTCAGTCTATTTAGATATAATAGCAAGAAATAAAATAACAAATACAATATACAACATTGAAATACAAAACACAAAATGGAAAAAATCAGGAGCAAGTCCTGAAAGGGCAAGATATCATGTTGATATATATGATACACATAATTTGAAGAAGAATCAAGATTTTAAGAACCTTCCAACAACTTTTGTTATTTTTATAACAGAAACA
>CADASF010000120.1 GCA_902790465.1 uncultured bacterium | reverse complement strand
CTTCAGGAGCTTCCTTACCATAATGGATGTATCCACAATTGTTACATTTCCATGCGATTTCTTCGTCCTTTTTAAATACAGTGCCTGCTTTGATTTTGTCAGCTAATGCATTGTATCTGTCTTCGTGTGCCTTTTCAGTGGCACCTGCAGCATCAAACAAATCTGCTATATCATCAAAGCCTTCTTCACGAGCAGTTTCAGCGAATTCCTTATACATTGAAGTCCATTCGAAGTTTTCACCTGCTGCAGCATCTGCGAGATTGGTTTCAGTGTCAGGGACTTTGCCGCCGTTCAATAATTTGAACCAGATTTTTGCATGTTCTTTTTCATTGTCAGATGATTCTTGGAAAATCTCTTTTATTTCCACATAACCGTCCTTTTTAGCTTGAGAAGCATAAAATTCATATTTTACACGTATTTCCACATAACCGTCCTTTTTAGCTTGAGAAGCATAAAATTCATATTTTACACGTGCTTGTGATTCACCGGCAAGTGCTGCTTTTAAATTTTCTTCGGTTTTTGTTCCTTTTAAATCTACCATAATATCAAACCTCTAAATTAAAATATCATAAAAGACTATTTAAACATTTGGTGAGTAATCAGTAACTAAAAAAAAATAAAAAAAAAAGTTAAGAACTTATTTGAAGTTAGTAGCTCTTTCTTCGAAGTGTGCTTTTGGAACTCCGCAAACAGGACACATTTCAGGTGCTTGAGAACCTTTGAAAATGAATCCACAGTTTTCACATTTCCATTCAATTTCTTCTTCTTTTTTGAATACGGATTCTGCTTCAACATTTGCAAGTAAAGTTCTGTATCTTTCTTCATGTTCTTTTTCGATTGCACCTACTTTTTCAAATAAGAATGCAATTTTTGCGAATCCTTCTTCTTTAGCAGTTTCTGTGAATTCTTTGTACATGGAAGTCCATTCTTCGTTTTCACCGTCTGCTGCTGCATTTAAGTTTTCAATTGTGTCAGGAATTTCTTCATCATGTAACAATTTATACCAGATTTTTGCATGTTCTCTTTCGTTTTTGGAAGTTTCCATGAAAATATCATGGATTTGAACATATCCTTCTTCTTTTGCTTTTGCAGCAAAGTATTGGTATTTAGTATGTGCTTGGGACTCACCAGCAAAAGCTGCTTGTAAGTTTGCTTCAGTTTTTGAACCTTTTAAATCTGCCATTTTATACATCTCCATTATTAATAATTGAAGTATTTATTCTATATAGAATGATAGAATATATATTAATCATCATTTAAAAATTTATTGAAAAATTTTTAAAATTGAGACCCTTACATATTATGAAAACATTGAAAAAAAAAATAAAAAAAGAAGAATAGAAATGTTATCTATTCTGAATATATTAAACCTACACCATAATTGACAAATAACAGGGCAAAACCGCCAAGAATAAGGTCAACTATCACTATACCAATGACCGGAATGATTGCTACTACTGATAAAATTAAAGCTAAAACAATCAAAAGAATGGATACAACAATTAGGAACAAGATAATGTTCAATATTCCAATTCTTTTTACGTCCGCAAATACTTCTCCAATGCTTAATGCATCGCCGATACTGCGTGATATAGCAAATCTTGCTTCAGCAATTATTGCAAATATTCCAAATATGATAAATATAATTACTGCGAAAACTGCCCAAATTCCTAAAGATCCTGCCATTTTATCCAATCCTGCTCCAATTGCACCAAACATGAATAAAAGAACAAGAGTAATGATAATTGGAATAATGAAGTAAACCAATCCGATAATTAATACTTTAATACCGTCTACAAAATTATTTGCAAAATCAAAATCAGGAATTTCATTAGAGTTATCAATTCCTCTTTTAATCACATCAATTGAATAACCGCTCAAAATAACTGAAAATACTATAGCAATTATTATTCCAATGATGGCCATAAATGAATTTGGTCCAAATAATCCGTAGAAAATCCCATCCATATCAGAAATAACAAAAATAAGACCTACAATCAAAAATTTTGTTAAATCAGAAAACGG
>CADASF010000119.1 GCA_902790465.1 uncultured bacterium | reverse complement strand
TTTTTTCTTAGCAACAAAACTTCCATTATTTTTCAATTTAGAACCAATAACCCTATTTTCATCATTAAGTATTTTTATCTCATCATTTTTAACAGAAAGCTCTCGTTCTAAATTACTTATCTCATTCTTACAATCTCTCAATTTAGAATCAATAGTCCTATAATCAGCCTTAAGTTTATTTAACTCATCAATCGTCTTATAACAATCACTATTTAAACGATCATTTTTCTTATATAATATTTTTTTATCTGAATTGAGGTTCAAATTTTTATCTTTTAATTCAGCAAGTTCCCTGTTTAAATTCTCTATTTTTATAATATCCCTATTATGTATCTTTTCCAATTTTTTCTTTTCTTCATCAACCAAAACTTGAACAAAATTAGACATATCAATTTCAAACTGCTTTTTGACTTTCATTATCTAATGATTCATCTTCAGGTAAATCAAAATCAGATTTCTTTGCAGATTTCAAATCTTCAATTTCAGAATAAGCCTTATTAAGCTCACTGTCTAAATATGATTTTTCAGATTTAACCATCTGCAAATCAAGATTTAAATTGCTATTTTCTAATTTTAACTTATCAATTTGTTTTTCTAATTCTTTATTTTTTGATTCCAAAGAATTAATGTCTGCCCTTAATTGTTCAATTCTATCTTCATTTTCAGAAAAATCTTTTGCCTTATCAGAAAAAGTAATCTTTAGACTATTCAAATTATTTTCTAAAAATTATTTTCTAAAATCATTAATTGATTTTTCAAATCTTCATTTTCTCTTAAAATACTATCTCTTTCTGCTGTTAATTTTCGGATGCGACTTTCATTTAAGACATTGGAACTTTTTAAATCAAGCAATTCTGATTTTAATTTGTTAATATCTATATCATTGTCCATTTTAACAATCCTTTCAACAGTCTTCAGACTATAAGTCTCTAACTTTACTTTCTAAATCATGAATTCTTATCTTATAATCTGTTAATTTATCTCTCAAATTATCATTATCCTTTTCAATTCTATTTATAACAGCGTTTTTATCATAAAGGTCTCTTTCCAAATTTGTTTTTGTTGAATATAATATTCTATTATGCGAATCTAATTTCAAATTCTTCTCTTTTAATTCAGCAATTTCTTTTTCTTTTGATTCTACTTCCTTCTTTACTGCTTTTAAATCAACATTAGCCTCTTCTGCTTTGTTTTTGACTTCTTCAAGTTCCTTCTTAATTTTTTCTTCTGCCTCTTTTAAAGACCTAACCTCTTCTTGTGCTTTTTCTAACTCTTTTTCCTTAGAAAAAACAGCAATCTTTGATTCAGAAACTTTATCAATAGCACCAATCAACATACTTACGCAAGAAGCAAATTTATCATTTTCTTCTAAGTTAGCTTTAAGGTCTTCCTCTAAATTTGTGTTTGTTGAATATAATATTTTATTATCTGAATATAATTTCAAATTCTCATCTTTTAATTCAGCAATTTCTTTTTCTTTTGCTATTGCTTCTTTAACTGCATTTTCTTTAAGCTGTTGTTTTTCTTCTTCAAATTTTTTGCATTCTTCTGCTATTTCAGCTTTCAAACTGGCAATAGTTTTCAGGTATTCTGTACCCTTCGCCTTTTCTGCTTGAAGCTCACTCTCAAAAGATTTTTTTGAAATAACTTCTTTTTCAAAATCTTCTGCTTTTTTCTTAAAATCGTCTCTTTCTTTGGTCAAATTTTCTATTTCAATATCTTTCTCTGCTATTTTGTTAACTTGCTTCGTTATTTCTTCTGTATATTTTTTTATAATTTTCTCTTGTCTTATACACTGTACTTTAAGTTTATCAATATTATCAGTTTTATCTTCTTCAGCTCTTCTCTGTTTTTCTTCTTCAGCTATTCTCTGTTTATCTTCCTCTGCTCTTCTTTGAGCTTTCTCATCATCAATTGCTAAATTGAATTCTGCTCCCCAATTTGCTCCAACAGCTTCACCCCTATAACTAATATATTTCAAACCTTTAAAAGCATCAGTACCAATAAATCTAACTGTTGAAGGAATCTCTAAAGGATTTTTTTCAGATGTAAGTGATATACAATCTTCAAAAGCATTATTCCAAATCTCTCTCAAATTTTGTGGCATATTTATGCTTAACAAATTTTTACAACCTTTAAAAGCATTATGACCAATTCTCTCAATAGAATCAGGAAGTTTTAATTGCTCTAATTTGTCAAAACCTTCAAAAAGTGAATCTTCTATTTCTGTTACATTTTTTTTCGAACTACTATACAAAGAACTAGTTTTATACTCTTTAGGAATAATAATCCTTGTCAGATATTTTATACCTTCATCTGTTTGAATTGCTCTCTGTTCTTTCAATATAGAAATCAATAGCTTTCTATCTAACTTACCTTCACCCACGACAGTAATTTACCCCCTAACTT
>CADASF010000118.1 GCA_902790465.1 uncultured bacterium | reverse complement strand
ATTTAAAATCCCAGCCATCAACTGCTCCACGCAAATCATCAGCAATAGCCCAAATCGTCTTGTGTAGTTCTTCACGTTCGTTATTTGTCATCGTCTGTCATCTCCAGTCGTTAGTCTTTCGTCAGTCCGTCTTTCGTCGATGTTATTTTTTATGTCGGTGTTATTTTTTAGGAAATCAATTTTTGTTATTAATTTTGCAGTTAAATAATTTTCAAAAATACGCAAAGTTTAACAAGTAAACAAAGTTTTTGGAGTGTAATAAGTGAACGATTTCAATTTTCTATAGTAGTTTCTATAAAAAATACACTTAGAAAAAGAATGGTTGTTTTAAAAAATTATATATAAAATTTGGGGTAAAATTGTTTAGTGAATCTATTACACTCCAAAAACTAAAACTTGCAAATTCGTCATAAGTAGAAAGAAATATTAACAAATAGCAATAAATAATATAAATGTTATCTTTGTTATGAAAAAGCGAATGACATCACAATTATTTTTTAATAAAAAGGCTTAGATTGCCACGGTCGCTCCCTCCTTGTGAGGGTATTTTTTTAAAAACTCTAAAGAGTTTTTAACTATTTGTGGAGCTCCCTCGCAATGACAAAGTGGCAGTATATAGGCATATATTGGATAGTTTATAGAAACTTTTAAATATGCAAAAATAAATTTTTACTAATAAGCCTAAAAATAAAAAAATAGTATTTTTGAAAATTATTATGAACTAAAAAATTGATTTCCGCCCTTAGGTCATCAATCTTTCATCGTCTTTCAGTCAAAAATATTCAATTAGCAACTTTTATGCGATATATTTTCTATATATCCTATTTAAAATCTTTCTTTATAAAATCTTTCTACAAAATAAGCAAATAAAGGCTTAGATTGCCACGGTCGCTCCCTCCTTGTGAGGGTATTTTTTTAAAAACTCTAAAGAGTTTTTAACTATTTGTGGAGCTCCCTCGCAATGACATCCCCCCTAAATAGAGGCTATTTTGGTTACGGAAATCAATTTTTGAAAAACGCAATATTTAGCAAGAAAAATAAACTTACAATTTCGTCATAAGTAAAAAGAAATAAAATGCTCTTTGGATTTATATAAATCCAAAGAGCATTTTTATAACTAATCCTAAAAAGCTATTTTAAATTTTCGCTGACCCAAGTTGGCAATTTATCAATAGAAATTCTATCTTGCTTCATTGAATCTCTATATCTAATAGTTACAGCATTGTCATTTAGTGTTTCAAAATCAACTGTTACACAATAGAGAGTACCAACTTCATCTTGACGACGATAACGTTTTCCAATACTTCCTCTATCATCATAATCACAAGAACAAATTTTTGAGACATCTGCATAAATCTTCTCACAAATATCCATCAAATTTTGTTTCTTTGACAACGGAAGAACAGCAACTTTTATAGGAGCGATCTCTTTTGCAAAGTGAAGAACAACTCTTACATCTTTTTTGCCTTTATCATTTGGAACTTCTTCCTCATCATAAGCATCAGCAAGAAAAGCAAGTGTAGCTCTATCTGCACCAGCCGATGGCTCAATAACATGAGGAAGGAAATGCTCATTCTTTTCTTCATCAAAATATTGTAAATTCTCTTTTGAAGAATTTTGATGACAAGTCAAATCATAATCGCCTCTTGAAGCGATTCCTTCGAGTTCTGACCAACCCCATGGGAAAGCGTATTCTATATCTTTACAAGCTTTTGCATAGTGTGCAAGTTCGTCTTTTTCATGAGCTCTAAGTCTCAAATTCTCTTTCTTGATTCCATGTTTTATATACCAAGCAAATCTGCTTTCAACCCAATAATCAAAATGCTTTTCAGCTTCTTCTGGACGGCAGAAATATTCGATTTCCATCTGTTCAAATTCACGAGTTCTGAAAGTGAACTTACCAGGTGTGATCTCATTTCTAAAAGATTTTCCGATTTGGGCTATACCAAAAGGCAATTTCTTTCTCATAGAAGTTGCAACATTTTTGAAATTGACAAAAATACCCTGTGCTGTCTCTGGTCTCATATATACAACAGCTGAAGCATCTTCAACAGGTCCCATAAATGTTTTGAACATCAAGTTAAATTGTCTTGCTTCTGTCAATTCACCACCACATTCTGGACATACTGTTGAATTTATGTCATCACCTCTAAATCTCTTGTGGCAAACTTTACAATCTACCATAGGGTCTTGGAAACAATTTACATGTCCAGAAGCCTGCCAAACTTGTGGATGCATCAAAATAGCAGCATCAAGACCGCACATATCAAGTCTTGTCTGTACATTTTCAAACCACCAAGCCTTTTTTACATTGTTCTTCAAAAGAACTCCGAGTGGTCCATAATCCCAACAACTATTCAATCCACCATATATTTCTGAACTTTGAAAAATAAAACCTCTGCGTTTTGCCAAAGATACAACTTTGTCCATTACTCCACCAAGAGGCTTCTCTGCTTTATTTTCAGCCATGTTTTTCTCCCTCCCCCAACCCTCCCAAGAGGGTGATTTCATAAAAACTATATATAGTTTTTAACTTTTTAGGGGTTTATTTATTCTAATTTGATTTCAACTCCCCCTTCCCCCCTCAATCTTGAGGGGGAAAAGGTTTCTCGGTGCTTGCCAGCACCTATAATTTGGGCTATCCTCCCCAACCCTCCTTTAAAAGGAGGGAAATCTATTTTATCTTTTTCGAGCCAGAAAAGTGGTCAGTCTTTAGCTGAGCACATGAATGGCTCCTTTTAACCTTGGTTCTTGATGTACTCTTGAATTGTGTCA
>CADASF010000117.1 GCA_902790465.1 uncultured bacterium | reverse complement strand
GAAAAAAGCCCATGAAGAATGGAAAAAATTATTTGCAAATTGGGCTGAAAAATACCCTGAAAAAGCAAAAGAACTAAAAATCTATAGAGAAAAAGAAATCCCTACAGATTTAATTGATAAACTTTTAGAGACAGTAACAGACAAAAAAGAGCCTACAAGATTTTATTCTGGATATGCACTTCAAAAAATTGCAGAAATACTCCCCTATGTAGTTGGAGGAAGTGCTGATTTAGGTTCTTCAAATAGAACGATAATACACAATTCAGAATTCATATCATCAAAAGATTTTACAGGAAGAAATATTCATTTCGGTGTAAGAGAACATGCAATGAGTGCGATTATGAATGGAATGGCACTTTATGGTCTATTTGTTCCTTATGGTGGAAATATTTTGGTATTCAGCGATTATATGAGAGGTGCTATAAGACTTTCTGCTCTCATGGGGATACAAGTCATATATGTATTTACCCATGACAGCTTCTTTGTTGGAGAAGATGGTCCAACACATCAAGCAATAGAACAAATTGCCTCACTCAGAATAATACCAAATTTGACAGTAATAAGACCTGCGGACTCCTTTGAAACAGTTGTTGCTTGGGAAATGGCACTAAAAAATAAAACTGGTCCAACAGCTTTTATATTGTCTCGTCAGGGAGTTCCATTGCTTCACAATGAAAAAACAGAAAAAGATGTTGAATCAGTGAGAAAAGGCGGTTATGTGATAAGCAAGGAAGAAAAGGAAGCAAAATTTGTATTGCTTGCAACAGGTTCTGAAGTTCATATAGCCATTGAAGCCCAAGAGATTTTAAAATCAGAAGGAATTGATGTAAGAGTAGTTTCAATGCCCGTCCCTGAAATATTCGAAGAACAACCTAAAGAGTACAGAAATGAAGTAATTCCAAAAGGTATTCCAGTAGTGGCAATAGAAGCGACAAAAACGAGAGACTGGGATAGATTTGTAAGAGGAAATGGAATGGTAATAGGTATGACCTCATTTGGTCATTCAGCTCCTGATAGAGTTCTAAAAGAAAAATTTGGATTTACAGGAAAAGCCATTGCTGAAAAAATTACATCATTAAAATAATTTTTAGAAAGAGGAGAAATTATGGATTTGTTATCATCAACATTACGAACATTGTCTGCAGATATGGTTCAAAAAGCAAAATCAGGACATCCTGGTATGCCTTTGGGAATTGCAGATGTCGCCTCCGTTCTTTGGAGCGATCATTTATCATTCGATCCAGAAGAGCCTAATTGGCTAAATAGAGACAGATTTATCCTCTCCGCAGGACATGCTTCTCCACTTCTCTATTCACTACTTCATCTATTCGGATATAAAGTAAGTTTGGAAGAAATTCAAAATTACGGTCAATTCGATTACAAAACAGCTGGTCATCCTGAATATGGTTCACTTCCAGGGATAGAATGCACAACAGGTCCACTCGGTCAAGGAATAGGAATGGCATGTGGAATGGCTCTTGCAGAAAAAATGGCTCAGGCAAGATTCAATACAGAAGATATTAAGATAATAGATCACAATATATTTGCCATTTGTGGTGATGGCTGTATAATGGAGGGAATCAGTGCAGAAGCCTCTTCTCTCGCAGGTCATCTAAAATTGGACAACCTCATTTTATTGTATGACAGCAATAACATCACAATAGAAGGAAGTACAGATATCACATTCAGTGATGACACAGCCAAAAGATATGAATCCTATGGTTGGAAAGTCTATACAGCCGATGGACACAACAAAGAAGAAATCAAAAAAGTAATAGAAGAAGCCATAAGTTACAAAGGTGCTCCAAAACTTATAATCTTCAAAACACATATTGCTTATGGAACTCCAACAAAACAAGATTCCGCAAGCTCTCATGGAGTACCATTAGGTGAAGATGAAATCAAAGAAATGAAAAAGAAATTTGGACTTCCTGAAGACAAAAATTTCTATATTCCTGAAGAAGTCTCAAAATTCTGTGCAGAAAAAATAGAAGCAAAGAAAAAAATTGGGCTGAAAAATACCCTGAAAAAGCAAAAGAACTAAAAATCTATAGAGAAAAAGAAATACCTGCAGACTTCATTGACAAACTTTTAGAAGCAGTATCTGAAAAAGCAGAGGCAACAAGAGTATCTTCAGGAAATGTCATTCAAAAAGCAGGAGAAGTATTGCCTTTCATAACTGGAGGAAGTGCAGACCTTGAACCTTCAGTAAAATGTCATATCAAAAAAGCGGAATCAATAAAACCAAATGATTTTGCTGGAAGAAATCAACATTTTGGAATAAGAGAACATGCAATGGGTGCATATATGAATGGAATGGCACTCTATGGTCTATTTATTCCTTATGGTGCAACATTCTTGGTATTCAGCGATTATATGAGAGGTGCTATAAGGCTTTCTGCCCTGATGGGTACTCAAGTTATATATGTATTCACTCATGACAGTATTTTCTTGGGAGAAGACGGTCCAACTCACCAACCAATAGAACATATTGGTTCACTAAGAATAATGCCAAATTTGACAGTAATAAGACCTGCAGATGCCTTTGAAACAGCTGTTGCTTGGGAAATGGCACTAAAAAATAAAACTGGTCCAACCGCTCTTATTCTTTCTCGTCACAATCTTCCACAGCTTCACAAAGAAAAAACAATGGAAGCAATAGAAGCTGTGAGAAAAGGCGGTTATATTATAAGCAAAGAAGAAAAAGCAGCAAAATTTGTATTGATTGCAACAGGTTCTGAAGTAAGCACTGCCATTGAAGCCCAAGAAATTTTAAAATCGGAAGGAATTGATGTAAGGGTTGTTTCAATGCCTGTTCCTGAAATTTTTGAAAAACAATCTGAAGAATATCAAAAATCTGTCATTTTAGAGAATATTCCAATAATTGCAATAGAGGCAACAAGGACAAGAGATTGGGATAGATTTGTAAAAGACGATGGTCTTGTAATTGGTATGAAATCATTTGGTCATTCTGCACCTGCCAAAGTTCTTGCTGAAAAATTTGGATTTACAGGAAAGTCTATTGCTGAAAAAGTAAAAAAAATGGGCGAAAATTAATTTTTTAGTTATATAAGGAGTTTGTTTAGTTTCTGTATATTGTTTTTAATGTAATTTATTTAGGGAGTGTTGGTAAAGTCTCTAAAAAGGAACTAAACAAACTCTTTGGGTGCAATAAACTCATTGGATATTTTTATAATCTATCAAAAATTAATTTTCATTAGAGAAGGATGACAGAAAAGGGGATAAAATGGCAAAGAAAAAAGTTGAAGACCAAAAAATTAGCTCCTTCATACCTGAAAAAGGGAAAAAACTGGAAGAAAAATTAAACAATGCAATTATTCCAGTTGATAAACAGCCTTATAAAGTCCCCAAAAATTGGTGTTGGGTAAAAACTGGATCAATTTTTTCTGTAGAATATGGAAAAGAATTACCTTCAAAAAAATTAATAGAAAATGGTTATCCTGTTTTTGGAGCAAATGGACAGATAGGATTTTATGATAGATATATGTTTGAATATCCTAAAGCTCTTATGGGCTGTCGTGGTACTTGT
>CADASF010000116.1 GCA_902790465.1 uncultured bacterium | reverse complement strand
AATATAATTTAAAAAAGATTATATTGAACAATAAAGAAAAATATTTTATATTAAAAAATTTGAATATTATTTAATATTTTTAATATTTTTTATAACATACAAACAGATTATACTAATCTTCAAACTGAAAGTCAACAAAATTCTTCGTGGATTGTTTTTGAGAGGAGGTATAGGAGAAAGGAAGATAGTTTTTATTTGCCTTTTTTGTATTAATGTGGTATAATAAAATTTACAAGTTCCCAATATTTCGCAACTTTTGGGTACAATACGCTCACCATTTTTTTTGGGGCAGTGAAAAAACTCTAAATGAGCAACTTTTTTGGATGTTTAGAATTATTTGTTTAACGCCTTGTGTTAGTTGATTTAAAAAAAATAAGTAAATAAGAATTTGTTATAAACTATCCAATATATGCCTGTTTACTATCACATACAATTAATTTAAATAGGGTGTTAAAATAAATAGAATTAACCTTATAATTATTTTTCTTTTTTAGGACTTTTTTTCACAACCACCTTAATTGGGAAACATTTTTCTCTTTTTATTTTTCTAAGTAAGAAATGAGTAAGGAGCATTCAAGTTCCTTAAAATGAAATTTTAAAGAGGATATATATATGCAAAAGTTACCTATAGGCATTCAAGATTTTGAAAAAATTCGCAGAAATAATTATATTTATGTTGATAAAACTAAACAAATTCTACAACTGATAGAGAATGGAGAATGCTATTTTTTATCTCGTCCTCGTCGTTTTGGAAAATCATTGACAATCTCCACATTAGAGGCAATGTTTAAGGGGCAAGCTGAATTATTTAAAGGTTTATATGCTGAGGAATGGGTAAAAGAGCAAGTAAAACATCCAAATCCAGTTATAAAATTGGATATGAATAATTTAGATTCTTATGAAACTAAGGAAAAATTAAATAAATCTCTTATAAATGATTTAAAACATTGTGCTTATTTATATAAATTAAATGTAACTGAGGAAGAAGAAGCTAAAGCAATGTTCAAAAAAGTTATTTATGCTCTTTATGAACAATTTGCTTCAGTGGTAGTTTTAATAGATGAATATGATAAGCCAATGACAGATAATATAGACAATTTAGAAAAAGCAAATGAGATGCGAGAAATTCTTCGTTCATTTTATAGTTTACTAAAAGGTTGTAAAGAAGTGAAATTTGTTATGTTTACAGGAGTGTCAAAATTTAGCAAATCAGGTGTATTTTCTGGATTGAACAATTTAAGTGATATATCAATGGATAGAGATTACAGTGATATAGTAGGTTATACTCAAAAAGAACTTGAAAATAATTTTGGAGATTGGATTGAAAAAAACTCAAAAGAAATATCTTTGAGTAGAGAAGATTTATTGAAAAAAATAAAAAGATATTATGATGGATTTTCATTTGATGGTAAAGTAAGAGTATATAATCCATTTTCAGTATTAAATTTCTTTAGTAAAGGTAGATTTGGAAATTATTGGTATATTTCGGGTTTGCCATCATTTCTTGCCAAATATTTTAAAAGACACGGAATAACAAATCCAGATAAATTTCGACATATAGAAGTAGAATCAACTTTTGCAGATGAACATGAGATAGAAAGCTCAACCTGTGAGAGTTTTTTATATCAAGCAGGTTATCTGACAATAGAAAAATGGGAATCTAAAGGTGATAAGGAAATTTTAACTTTGGATTATCCAAATTTAGAAGTTCTTGGTTCAATAAATAGTTTATATTTAAAAGATATTTATCATATAGAAAATTATTTACCGTTGGGAAATGCTCTTTGGAATGCAATAAAAACATTAAAAGAAGATGGCAATGTAGAAGAAATAGTTGCTATATTTAATAGTGTTTTAGAAAAAATACCTTATATAGATTTTCCTGTAAAAGAGAAAGAAGATAATTATATTCCTTCCAATAGAATGAATGGTGAATCTTGGTATCGTTCCTTATTTGTAGTATTGCTTCGTGGTGGTGCAGGTGTAAGTTCATTTCAAGAATCTTTTAGCAAAGATGGACGAGCAGATTTGGTTATTCCATTTGAAGATAAGATTATCATAATCGAATTTAAATTTGCCAAGAGTTCAAAAGAAGTAGATAAAAAGAGAGCAGAA
>CADASF010000115.1 GCA_902790465.1 uncultured bacterium | reverse complement strand
AGATTTTTAGTTCTTTTGCTTTTTCAGGGTATTTTTCAGCCCAATTTGCAAATAATTTTTTCCATTCTTCATGGGCTTTTTTCTTTGCTTCTATTTTTTTTGAACAGAATTTTGAAACTTCTTCAGGTACATAGAAAGTTTTGTCTTCTGGAAGTCCAAATTTCTTTTTCATCTCTTTTATTTCATCATCACCAAGTGGAGAACCGTGGGAACCTGCAGTATCCTGTTTTGTTGGAGCTCCAAAAGCAATATGTGTTTTGAAGATTATGATCTTTGGAGAGCCTTTATAGTTAATAGCTTCTTCTATAACTTTTTTGATTTCTTCTTTGTTGTGTCCATCTGCATTATATACTTTCCAACCATAGGATTCATATCTTTTGGCAGTATCATCACTGAAAGCTATATCTGTATTTCCCTCTATTGTGATGTTATTGCTGTCATACAATAAAATGAGATTGTCCAATTTTAGATGACCAGCAAGAGAACAAGCTTCAGCACTTACGCCTTCCATTAGACAACCGTCTCCTGCAATGGCAAATATGTTGTGGTCGATTATTTTAAAATCTTCTGTGTTGAACCTTGCCTGTGCCATTTTTTCTGCAAGTGCCATTCCACAGGCCATAGCAATTCCTTGACCGAGTGGACCAGTTGTACATTCTATTCCAGGTAGTGAACCATATTCAGGATGTCCAGCTGTTTTATAGTCCCATTGTCTGAAATTTTGGAGGTCTTCCAATGTTACTTTATATCCAAATAGATGAAGTAACGAATAGAGAAGAGATGAACCGTGTCCAGCTGAAAGAATGAATCTATCTCTGTTTATCCAGTCTGGTTCTTCTGGATTAAATGAAAGATAATCGCTCCAAAGAACTGATGTAATGTCTGCAGTTCCCAAAGGCATACCAGGGTGTCCAGATTTTGCTTTTTGAACAGTATCTGCACACAACATTCTCAATGTTGATGATAATAAATCCATAATTACCCCTTTTTGTAGCATTATAAATGTTTTTAATAAATTTATTATTTTGTAACAAAACAAAAAATCCCCTTTATATAAAGAGGATTTATAAAAATAAGTTTTTACTTACGCACTATTTTAATTCTTTGATTTTTTCAGCAATTGCTTTTCCTGTAAATCCAAATTTTTCAGCAAGAACTTTTGCAGGTGCAGAATGACCAAATGATTTCATGCCAATTACAAGACCATTGTCTTTTACAAATTTATCCCAATCTTTTGTTTTTGTTGCTTCTATTGCAATGACAGGAATATCTTTTGGAATTACTGAATCTTTGTACTCTTTTGATTGTTCTTCAAAAATTTCAAGAGCAGGTATTGAGACAACCCTTACATCAATTCCTTCTGATTTTAAAATTTCTTGTGCTTCAATGGCTGTGCTGACTTCAGAACCTGTTGCAATCAATACAAATTTGGCTTCTTTTTCTTCTTCGCTTATTACATAACCGCCTTTTCTAACAGCTTCTATTGCTTCAGATGTCTTTTCTTTGTGAAGTTGTGGAAGATTATGACGAGAAAGAATAAGAGCTGTAGGACCAGTTTTATTTTTGAGAGCCATTTCCCAAGCAACAGCTGTTTCAAAGGCATCTGCAGGTCTTATTACTGTCAAATTTGGTATTATTCTAAGTGAGGTAATATGTTCTATTGGTTGGTGGGTCGGACCATCTTCACCTAAGAAAATACTGTCGTGGGTAAATACATATACAACTTGTGTACCCATAAGTGCAGAAAGTCTTATTGATCCTCTCATATAGTCACTGAATACCAAGAATGTTGCCCCATAAGGAATAAATAGACCATAGAGTGCCATTCCATTCATAAATGCACCCATTGCATGTTCTCTTATTCCAAAATGTAGATTTCTTCCAGCAAAATTATCAGGTGTTACAGATTCTGCTTTCTTTATATGACATTTTACAGAAGGCTCTAAATCTGCACTTCCTCCAGTGATAAAAGGCAATAATTCGCCTGCTTTTTGGATTACATTACCTGAAGAAACTCTTGTGGCTTCCGCTTTTTCTGTTACTGCTTCTAAAAGTTTGTCAATGAAGTCTGCAGGTATTTCTTTTTCTCTATAGATTTTTAGTTCTTTTGCTTTTTCAGGGTATTTTTCAGCCCAATT
>CADASF010000114.1 GCA_902790465.1 uncultured bacterium | reverse complement strand
AAACAAAGCACAAAAAATGCCATTTGAAAGAGCTGTTTCAATTATCGGCTTCCAATCCATATGTTCATCAACTCCTTTCCTTAAAAATAAAAAAAGAGCTTTTCAGCTCTTTAAGGTCGTTTCCACCAGCCCTCTTTACAAGTTTTTTTTCTATCATACAGATTAAAAAACAAACTTTTCTTTTTTAAGACTTTGTATAGTTCTTCAATTAATTCCTTTTGATTTGATGGGTCTTTAGGAAAATATTCAAGCTCTGTAAAACCACTATTCTCTATTACTTTTAAATTTAAAAATTCTCCATCGACTTGTAAATTAAAATCCATTGTAAAGTCAATAATTTTTACTTGCATAAAATCTCCAAATTAAAAAAGAGCCTTTCAGCTCTTTTGGGTATTGTGTTTGATTTTATTGTGGGGGAATTGGATTAACTCTTAAAAGAAAAGAAGTAACATATTGATATTCTACACAATCCCTATATTCTTCCCATTCTTCCTTATTATTTTCCCATTCATCCAATGCTTTATTTAATAATTCTTTATATCTTTCAATACTACCCTTACAACAATCAAATAAAGATTTTTCTTCTTCATTTGCAGAATCAATTAAATTTACAAGTCCTCTTTGTTTCTTTAATTTATCTGCTATTTTTTTATAAATATTTTCACTCATTTTTTAACCACCTTAGGGGCATTTATTTTTTTAATAAGAATATTCCAAACTCTTACAGCTGTGGGTCTTGGTGTTGTTGCTGTTGTTTGTGAAGTTAAATATTCTGAAATATTTTCTGCAATAAATTCTCTATAGCGGTCAGGGTCATTTTGGGGTAAATTTTTATCGACAAAAGCATATTCTGAAGTAAAATCTTTAGGTTTTTCAGGGTTTGAATTTAACATTTGAAAAGCTACTGACCTACTATATCCTTTTTTATAAACAAGTTTACTATACTTATTATAATTTCCTACTTCTTTTTGATATAAATCTCTAATCTCTTGTTCATCTGCTAAATTATATTCATAATCAAAATTATGCCCTACTTCATGGTATAAAGCTCCTACTACTGTATTACAATTAGGAGGATTGTGTTTACTATCTTTTATTTTAGGGATATTATCATACCCTTTTATTTTATTTTTATTAATATATACTCCATCTAAATCATTTCTATTTGTACCCACAAAATCCCAAAAATTGTTTTGGGAAACTTTTCGAGGAACTGGAGAAAATGCCAAACATCCAGAATATAGCATTTTTTCTAATTTTTTTACTGCTCCTGGAGTTTTATGTTTATTTTTATAATCTGCTATAACTAAATCATAAAGTTTTTCATTTGAAGCAATAGTATTAATAGGAATATTAATTTTCTTTCCAGTTGCTTCAATTAATATATTATTTAGTTTATCTATACTTCCTTTTAAAACTCCTACTGTATAATCATCTAAATCATCTAAAAAAACATTTTGTATTTCTTGATAATTATTCGTTAAATACTCAGTTATTTCCTCTTGTATACTCTTAGTTTGTGGTTGTATTTGTTGTTCAACATTTTTAATGTTTTTATTTTTTTCAACCTGTGCAAGTTCTATATTTTCTTCTCTAAAAGCGTGATATACTTTTTGTAACTTTTCATTTTCTCTTATATTTGCCTTTATATCCTCTGCTAATTCTTTTGGTATATCTTTATTATTTTCTACTCTCTCAATAAGAGCGTTGTTTTTTTCAGCTTGCTTTTTTACTCGATTTTCATAAGCCTCTGAATCAAATTTCTCTTCTTTTGGAGGAAGAGTTGTATCTTTATGTATTGTTTCACCCTCTAAAGTCTTTTGTTCTAAAGGTTTTGTTTCAAATTCATAGCCATTCGGAGTATCTGTTTTTACTTGCTCCTGTTTTACTTCCTCTACAGGCTCTTTACCCTCAACATATTTCTCTTTCCATTGCTTATAATTCATCTCAGGCGGGATTTCATCATATTCACCTGTTTTGGGATTCTTTGCTCTTCTCGAAGTCAAGAACTCTTCATCAATGACAGGAGCTGTTGTACTTCTGCAAAACGGATGCATAGGAGGAGCATTTACTCCAACCTGTCTATCCTTTTCAAGAAATACCTTGTTATCCAATTCTTGGCAGATGTCAGAGGTTTTCATATCCAACACAGCTAAGAACCTGTATTTTTCTACTCCAAAATCC
>CADASF010000113.1 GCA_902790465.1 uncultured bacterium | reverse complement strand
CATCAAATCAAACAGCTTTTTTAGACTTGCTTATACATACTACTGTATGGGAGGAAATAAAAAAAATTTAAACATTGCTTTTAAATATTTTTATAAAGCATCATTAATGGGAAATAGTGAAGCACAATTTTATTTAGGTGATATGTACGAAAGCGGAGAAGGCACAGAGAAAGATGATTTAGAGGCTATCTATTGGTATTTCAAATCATCACAAAATGGCAATAAAGAATCTGAAAATAAATTTAAGATTTTATTTTCTATGAAAGGCGGAATTCCAAGCAGTGTTTGGGAATATTATAGATTTTTTGAAAAGAAAAAATTGGCAGACCGTGGAGACGCAAATGCCCAATTTGAAATTGCTCAAAAATACAGAACTGGAGATGGAGTTCAAAAATCCATAAAAAAAGCATATGATTTATATAAAATATCCGCTAAAAATGGCAATGTAAATTCAATGAATGATCTTGGGGTTATGTATTTAAGAGGAAATGGAGTAAAAAAAGATTACAATAAAGCATTTGAATTATTTAAAGAAACAGTAAAGAAAAGTGAAGATATTACAGCAAAAACAAATATGGCTCACTGTTACTATTTTGGAAAAGGTGTTAAACAAGACTATAACAAGGCTTTTGAACTTTATAAAGAAACAGCAGAAGCTGGAGATGATTATGCTCAAAACGAACTTGCAATTATGTACGAAAATGGTGAAGGCTGTGAAAAAAACTTAGAAAAAGCATTTTATTGGTACAAAAAATCGGCTAAACAAGGATATTCCACAGGACAATGTAATCTTGCTATAATGTATAAATTTGGACAAGGTGTAAAGAAAAATTATAAAAAAGCATTTTATTGGTTCTCTAAATCAGCTGAAAATGGCAATTCAGGTGCTCAACTAAGACTTGGAATGTGCTATGAAGAAGGTAAAGGTTGTGAAAAAGACATTGAAAAAGCTATTTACTGGTATAAAAAAGCTGTAAAAAATGGAGATGTTTATGCAAATGTAGCTATTGGCAATTTATATTTTTATGGAAAAGAAATTGAACAAGATTATAAGCAAGCAATATATTGGTATAAAAAAGCAATTAACAGCAAAAGTACATATAGCCAATATGCCCAATTTTCACTTGGAAAAATTTATGAAAAAGGATTAGGGATAGAGAAAGATTATAAAATGGCTTTTGAATTATATCAGCAATCTGCAATTCAAGGTCATAAAAAAGCACAATATAGACTTGGTTATTTATACGAAAAAGGCAAAGGCACTGAAAAAAATTTAGAAAAAGCTCTCGAATGGTACAAAAAATCTGCTGAACAAAATTATAAAAAAGCACAAAATGCCTATGAACGAGTAAGTAAAAAGAGGGTGTAAAAATAAAAGAGAGACTTTACAATTAAGTAAAATCTCTCTTTATAGATTTTAGGCACATTATGCCTTAAACTCTATGCCAATAGAAGGAACAAGCATAAAGCCACGGCTAATTGCAATTAAAAAAACAGAGGATTTAAACAAAGAAGGGCAAAAGCAAGCGAAGGATTTTTTCGAATATCTGGATTTTAAGTACAACAAAAAAATTGAGTGAAGAAGAACAAAAGCAAGTCAATCTGTTTATTAACTATCTAATAATAAGATAAAACTTATTTGTTTTTGCCTTTTTTACCCATAGAAAAAAGAAAACTCCTACTGATTCCAAAGTTAGTAGGAGTTTTTGATTATTGTATTGACAAAATATATTTTTTTACTTTATAATAAAATTAAAGCTAACCTGTGAAGGAAACAGGCTGGGTTGTTGAATGACAGTAGGCATTTTGCTTAGAATCCTTTGCCCCTGAGGTTAGCTTTAACTTTCTATATTAAAGGAAGTGATAAAAAATTGGATTCAAATAATAACATTGAAAACATTGCTATAAGTGTAGAAAAATTACAAGAATATTTAAACACAGCTTGTTTATTTGAAGACGATTATTTTAAGATATTTATGCAAAATCAGACATATAAATCAGCTGAATTTATGCTTAGAACTATCCTTAAAAATCCATTCTTGCAAGTGAAAAATATAACTGTTCAAAAAGTTATAAACAATATTGGAGGACGTGAAGTACATCTTGACTTCTATTGTGAACAAATAGGAGAAAATGGCGAGGTTATAAAGCGTTTTAATATCGAAGTTCAAAGAGCAAACGAAGGAGCTATTCCACAACGTGCGAGGTTTTATGCTTCATCTCTTGATTCTGCTTCTTTAAAAGAAAAAGATAAATTTAAGACCTTATCTGAAAACATTGTTATTTTCATTTGTGAAAATGAT
>CADASF010000112.1 GCA_902790465.1 uncultured bacterium | reverse complement strand
ATTATTTAAAGATAGCATAAAAAAAAAGCCATCAAACGATTGAATGATGGCAAAAAAAATTATATTATTTTAAGTGTCTACTTTAAGGGTAGCAGTTCATATTTTCTGCAAGAGTTTTTTTTACTCTTTGTTAATTATTCTGGGAATTGACAATAGTTACATTTTTTGCTCCCCAATGCCTACCATCATCTAATAAGTTTTGTTCTTCGTTTATTTTGATATTGTTAACATTGTAAAAAGCATTGTCTCCAATGCTTGTAACATTACTTTTTGAAATGTCAATAGTCAAACCTGAATTTGTACAATTATCAAAAGCTCCCCATTTAATAGTTGTAACATTTTTTCCAATCGTTACACTTTTTAATAAAGAACAATATTTAAAAGCCTGTTGTTCAATAGTTATTACACTGTCAGGAATAGTTACACTTTTTAATGCTATACAATTTTCAAAAGCCTCTTGTCCAATAGTAGTAACATTCTTTCCAATATTTACACTTTCTAATAAAGAACAATACATAAAAGCCCCTTTTCCTATAGTTATTACATTATCAGGAATAGTTACACTTTTTAATGAAGAACAATTATAAAAAGATTCATATCCTATAGTTGTTACCCTCTTTCCAATATTTACATTTTCTAAGAAAGTACAACAATTAAAAGCCATATCTCCAATGTTTATCACACTATCAGGGATAATTAACTCTGCAAATGAAGTACAAATATTAAAAGCCATATTTGGAATTTCTGTAAGCCCATTTGGAATATTTACATTTGTAATTGTTGTGTAACCAGAACCATGCGGATCAGGTTCTAATTTGACACCTATAAAAGTTACATTATCAACAGTTTCAACATCATTTGTAGGAATATTTATTTCTTTCCCACTTTTAGTTGTAAGTTTTGTCAAATTTGAACAATTTAGAAAAGCTGAAGGAAATATACATACAACATCATCTCTTATTGTCATTTCCTCAAGTGATGAACAATTATTAAATACCTTTTGTGTGATTGTTTCTAAACTATCAGGAAGTGTAACTTTTTTTAATGAAGTACAATTAAAAAATAAATTATAACCAATACTTGTTATTTTGTATTTTGTTCCTTTATAAGTAAAAGTAGCAGGAATATCTATTTCTGTTAATTGTTGTATATCAGCATAACTGTTTGCAATTATTTCAAGATCATAAAGTTGATTAAGTACATCTTTATTTAATGTTACAGGAGTAGAATCATCTGTTACATTTACAGTAAATATGGCACTATTTGCCCCTTCAAGTGAAACTGTAATTTTAGCAGTCCCTTCAATATATTTTGCTTTCACTACTCCTTTTTCAGCTATAGCAATTAATTCACTATCAGATGTGTAAGCAACTTTGTCTGTTACATCTTCACCATTTAGTGTAACTTCTACTTTTGCCTCCTCCTCTATAAAGAGATTAATCTCTGTTGGTGAAACTTCGAGTGTTGGTAAAGTTGGATCGATTACATTTACAGTGAATGTCTTTTCCGATTCTGCATTTTCTGCATTTACTGTAACAGTAGCGATTCCTGCAGAAATTCCTGTAATAAGTCCACCTTCAACAGTTGCTATTGCTTCTTGATCAACAGTATAAGTAGCATTTTGTGTGATATCTTCGCCATTTAGTGTAACAATAATGTTATCTGTCTCCCCTACATTAACTGTAAACTCTGTCTGTGAAAGTTCGATAGGATATTTTGCAGGTGTTGGAGTTGGAGTCGGAATAAATGGATAGCTTGGAGGAGATGTTGTCTTTCCACCGCCACCACAGGCAGAAATAAATGTGCCGAGGATAAAAAGGCAAAATGCGAGGATCAAATATCTTTTGGTTTTCATGTTATGTCTCCTAACGGAGTTAATTTGTATAAATTAACTCCGTTATGGGGTGTGTAAGTTATTTCATAACTTACACACCCCATAACAATTTATTTTTTTATCTATGATATTATTTTTTTTGTTTTAAACAATTTCCTTTTTATACCCCACAAAAATTGCTATTCAAATTATTTAACTTCCGAATTAATAAAAAATTAACAAAAAATGATTTTATTTAATAAAATTTAGGTGAAATTTTTAACATTTGGCAAATATAATGGAATTAGCAAATATTTTTTTCACATATAATTAAAACTTGATTTTTCGTTATTATTTTAGTATAATGAGAAAGGAAAAAATAATGTCAAAAGTACAAGAACAAAAGAATATTATTATAGATGCTGAAAAGTTACAAGAATATCTTGAAATGGCTTGTTTATTTTCAGACAAATATTTTAAGATTTTTCTTCAGAATCAAACTTACAAACCTGCTCAGTTTATATTGAGAACAATTTTAAAAAATCCTTTTTTAGTTGTTCAAAATATTACTGTACAAAAAATTATAAGTAAT
>CADASF010000111.1 GCA_902790465.1 uncultured bacterium | reverse complement strand
AAACCAAAAAGTTTTTGATGATTTTATGAAAAGTCTTCACGATAATGTCAATCCCACAATTACGAGGGATCAGGCTATTGAGATGTTGACCCAACAACTCATCACAAAACCTATTTTTGAGGCTATTTTTGGAAAGTTTAACGAACAAGACGGCAGGGATAATGAAGATAATAAAAATAAAGAAGATAGCAGAAACACACAAGAGAGCCAAGTAAAAGACTTTGTAGCAAGTAATGTTATTTCAAAAGATTTGCAAAAAGTCATCAAAAAACTTGAAGAAGATGAGCCTGACAAAATTTATAAACAACTACAAGAATTTTACGACACGATAAAAGATGATGTTTCACATGTAACACGACCTGACAGCCAATTAAGCCCTGCAAAGAAGAAAATCGAGAGGCAAAATATAATCAAAGATTTGTACGGCAAATTTTTTAAAACTGCATTTCCAAGAGTTCAGGAACAGCTCGGCATTGTCTATACACCGATTGAAGCAGTTGATTTTATGATCAACTCTGTTGATGATATTTTAAAAGAAGAGTTCGGCAAGTCTCTTGCAGATGAAGGGATCAAGATTTTAGACCCATTCACAGGAACAGGTACATTTATAACTCGCTTGATTGAAAAAATTTCTGTTCTATCACGAAAAAATAAAGATGTATTAAGAAGAAAATTTACAGAAGAATTAAATGCAAACGAGATCATTCTTTTGGCTTATTACATTGCAGGAATAAATATTGAGCAGACATATCAAGATATTACAGGCGAATATTTGCCATTTAAAAAACTTTGCTTGCAAGATACATTTTTAAGTTATGAAGCAAAAGATTCAGAAGAAAACGATTTAAAAGGTATTAGTGAGCATTTTTATCAAAATGCAGAACAAGCTAAGAAGCAGAGAAAAGACAATATAACTGTTATTATCGGCAATCCGCCATACTCAATGGGGCAGAAGAGTGCAAATGATAGTGCCCAAAATCAAAGCTATCCAAAACTTGAAGAAAAAATAAGAAATACTTATGCAAAAGAAACAGAAGCAACTCGAAAAGTATCTGTTTTTGATTCATATATAAAAGCCTTTAGATATGCAACAGATAGAATAAAAGATAAAGGCATTATCTGTTATATAACAAATGGCGGTTGGATTGAAAATCCTTCTATGGATGGTTTTAGAAAATGTCTTGAAAAAGAATTTAACAAAATCTATATTTACAATCTTAGAGGCAATCATTACACAAAGGGAGAAAAAGGCAAACAAGAAGGAGGACCTATATTTGGGCAAGGTTGTAGAACTACTGTCTGTATTGTTCTTTTAGTCAAGACTGCAAAAAATGAAGCTTGTCAAATAAAATATTGTGATATTGGCGATTATTTGAGCAGAGAAGAAAAACTTGCAAAAGTTGCAGAAGAAAAATCTTTTGTAAATCTTGATTTTATTGATATTGAACCTGATAAATATGGCTCTTGGTTAAATAAAAGAGATGATTCGTTTGACAATTTCATTCCACTTTATCCAAGTACAAAATTTGATCAAAAATCGAAAAGTTTTTTTACTACATATTCTTTTGGTTTTGTAACAGCTCAAGATGGGTTATTTTACAATTTTTCAAGAGAAAGATTACATAAATATTTTTCAGAGGCACTTGATTTTTACAATTTTGAGAGAGAACGCTATCAAAATTCAGATAAAAAACTACCTGTTGAAAACTTTGTAAATAAAGATAATGACAAATTAAGTTTAGGAAGAGATGTATTAAAAAGAATAAGAGCAAATGAAGAAATAATTTTTAGTAATTCTGTTAATAGAAAAGCCCTTTATCGTCCATTTTGTATCCAAAATTTAAAAAATGAAACTCGATTAATGGCTTGTTCTTATCAAATGCCACAATTATTTCCTAATGGTGATTTTGATAATATTGTTATTGGTGTACCAAGTACAGGAAATCCAAGTTCTTTTTCTTGTATCATATCAGATAAAATGCTCGATAACAAATTTAATTATAATGTTCAAGCATTCCCTCTTTATTGGTACGAAAAAACAAAACAAGCAGAAGAAAAAGAAAATCAGCCTGAACTTAAAGGGCTTTTAATTGAAGAAACAGACCAATGGAATAATTCAAAATTGGGAGGAGATTATATCCGCAGAGACGGAATAAGCGATTGGATTTACAAAAGAGCAAAAGACCAATATAGCGGACAAGTTGAAAATAAGCTCCTTCTGACAAAAGAGGACATCTTTTACTATGTCTATGGCTTCCTTCACCTTGAAAGTTATAGAAAGAAATTTGCTAATAATCTAAAAAACGAACTGCCAAAAATTCCACTTGTTGAAGATTATGCAATTTTTGAAAAGATAAGCAGAGCAGGTCGAAACCTCGCAGAATTGCATTTGAATTTTGAGCCAGAGGCAAATGTTGAAAATGAGCTTAGAAGCTCGAACAGAGTCAATACACTCACTTCAGACCTTCGCTCC
>CADASF010000110.1 GCA_902790465.1 uncultured bacterium | reverse complement strand
CCAAGAGATGTTTTGGAAATGTATGAAAACTTCAACAATAGCAGTGAAGCATTCATAAATTCTCTTTTGGAAGAGGAAAAAGAACTGGAAAAGGAATTACTGGAAGTTCAGGAAAAATTGCACAATGCTAAACTTTTCAAAGATAAATTAAGTGAAATTGAACCCGATAATGATGTTTTGAATGATGAGGATAAACTTATTAAATTACAGGAAATGTATGAAAATAGTGAAATCAAATCATTCGGAAATGAGGCATCAGTTGGAAAAATCCAATCAGAAATTATAAAAAGTATTCAGATTTACAATACTCTTGATGTAAGTGTCTATGGTAAAGATTATTTGGTTTTAACTGTATATACAAATGCTCAACCAGTTGTGTACTATTTTAAAAATGAATGTTCGGATGGGGATATTTCCGAGATAATAGAACATGTTAAAGAGTATTGTGGGGAAAATGATATTGGATTCAGGTCATTTGAAAATTCAAATTTCTAATCTTTCCACTTTTTTTTTAATTCTGGGTGTCCGCCAAAATTAAATTTTGGTTGACTTGTTGATTTTTTTTAAAATATTGTTACATCGAGTTTCAATTGGTTTTTAATTGATGTACTTTCGCAGAAATCTTCTAAATCTTCGGTTTTATTTTCTATTTCTTGTTTTATATTGTGTAATCGTATTAAATTGTATGCTAATGCGTCTAAGTTTATTCTTTCTTCTGTCTTTATCATTCCGGTGACTACTTCTTTTTCTATTTGGAATTGTTCTTTGAATATTCCAAATGGTCCTTCAACACTTGATCTTTTGGCATATTCGTCTTTATATTCTTGTTTTTCCATTTTGTGGTTCATTGCTTTTTGCATTTCTGAACCGTATTCTGTGATGGTTTTGTGTGTTTGTGAGGATGAACAGCATTTATTTCTTGCTTTACAGTTTTTACAAGCTTCATAATTATTGTAAAGTCTTTTTATTTTATCTGGTTTTTCTGGGTCTTTGTGTGGTTCATAGTATTTCGCAAAAAAGTACATGTATTGATTTTTTGGGCATTTAAATGCATCTAATTCATAATCATATTCAAAATGGTCTTTATGATAGGGATTTGGGCTTAATTTTCCTATTTTTTCTTTGCTTTGCTTTCTGTTTGGTATTAATCCATCTATTTTTTTATCTGCCAAGTAAGATAGTGATATTTGGTTTAAGTAGATTGTATCTGCACTTATATATTTTGGTTTGGTGTTAATGTTTTTTATTGCTCTTTCTGCGATGTTTGGTAGTTCGTAATGGTCTGTAGGATTTTGTGTGACGTTTATTGCGCAGATTAATTTGGTATCGTAATCGACTGCAGATTGGATATTATAGGCAACCATGAAGTTTCCTTTCTTTCCTTTCATAAATCTTGCTTCAATATCGTTTACTGGTATTCTATCTTGTCCTGTGAATGTGAATTGTGTTTCTATTCCATATAATAGTTCTAATTTATCTTCATCATCCATGTCTTTCTTTTCGAGTAATCTTTGAGCTGGTTTATGGAGTTTTTCAAAGGATTTGGAGTCTATTGGCCGTCCTTCGTAGTAATCGACCAATATTTGTGTTTCTTTTTTTGTTATGGTGTTGTTGTTGGAATTGTATGCTTTTTTGATGGTTCCATCAATAGCAACGTGATTAAATTCCGTGAATCCTTCATCAAAGGCTTTTTTTAAGGTCATTTTCAATAATACTTCGAAATAATGGCCATATTCTCTTCGATATCGTTGAATTGATCTTTCAGAAGGTCGAATATCATCGCAAACATATTTAAATATGTCATGGTATCGTGCCATGTCTGCAATAATGGATGTTCGGTCAATATGTTGTATTTTAGCATAAATAAGTAGTTTTAACATTGAATCTACTGGAAGGGAGTCTCTTCCTTTCTTTTTCTTGGGTTCTTTGATATTCAAAAGTGGAAAAACTTCTTCAACAAATTCCACGACAAAACGAGAAATATGATTAGTTGGAACATTCCAATCAAGTGTCCTAATTCCCAATTTTGTCTGATTCTTATTTAACTTTCTTTTAACCATAAAAAACAACACCAAATCTACTTATACTTAATATAAAATATATACAATCAAGTATATAAACTTAACTATCTAAAAATCAATTAAAACAAAAAATAAAAACAATATGAAATTCAATGATGATTTAAAAAATAAATAAAGTATTAAAATTAAAATAAATAAAAATTTGAAAGAATATAGTAAAAATAATAAAAATTAGGCTAAAAAATTTTTTGACGAAAAATCAAAAATCAATTTTGGCGGACACCCTTCTTTTTTTTACCGTAATTTTTTAATATTTAAATGAATTAAATTAATGTAGTGATTATATGGTAGAATTTGAAGAAATCATTAATACAAAAAGAAGCATTCGCGAATATCAGGACAAGGAAGTAAGTGATGAAGATATTTTAAAAATCATCAAGGCTGGAATGCAGGCACCAGGATCAAGATTGGGTGCCGAACCATGGGAATTTGTCATTGTTAAAGACAAAGAGACTTTGGCAAGGTTAGGTGAAATCAAACCTCGCGTAACAAATGCGCCAGTAGCTATTGTTCTTGTTGCAAATATTGAAAGGG
>CADASF010000109.1 GCA_902790465.1 uncultured bacterium | reverse complement strand
TTTACAAGAATATTTAGACCAACGAAAAGAATCTTGGTATCGTTCAATGTTTGTGATGTTGCTTCGTGGTGCAGGTGTAATATATTTTGCCGAAGTACACACATTTAAAGGGCGTTCTGATGTTGTTATAGTTTTCAAAAATAAAGTAGTAGTTATTGAATTTAAGTTGGCAAAAAATTCATCAGAAGTAGAGAAGAAGAGAAAAGAAGGCGAAGAGCAGATAAAATCAAGAGATTATTCTTCTGCATACGAAGGAACAAACAAGAAAGTAATCAATCTTGTTTTAGTCGCAGATGATGAAAAACGACAGATAGTGCTGTAAATTATTTGAACAAAAAAACAAAGTATAAATCTTTAATCAATAATTATTCCATTTCTACCCTAAAAAAGATCTCACTAATTTAACTTATGAGATCTTTTTTATTTGTGACAAAAAAGTAATAACTCTTTTTTTATAAATGACAGATTTTGTCATCGTAATTTAGTATAATAGAATTGTTGGAGAAAAAAGAGAAACATATAAAAGAGGAGCATTGGAGCCCCTTAATTTTAGAAAAAATTAAGGAGAAAACATATATGGAAAGTTACATCGAAGTTGGATTAGATGAGAAAATTCTAAAACAGTTTGGTTATGAATTTCGAGAGAAGCAGTACAAAAAATTTGACGGTCGGACTATAGATGATTATAAACCAATATTTAAAGACGGAGTAGAAGTAACATTTATTGATATTCCTGCAACTTATAAATATGAAAGTAAAAAGTACAAAATAACTTCTATTGGAAGAGGAATTTTTTTGAGTTGTGAAGTTTTGGAAAATATAACTATTCCAAATACTGTAACAGCAATAGGAGAAAATGCTTTTTCTTTTTGTCAATCTTTAGAAAAAATTGATATTCCAAATAGTGTTTTGAAAATAGAAGAACATGCTTTTAGTTATTGTGATAAATTAAAAAGTGTAATACTTCCTGATAAATTGACAGAAATTTCTTGGGGACTTTTTGGTAATTGTAACTCTTTAAAAAATGTAATAATTCCGAATAGTATAAATCTAATAGATAATTGTGCTTTTATTGGCTGTTCTTCTTTGCAAGAAATTATAATCCCTGATGGGGTAAAATCAATAGGTGATAATGTTTTTTCTTCTTGTTGTTCTTTACAAAAGATTGATATTCCAAATAGTGTAACTGAAATAGGAGAAGGTGCTTTCAAAAATTGTACTAACCTAAAAAGCGTAAAACTTCCTGATAATTTGACAAAAATTCCTAAAGAGATGTTTTGTAATTGTAAATCTTTGGAAAATATAACTATTCCAGATACTGTAACGGAAATAGGAGAAAATGCTTTTGCTGGTTGTATTTCTTTAAAAGATGTAGATATTCCAAAAACAGTAAATAAAATTGGAATAGGTGCTTTTGCTAATTGTAATTTTTCAAAAGAGATAAATTATACAGATGATGTCAAATTTTGTTCAGAATTAAATGATGATGTCTTAAAAATCTTGGGTTATGAAATATATAGGAAAAAAGAAAAATATACATGTGATAAATTTAGAAGAGATGAAGTAGAAAATAAATTTACAATTTCCAAAAATGGTGTACCTGTAGAATATCTTGATATTCCTTCTACTTATACTTATGAGGGAGAAAATTATATAATTGTAAAAATTGCAGATAATCTATTTGAAAATTCTGTTTCGTTAAAAAGTGTAAAAATTCCAGATAGTGTAAAAGAAATAGGAAAAGCTGTTTTTAAAAAATGTGTATCATTAAAATCCGTAACTCTTCCAAAAGATTTGAAAGAAATAGAAAATTTTACTTTTTATTATTGTAAATCTTTAGAAAACATAGTTATTCCTGATAAAGTTGAAGTGATAGATTATAATGCGTTTGAATGCTGTTCTTCTTTGAAAGAGATTGTCATACCTGATAGTGTTGATTATATAGGTGATTGTGCTTTTTCAAGTTGTACATCTTTAAAAAAAGTAACTATTTCAAAAAATCTTGAAATTATTTGGTGTTCTGTTTTTTCAGATTGTACATCTTTAGAAGATATATATATTCCAGAAAATGTAATACAGATAGACCATTCAACATTTAGTGGTTGTACTTCTTTAGAAAAAATTTATCTTCCAGATGATATTAGTTATCTTGGATATAATCTTTTTGAAAATTGTACATCTTTAAAAGAGATACATATGCCTAAAAATTTAGCGAAATTAGATGATGGAGTATTTTCAGGCTGTACTTCTCTAAATTTGACTATTCCTGATTCTGTTGAAACAATAGGAAGGGATGCTTTTCTCAATGTTCCAAATGTAAATTACAATGGCACTGCAGAAGGCTCACCTTGGGGGGCAAAGGGAATAAATGGAGTAAAAAGGTTGTAGATTATTGAAAAATTAAGGTCAATGGGTAGAATGGGGACGGAGAAAAAAATGCAAGATTTTATTGAAGTTGAACTTAATAAAAAGGTTCTCAAACAACTTGGCTATGAAATTCAAGAAAAAACTTGTGAACATATTAAACATGGAAATTTAGAATATAATTTTATTTACAAAGATGAAAAAGAAGTTACATCTATTGATATTCCTGCAACTTATGAATATGAAGGCAAAAAGTACAAAATAATTTCTATCGGAAAAGAAGTTTTTTCTAACTTTA
>CADASF010000108.1 GCA_902790465.1 uncultured bacterium | reverse complement strand
TCTTTCATCAAGACCTTTTGCTGAGCCAACTCTATGTTCATCTGCATATACTTTTTCATCTTTTACTTCATTAAAAGGATTCTTTGCTTTACAGATTGGTCATTCCTCTGGAGGATTGTCTCCTTCATAGACATATCCACATACTTTGCATACATACTTCATTTGTATTTCCCCCTCATTTAATTTGTTGTATATGGTGATAAAGTTGCTATGGAAGATGATTTGGATACTGCTTTGAAAAAAATATTTGTTGATCCTAAAAAAGATGTGAAATTGACAGACAACAATATTAAAAAAATATCTCTTATGATTCAAAAGAGTTGATAAAAAAGGCTTCTGAACATTTCAAAAAGGCAAAAGAAGCACAGAAAAATGACGATTGGGCTTCTTATGGAGAAGAGATAAATGCTCTCGGCAAAACTCTTGAATTACTCGAAAAACAATAAGTGAAAATAATGTGAAATAAAAAACTTCCCATAGTTCATTAATGAACTATAGGAAGTTTTTTTCGTATTAGATTAGTTATTATATCCTGCTACTATTTCTCTGTATTGTTCACGAGTTACGCCGTTTGATTCATAATATATTGTTCCTAAGCCTTCTGTTCCAAATGGTTTATAACCACTTGGAGCATCTCCACTGTTTATTGTTGTAACAGAACTTGGAACAAACATTGATTTGAATTTTGGATGCAGGAAATCAAAACAAGCAAATATTGGATGTATAGTTTTTACACTACTTGGTAATTCGATCCAGACTATATTTGGTTCATGAACAAATACATCTGTCTTTAAAGTTGTTACACTATTTGGTATTATAATATCTGCTCCACTGCCTTCAGGACCAGCACTTGTTGTTTGATTATATTCAAATGCTCTTTCATTTATTGTTATACAAGTGTCAAGTATTCTCATTTGTGTTTTATTTGTTGGACATAGATATAATGTTTTTAAATCTTCACTATATATTACTCCTTCAATACTTTCAAAATGTGGATTATCTGAGCGAATATTTATATTAGTGAATCCCATAAATGCTTCACTTAAAAATGGAGTTCCTATATCACCTTCTTCAAGAGAATTAGGTAATACAACAATTCGTAATTTACTTCCTAAATATCCATATCCACAGTGTACAAATAATTGTTTGTTTGTACTTCCCCCAAGTGTTTTTACACCTTCTGGTATTATAAGTTTTGTTGCTTTAAGTAGGTCACTGTGTGAAGCCATTAAATTATAACCACCTGCATGTTGTGTCCACCAGTTTGGACTCCAAGTATTACAAGTGGTCCAATCAGCTAACAATTCGTCATCTTTATAAAATCCTGCTGTTGTTAAAACCATTTCAGTCTGTCCATTTTCATCTTCTTTAGCAACTTGATAAATATTTTTATCATATACACTTGAAACAGTTATTTTTTTATCTTGCACAGTTTCTGTAGAAACATAATCAATATTTCCGTTTTGATTTTTTGAAATAACAGCAACTTTTGTTCCGTCTTCAGAATCTATGTCTATTGTTACATCAGCGACATCATCTGTTTGATCAATTTGAACAATATTTTGAACAGCATTTTCATTGTCGATCATTCCAGTATCACGAAGAATAATTTTCATATCATCTGCTTCGTCTCCAGCCAAAACCTTAGTATTTACAGTTATATTTTGACCTGAAGAATTAGTGGCATTTGTTGTCAAAGTGTCATAGACTTTTATAGGTATTGTGAATTCATCTCCATTACATTGAGTAGTGATATTAGTTTCTCCAACTCCAACAGTCTTTATATTTCCATTTTCATCAATAGTAACAACATTTTCGTTACTCGATTGAAATTGGCAGGTTACAGGTTCTCCTCTGAGTGTAACACTTGGAAGAGCCTCTGAATTTCCAAGCATTAAATTAAAACTATCTTTTGAGAGTGTTGCTTTTTGGTGTGGAACTGTTACTGAAATTATAGCTTCTTTTGCTCCATCGACTTTAACTGTTATTTCAGTTTTTCCTTCTGCAACAGCTGTAATTTTTCCGTTTTCATCAACAGTAGCAATATTTGGATTGCTCGATTGATAAGTAGCTCCAAAAGTTGTTTTGTCTTCACCTTTCAATTTGACTGATAGCTGTTCTGTTTCTCCTACTTGTAGAGTAATTTCTCTTTTATTTATTTCGAGTTCAGGAAGAGTAACTTTAATAGTAACAATTTGGTCATTAGCTCCGTCAAGGTGAACTATAACTTGTGTTTCTCCTTCAGCAATGAATGTAATTTTTCCATTTTCATCAACAGTTGCAACATTTTCATCTGTAGAAGTAAAATTGACTTTATCTGTAACATCTTGTCCGTTAAGTGTAACAATTATGTTTTCAATATCAGTTGTGTCTTGTCCAATTTCGTAGTTAATTAGCGTTTTAACGACTTCGAGTGTAGGTAGTGTAGGGTCAATTACATTGACAGTAAAAGTTTTGTCTTCTTCAGTATTGTCAATATGTACATTTATAACAGCCGTTCCTGCATTGATAGCTGTTATAGTTCCCTTGTCAACATTAGCAATAGTTTTTTTAGTGGTAGTATCTTCTTTTTCAGATTTTACAGTAAAAATTGCTTCTGTTGTTTTGTCTTTTCCGTCAACATAAGCTGTGATTTTATCAGTTTGCCCTTTGTTTATTTTGAACTTATCTTTAGAAAGTGTGAGTTTTCCCAAAATATTTGGGTATCCTGTAAATTCACAAGAGCCAGAACTTCCACCCGAGCCACATGCCGATGTAAAAATGAGGGCTATAAATAGCATAAGGCTAAGCATTGCAAGTTTTCTCATGTTTTTTCTCCTTTCAATTATTTTTATGGTTGTATATTTTTTAGATTAGATTCTTTTCCAAAGTTTTTGTGCTAATTCTTGTGATTTTCTTGAAATTCTTTCTTCATCAATATTTACAAGATTGTGATTTTTCATCAATATTTTACCATTGGCAACAACTGTTTTAATATTGTGTGAAGCGAATCCAAAATGTATATGACTGAACAAATTTTCATTTGTCATTGGTGT
>CADASF010000107.1 GCA_902790465.1 uncultured bacterium | reverse complement strand
GAGTTCGTAAAAATAATAATGTAACTTTTATAGATGTTAAAACTAAATCAGATATTACAGCTGTGACTATTCCAGATGGAGTTACAGAAATTCCTAACAAGGCTTTTTGGTTATATTCATTAACAAATATTAATATTCCTGACAGTGTTACAAGCATTGGAAATTCTGCTTTTGACGATTGTAATTCATTACAAAGTGTTACTATTCCAAAGGGTGTTACAAGCATTGGAAGTTATGCTTTTGAAGATTGCTCTTCATTACAAAGTATTACTATTCCAAAGGGTGTTACAACTATTGGCGTTGGTACTTTTGCAAATTGTACTTTATTGACAAGTATTACTTTTGAAGAGAATTCAAATTTAGAAAGCATTAGAGAAGAGGCTTTTTGTAATTGTGGTTATTCTAATAACACAGCAAATCTAAAACTCGATATTCCAGACAGTGTTACAAGTATTGGATCAAATGCTTTTTATAATCTTGCAGAAATAACTTATGATCCAACAAAAATGACAGCAACAATAGGCTATCCTTGGGGAGCTAAAAAAGTAAATGGAGTAGAACAGTAAAAGGGGACAAAAACACAGCTTGTGAAAAATTTCACAAGCTGTGTTTTTATTTTCTTTCAAACCTCAACAGTTCGTCTCGGTAGTAGGAATATTGTTTTTTCCGTTTTTCAATTTCTGCAGGCAAGCCTTCCTGTAAATCATTTGTGTATCTCTCGAAATTGTCCAAAATATCATAATTTATTTCTTAAATAAATCGCTATGGCTACCTGTTGCAGAAGCTGTCAAAATTAGTTCATTTTTATTGATAGTGTATAAAAGGAGCCAATCTGGCTGTATATGACATTCTCTAAATCCTAAATAATTACCAGTTAATGCATGATCATTATATTTTCTATCAAGTGTTTTTTCTTCCAATAAATCCTGTATAATTTTTTCTAAAAGAGAAACATCTAAACCACGCTTTTTTATTTTTTTATAATCTTTTCTAAATTTTGTTGTTGTTTTCAATGTTAACATTCTTCAGAATCCAATTCTTGAAATAATTCCTTAGCTGTTTTGTATGATTTAGCAAAAATTTTTCCTTCTGATATATCTTTTGCTTCTTTTATAGCTTCTTCTGTTTCAGGATTAAATATTTCATCAGGATATTTTACAGAAAATGGAATCCCTCTAACCAGTAAAGATTGGTGAATAAAAATATTTATTGCCTCTGGAAGAGTTATTCCGAGTCCTAAATAAAGTTCTTCAACTTGAGCTTTTAATATAGGATCAATTTCCATTTGAAAATTAGCCATATATTTTTTCTCCTTTCTTTATTTTCTTTCAAACCTTAGCAGTTCGTCTCGATAGTAGGCATATTGTTTTTTGCGTTTTTCGATTTCTGCAGGTAAGCCTTCCTGTAAATCATTTGTGTATCTCTCGAAATTGTCCAAGATGTCAACTATTCTTTTTTGGGTGTCAATTGGCGGAAGTTTAAAAGTAAATTCCAGTATCATATCTTTACGACCACGAGGCATTTTTCCACATTGTGAATGTTTAACATCATAAGAAAAAAAAGTATCTGACGACAAAATATAATATAAATATTTGGGATAAACTTTTTCCTTATTTGTTACACCAATAGCTAAAACATCGCCATTTGTTCCACCTATACAATCAGAAAACCAAATTTTCTTTAAATAAGGACGAATATTTCCTATTAAAATATCTTCTTTTTCGTATTTTATAACACTATCTACTGAAGGAAGATTTGATGATTTTATTTTTCCTGCTCTATCTTTCAACAAATTTTCAACACTTATATAATTATCTTCTGTCAAAAATTCTCTTTTCAATCTTTCTTTTCTATATATTGCCACATCTTTTAATTTAACAATATCAGAATTTTCAATTGTAGTAAATTTATCTAAATAATAAGAATACTGTTTCTTTCTTAGTTCTTGTTCCCTTTTTAATAAATCAATTAATTCATTTACATCTTTTGTAAATGTGTCGAGAATCCGCACTATTTCTGCTTGAACTTCTAAAGGTGGAATTGGAATTTCGATATTTTCCATTTTTTTCTTTGATAAATTGTATCTTGTAACCCCTTGTGAACATTTTATAATTTGCTTTCTAATATGTGAAGCTCTAAATAAATATTTTGAAAATTGAGGAAGAATTTTTATATTATCAAAAAATCTCAAACCAAAACAAAAACTATTCAAATAAAAATTATCTTGCGGTTCAGAAGTAACAACAGAAGACATACCACTTTCTTCTAATGTTTCTGACGAACCTGTAAATAAAACATCTGCATATTTTATAGTATTTTGAGATTCATTTTCATTCACTTTTACAGTATCATTAATATTTAAATCTATCTCCATATTATTAAAAACATTTTTATAGGAAATAAATTTGGCATTTCCATTAATAAAATCATATTTATTTTTACCGCTTAAACCACTGTAAAATATCCCAACTTCCCCTAACTTTTTAAACTCTACTCCACTATTTTTTATCTCCTTCAAGAGAAGGAGCGGATTTTGAACTGTATTTTTTAATTCTTGTAAATTTGACATTTTAAATATTCTCTTACCTCGATAAAATTAATTGGTGTTACTAAACTATCAAAACAGCCTCTCTTTAGAGGTGATGTCATTGCGAGGGAGCTATGCGACCGTGGCAATCTCAACCACTTAATTTAAATTTATTAATTTATTAAGTAGATCGAGTAACACATTCTAAATAGAGCCAATCGACTCAATTTTTAAGTAAATAATAATTTACAGGATAATTTACAGGCTTAGATTGCTGGGCTTCCCCCTTGGGGGATATTTTTTTAAAAACTCTTTAGAGTTTTTAACTATTTCCAAGCCTCGCAATGACAAAATGGCAGTGTACAGGCTTATATTGGATAGTTTATAGCAACTTTTAAATATGCAAAAATAGGTTTACCAACACACCCTAAAAATTAGCAAAAGCAAAAAACTAAAAATTTTAAGCTGTCTTCTGCATTTCTTCAATAATCTTATCTATAGCCAAACGAAGTTCTTGTTGTCTTGCTACAATCTGCTTGATTTCAACATTTAAAGAATCTATATCAAATTTTTCTTCTTCTCCCTTTGATTCTACATAGGTACTAACAGAAAGATTATAATCCAAATCTCTTACAGTCTCATAGTCAACCAATTTGGAAAAATTCTCTTTTTCTATCCTCTTTTGATAGACATTTACAATATTATCTATATTTTCACTTGAAAGAATATTGTTA
>CADASF010000106.1 GCA_902790465.1 uncultured bacterium | reverse complement strand
CCCAATCCCCAATCCCCAATCCCCAATCCCCAATCCCCAAACCCCAATCCCCAATAAATTATTATATTTTTAGTAAATATTTAAAGCATTTAAAAAAAATTAATTATTTTTATTATCAAAAAAATAAATATATCTCTTTAATTTAAATTTTCATATAATTTCAAAAAATGAATTTCCTAAAAAAAAAGGAAATATCTCAAGGAGGAACAAAATACTTTCAAAACAGAAATCCAGAAGATGCAGAGTTACAAGAAGGCTTAAATTCTCTTAAAATTGATAAACAAAGGGATGCCATGAAACAAATAATTGCTTCAATGACAATTGGAAAAGATGTTTCAAAATTATTCCCAGATGTAGTCAAGATAATTCGTACCAAAAATATAGAACTAAAAAAATTAGTCTATTTATACTTAATCAATTATGCTAAAATAAAACCAGATTTAATTTTCCTGGCAGTAGCTGCCTTTCATTCAGATGCTAAAGAAGGAGCAACTCCTCTTATAAGAGGATTGGCCATCCGTACTATGGGATGTATCCAAGTACCAGAAGTAGTAACATATCTTTGCGAAACTCTTACATATTGCTTTAAAGACAAAGACCCTTATGTTAGAAAAATAGCTGCTTTATGCGTTCCTAAGTTATATCTAACATCACCACAATTAGTAAGAGAAAACGGATTTTTAAATACCTTGCATGAATGTTTAAAAGATGAAAATCCGGTTGTAGTTGCAAATTCAATGCAAGCTTTGAACGAAATCTCTGTGTTAAGTGGCGCCAATCAACTCAAATTAAAATCAAAATATTTAAAACATATTTTAGACTCTTTAGCTAAAGCAAGTGAATGGGGACAAGTAGCTATCTTAGATGCACTTATTTTATATAATCCAAAAAAAGCTTCACATGCAGAAGAGGTCATAGAAGGAGTCTTACCAAGATTAAGTCATGCTAATCCAGGTGTGGTTATGAGCGCCATAAAGGTCATATTAAAATTCATGGACCAAATAGATAACATTGATAAAGTAAGAAATTATTGCAAAAAATTATCGAATAGTCTCATGTCGGTTTTAATGAGCTATCCAGAAATTCAATATGTTTTACTCAGATCATTACATGCCATTGTACAAAAAAGACCTATGCTTTTAGATAAAGACTTCAAATACTTTTTCGTCCAATATAACGATCCTATATATGTAAAACTTGAAAAAGTAGATATCTTATATAAACTATGCGACAATAAAAATTTCGAAGTTATCATAAAAGAATTCACTTCTTATGCTTTAACAGAAACCAATTCAGAACTAATTCATAAGAGTGTTAAATATATAGGATGTGTCGGATATAAATTCGAAAAAAGTTTAGATATATGCGTAGAATCTTTAGGAAAGATAATAGACAATAACAATGACGAAGCTATTTCAGAGAGTATAATTGTTTCTAGAGATTTAATGAGGAAATATAAAGGAAGAGCTTTGGAATTAATTAATAAATTAAGTGTAGAGTTAATTAATTCTTTATCAGATCAAAATGCAAAAAGCGCTGCTTTATATATTTTAGGAGACTTTTGTACTATGATTCCAAAAAGTACAGAAATGATTACATATTTCGTTGATAATTTCTCCAATGTAGAATATTCTTCAAAAGTCAAATTGCAAATATTAAATGCAGGTGTTAAAAACTTTGTCAATAAACCCGATGAAAGTGAGGAAATAGTAAAATTATGCTTACAAAAAGGAGCCGAAGAAAGTGAAAATCCAGATATTAGAGACAGGGCATATATCTATTGGAGATTATTAGAAATAGATCCGGATATAGCCAAAGACATGATGGTAAGTGAGAAACCTCCATTTGATTTTACAGATGAAGATGATTTAGAGCCAGATGTTGTAGATGATATGATTTGTAATATGACAAATGTTAGTGCAGTTTATTTGAAGAAACAAAAAGAAATTATTACAGAAGAAGATTATATAAATGATCCAATTGCAAAACAAGAAAGAGAAGAGGAAGAAAAGGAAGAGAAAAGAAGAAAGAAAGAGAAAGAAGAAAAAGAGAAAGAAAAAAAGAAATCAAAAGAGGAAGAAGAAAAAGAGAAAGAAAAGAAAGCCAAAAAAAAGAAAGAAGAGAAAAAAGAAAGAAAGAAAAGAAAAAAAGAAAAATTGGAACAACAACAGCAAAACAACGAAGCAGATTTAATAGGTTTAGACGATGATAACGGTGGAAATGAGAATATTAATGCTCAAAATAAAAAATCAAAAAAAGAAGAGCAACCACAACCTAAACCTCAACAGCAACAACAAAAAAATACAGTGGATGATATTTTTTCAATGTTTAATAATATGGGTCAAAATAATCCACCTCCAGCTCAAAATACAAATATGCCCTCAGCAAATAATGCAAATGATCCATTTGCTTTATTTAATTTAATGGGTAATGCTCCAAATACAGGAGGACAACCTTCACAAGGAATATTCCAAAATCAAGGCCAATATCCTACTACTAAAGTAGAACAAGCTGGAAATCAGAATGGTATTATAATAAATTCTCAATTCCAAAGAGCAAATGGAATAATACAATTAGGACTTAATAGCCAAGGATTAAATGGTCCTTGTCAATTGATTTTAGATAATAATCCATTTGGTTTAACTTGCCAAAATGGAGGAAATTCCATGTTTAATAATGGAACAGCTATATTCCAAATTGCAATGGACCCTTCACATTTTAATAGACAACCGCCTGCTCATCCATTTATAATTGGAGGAAATTTGAATGCTAATGGTCAACAATTTGGTCTAAAAATTAATTTAAATATAGTTGTTTTATTAAAAGAAAATAGTAAATTAAGTGGAAATCCATTTGTGCAATTCTTCCAACAAAATAAAGATCAACCATTTAATCAAAATGTTTTCCAATATCCAAAGCATAATAATGAAGATAATGTTAAAATGATTTTTGAAAGAAATAATATATTACTTAGTGCAAGACAAAATAAAGCAAATCCACCTAGTTCTTTTTATTCAT
>CADASF010000105.1 GCA_902790465.1 uncultured bacterium | reverse complement strand
ATTGACTTCTATTTCCCATCTATCTTTATATAATCCTGCAATTTCAAATGTATTAAATTTATGTTCTGGCAAATCCGTCAATAATATTAATTCATCTTCTTTATTTTCTGAATTTATTATAGGTGGCAAAGTTGAAAATTTTATGGGTTGAAGTAGTTTGTGATTAATTTTTGCCATATGTCGTCTGTTTGAATTTTGATTTCTTGTTTGAATACTACTTCTTCATACCATCTTATTTCGCTGAGGTTTAAATACATGTCAATGCCTTGTGAGGTTATGAATGTGTTTTTGTAATGTTTTTCCATTGTGTGTTTGTAGAATCCTTCTATCCAGTTGTTTGTTTTTGGTATTAATTCATTTTCAATGTAATTAAATAATTTGTCTTTGTCTTTTTTGAAGTTTTCTAGGTAATTTTTGATTTTTGGTGGTAAATATTGTTTTCTGTTGTATAGTGTATTAAATTTTCTATTGGCACTGTCTATTGTGTCTGTTTGGAATAATTCTGATATTTTGGTGCTGCATTCTTTGTATAGTTTGTTTTCTTCTTTTAGTTTTTTGATTTCTTTTCTGTATTTTTTGTTTTTATTGTTGCATTCTTTGATTTTGTTTATTTTGTTGATTCTTTTTGTATCTTTTTTGGAGGGTCTTCCTCTTTGGTTATTTCCTTTGGATTTTTGTTTTTTTATTGTTTCGGTGTTTTTTTTTCTTTTTTGTTTTCGTAGCTGTTTTGTTTTCGGTTTATTCTGCGTTGTTCTTTCCATGTGAATGTTCTTTGGTTCATTATTTTGTGGAATCCACATAAATGTTGTTCGACTCCTAATTTTTCTAATATGTGAGGATATGCTTTATCTCCATCTGTAACAATTACATCTTTTTTTAAATCTGGTAATAGTAATGGATGTCGGGGATTAGGTCTTGTTTGGTCGTTGTAGGTAGATAAGTCTTTTAGTGAGTATGTGAGGAATATTTCGATGAAATCTGAATTGAATTGTTCTTTTGGTATTTTTTGATCATTGATTATTACATGAGTATTTGCATCTAATAGTGTTAATCTAGCGTATTTTTGCTTTTTATTGCCAATGAACTCTTCATCATAATTGTATACGCCTGAAAGTCCAATTTCTTTTTCTTTTAATAATTTTCTTATTCCTTTTCTTTTTTCTTGTGAATATTTTTTGTGTCTTTTCTTTTTGTGAAGATATACTGTGGATCGGTTTATTTTTAGTCTTAATTCTGTTTTGAATAATTTTGCTTTCTTTTTGTAGGATATATGTTGTATGTAATCAATTGTTAATGCTAAATCCATTATTTTGCTGGTGTAATTGCAGTATTTGTCTGCAAGGCCGTTTAATGGTGTAGTAATGGTTTTTTGGCATGATTGGCATTTGTATCTTTGTTTGTATATAGGAAATATTTTATTCATTTTCCATTGTTTGATTTCGTGTTTGTGTAGTTTTCCACCACAGGAACATGTTGTTTCAGTCATAGCATAGACTATTTTGATTTCTGATGGCATTATCAATAGTAAAAAGATTGCAACAATTGTAGGGACTTTTGAAGACAAATAAATTTTTTCATCTTTAAACCAAACAAAAGAATTAAATATCTTCTCAGCACATATATCATTTGTAGGAGTTTTATTTGGTTTCATAAGTATATATAAGCTCCTACAACCTATATAAAATTTATAGGAATAATAACTTGTTATTTTTACTAATATTGGTGTATAGCACTTAATTTATTATCATATATTTTTTTAGATGGTTGATTCAATAATGTTCATCCTATAAGTTGAGATATGTTATGAAGTTTATTTTTTAAAAAATCTCAACCCATAAAATTTTCAACTTTGCCCATTATTTGCATCTTTTTTTGATTTTGAGGAGTTACATGTTTGAATAATTGAATAAGTTTGTAATTTCGTCTTTAATACTTGTCAGCAACTTTTGTTGAGGTTCTCCATCTTGTTTACCCTTACTTTTTTCTTCAATTTCTTCCATTTCTTCATCTTTTTTCTTTTTGTTTACTTTTGGTGGTTCAAAGTTTACATAACTTTCACTTAGTCGTTGTAGTTGTGTTTTAGTTTTAAAGCCTGATTGTACTGCTAGTGTAGTTAATATCAGTCCTAATAGGATGTTTTTGACCATTGATTTTTCTGTATAAACTGTGGAATTCGCCTAAACCAAATGCTTCTTTGGCTACTTTGAAGAAAATCTTCAATGATTTCCTCTAATTGGCTTTAAATCTTTCAAGTTTGTAAGAATTTTAACAGTTTGATTAACGAGATCAGTAATTTCATTTTTTGTTTTTTTAAAGTACTCATAATCTTTGTAAGAATCCAAATGGAAGAGGATATGCTTTCTTTAATTTTATTAATATCATAAATGAGATTTTGGAAATATGATGGGAATGATTCTATAAATGTTGATTGCCATTTTTGGTAGTTATTATGGGAGAAATAACCACAATCAAAGTAGATTTTATCTCCTTTTTTAATTAATCCTCTTCTTTTCAATTCTTTTAAAATTCCTTCAAAAATTCTTGCATCATTGGGGGACTCCAGGATTGTATGAATAATAGAAACGGGAGTTAATGTAGTTCTTTCCAGTACAACAGTGATTTTAAATCCAATGAAATGCTTTTTAGTAGTTGAATAACCCCATTTTAACCCAAGTTTTTTTTTAGGTGTTCTTGTGTGATGAATTGCTTAATTATGTTGATATCCGTATTCAACAGGTGTTGCATCAACTATATATTCGTCAGTTTTTAGTAATGTGTGGTTTAAAGAAGGTGGATAGTAGTGAATTGCTCAATTTAAAGAAATTGAGGATATTGTATCGACTAAAAATACTCTGATACTTGAATGTTCAGTGGGAACATCATATATTTTTGCAAAATTTCTTAGTTCTTCTTTTAGAGTTTAGTTCATCTATGACTTTTAGAAATTTGATAATTGAAAAATAATGCCATAAAAAATATTTTTATGCAAATAACTGCCATTGACCTATTTCTGAAGCCTGATCTATT
>CADASF010000104.1 GCA_902790465.1 uncultured bacterium | reverse complement strand
AATACAAGATAGAGATTATGCTTCAGCTTATGCGAATACAAACAAAAAAATAATAACAGCTGTTTTTGTAGCAGATGATGAAAAAAGGCAAGTTATTTTGTAAAATTATGAATAATCCAAAGATTTCAGTAATAGTACCTGTATATAATGTAGAGAAATATCTTTCTGAATGTCTTGATTCTATAATTAATCAAACATTAAAAGATATTGAAATTATCTGTGTAAATGACGGTTCAACAGATAATTCACTTACTATTTTAAAAGAATATGCTTCTAAAGATGAAAGAATAAAAATAATAGATAAAGCAAATGAAGGTCAAGGTTATGCTCGCAAAGTAGGTCTTGATATAGCAAGTGAAGAGTATATTCTTTTTTGTGATAGTGATGATTATTATGCAGAATTAACAGCATTTGATGAATTGTATAATTATATAGAAAAAGTAAAAGTAGATGTAGTTATATTTAATCATTATAGAGAATATAAACTGAAGGGATATAGAGAAAATAGAGCTGATAAATATCCCAAAATGGAAAAATTTTCTTATTTAGATATATATAATCTTTTTGCTTTCTATGTTGGATTTTGCCTAAAATTATATTCAAGAAAATTTTTAAGTGGTTATGATGATTGGTATTTTCCTAAAAAAATAAAATATGAAGATATGCCATTTCATTATCAATTACTTACAAGAGCAAGAATGTCATACATTGATAAATATTTTTATGTGTATAGAATTAGACCAATATCTACTGTAACTTCTTCTATAACAAAAAATCGAATTTTTGATTTATGTAATGTTTTTGCAGAAATATATAATATTACAAAAAATAAATGTAATTTAGAACAATTTTTAAGTTATTTTTATAGCAATTTATTTTCAAGATTATCTAATTATCAAATAAAAGAAATTGAAACAGTAAACTATATAATTGATACAATAAAATTATTTGATATTTCTGAATTATGTGAATGTAAAAATAGAGATTCTATCTTATTGATAAAAGCAGGTCTTAGAATGTCTTCTGCTGATTTTATGGAGTATTTAAATAAAAAAGTTTTAAAAACTAAAATAAAAGAAATTGAAAACTTGAAAGCAGATAAAAAAACTCAAGATAATAGAATTAAGACATTAAACGAAACAATTAAAACTAAAAATGAGCAGTTACAGCAGAAGAATGAGCAGATAAAAAATCGAGATTCGGTTATTAATCAAAAAAATATTGAAATTCAAAATTTGCATAATCAGAATAACATTCAAGACCAAGTGATAAAACAATTGCAAAATTCTTGGTCATATCGAATAGGTCGTGTTCTTTTATTCCCATTGTCAATTCCTCTTGATTTCTATCGTCTTTTTCGTGATTATAATTTGATAAAAAAATCAGGTCTGTTTGACAGTGAATATTATTTGGCGAATAATGAAGATGTCAAAAAAGCAAAAGCTGATCCACTCAAACACTATTTAAAATTTGGTTGGAGGGAAGGCAGAAATCCTTCAGAAGAATTTGATGGTAATGAATATTTATATAAAAGACCAGATGTTAAAGTTGCTGGTATCTGTCCATTAGTTCATTACATAATGTTTGGAAAATATTAAGGAGAAAAATATATGAAAATAGGAATAGTTGGAAATGGTCATGTTGGTGGTGCTATGCATAAATTATTTGAAAATGCAGTAATATATGATGAACCACAAAATATAGGAAATAGAGATGAAATAAATAGTTGTGAAGTTGCTTTTGTTTGTGTTCCAACTCCAATGGGAGGAAATGGACAGTGTGATACATCAATAGTTGAATATGTATTATCTTGGTTAAATGCTTCAAATATTGTAATAAGATCGACTATTCCAGTTGGTTTTACAGAAAAATGGCAAAAAATAAAAAATAATTGCAATTTATTTTTCCAACCAGAATATTATGGAGAAACAACAAATCATCCATTTGCCAATTTGAAAACTCGTGATTGGATAACAATAGGTGGAGAAAAGGGGACTTTTGACAAAGTTGTTCAGGCATATCAGTCCGTTTATACATCTGATTTATATATAAATTTGGTTGACAGCAAGACAGCCGAATTGGCAAAATATATGGAAAATTGTTTTTTAGCAACAAAAGTAACATTTTGTAATGAATTTTATGATATAGCTCAAAAAATGGGAATAGATTATAATCAACTTCGTGAGACTTGGCTTTTGGATTCCAGAATAGGAAGAAGTCATACTTTTGTCTATAAAAATAATCGTGGATATGGTGGTTCATGTTTACCAAAAGACCTATCTGCAATGATTTATCAAGCAGATAATATAGATTGTGATGTAACATTATTAAAATCTGTTCGTGAAAAAAATAATAAATTGAAAGAATAATTTTAAAATAAAACAACAATGAGTAATCCAAAAATTTCTGTAATAGTACCAGTATATAATGTTGAGAAATATCTTTCTGAATGTCTTGATTCTATTGTAACCAAACATTAAAAGATATAGAAATTATCTGTTTAAATGATGGTTCAACAGACAATTCACTTTCAATTTTAAAAGAATATGCTTCTAAAGATACTCGAATAATACTAATAGATAAAGAAAATGAAGGATTGGGATATACAAGAAAAGTTGGTCTTGATAATGCAACAGGTAAATATATTCTTTTTTGTGATAGTGATGATTTTTATTATGAGTTAACTGCATTTGAAGAATTGTATAATTATATAGAACAAGTTCAAGTTGATGTAGTTATATTTGAATTTATTAAATATGGCAAAAATAACAAATTTTATAAAACTAATAGAGATTTATTTAAAGATTCTCCTTACAAAGAAGTATTTTCTTATTTAGATATAGGTTTGAATACTATTTTAGCTTATAGGTGTTTTTATACTTGGAATAAATTATATTCAAAAAAATTTTTAAATAGTTATGATGATTGGTATTTTCCTAAATATATAACAGCACAAGATGTACCTTTACACATTCAAATAATCTTAAGGGCAAAAATGGCTTATATAAATAAAATATTTTATGTTTATCGAATGAGAAATACATCAGCAACTCATTTAATAACAGACCGAAGATTATATGATATTTGTACAATTTGTAAAGAGTCTCATAAAATATTGAAAGAAAAACTTGATACATTTGATGGTTTTACATTTTATAATAGTTTTTTAAAAAACAATTTGCAAAATTATATAATACAAAAAATTGATACTGTTAAAGAAATAATTGATTTGACAAAAATTATAGATTCATTTAATTTATTTGATGTAAAAGATAAAGAAGTATTTTTCTTTTTTAGAGCAGGTTTGAGAATGACTCCAGAAAATTATATGGAGTATTTGAATAAAAAGAATTTAAAAACTAAAATAAAGGAAATAGCTAAATTAAAAGAAGATAAAAAAACTCGAGACACTCGAATTAAAACATTAAATGATCAGATTAAAACAAAAAATGAACAGTTACAGCAGAAGAATGAGCAGATAAAAAACAAAGATTCTGCAATTAAGCAAAAAAATAACGCAATCCAAAATTTGAGTAATCAGAATAAAAATTTGTGCGAACAAAACAATATTCAAGACCAAGCAATAAAACGATTGCAAAATTCTTGGTCATATCGTATTGGGCGTTTGTTTACCTATCCACTTTCAATTCCTCTTGATTTCTATAAATTTATTCGTAATTACAATTTGATAAAAAAATCAGGTTTATTTGACAGTGAATATTATTTGGCGAATAATGAAGATGTCAAAAAAGCAAAAGCTGATCCACTCAAACACTATTTAAAATTTGGTTGGAAAGAGGGTCGAAACCCTTCTGCAGAATTTAATGGTAATGAATATCTAAATAAGAGACCAGATGTAAGAGTTGCAGGTATCTGCCCACTCGTTCATTATATAAAATTTTCTAAAGAAAAAGAATAATTTTTAGGGACTGGAAAACTACACCAGTCTCTTTTTTTATAAAAATTATTTGCAATATTTTTTGGGATGATATATAATAAAAAGAGAAAATTTAGAAAAAGAAAAAATGAGGAAAGAAAATAAAATGCAATTACTTCCAACTGGAATGCAAAGTTTTGAAATAATTCGTACAAATAATAATTATTTGTATGTTGATAAAACTCATAGATTACTTGAACTTGCTAAAACAGATAATAGTTATTTTCTTTCTCGTCCTCGTCGTTTTGGAAAATCATTAACTGTTTCTACACTTGAAGCAATGTTTCAAGGTAAAGCTGAATTATTCAGAGGTCTTTATGCAGAGGAATGGGTTAAAGAACAAGCTAATCATCCAAATCCAGTAATAACATTGGATATGAGTGGTTTAGATTCTTATGAATATATAAAAGATATAGATGAATCTATCATAAATGACCTTCAACATATTGCAAATGTGTATAAATTAAATATAGATAAAGAAAAAAAAGCAAAAGCTATGTTTAAAAAAGTAATTTATGCACTTTATGAAAAATTTGGCTTAGTTGTTGTACTAATTGATGAGTATGATTTTCCAATCACTGAATATATTGACAATATCAAAAAAGCGAATAGAATAAGGTCATATTTGCGTTTATTTTATAATACTTTAAAAACTTACAGTAAATATTTGAGGTTTGTTTTTATAACTGGAATTTCAAAATTTAGCAAAGTTGGAATTTTTTCAGGGTTAAATAATTTAAATGATATTTCAATGGATGATAAATACAGTGATATTGTTGGATATACCCAAAAAGAACTCGAAGATAATTTTTCTGATTGGATTGAGATAATTGCTCAAAAAAAAATAATGGCTAAACAAGAGCTTTTGGATAAAATTAAAGAATATTATGACGGATTTTCTTTTAATGGTATAACAAGAGTATATAACCCATTTTCAGTTTTAAATTTTTTTGATAAAGGTGAATTTTATAATTACTGGTATGATTCATCTACACCTTCATTTTTAGCAAAATATTTACAAAATCATAAAATAAAAGATCAAAAAGAATTTATTCAAAAAAAAGTATCAATTAATTTTACAAATTCAAAAGAAATAGAAAGTTCAAGTGTAGAAAGTTTTTTATATCAATCAGGTTATTTAACTATTTTTCATAAAAAAGGAAATATTATAATTCTTGATTATCCCAATGAAGAAGTTCGTAGTTCTATGTCTTGTTTATTTCTTGATAATTTTTATAATATTAGCAATTATGCTACATTGAGTGATGATATTTGGGAATCATTGGAAGAAGAAAATATAAATAAAATCGTTGAAACTTTCAATAAAGGTTTAACAGGTATCCCTTATGATGATTATAAAGATCGAGACGAATATTGGTATCGTTCTTTATTCTTAATGCTTCTTAATGTTGCTAAAATTACATATTTTGCTGAAGTTCATACCTACCAAGGTCGTTCTGATGTTGTAATTGTTTTTAATGACAAAATTGTAGTCATTGAATTTAAATTAGCTAAAAAATCAAAAGATGTATCTATAAAAAGAGAAGAAGGCGAACATCAAATACAAGATAGAGATTATGCTTCAGCTTATGCG
>CADASF010000103.1 GCA_902790465.1 uncultured bacterium | reverse complement strand
GAACTATAAAATCGAGCTCTTTCAGGACTTGCTCCATCAGGAAGTCTTTGTATTTCGATATTATATCTTTTTACAATAATTTTTTCTTCTATTGTATTTTTTTTTGTGTTGATTACTTTTTCAATTATTATTTCTATAGCTGTAAAATCGAGGACTGCAGTTCTTCCACCTGGATTTTTAATTTCTTTTTGCAGTTCAGGTGGACCAGTTATTTTTAGATTTTTCTTTCCAGTGAAAAGTCTCAGCATATATTCTGCAATGTCATTTTTGTTTTCTTCGTCCTGCATAAATATTATAAAATAGTCATCTGAGAATAGGGAAGACTCCTGCAGAAATTTTTCGATTCTTTTTTCATAAGACAAATTTTTATATTCATCTTTGTTTATGGCTCTACTTACAATGTTTTTGATGTTGTTATCTTCCATTTGCCATAACTTTCCTTTCTCATTATACTATATTAATGACTAAAAATCAAGTTTTAATTATAGTATGTTATGCTTACAAGGAGTTTATAAAATTAGGAGAAAAATATTTTCTAATCTCATTGTATTTTCCAAATGTTACAAATTCTACCTAACTTTTATTGAAAAAAATCAATAATTGTAAATTTTTTATTAATGAGATGTTGCAAAATGTTAACAAGCAACTTTTGTGCACTATAAAAATGAATACTATTAACTTGGAAATTAAATAATTGGGTTTACTTTCTTCTATGCCACTTTTTGGATATAATATCTCACAAAACTGGCTAATTCAAATTATTTAACTGCCGAATTACTGAAACGCACCTTATATCCCCCTAAATTATTGTTATAATTTTATAAAAAATTAGCAGTGGTAGTTTTTTCTTAAACGACAGATTTTGTCTATATGCTTTTGCTATAATAGTATAAAAAAAAGGATTTTAAAAAATTGGAACAATTTATTGCAATTTCTTGTTTAAATAGTTTTCTTTTCTGCCCAGCTTCTATATATTTTCAAAAATTATATTCAGACCTCGATGGTTTGACTTATGAAAGTGAGGCAATAACACAGGGAAAAATTAATCATGAAGCCATAGATAACAAAAAATATTCTTCAAGAAAAGATGTTCTCTGCGGAACGGAAGTATTTTCAAACAAATTACAACTCCAAGGGAATATAGATATTTTTGATATGAAGACAGGTCTTCTTACTGAAAGAAAAACAAAGATAAAATTTTTATATGATGGCTATATTTTTCAACTTTATGCTCAATATTATGCACTTACAGAAATGGGGTATAATGTCAAAAAACTAAAACTTTACAGTATGGATGACAATAAAAATTATCCAATTCCATTCCCAGATGAAAATCCTGAGATGAAACAAAAATTTTTTAAATTATTGGAAGATATACAAAATTTCGATCTTGAATCTTTTGAGCAGACAAATATAAAAAAATGCCTAAATTGTATTTATGAACCTTCATGTGATAGGAGTCTTTTATGCTGAGTGAACACGATTTCAAATACAAACAACTAATTTTTCACATAGCAGAAGATGGGGATAGAATATTAATCCGAAATAGCAATTTAATCATAAAAGACAAAAACGACATTGTAAAATACCAATATACTTGCTATAGAATATTTGCTTTGTTCATTATTGGAAATGTCAGCATAACATCTCCATTGATAAAAGCAGGTAAAGAACATGGATTTTCAATTTCGTTATTTACCACATCATTTAGATTGTACAAAACTATTTCTTTTTTAGGTGAAGGTAATACTCTGCTTCGTCAAAAGCAATATACTACAACTCGTGAAGATGAAATAGCTAAGCAAATTATCATTCAAAAAGTAGAGAATCAGCAGTATATGCTTAAAAAGATAAGAAATAAAGATGCTGAAAATGCAATCAGAATTCTTGGAACTTCTATTAAATATCTGGCAATAAACAAGTTAAACGGCAATGAAATTATGGGAGTAGAGGGAACTTGTGCAAAGGCATATTTTAACAGAATTTTCAGGGATTGTGATTGGAAGGGGAGACAACCGAGATTAAAGAGAGATAAAATAAATGTATTACTTGACATTGCCTATACGATTCTTTTTAATTTTATTGAAGCAATTTTAAATATATATGGTTTTGATATTTACAAAGGTAATTTACACAAAGTTTTTTGGCAGAGAAAATCTCTTGTTTGCGATATAATCGAGCCATTTAGACCTATTGTTGATTACAAAATCAGAAAAATGATAAATTTAAAACAGATTGATTCTTATAAATTTGAAAAAAAACAAGACCAGTATTTTATTGATTTTGATGACAGTAGAAAATTTTTGAAAGAAATTTTAGGCGAGATCTTGAGATACAAAATGCACATTTTTAGATTTATAAGGGATTATTATCGTTGGTTTTGTAGAGATAGAGCTATTGAATTGTTCCCTAAAATATTTTTAGATGAGGAGTATTTATAAGAAAAATGATACTGATTAGTTATGACATAAGAAGCGATAAATTGAGAACTAATTTATCACATTATCTGCAAAAATACGGACATCGGATTCAATATTCAGTTTATGAGATAGACAACAGTCAGAGAATTTTGGGTAACATAATGCTGGACATTAAAAATATTTATGAAAAGAAATTTGGACAAGAGGACAGTGTAATTATTATTGAGACTGGAGCAAGTTCAAAAATAACAAAATTTGGTAATGCCAAAAATAGTGACAGCGATTTTGTAATTGTGTGAAAATAAGATGAATTGTGAAAAAGTTTTATGTGTATCTTTTTTCACAGTTTTTTTTTATGCCATTTGTGTGCAGGAGGAGATTTCACGCCAGTATTTTCTAGGTCTATAAATTGGGCAATGTTAATTATTGTTTGCTTGTAGTTGTGCCAAATAAAATTCTTGTTTCTCTGGTGGAATATGAAGTGAACCCCAAAAAGTTGCGAAAGCAGATGACAAACTATTTTATTTTTTAAAAGCCCCGAAATTATTGTATTACACTCCAAAAAGTTTCTTGAATTGATTATTTTAGAAAGATTTTAGAGAGATTTTATAGAAAGTAATTTTACACTATACAAAAGTTGCTAATTTGCTTGTTTATAAACACACCCTAAGGAGGATATATATTAAGAGGAGCATTGAAGCTCCTAAAAATAAAAAAATAATAATAGGAAGGATAAGCTCCTTGGCTATAACGCTAAGGAGAAAACATATATAAAGAGGAGCATTTAGGCTCCCAATTTATTTT
>CADASF010000102.1:4934-7931 GCA_902790465.1 uncultured bacterium | reverse complement strand
CAGATAATTCTGCATTTTATTATCTATTAGCTCAACAAAATGCAAATAACGATCAGCCCCCAGCTCCAAGTCCGACTCCTGATCCAAGCCCAACACCTGACCCAAGCCCAACACCTGACCCAAGCCCAACACCTGACCCAAGTCCAACACCTGACCCAAGCCCAGTAAATCCATTTGCAGATGCCAAAGTAGGTGATTATGTAGAATTTGGTCTTTATCGTCAAACAGGTGATGCAGAGAATGCTGATGAATGGGAGCCTCAGCCAATAAAATGGCAAGTATTGGATATAGATACAAAAAATAATCGAGTTTTGGTAATATCTCGTTATGGTCTTGATTGTAAGCCTTTTGATGGTGATTCGAATGTTTGGGCTGATAGTGAAATTTGTAGTTGGCTAAATGGTGATTTTTACAATACAGCTTTTGATGACACAGAAAGGGAATTTATAAAACCTGTAGATATTATTTTTAAGGATGATGGCAGTGATAATTATAATTTTGATGGTTCTACTTATAATGTGTTTTTGTTGAGTAAAGAAGAAGCAGAAAAATATTTTGCTAATGATAACAAAGGAAAATGTGAAGCAACTGCATATGCTGTGGCTAAGGATGCTTATGTTGAGGATGGTTATAGTAAATGGTGGCTTCGTTCGCTTAAGTCTGGTAGTAAGAAATATGTTTATCGTTTTTTCCTCGCTAGCAATGAGATCAATTTCGGCACTGCTACCAATAGTAGTACTGTCGTGCGGCCCGCTTTGTGGATAAATCTTTAATCAGCACCCTTTAGGGTGCTAATCTAAAGAAATTATAATTTTGTATAAAATAATGTTCTTTAGGCAATGTTTAGCAGGCGTGTTGGTAAACTATCCAATAGCCAATTTTGTGCGATATAATTAAACGAACGCATCAGTTTTTTTCATAGTAGATATAATAAAAAAGCTCCTAATTTGCGAAAAAAACTGTCTAAGTGAGTGTATTATATCCAAAAATTGGCGTAACCGTAAATAATTAAATATGTGAAAATAGAGTTTACCAACAGTCCCTAATTTAATAAATAAGACTGTAATTTTTTTGCAGTCTTATTTTTTTATATTTAATTAGTTCTCTTGTTTTGAGGTATTTTTTGTGTTATAATAATTTTGGATTTTAGCTCATTTAAATAAGCTCCTTAATGAAATTAAGGAGAAAAAAAATGCGAAGGAGAAAACATATATGCAGAAGTTACCAATAGGTATTCAAAATTTTGAAAATATTCGCAAAAATAATTATCTTTATGTTGATAAAACAAAACAGATTTTAAATTTGATAGAAAAAGGGGAATGTTATTTTCTATCTCGTCCTCGTAGATTTGGAAAGTCATTGACTTTGTCAACATTAGAGGCAATGTTTAAAGGCAAAGCAGAATTATTCAAAGGTTTATATGCAGAGGATTGGGTAAAAGAACAAGTAAAAAATCCAAGTCCAGTTATAAAATTAGATATGAGTATTTTAGATTCTTATGAAACTAAAGAGAAATTAAATAAATCCCTTATAAGTGAACTTAAACATTGTGCTTATTTATATAAATTAGATATAGCTGAGGAAGAAGAAGCTAAAGCTATGTTTAAAAAAGTTATTTATGCATTATATAAACAGTTGGGTTCTGTAGTAGTTTTAATAGATGAATATGACAAACCAATAACAGATAATTTAAACAATTTAGAAAAAGCCGAAGAAATGCGAGAATCTCTTAGTAAATTTTATATAGTATTAAAAGGTTGTCCATATATAAAATTTTTAATGCTAACAGGGGTATCAAAATTTAGCAAAGCTGGAGTTTTTTCAAGTTTAAATAATTTAAGTGATATATCAATGTCAAAAAACTATAGTGATATAGTTGGATATACCCAACAAGAGCTTGAAGATAATTTTGTTGATTGGATAGAAAATACTTCTGAAGAACTATTAATGGATAGAGAAGAATTATTACAAAAAATAAAAAGACATTACGATGGTTTTTCATTTGACGGAAAAATCAGGGTATATAATCCATTTTCTATTTTAAATTTTTTCAGTGATCAAAAATTCAATAACTATTGGTATACTTCAGGTACTCCATCATTTCTTGTTAATTATTTTAAACAATATAAAATTAATGATATTGACATACTTAGACATATAAAAGTATCTTCAAATTTTGCAGATGAACAAGAAATAGAAAAATCAACTCCTGAAAGTTTCTTATTTCAAGCAGGATATTTAACGATAGAAAAATGGGATTCAAGAGGGGATGTTGAAATTTTAACTCTTGATTATCCAAATGAAGAAGTCAAAAAATCAATATCTCAATTATTTTTAAGAAATATTTATAAAATAGAACGATATATTTCTTTAGGTGATAATCTTTGGGAAGCCATAAAATTTTTAAATGAAGGAAATATTGAAAAAATAGTAGAGATGTTTAACACTGCCTTAAGTAAAATTCCTTATAATGACTTTCCAAAGAACCAAAATGAGTATTGGTATCGTTCGTTATTTGTGATGTTGCTTCGTGGTGGTGCAGGTGTAACTTCATTCCAAGAGTCTTTCAGCAAAGATGGGCGAGCTGATTTGATAATTCCCTTTGATGACAAGATAATTATAATTGAGTTTAAGTTTGCCAATAATTCAAAAGAAATAGATAAAAAGAGAGCAGAAGGTCAAGAGCAAGTCCAACGATATGCAGAAAGTTATAAAAATGAGGGTAAAAAGATAATAACAGTTGTTTTAGTTGCTGATAATGAAAAAAGGCAAGTTGTAGTTTAAATTGTTAAAATATAAGCCTGTAATTTATTATTTACTTAAAAATTAAGTCGATTGGCTATATTTATAATGAGAGACCGTGGTCTATTCGCAAACTTGCTGTAAAGGATTACTTCCGCACAGATAGAATAGATAGGTAAGTATATTTGAAAAATTGGAGAAAAGATATGACTAAAAAGAAAAATTTTGCTTTTTTGGCAATTTGTCTTTTTTTTG
>CADASF010000102.1:0-4880 GCA_902790465.1 uncultured bacterium | reverse complement strand
CAGATAATTCTGCATTTTATTATCTATTAGCTCAACAAAATGCAAATAACGATCAGCCCCCAGCTCCAAGTCCGACTCCTGATCCAAGCCCAACACCTGCTCCAAGCCCAACATCTGATCCAAGTCAAACACCTGATCCTGAACCAACTTTGCCAACTCTTGAAGTATCAAAGAGTAAGCTATCTCTTATAGTAGGTGGCAGTGAGGATATAACTGTTACCCTTGAAGGTAATCCTCTAACAGACGGACTTCAATATGATGTAGAGGATGAATCAGTTGCAAAAGTAGAAAATGGCAAAGTTACTGCATTGGGTAAAGGCAGTACAACAGTAACAGTTTCACTTGAAAATGGTGGTGCCAATAGTGCCACATTTACAGTTGAAAATTTTGGTGAAGGTGATTATATACCATTTGGACATTATCGTCAGAAACCACCTCAGACAGGTGATGGAGATGATGCTGAAACTTGGGAGCCTCAGCCAATAGAATGGCAGATATTGGATATAGATACAGTAAATAATCGAGCATTGTTACTATCTCGTTATGGTCTTGATGCTATGTGTTTTGATAGTAGTTCAAAGGTTTGGGCAAATAGTGAAATTCGTAGTTGGCTAAAAGAAGATTTTTACACTAACGCTTTTGATGAAACCGAACAGGCTAAGATAAAACCTGTAGATATTGTTTTTAATAATAATGGCACTGATAATTATGATTTTGCTGGTTCGACTTATAATGTGTTTTTGTTGAGTAAAGCTGAAGCAGAAAAATATTTTGCTAATGCTGACGCAAGAAGATGTGAAGCAACTGATTATGCAAAAAAGAATGGTGCTTATGTAGATAATGATAATGGTTATAGTAATTGGTGGCTTCGTTCTCCTGATCCTAATCCTAATTATAGTAATTTTGTCTACTGTGTCAGTTATAACGGTGGTGTCGGCAACATCATTGTTCTCAATACCAGTAGTCTCGTGCGGCCCGCTTTGTGGATAAATCTTTAATCAGCACCCTTTAGGGTGCTAATCTAAAGAAATTATAATTTTGTATAAAATAATGTTCTTTAGCCTCTGTTTAGCAGGGATGTCATTGCGAGGCTCAGAAAATAGTTAAAAACTCGTTAGAGTTTTTAATACATTACCCCACAGGGGGAGCCGTGGCAATCTGAGCCTGTAAATTATTATTTACTTAAAAATTGAGTCGATCGACTCTGTTTACCCAATTTCTACTCGATTTGTTTAATAAATTACTAAATTTAAATTAAGCGGTTGAGATTGCCACGGTCGCACAGCTCCCTCGCAATGACAACTCCCCTATTTAGTGTCTATTTGGGTAGATTTTAAAATATTAATCAACTAACACAAAGTGTTAAATTTAAATTAAGTAATTGAGAAAAAAAGATTTCTTCCGCCCTTTTGGGCGGTTTTTTTATTTGCTATTTTGTTATTTTTCTAGTATAATAAGAAATAGTAAGAAAATAGGAGAATACATTAAAAAATAAGCTCCTTAATGAAATTAAGGAGAAAAAAAATGCGAAGGAGAAAACATATATGCAGAAGTTACCAATAGGTATTCAAAATTTTGAAAATATTCGTAAAAATAATTACCTTTATGTTGATAAGACAAAACAAATATTACAGATGATAGAAAAAGGTGAATGTTATTTTCTATCTCGTCCTCGTCGTTTTGGAAAATCCCTTACTTTGTCAACATTAGAGGCAATGTTTAAAGGCAAAGCAGAATTATTCAAAGGTTTATATGCAGAGGATTGGGTAAAAGAACAATCAAAAAATTCAAGTCCAGTTATAAAATTAGATATGAGTGTTTTAGGCTCTTATGAAACTAAAAGAGAGTTAAAACAGTCACTTATAAATTATCTTGTACGCTATTATATAGAAGAATATGAACTTGATATAGTTGTTAAAGATAATTCAGATGATGTTTTTCTTGATGTAATAAATAAATTATATAAACAGTTTGGTTCTGTAGTTGTTCTCATTGATGAATATGACAAACCAATAACAGATAATTTAAACAATTTAGAAAAAGCCGAAGAAATGCGAGAAGCTCTTAGTAAATTTTATATAGTATTAAAAGGTTGCAGTCAAGTAAAATTTCTAATGGTAACAGGGGTTTCAAAATTTAGCAAAGTAGGTATATTGTCAGGATTTAATAATTTAGACGATATATCAATGGATGAGGAATATGGTGATATAGTTGGTTATACTCAACAAGAGCTTGAAGATAATTTTGATGAATGGATTGAAAAATCAAGTCATAAATTATCTATGAGTAGGGACGAACTTTTGGATAAGATAAAAGAATATTATGATGGGTTCTCATTTGATGGAGAGACAAGAGTATATAATCCATTTTCTGTTTTAAATTTCTTCAAAAAAAATAGATTTAAAAATTTTTGGTATGTTTCAGGTTCTCCTTCTTTTCTTCTCAATTATTTACAAAATCATCGTATAAAAAATCCAGATAAATATGATGGAATAACAGTTCCTGAAAAATTTGCAGATAAACGAGAAATCGAAAATGCGAGTGTAGAAAGTTTTTTATATCAGGCTGGTTATTTGACGATAAAAAAGAAATTGTTAAATGAATTTGTACTTGGCTATCCAAATGAAGAAGTTCGCAGTTCTTTAGCCGATATGTATCTTGATGATGTTTACCATATAGAAGGCTATGTTAGTTTAGGTAATAATATTTGGAAATCGTTAGAAGATGAGGATATAGCAAAATTAGTAAAATCATTTAATTTAGCAATTTCAGGAATACCTTATGAAGACTTTAAAGAAAGTAACAATTTAGAAGGAACTTTACAAGAGTATTTAGAGCAACGAAAAGAATTTTGGTATCGTTCAATGTTTGTGATGTTACTTCGTGGTGCAGGTGTAATATATTTTGCTGAGGTTCACACATTCAGAGGTCGTTCAGATGTAGTAATAGTATTTAAAAATAAAGTAATATTAGTTGAATTTAAGTTAGCAAAAAATTCATCAGAAGTTGAGAAAAAGAGAAAAGAAGGCGAAGAACAGATAAAATCAAGAGATTATTCTTCAGCTTACAAAGAAAATAATCTAAAAGTTATTAATCTTGTTTTAGTTGCAGATGATGAGAAAAGAACAATAGTGATGTAAAGTGGGGAAAGTTTGGCAAACTTGCTGTAAAGAATTAATTTCGCACAGTATAGAATAGATAGGCAAGTATATTTAAAAATTGAGGAGAAAAAAGATATGATTAAGAAAAATTTTGCTTTTTTGTTAATTTGTCTTTTTTTTGTTGCCGTAATAACGAGTGCGTGTGGCGGTGGCAAAACAACTCCACCAGATAATTCTGCATTTTATTATCTATTAGCTCAACAAAATGCCAATAATAATGAGCAGGAACAACAAAATGAGCCAACACCTGACCCAAGTCCAACACCTGACCCAAGTCCAACACCTGATCCAAGCCCAGTAAATCCATTCGCAGATGCCAAAGTAGGTGATTATGTAGAATTTGGTCTTTATCGTAAAACAGGTGATGCAGAGAATGCTGAAGAATGGAAGCCTCAGCCAATAGAATGGCAAGTATTGTCAATAGATACAGCAAATAATCGAGTATTGGTTGTATCTCGTTATGGTCTTGATGTAAAGTGTTTTGATTATAATTCAAATGTTTGGGGAGATAGTAAAATTTGCACTTGGTTAAATGGTGATTTTTATAACACAGCATTTAATGAAACAGAAAAGGGCTTTATATATTCAACAACACTTTCGGATGTTGATAATACAGATTCGACTTATAATGTGTTTTTATTGAGTAAAGCTGAAGCAGAAAAATATTTTGCTAATGCTGACGCAAGAAGATGTGAACCAACTGCATATGCCGTGAATAATGGTGCCACTGTATATGATGGTTATAGTTTTTGGTGGCTTCGTTCTCCTAGTGATAGTTATGATGTCTGTTGTGTCGACCATGTTGGTATTTTCAATTGCAACTATGTCCACAGTGACGATGATCTCGTGCGGCCGGCTTTGTGGATAAATCTTTAATCTTTTAATCTTGTAAACGAGTTATTTTTTAATAACTCGTTTTTTTTCTTGTAATTGACATTTTTTGTTGTTAGTTTTATAATAAAAATAAAAGAAAATAATGGATTTTTAGAAAAATGACAAAAAAAGAATCTGCAATGATAACAGAAAAAATAGAAGAAAAAACAACAAGAAAGAGAAAAACTCTTGAAGAATTGACAATACAAGATGATTATCTCTTTAAAAGAATAATGAGTGAAAAAGATATTTGCATTAAATTTTTGCAGATTATTTTGGGAATTGACATAAAAGACATAGTTTATATAAAAACAGAGGAAGTAGTAAAAGAACTTTATGATAGTAAAGGAATTCGTCTTGATGTCTATTTAAAAGATGAAGAAGGAATAGTATATAATATAGAAATGCAGGTTACTTCTTTAAAGGAAGAGGAATTTGCAAAAAGATTTCGTTATTATCAAGCTATGATTGATTCTTATTTGCTTAGGAGTGGTCAAGATTATAATGACCTGAACAAATTATTTATAGTTTTTATTTGTCCATTTGGAATTTTTGATTGTGAGCGTTCGATATATACATTTAAAAATTTTTGTGAAGAGGATAAATCTATCCAGTTAAAAGATGATATTAGTAAGATATTTATAACGACAAAAGGAAAGAATCAAGCAAATTTAAGTGAAGATTTTCAGGCATTGTTAAAATATATAGATGGAAATAAAATTGAAAATTCATTTATTAATCAACTTGATAGTGAAGCTATGCTCGGCTAAAGACCGACCATCTTCTGATTGGAAAGTAGCTGTTGCTTCACAAGTCTAAGCCTCAGAAATGGGAGCTATGTTGAAT
>CADASF010000101.1 GCA_902790465.1 uncultured bacterium | reverse complement strand
AGAACTATCATCTATAATTGCAAATTTTTGTGGAGAATATTCCAAAGTCTGAATTTCTTCTCGTATTATTTTTGCATATTTATTTGCAATAGATGGCTCATTTAAATTATTTTTTATATATAAAACTATACTTTTTAAATCGTCTTTCGCCTTTATAGATAACTTTATTTCATATTTTTCGTCCATTTAAGCACCTACCTTATTCTGCTAAAATTGAATCTATTTCAAGAAATGCCTCATCAAGTGAGCATACTCTTCCATTTTCAGTATCTTTTATTCCTTCTTCTAACTTTTCTCTTAAATCTTTTTTATCTTTAACAATTAGATTTTTAGGTGCTTTACTTGTAATCATAGAGTATTTAAGATATTCAATATATTCCATTACTTTATTAGAAAGCTCTTCTGGTAAAGCTTCTATAACATTATACAATTCTTGTTTTCTAGCAGTCATAACTAATCTCTCCTTTCAGATTTCTTATACTATATTATAACATATATATTAAAATTTTTATACAATTTATGTAAAATTTATTTATTTTTTTCATGTAAAATTTATTTATTTTTTTCTATCCATTCACAAAAATCTTGTTGAGTTATCTTGCCTTGTCTATATAATGACAATTGCTTTCTTGCCTTTGTTTTCCACAAAGCAAATTCTTTTTGTCTCATTGTCTTTTCGGTTTCATCTGAACGATAAACTCTTGTTATTCTTCTTTGATATTCTCTTTTGTATGTTAATTCTGCAACATTATCAATTATTTTTCCTTCATAAGTTTTACGAGATGCATAACTTCTACAACTTGGGCTTCCATCTAAATTAAATAACTCACAATATATTTCTTTTCCTGAGCTTGGCAAGAAATATCTTCCACAGTTTTGGCAAATACTAATATTCTTTTTAGTATTTCTTATTAAATCATTTAAAGAAATATAAGCAAGTGCAAAATGTGATGTACTTTCATATAAATATGCACACATATTATTTGTTTTATCATTTGCAATTTCATAAGCCAATTCTTCTATTTTATCATTATTGTCATATTCTTTGATATCATCCTTATTATAACCCTTCACAATTGAGAAACGCATACTTGAAAAAAAATGCTCTAATAAATCTATAGCAATAGAATATGCTAAAAATTTTGATACTCTATCTAAATCTGAACTGCTATTATTTTCGTGCAAATTAAATACAAAATCTACAGTATTTCGAATATCTTTTTGAAATTTTATATAGTCTTTTTTTACAAGTTCAAATGCTTTATTGTAATAATCTAAAAATTTTTTAGTAGATACATATCTAGATGTATATTCGATAGGATACTTTTTCCTAATATTATCAATATGGTTTAAGCATTCTAAGCCATAATAAACAAAGAATGTATTATATGCATTTTCAGCATTTGAAAAGTCGGCATTTAAAAAAGTTATAAGAAAAGATCCATATTCTCTTGCAAGTGTTTGCTTGATCATTTTTGCTTTTTTGGGATTTTTATTTAAATCTATTTCCATTTCAGCAGAATACTTATTTCCTTCTTCCCAAAATACAATATTAGATTTATATAAATATAGTGTTGTAGAATATGATTCTGCCCCTGTATAATGGTCTAAAATCATTGATGCTCTATCTTTTGGTACATTTATGTTTAATAAATTCATATCATCACCTCAAAAAATGTGTTAGAAATTTAAAATATTTTTAAAATTTCATTGACATTTTAAAAATATCATGTTAAAATGTTAATGAACTTGAATATTTTTTATATATTTCTCACTTACTATTATAAACCCTTTTTAGTAATTCGTCAATAGAAATATAAAATATTTTAGTATATTGACAAATATGTTCTAGATTTAAGGAACATCATAAACTATTTTTACAACATTTAATGAAACTTTTGCCTAGTCATAACTTGAGCGTTGAAGTCAGAGTAATCGACTGATGAGCCGTCGCACGTATTGAAGGTAAGTCGGATGTAATCGGACTGGTGTAATTCCAAAGCAAGATAAAAATAACAATAAGTATATGTAATTATTAAATATAAATGAAAGGAGACGCCTATGAAAACTCTTAATGGTACTGTATTTTTAGAAACCAAAGATATTAGAAAAGCACTAAATATTGGAAATCAAACTTGTTTAGATTTATTTCATAAAAAAGATTTCCCTGCTAAAAAGATTGGTAAGTCTTGGCTTGTTATGGAAGAAGCCTTTAAAGATTACTTTAAAAATCTTGGAAATGCCAATAATTAAAAAAGTAGAAGATTTAAATAAGCACAATTTAAACCTTCTTATGTATTTTTAAAACTGAAAGAAAACTATTGCTATAGTTCCCTTAAACTGATATAATTATACCAGTAAAATCCCAAAAAAGCAATAGTTTTCCTTAAATTTATCAAAAAGGAGAGATGCATTATATGGAATTTAAGGGAATAACAGTAGGCACATATATTTCAAGAAAACCAAAAAATAGTAAAGAAAAAGATGTATGTGCTAATTGCAAAATTTATGAAAAAATACAAACGGACAAGCACATTGACAAAGAAAAAGAATATGAGTTATGCAAAAATTGTGAAAAATGCTATGTTTCAAAAACCTGCAAAGCATTATTAACAGTTGGACGAGATCAAACAACAGGAAAGACAAATAGAAAAACTTTTGTTGCAGATTCGGAAGAACAAGCTTTAAATGATGCTCTACAATATAAGCTAGATTTAAATAAAGCTGGTGGTCCAAGAATTATTACAAAAAGTAATAAGACATTAGTTGAATTAGTACAACCTTGTATTGAAGAGCAATTCAAATTAAAAAAAATCAACAAATCAACCTTAAAAAGAAAAACAGACACTTTGAAACAAATAGCAAAAGCACCATTTGCAAATAAAGCCATTTCAAAGGTTACAAGAGAAGATGTTGTAAATTATTTATCTTCTTTATCAAAATATTCAGAATCTACTATTAAACAAAACTATGAATTGTTATGTATGGGCTTTGGCGAAGCAGAATATCAAAATATAATACAAGAAAATTTTATGTCAGGATATAAACGAATTCAAAAGCCTGCAAGCGAATATAAATCGCATAAAAGAAAATCATTAACACTCGTAGAAGAAAAGAAACTTGTAGATTACTTAATGAATGTAAGTTATGAAGAATGTTCTTATAAATACCTTCTATTGTGGCAATTAACAACAGGAATGAGAATTGGAGAAACTTTGGTTTTAAACTATGAAAATGATATTATTCTATCCAAAAATATTGTTGATATTAAAAGAACACAAACCAAAGATGAAAACGGAAAAATTATGATTGGAGAAACAACAAAAACTAATGAAGGTACAAGAACAATAAAAATGAATAATTTAAGCAGACAAATAATGGATATGGCTCTTGAGCATAAAATAAA
>CADASF010000100.1 GCA_902790465.1 uncultured bacterium | reverse complement strand
AATTTGCCTACTGGAAATAATAAGCCTAATGGTTTGCCAAATGCTCCAGTAAACAATTTGCCTACTGGAAATAATAAGCCTAATGGTTTGCCAAATGCTTCAGTAAATAATTTGAATACTGGAAATAACAAGTCTAATGGTTTGCCAAATGCTTCTGTAAATAATTTGAATACTGGAAACAACAAGTCTAATGGTTTGCCAAATGCTTCTGTAAATAATTTGAATACTGGAAATAACAAGCCTAATGGTTTGCAAAATGCTTCTGTAAACAATTTGAATACTGGAAACAACAAGCCTAATGGTTTGCAAAATGCTTCTGTAAACAATAACAATACACAAACAGAAGTAAAGCCAGAGCTTAATAAGCCAAATTCAACAGATAATTCTGTTTTTGATAAAAATCAAAATATTTTAAATAATTCAAATAATGATTTGAAAAATGTAAAATATCAGCAAAATAATTCTGCTTCATTGAATAATATTTCAAAACAGTCTGAGGCTACTAATTCAGAAATTAAATCTGAGATAACAATGGAGCCTACAGGTAGTGCTAAATTGCCTAAATTGAATTCTGTTGTTATAGGCAAAAATGGAATTATTTCAACAACTAATAACGCAAATAGGACAGAAGCAACAGCAGGTAATACTTCTGTTGAAAATAAAAATATAGATTTTAAATCTAATTCAGGCTTAAAAGGAATGTCTGCCAAAAGTAATGTTGTTGTTATTCCTGCACCAAAGAAGATTGAAGAACAGGTGAAAAATGCTGTCAATGCTGGAGTTGTTTCTTCTAATAAGATGTCAAATAATGTAGAAGATAGCCAAATTAAGAAAGAAGACCTTGCTGAAGAGTTTGAAGATTGGGTTGGAAAAGATTTAGCAAAATCTTCTAATATTTCAGGTCGTCAGAAATCATTGAATGAACTTAAAAATAGATTACAACAGGCAGGAGAAAGAAATAATAATTCTGAAAAAGTTTCAAATGATAATTTGTATAGAGAATCAGAAAAAGCAAAATTGCCTAATGAGACAAATAATTTAAATATTCAAGAGAATATGTCTAAGGCAAGTACCTTAGTTAATAAGCCTCAAATACGCCAAGAGCAGAATAATGAAAATATAGCCAAGGAAAACACAAGGTCTGATTCTGAGAGAGATAGATTTGACAATGCAAATTTGGGAAGAGGTTCAGAAAATTCAGGAAATTCATCAAATAATTCAAATCGTAATTTTATGACTTTCTCACAACAACAGAGTTTGTATAATGCTGAATCTGCTAAAAAACAGGCTGAAATGGAATCTTCTAATCAGTCAAATAATAATTTATCAGATGTCAATAAGACTAATCAGATGTCAAAACAGACTAATGTGATGAATTCTAAATTGGCTTCTTTACAGCAAGCTCAACAAAATCAGGGGGCTAATACAAATTCATCTGCTACATTTACAGGAAAAATGACAGCTGAAGCTAATTTACAACAGGCAAGAATTGATAGAGACCAAGCATTAAATTCTTCTCAAACTTCTTCTGTCGTATTAGAAAGACAGAATTCTGCTAAGGCTGTACATGCTCCTACAAATATGGAATCTACTTTAAAGAAGTCGAATAAAGAAACTTGGAGTGGAGATGAGATAGCTGCCAAGTTGATATTTATGTTGATGAAGGCTTCAAATGAAAGCATGTATGAGCATAGTTCAAGAGTCATTGATCTTTCATCAGAATTGGCACAAGAACTTGGAGTAAGAGATCCTCAGTTCTTGATGGAATTAAAACAAAGTGCAATGTTCAGTGATATTGGAGAATTTAATTTTGATTTGAATTCAATGCCAAAAGAGTTAAAAGACCAATTAGCTGAAATGTTGGAAACAGAAGAAGTAAAAGATGCAGGCTTCTTACATGATGTAGGTAAGGTTTATATTCCAAAAGAGATTCTCAATAAACCAACTAAATTGACAGATGAAGAATTTGAAATTGTCAAACAGCACCCAATAGTTGGTGAAAAGATGTTGAGTGGAATACAGGGATTAGCACATGTTTTGCCAGTAGTAAGACATCACCATGAGAGATGGGATGGTCAAGGTTATCCTGATAAGATTGGTGGAGAAGAAATTCCATATAAGGCAAGGATAATTTCTATTTGCGATGCTTTTGATGCTCTTGTTTCAGATAGACCTTATAGACAAGGTATGAGTTTAAAAGAGGCTATGGCAGAAATAAAGGCAGGTGCTGGAAGTCAATTTGATCCTGTTATAACAGATGTTTTCTTAAAAATGGTAAAAGCAAAATATAGCGTGTAGCCAGTAATACAAATAGTTAAAGTGAATCTAAGTGTATAAAAATATTTTTATACACTTAGATTTATTTTAGGGAAAATTAACTGCCGAATTTTAAAAAATATTGGAGGAATTTATGAAATTTTCTTGGTTTCCCGGTCATATGAAGAAATCACTTAAAGAGTTAAAAGAGGCACTTCCCTCTGTTGATGTTGTCATATTTATGCTTGATGCAAGAGTGCCTGCAAGCTCATTTAATTATGATTTGGAAAAATTGGTTGCTGGAAAGAAAATTTTATTTACAATAAACAAGACAGATTTGGCTTCGCCTGCTGTAACATCTGCTTGGTTAAATTATTTTAAAGAGCAGGGAAAAAATGTTGTTGCAATTTCATCTAAAAAGGGAAGCATAAAATCTCTTATTGATGTTCTTGAAAAATTTAGAAGTGAAATTTGTGAGGCAAGGGCAAAAAGAGGACGAGTAGGCAAAACTATAAGGATAATGGCTGTTGGTGTTCCAAATTCTGGAAAATCAACAATAATCAACAGGCTTGCCAAAAAATCTGTATCTCCTACAGGTAAAAAAGCGGGACTTACAAGGGGATTCCATTGGCTTTCTATAGGTAATGATATGGAACTTCTCGATATGCCAGGCATTTTTTATCCAAAATTACAATCAGAGGATAGTGCTTGGCATTTGGCAGCTGTCGGAGCTGCAAGAGATGTTGCTTTTCCTGTAGATGACCTCTCTTATGAGATTTTAAAATTCTTGAAGGAGAGAGAACATGAGTTCACAGCAGATATTGATGTTTCTTCTGCAGAATCAGCACTTAATGGGGCAGGGAAAAAGCGTAATTTTATAAAAGCAGGTGGAAATGTCGATTATGATAGAACTGCTATGTGGGTAATGACTAACTTTAGAGATGGCAAATTTGGATCATTTTCACTGGAATTTCCAGAAATTGAAAATTAATTCAGGGTCTGTGAAAAAAATAGCTCCTCAATCTTGAAATTCACTTTAAAATTAGGGAGCTATTTTTTTTGAGTGTGTAAAATTTTTTCTGTATTTAATAGTTTTCTGTATAATACGCTAACTTCAACTCCGCTTCGCTCTATTCAGTTCGCTGTATTACACAGAAAACTAAATGCTCATTTTTAAATTTACAGACATTTCTGCATATACTCGATTTTTCTGTAAAATCTCTTTTTTGTTTTTAATATTATATTTTAAATTTTTCAGCCTTTGTGGATAAAATAAAAATCTGCGAAGGCTGTTTTTATTTTCTTATATTGTTTTTATTTATTTCTCGTGTTATAATAATTCGCAAGATAGTTATTGGAAAATAGTAAGGAAATAGGAGAAAAAACATTAAGGGGGTGTGAAAAAAGTAAATAGAATAGATGTCATTGCGAGGCTCAAGAAAGTGGTATAATGATTTTGGAAAAAAAGAAAATGACAAAAATAAAATAGAATAAAATAAAAAAAAAGGATATAAAAAAATGCCAAAAGGAAAAAGAA
>CADASF010000099.1 GCA_902790465.1 uncultured bacterium | reverse complement strand
TGTCAATAATTATTTAAAGATTTTTTGAAAATATTTTATTTTTAATAAAAAATTAATATATTTTTGAATATTTTTTTATATTTTCATGTACTATATTTGTACCTATAAAATGTCAATTTTCTGTGTTGGCATACCGATACATAAGATAAAAATGTCAATATATATTTCCTCATTGCGGGAAATGCAAAAGTCTAAAAAATATAAGACTTCTGCGTTTTCAAAATACATAATTAATAGCGAAAGGATAAAACAAAAGAATATTAAGGAATGCTGAAAAATGGACAATAAATCAATACCGCACATAAAAGAACAAAGCCGTGATAAAGTGATTATCCGTACCAGTATCATAGGCATTTTAACAAATGTATTTTTAGCGTCCTTTAAAGCAGTTATTGGTCTTATATCTAATTCTATAGCTGTCACTCTGGATGCCGTAAATAATCTCTCCGATGCTTTATCTTCAATTATTACAATTGTAGGGACAAAGCTCGCTGGAAAACTTCCAGACAAGAAGCACCCACTTGGACATGGTAGAATAGAGTATCTTAGTGCAATGATTGTTTCAGGTATTGTGCTTTATGCTGGGATCACATCAACTGTAGAGTCTGTGAAAAAGATTATTCATCCAGAAAAGCCAGATTACAGTGTCATTTCACTTGTGTTTATCGCAGTAGCTGTCATCGTGAAAATTATACTTGGACGATATGTAAAGATCAAGGGAGAACAGGTAAACTCAGGTTCCCTGATAGCTTCTGGTGCTGATGCGATGTTTGATGCCATTCTCTCTGCTTCCGTGCTTGCTTCTGCGATTATTTTTATGCTTAGTGGATTTTCTCTTGAAGCGTATGTCGGCTTAATTATATCAGGCTTTATCATTAAAGCTGGTATTGAGATGATGATCGAAACCATAAATGACATCCTTGGTGTCAGAGTTGACAAGGAAAAAACGGATAAAATCAAAAATTTGCTTACAGAAGAACCTTATGTAAGGGGAGCATATGATCTTATTATGTACAACTATGGTCCAGATAAGTATTTCGCTTCCGTCCATCTTGAACTACCAGATACAATGACAGCAAGGGAGATTGATAAACTAACAAGAAAATTAGAAAAGAAAGTATATAAAGAAACTGGCGTTGTTCTTGCAGGTGTCGGTCTATATTCATATAATACTGGAAATGATGAAGCTTCTGAAATTCAAAAAGATGTGCGTGAACGAGTTATGTCACATGATTGGGCTATTCAGTTACATGGATTTTATATAGAAGTTGAGACAAAGGAAATTACTTTTGATGTTGTTATGAGCTTTGATATCAAACCACATGAAGGAATCAAGGTCATCTATGATGAGCTCAAAGAAGCATATCCAGAATACAACATTCAGATTAGACCAGATGTAGATGTTTCAGATTAATTAGGGCGTATTAATAAACCTATTTTTGCATATTTAAAAGTTGCTATAACCTATCCAATACAGCCTGTATGCTAACACTTTGTCATTGCGAGGCTCTATTTGGGTTTATTTTAAAATATTAATCAACTAACACAATGAGTTAATTATAAACACAACTTCTTAATTCTTTTACAATTATATCCCATACTAAGCAAGCTGTTGTTCTTGAAGTTGATGAAGTTAAATATTCAGATATAGCTTCTGCTACAAATTCTCCAAGTTGCCTTTTATTTGAGGGTTTATTAATTCTATTTTTCCTTTATAAACAACCCTCTTATTTTATTTTTTAACAAAGATTTATTTTTCTATTTAATTATATATATCCTATTTTGTTTGTCAAATTGTATTACTTTAAATACTCTTTAAAAAACTTTTCCAATTTATCAAATGGAATTATATCTACTTGATCATAAAGGTCTGTATGGGAAGCATTTGGAATTATCATCAATTCTTTATTATCGCCTTTCAATTTTTTAAAGGCATCTTCTCCAAAATACCTTGAATGTGCTTTTTCTCCATGAATAATCAAAACAGCACTACGAATCTCACCTGCATAAGCTAAAATTGGCATATTCATAAAAGAAAGTGCTGAAGTCTTATTCCAACCGCCATTTGAATTTAAAGAACGAGAATGATAGCCACGAGGTGTTTTATAATAGGCATAATAATCTTTTACAAAATATGGAGCATCTTCTGGAAGTGGATCGATAACTCCACCAGCAAGTTCATATTTTCCATTTTTGTAATCAACTGTTCTCTGTTCATTCATTGCTTTTTTTGCATTATATCTTGCTTCTTCATTATCATTTTCATCAAAATAACCTTTTGCAGTAACTCTTGTCATATCATACATTGTAGACGCAACAGTTGCCTTTATACGAGTATCCATAGCACTTGCATTTATTGCCATTCCTCCCCAACCACAAATTCCAATAATTCCAATGCGTTCTGGGTCGATATTATCTTGGACAGAAAGAAAATCTACAGCAGCAGAAAAATCTTCTGTATTTATATCTGGAGAAGCTACATATCTTGGCTCTCCTCCACTTTCGCCAGTAAAGGATGGATCAAATGCAAGTGTAATAAATCCACGCTCTGCCATTGTCTGAGCATAAAGCCCTGAAGATTGTTCTTTTACAGCTCCAAAAGGACCACTTATAGCTATTGCAGGCATTTTACCGACAATATTTTTAGGTTCATAAAGATCTCCTGCAAGTGTAATTCCATAACGATTTACAAATGTAACTTTGCGATGATTTACCTTATCACTTTTTGGAAAAGTTTTATCCCATTCTTTGACAAGATTTAATTTTTGAATTTTCATCTTTGATGGCTCCGTCCTTTTTGAAATATTTTTTGCAAAAACACTCGATGTTAGAATTAACAAAGAAATCAAAACTACAAGAAAAATTTTAAATTTAGTCATCATTCCCCCAAAATAAAATTTTATTTTGTGCCTTTATCTGTCAACACAATTTTTGTTGGTAAATTTTCTATTGTATGTTTTGACAAAATCATATTTTTAATTTTTTCCTGAAATTGTTGATAATCTTTAGAGGCTATATATTTGTCATATTCTGCTTTATCTTTATAAATTTCCATTGTATGAATAATGTTCAAGTTATCTGCTTCAGCAGTTACAAACATTCCCATAACACCTTTTTCTTGTTTTACAGCTCTTTTAGCCTCTGCTTTAGCTAATTCTTGATATTCAGCTAATTTCTCAGGCTCAATTTCATAACGAGTCATAAAAACAATTGTTCCAGTACCTTTTGTCTTTTGTTCAAGAGCAATTCCATTAACTTCTAAAATTTTTAAACTTTTTAAAATAGGAAATCTTTCAGCTCTATGTTATGAAAAATATTAAAAATATTAAATAATAAGTAAAATTTTTAATATAAAATATCTTTCTTTATTGTTCAATATAACCTTTCAAATTATATTTACTACAAATGGGTTTAACACGAACCCTCTATCCCATT
>CADASF010000098.1 GCA_902790465.1 uncultured bacterium | reverse complement strand
AATGTTGATGATTTAGGGCTTAAATCTCGAATAATGGGCAGTATTTCGGCTTTGTCTAAATTGATGATGGACACAGACAAGAGCGTTACAAACGCAGACCCAAATCCGATGAAGCGTGCTGTTGCTTTTTGTGGAACTATTGCACTTTCTAAATATGCCCAAAAAACATACGATATTATAAAAGATTACCTATATAAGAAACAAAATAAAGACAATGGCAATCAAGCAAAAAAAATATTACCTCTTGCTAAACACATCGACGGATCGATGTCTGCCTTACAGCGTGAACAGCTTTTGGACGGATTAAAGAGTGAGCCTGAAGAGGGGTATTGCAATATTTTGACAAATGCAAAATGTCTTTCTGAAGGTGTTGATGTTCCAAGTCTTGACGCTGTTATTTTCCTAAGTCCCAAAAAGTCAAAGGCTGACATTGTGCAGTCTGTTGGTCGTGTTATGCGACTTGCTCCAAATAAAAAGTATGGTTACATAATTATTCCTATTTGTTGCGATGGTTATAAAACAGCAAATGAAGCCATAGAAAAATCAGATGAATTTGATATGGTTTGGGAAGTTCTCAACGCTCTGAGATCTCACGATGACAGAATACAAAGCGAAGTTAATCTCATAAAAGCAGGTGGCAGGAGCAATGTAATCAATATAGTTGATACTTCCGAGGTTGAAGAAGTTCACGAAGGTGAAGAGGACGGAGGCTATAGAACAGATAACAGCCCAGATTTACCGCTTCCTAAAAAGTCGATTCAAACGAGTTTTAAATTTCGTGATTTGGAAGGCGAATTTTTTGCAAAACTCGTTGAAAAAGTCGGTCGCAGAAATTATATTGAAAACTGGGCAAAAGAAGTAGCGGATTTGGCTTTAAAGGAACATCAGCATTTAAAAGATGTTATTTCAAAGACTTTGAAAAATCAAAAAGTTTTTGATGATTTTATGAAAAGTCTTCACGATAATGTCAATCCCACAATTACGAGGGATCAGGCTATTGAGATGTTGACTCAACAGCTCATTACAAAACCTATTTTTGAGGCGATATTTGGAAAGTTTAACGAACAAGATGGCAGGGATAATGAAGATAATAAAAATAAAGAAGATAGCAGAAACACACAAGAGAGCCAAGTAAAAGACTTCGTAGCAAATAATGTTATTTCAAAAGATTTGCAAAAAGTCATCAAAAAACTTGAAGAAGATGAGCCTGACAAAATTTATAAACAGCTACAAGAATTTTACGACACTATAAAAGATGATGTTTCACATGTTACAAGACCTGACAGCCAATTAAGCCCTGCAAAAAAGAAAATCGAGAGACAGAATATAATCAAGGATTTGTACGGCAAATTTTTTAAAACTGCATTTCCAAGAGTTCAGGAACAGCTCGGCATTGTCTATACACCGATTGAAGCAGTTGATTTTATGATTAACTCTGTTGATGATATTTTAAAAGAGGAGTTCGGCAAATCTCTTGCAGATGAAGGAATCAAGATTTTAGACCCATTCACAGGAACTGGAACTTTTATAACTCGCTTGATTGAAAAAATTTCTATTCTATCACGAAAAAATAAAGATGTATTAAGAAGAAAATTTACAGAAGAACTGAACGCAAACGAGATCATTTTGCTTGCTTATTACATTGCAGGAATAAATATTGAGCAGACTTATCAAGACCTAACAGGTGAATATTTGCCATTTAAAAAACTTTGCTTGCAAGATACATTTTTAAGTTATGAAGCCGAATATTCAGAAGAAAACGAATTGCCAAGTATGAGTGAGTCTTTCTTTGAAAACGCAGAAAATGCACAGCTTCAGAGAAAAGATAATATAACAGTGATAATCGGAAATCCGCCTTACTCAATAGGTCAGAAATCGGCAAATGACAATGCACAAAATCAAAGCTATCCAAAACTTGATGAAAAAATACAAAATACATATGCTAAAGAATCTAAAGGAAATAATCCAAAATCTCTCTATGATTCTTACATAAAAGCATTTAGATATGCAACAGACAGAATAAAATACAAAGGTATAATTTGTTTTATAACAAATGGAGATTGGCTTGAAAGTGCTTCAACAGATGGTTTTAGAAAATGTCTTGAAAATGAATTTGACAAAATATATATTTACAATTTAAGAGGAAATCAAGGAACTAAAGGTAAGGGAGAATTAGGCAAAAAAGAAGGAGGAAAAATTTTTGGAAGTGGTTCAAGAACAACTATAGCTATAGTTCTTTTGATTAAAAATGGCAAAAATGAAGAGTGCAAGATAAAATATTGTGATATTGGTGATTATTTGAGCAGGGAAGAAAAACTTGCAAAAATAGCAGAAGCTAAATCTTTTAAAAGTCTTGATTTGATAGAGATTAAATCTGACAAAGATGGATTTTGGTTTAATAAAAGAGATGAATCTTTTGATGAATTAATACCAATTTATCCAAATACAAAATTTGATTCAAAATCAAAAAGTTTTTTTACTACTTTTTCATGTGGATATGTAACTAACCAAGATTCACTATTTTATAATTTTTCAAAAGATAGATTACATAAATATTTTTCTGAAGCACTCGATTTTTATAATTCTGAAAGAGAACGCTATCAAAATTCAGATAAAAAAATATCTGTTGAAGATTTTGTAAATAAAGATAATAATAAACTAAGTTTAAATAGTAAAGTATTAGGAAAAATAAAATCTAATGAAAAAATATTTTTGGAAGATTCTATTATGAGAGAATCTCTTTATAGACCATTTTGTTCTCAAAACTTAAGAGATGAAAAAAAGATAATATTTATTTTGTATCAAATGCCAACAGTGTTTCCAAAAGATGATTTGCAAAATTTTATAATTTATATGTCAGGAGCTGGAACTATAAATAATTTTTCTTGCTTAATTTCTGATAAAATAATAGACCTTAATTTTATTCATCATGGACAGGGATTCCCTCTCTATTGGTACGAAAAACAAGAAAAGAGACAAGGAGAACTTGATTTATTTGCTGATAATGCAGAACAAACACAAGAACAGTATATCCGCAGAGACGGCATAAGCGACTGGATTCTAAAACGAGCAAAAGAATTATATTCTCCTCAAATATCAAATGAAAGTGGCAATATCGAGCCGTTGTCATTGCGAGGGAGCTTGCGACCGTGGCAATCTAACGGCTTTGTCAATACAGGCAATCTCAACAACCAAGTAACAAAAGAGGACATTTTCTATTATGTTTACGGCTTCCTTCATCTTGAAAGCTATAGGAAGAAATTTGCAAATAATCTAAAAAACGAACTGCCAAAAATTCCACTTGTTGAAGATTATGCAACTTTTGAAAAGATAAGCAAGGCAGGTCGAGAGCTCGCAGAATTGCATTTGAATTTTGAGCCAGAGGCAAATGTTGAAAATGAGCTTAGAAGCTCGAACAGAGTCAATACACTCACTTCAGACCTTCGCTCC
>CADASF010000097.1 GCA_902790465.1 uncultured bacterium | reverse complement strand
AATAAAATTAAAATTTAAAACAAGTCCTGTTAAATATAGACAAATGCAAGAAATAAATAATTAAATTATCTATTTGCCTTATTGTCCGTAATTTTGGGGGCAGTTCAAAGTTTATAGCAAATTTTTATTTACTTATTTAAAAAAAATAATTAGCACAAAAAGTTAAATCCATTATATAATCTAAAATCTTTATTTCCATTCTGTATTCCAAAATAAAAATAGCTCAATTCGTGAGAATCAAGCTATTTGTGTATAAAATATAAAAAATAAAAAAAAAAGAGCCTTTCAGCTCTTTAAGTTTGTTGTGTTATTTTTCTCTTGCATATTCAGATTTTTCTTCTATATATCCTATACCATTATTACAAATTTGCCCCTCTTCTTTAAACAAAAACATTTCGGAGGAGATGAAAGATGTTTTTTATAAATTTTTGTAAAATTTTTACAAAGAAGACAATCTGACATTATAACTGGCATTTATTTACCTCACCTTTTTTCTTATTTTTATTAATTTTACTTATTTTTTTCACCTCCATTTATATATTTTTACATAAACAAAGGCGATTCATGCAAGAAACACTAATTATTTATTTAATCCTTCAAAATATTTTTTTTCTTCTTTATTTTCTTTTTCCATTTTTTCGCATTCACTTTCAAAATTCTCTTTATTTGTAAAAGCTACTCCTGCAGAATAATACATTAAAACATATTCTTCAAAAGGTAAATGTAAACAATCTAAAGATTCATATTCTGGTTTATAATATTCAGTTTTTTCTGCTTTAATTAAATTACCTGTTTTATCATAATATCTTATTTTAAATACTTTTCCCTTAAAATAAAATTCTTTTTTTAAAAGAACATTGTTAAAAACATAATAATATTCAAAACGAGCACTACCATCAAGATAGGGTTTTATATATTTTTTTTCTTTTTTATTACCAAAACAATAGTCTGTATATGAATCCGACCAATGTCTGATATCTTTTACTTTTTCATATTGTTTCTTATATTTTTCTAAACGTAAATATAAATCCATTTTATATTTCCTTCACCTATATATATGTAAAATCTCCCTTTTGTTCTATTCTTATTTTATTCTTATCCTTTTTTATTTTTTCTACTTCTTCTTTATAATTATATGTTGGCATTGTGTTTTGGATATTTCTCATCTTTATATATTTTATATTTATTCGAAAATTTATTCGAATAAATCTTTTAAAACCAAACTTATTATTTTTCGAATTTTTATTCGATTTTTTATATTTTTTTTTGGGGGGTAAAAAAATCTCTGTTCTCTTTCATATAGAATAAAGAAAAAGAACAGAGACTTTTAATTTTTTATAATATTATCTATTTATTTGTAGCTTGTGCAACTACAGCTGCGAGTTTTTCAAATTCAGGAAGCTTTTTGCAAAGCATATAAGAAGTATTGTGATATACTTTCCAATAATCACATGCTTTGCAATATGGTCTCAACTGCATCATAGGTCCCATTGGCTTGAACTCTGTAATTGTACATTCTGGAGCTGGGGAATCAAGAACGCCTTCACATTTCAAAACTTCTGCCTTTAAATCTTTTGTAAGTTGATCAATATCTGTACCAGCAGGAGCTTGGAATGTGATATCAACTCTTCTTACATCATTTGAAGAGAAATTCTGAATAGTGTTTGTGAGAACTGCATTATTGCCTACAACTGTTCTAATTTTATCAAGTGTATCAATAGATGTTGAAAATACACCAATTTCAACAACTGTACCTGTTACACCATTTACAGAAATTGTATCTCCAACTTTGAATGGGCGGAGGAAGAGAAGGAATGCACCTGCTGCAAAGTTTGAGAGAAGACCTGACCAAGCCATACCTATTGCAACACCAGCTGCACCGAGGAGAGCTGCAAATGTTGTTGTCTGTATGCCAAGTAAGCCCATACAAGCAATAACCAACAATATCTTTAAAATAATATCTGAAGATGTTACTATATATTTTGAAAGAGTTTCATCTATCTTTTTCTGTTTCTCAATATAGCCCTTTATCCATCCTTTTACCCAACCAATAGCCCAATTACCAACTATGAGAACTACTAAAGCTCCAACTATATTCCAAATTGAGTTTGTCAATGGTGCTATTATTGATCCAATACTTTTAATTAATTCTTCAACCATGTATTTCTCCTTTACATTTTAAATTTTTTACCCTGTCTTGTGTCTTTTTCTTGAAATTTTTGCATTATAGTATCAGTTAACAATTTTACATTCCATCTCGGTGCTACTATGTTTCCCGAAACAGACCTCGAAAACAGCCTCTGAATATAAAGTCCATCTCTCAAATATTCGACAAAGTCAGTAATAAAGTCACTATACTCTTCTATATCCCATACTTTAAAATGGGTTTCATTATATATCTGTTCAAGTTTTGTATCTTTGACTATTTGAAGCTGATGTATTTTTAATATATCTATCGGAAGATTCGATATAACTTCACAGCTCCGCAACATCATCTCCTTTGTTTCTCCTGGAATTCCCAAAATTATGTGTGCTGCAACTGTTAACCCGTGTTTTTTTGCCCTATTAGCAGCGTCCACGAAATCTTCAAATGTATGACCTCTATTTATAAATTTCAAACTTTCATTATAAACAGATTGCAATCCAAGTTCAACAGTAACAAAATATTTTTCATTGATCTCTTCAAGCAATGTCAAAACATCTTCTGGCACACAATCAGGACGAGTTCCAAGAGCTAATCCTAAACAACCTTCTTCCTCAATAGCTTCATAATAAATCTTCCTCAATTTATCAACAGGAGCATATGTATTGGTAAAAGGTTGAAAATAGGCTATAAAACCTGCATATTTTTCAGGATGTTTTAGATGTTCCATTACATAGTGAATCTGTGTCTTAATAGGATTTGGAATTGAACTAACTGGGCTAAAACTTGAATTGTCACAGAAAATACAACCACCAATTCCCTTTGTACCATCTCTATTTGGACAAGAAAAACCTCCGTCTAAACTAACTCTTATAACATTTTGACCGAATCTTTTTTTCAGCATATATGTATAAGTTCTGTAATATTTTTCAAGAGGGCGATATTCTTCCATTTTTTATCCCTTTTTATCCGTTCTTTAAAATAACTCCCTCTATGACTGTAACAAGGTTATCAGTTCTTTCAATGGCATTCATAATCAAATCATAAATCTGTGTCCATTGAAGAATATACAATATATCTTCAGGCTTTTCTCTCTTACCTTCATAAAGCTCAGCATAAGCCAAACGAACAAGAGTTGTGGCCTGTTTTCTCATTGATTCAATCTTTGTTATGGTGTTATCCATATCTTTTATTTTTTCAAGACCATCAATGAGTGTTTTTATCTCTTTTATCATTTGATCTAAGATAACAGAAAGATCTTTTGCCGTAGATGTTATTTTTGGCAAATCAAGAAGACCAACTCTTATTGATACAGATTTTATCAAATGTATCACATCATAATGTCTTCTGTTTATTTCATGTATATCTTCTCTATCAAGAGGAGTTAAAAAATTTTTATACAATTCGTGATTTACAGTTCTTACTGTCTTATGACATTTTTCTTCAAGTTCATTAATTTTTTCAAAAAGTTCTTCAGAATCAGATTCACTGGAAAGAATTTTTACCAAAGATTCCGAGGCTTCCTCCAACATTTTACTTTCTTCTTTGAAAAATTCAAAAAACTTGACATTTTTTGGCAAAAAATTAAAAGGCATAAATTTCTGCTGCTACTCAAAATGTGATTAAATATACTCACATAATGGACTTGAAATCCTCACGGATATTTCTTACTGCTTCTTTTATTTATTCTAAACATTAAATTT
>CADASF010000096.1 GCA_902790465.1 uncultured bacterium | reverse complement strand
GAAGAACTTGAAGAAGAAGTTACAACTGAGCCATTAATTGAAGAAGTTTCTCCAGTAATTGAGAAAGAAGAACTTGAAGAAGAAGTTATTTCTGAGCCAGTTGTTGAAGAAGTCGCTCCAGTAATTGAGAAAGAAGAACTTGAAGAAGAAGTTACAACTGAGCCAGTTGTTGAAGAAATATCCGAAAATTTGGATGTTTCTAAGGCAAATAAGCAAGAATCTAAATTAGCTGAATATACATTTGCTGGATTTGATAAGAATTTATCTCCAATTAGCAGGGATATATTTTATATGCCTTCTGATTTTATAGGTATTTCCGATGGAATGATTTATGAAGTAAATACAGATGAATTGGAAGATTTTGGTATTTACAATGGCGATTTAGTTGTAATAGAATATAATTCAGAGCCAAAAAATAATGATGTAGTATTTGTTGTTTATAATAATCAAGTAATTTTAAGACAAGTAAAATTTTTGAGTCATATAGCTATTCTTACAACAGGTAATAAAAACAATTCAATAAATACAGACCGTTCAAATATTATATTTATTGGAGTTGTAAAAGGTCTATTTAGAACAGCATTTAATGAAGATAATAAACAAGAAGAAAATAAGCAATATCCTTTGATAACATATAGAAATAATTCTATTGATATTGCTACTTATTATCCTCTTCCTTCTCGTCTTCTTGGTGTTTCGGAAGCATTTTTATTTGCTTTTGATACAGATGATATGGAACATTTTAATATTTTAAATGGTGATGTGGGAGTATTTGAGTATATGGATACTCCTAAAGATGGAGATCTTGCTCTGTTGTTGGTTGAAGGTAAGATGCTATTAAGGATTGTAAAAATAAAAGAAGATGGCACTTATGTTTTAGTATCTGGCAATTCAAAAGTTCAACCTATTGAAGTAAAAGAAAATTTAATTTGTTTTGGACTTTTTAAGGGATTTTATAGAAAGTTTTAGTTAATTTTGTTTTTTTGTCATTTTGTTTTGGGCTGAGAGCTTATAAATTGCTTTCCGCCCCATTTTTTTATATAATTTGTAGAGTTGTTTATTAACTCGGTTATTATGGCGTGTTGGTAAAGTGTTTGTCTTTTCAATTATCGGCTTTATAGTATCAAAAAATTCACTAGGTTATTACACTCGGAAAGTAATTTGCCTTATATTTTGATAATAAGATTTTTCTTTAATAGTGCATTTTAAAAAAATAACTACTGAGTGTAATAGATTTCGTTCCAGTATCTTATACCGCAAAAACTTCCCAAACTTGCCTAAATAGAACAATATGCAAAAATTGATTTCCGTGCATAATGGTGGAGCGACCGTGGCAATTCATAAGAGAAAAGCAAGACGGGGGAGAGGAGAGAAAAAAAATGACATTTAGAATAACGACTTTAGGCTGTAAAGTCAATCAATATGAATCTGAGAAAATAAAAGAAGCTCTTATTTTGAGAGGATTTTCTGAAATAGATGAAGATAAACCTTGTGATCTTCACATAATAAATACATGTACTGTAACACATATTGCAGACAGAAAATCAAGGCAAAAAATTCGTCATGCCGTAAAATTAAGCCCTAATGGCAAAATTATTGCCACAGGTTGTGGGGTAGGTAATGACTCATCAGATATAAGCAAGATTTCTGATGATATAATTATTGTTAAAAATAAGGATAAAAATAAATTTGCCGATATAATCGAAAATCTGTTTTCTATAAAAGAATATGATCATGCCCAAAATGCTTTTGTAAGAAGCAATAGGACAAGGGCTTATTTAAAAACAGGTGATGGCTGTGAGCATTTCTGCACTTATTGTATTGTCCCTTATGTGAGAGGAAAAGTTGTCAGTCGTCCTTCTGAAGATATAATGAAAGAAGCATCTGAGATTATAAATTCAGGTTGTAAAGAAATTGTCTTGACAGCAATTCATCTTGGCACTTATGGATATGGTTTAGATGAAAATATTAATCTTGCTATTTTGCTTGATAGATTGGCAACTAAATTTCCTGAGACAAGATTTAGGATCAGTTCTATTGAACCAATGGATTTTTCAGAAGACATGATTTCGGTCATGAAAAATCACAGTGGAATTTGTAGGCATATTCATCTTCCACTTCAGCATGCTTCTGATAAAGTTTTAAAGAGAATGAACAGAGATTATGGAAAAGACGATTTTAGAAAGATAATAGAAAAGATAAGAAATATCATTCCTGAAATTTCGATTACTGCAGATGTCATTGTCGGTTTTCCAGGTGAAACAGATGAGGATTTTGCTGAACTCTGTGATTTTGTGAAAGAAATTAATTTTTACAGGTGTCATGTTTTTAAATATTCAAAAAGAGAGGGGACACCTGCAAGTAAATTTAAAGACCAAGTTCCTGAAATAGTAAAAGCAAATAGAAGTGCTGAATTGATAAAAATCAGTTCTGATTTGGAATTTGAAAGAAACAAATCTTTTATTGGAAAAAATGTTACTATTTTGACTGAATATAAAAATGAAAGTGAATTTTGGAATGGTTTGACATCTGAATATATAAGAGCAGAATTTAAGGGAAATGAAAATATAAAAGAAAATATGTTTGTAGATTTAAAAATAACTGAAGCAACACCTGAAGGTGTTAAGGGAGTTCTTTTGTGATTAAATAATTTGCTAATTATCTACTTACGCCAATTTTTGGATATAATACACTCACTTAGACAGTTTTTTTCGCAAATTAATATTTTTTTTGTTATATCTACTATGAAAAAAACTGATGCGTTCGTTTAATTATATCGCACAAAATTGGCTATTGGGTGGTTTACCAACACACTTTAACTAAAAAGTTGCTGAAAACTACCTAATATATGTCTGTTTACTGCCACTTTGTCATTGCGAGCCTTTAGGCGTGGCAATCTAAGGCAGTTAATTTAAATTTAGTAATTTATAAAATAGATCGTTTGTATTTAGAATTCTGTAGTCGATATATTATAGAGAACAATTGAAATAATATGGAAAGAAAAATAAGATGAAAATATCTGAAGCTATTAAAGAGATAATAAAATTAAAAGGTCTTACCATTTTTAATGATTATAAAAGATTCAAGGAATTTTTGGCAGATTTTTCAACAGATACACATAAAAGAGAACTTGATGTTTTTAAAAATGCTGTTGATGAAAATATGTTAAAAATGTGCATAGATGACAGTTTGGAAGAACGCCGTAAGATATTAAAATTACAGATACAGCTTGAAAATAAGGGGCTTACACAGGATTGGATTAATTTTATTATTGAATCTTTTGCTTTACCTTTGGGTTGGAATTACACACCGAAGCCGACAACTCAACTGCAACCACAAACTCAACAAGTACAAAAACAAAATACTTCTTTAAGTCAAAATGAATGGACTTGTTCTTGTGGTTGTGTAAATACAACCAATTTCTGTGGTAATTGCGGATCGGCTAAACCTGAACCAAAATCTTTAGATTGGACTTGCGTTTGTGGTACTGTAAATACGACTAAATTTTGTACGACTTGTGGGAATAAAAAGGACAATCAACAACTACAGAAGCAAAAAACATCAAGTCAGCAAAAAACATCAAGTCAACAAAAAACATCAAGTCAACAAAAGCCATCAAGTCAACAGCAACAACAGGCAAAACAGCAAATAACCAAACCAAAAAACATCAAGTCAACAAAAGCCATCAAGTCAACAGCAACAACAGGCAAAACAGCAAATAACCAAACAGACTCAACAGCAACAAGTAACAACAAGGAATGCACCGAAGCAGACACAGCAACAAGGAAATCCTTTTAAAAATGCGAGAATTGGTGATTATATAAAATTTGGCAATTATCCGCAGACTTCAAATGGTAATATTCAGCCTATTGAGTGGCAAGTATTGGCAAGAGAAAATAATACAATGCTTGTTATCTCTCGTTATGGTCTTGATGCAAAGCGTTTTGATAGTAGTTCAAATAATTGGGAAAATAGTGAGATTCGCCAATGGTTGAATGGTGAATTTTACAATAAAGCATTTAGTGAAAATGAGAAAAAATTGATAAGACATTCGAGTATTTCTACAAA
>CADASF010000095.1 GCA_902790465.1 uncultured bacterium | reverse complement strand
AAACAAAGCACAAAAAATGCCATTTGAAAGAGCTGTTTCAATTATCGGCTTCCAATCCATATGTTCATCAACTCCTTTCCTTAAAAATAAAAAAAGAGCCTTTCAGCTCTTTATGGTCGTTTAATCCACCAACCCTCTTTTCCATATTTTTTTCTATCATACATATTAAAAAACAAACTTTTCTTTTTTAAGAGTTTTTGTAGTTCTTCAATTAATTCCTTTTGATTTGATGGGTCTTTAGGAAAATATTCAAATTCTGTAAAACCACTATTCTCTATTACTTTTAAATTTAAAACTTCTCCATCGACTTGTAAATTAAAATTCATTACAAAGTCAATAATTTTTACTTGCATAAAATCTCCAAAATTAAAAAAGAGCCTTTCAGCTCTTTGGGTTGTTGTGTGATTATTAAACTTCTTCAATTTCAGACGGAGGATTAAAATAAATATAATCACAAACTGCCTTTGCTTCTATACTTAAATATGTATAATATGTCTCAAACAAATTATGAGGGTCTTTAACATCTAACATCTCATCTTGTTCAACTTTATCTAAAACTTTATTAATTCTTTTTTTATACTCTTCTAAATTTTTACAATCATCACTTAACTTTTTTTCAAGTTGATATATAGTAGGGGGATAATCATTATATATTTTTATATATATAGGATTAAGAATTAAATTTCTTTTTTTTCTTAATTTAAGAGCTTCTTCCTTATAATCATAATCACTCATTTTTATACCTCTTTATAGTTAGCAACATATTCTTTAACAATATCCCAAACAGCTTCAGCTATTGGACGTGAATGTGATGAATTTAAATGTTCACATACAGCTTCTGCAAGAAATTCTCTATATTTTCTTTGTTCATCATTATGATAATAAAAAGCATATCTTGATAAGAAATTCCAAGGCATATTTTCCTTTTTTTTAGGACTTGCTTCTATATATTTTTGATATTCTTTATAATTTGCTTCATAAAAATCTTTTATTCTTTTATCTTGACTTATTTTTAATAAATTATCCAAACCGTGTCCTAATTCATGGCTTACAACAGCAAAAACATTTCCACATTCAGGAGGCCACCATTTATTTTTTACATTTTCTTCATAATCTATTTTATCACTATTTATATATATACCAACAAATTCTTTAGGAAGATGCCACAAAGAACTGGGCTCTAAAGTATAGCCAGCTGTTCCTTTTCCATCTTCACTTTTTTCAAGGCACATTTGCTTTTTTAATTTTTTTTCCCAGCGTTCACCATTCTTTTTTAATATTGCTTTTTTCCATTCTTCAGAGGGTTCTTCTAAACCATTTTTATTAGGTTCAGCTGCCCATTCAACTCTTAATTTACTTTCTAAATATATATCAACATAATTATTATAAAGTGATTGCATTGAACCAACAGAGTGTATGGAGGATATTTTAATACTACTTCCTCTTATTCCTACAATCTCATCATTTAACTTTTCAAAAGTGTTTCTTATTCCCTTTACAGTTTCATTATCTAAATCATCAAACATAGTTGTTTTTATACCAAAAACATCATCTAAATATTCTTTCGTTACATCTTTTTCACCTTTGAAAGTTGGTAATTGAATCTTTTGAGGCTCTTGTACTATTTCTTGTGATTTTTTCTGTTTATCTATAAATAATTTTTCGCTTATTCCTTCTTTTTCCTCTATATTTACAACTTCTTTTCTAAAAACTTTTTGTAACTTTTCATTTTCTCTTATATTTGCCTTTATATCTTCTGCTAATTCTTTTGGTATATCTTTATTATTTTCTACTCTCTCAATAAGAGCGTTGTTTTTTTCAGCTTGCTTTTTTACTCGATTTTCATAAGCGTTAGAATCAAATTCGTTTGTTTTTGATTCTAAAGGAGTTTCTTTATACTCATAACCTACATTTTTATTTTCAAGTTTGATTTCATAACCATTCGGAGTATCTGTTTGTTCTTGCTCCTGCTTAATCGCCTCTGTGTTCTCTTTACCCTCAACATATTTCTCTTTCCATTGCTTGTAATTCATCTCAGGCGGGATTTCGTCATATTCACCTGTTTTGGGATTCTTTGCTCTTCTTGATGTCAAAAACTCTTCATCAATGACAGGAGCTGTCGTACTTCTACAAAATGGGTGCATTGGAGGTGCATTTAGTCCAACCTGTCTATCCTTTTCAAGAAATACTTTGTTATCCAATTCTTGGCAGATGTCGGATGTCTTCATATCCAACACAGCTAAGAACCTGTATTTTTCAATGCCAAAATCCTCACAACATTGTCTTTCACTTTCTGAATCAAAAAAGGCAGATTCTGTTTCAACAAGTCGCCTTGTGTTAAACTCTGCCTTCTTTTCATCTTTTGATAACGCTTGGATCATATCTGTATCTGAATCGCCACGAATGACAGATTCTGACAAATTCTTTTGCAAGTTATTTACAAGCTGTGTTCTATCTCTCCAAATTCTATTGGAGAAATTCTTACCATCTGAAGCCCAAGGAGTTCTTAAAATATTTTCCAACTTTCTCTCATCGTAAGGAACTTGCATTTTCTCACCTATGCCGATTCCCTTTTGAAGTTCAAAGGCTGTCTCTGTGTAACTCTCTTTGATACTGTCTTTAAGAAAGTCTGTTGTTTTATCGTGAACACCTTTAAACATCTTGTCTGCGTGGTGTTCAAGCTGAAGGTCTATACTCTCTAAATAATTTAAATGCCAATTAGCTGAAGCATTGATAAAGTTTTGTTACTGCCATTATCTTATTCTCCTATTAAAATAAATTTAGCCCTGCAGTATTTGCAAGGGCTTTTGCTTGTGAAGGATTGTCATTATATATTTTTCCTAACTCTGTTAGGTTGAAATTGTCTTTGCTAAAATGTGTTTCGATTATATCATTTGAAGAACTTTCAGGGACATAAGAATCAATCTTTTTTGGACTTACTCCACTAAACAAATAATCATCTGAAGCCTGAATCGCTTTTATTTGTTTATCTAATCCCTTTATCTTTCCCTTATCATCTAATTCAGCTGTGTCTATAAACTCTGTTAACAAAGCCTTTACAGCTTTATTATTTTTAGAACCTGCTTTTGTAAGTGCAAGCTCTATCTGTGAATCAATATTCAATTTCTTTAGGTCTTGGTTGTACTTTTCAGCGTTTGCTTTGCCTTCAGCTTTTAGCTTTGTAATCTCACTGTCTTTTTCTTCAATAGCTTTGGAATGTTCTTTTTCTTGCTTCAAGAATTGAGCAAGGATTTTACCTGCTTGCTCTTCTGTCAAACCTTCCTTTAATAAAGATTCTTTATCCATATTATCTCCTTTTTAAATTGGATATGGCGGAACAGTTATTTTAGGAATGATTAATCCTGCATTATTTATCTTGTCTGTTAAATTCATTATCTTTGATGTTGCTTCACCAACAAGACCGTTTATGTAAGTTTGTATTTGACTTGCATAGTCAATGCTTGTTAGCTTGTCTATGTTTTGAGTAAATAAGTATTTCAGCTCATTTACTTTTGAAGTTCCTATTGATTTTAAATCTGGAAGAGTTGGAGGCGTTAGCTTCATCTGTTATCACTTCCTTATTCCGTGTTCTTTCATATTATATTTTTTAGTATAAAGTTTTTGAAAATTATCCAATATATGCCTATCTACTGCCCCTTTGTCATTGCGGGGCTTAGATTTACTTAAAAATTAAATCGATCGGCTGTATTTAAAATGTTCTACTATATCTGTTTAATAAATTACTAAATTAAAATTAAGCACTTGAGAT
>CADASF010000094.1 GCA_902790465.1 uncultured bacterium | reverse complement strand
ATATTATAAAATAAGTGTAAGTTATATGCCAAGTATTGAAGAAATTAGAGAACTATTAAAACAAATGACAGAAGAACAAAGATTGGAATTGATAAGATTATGTAATACAGAAAACAACAAATCAAAGGAAAATGAATATTTATTAAAGTTATCAAATAATTATAGATGCCCTTATTGTAGTTCAAATAAAATATGTAAAAATGGATTTACTGGCAAGGCACAACAATTTAGATGTAATGCTTGTAAAAAGAATTATAGCATAAGAACAAATACAATCTTTTTTCACACAAGAAAATCAATACAACTATGGCAAGAATATATTGAATTATTTTCACAAGGTTTAGCTTTAAGAAAAATTGTTGAAAAAATGGATAATAAGATAAATCTTAAAACCGCTTTCTTTTGGCGACACAAGATATTAAAGGTTTTAACTAAAAAAGATGATAATGACAAATTAGGAGGTATAATTGAAGCAGATGAAACATTTTTTGAAGAAAGTCAAAAAGGAGCAAGAAAAGTAAAAGGAAGAGATGCAAGAAAAAGAGGATATAGTTGTTATGTTGGAAATAAAAGAAATAAAGTGTGTATATTAACGGCAATAGATAGGAACAAAGCGAGTTTTACAAAACCTGTTGGATTTGGAGGACTTGAAAAAGATGATGTTATTTTACTTCAAAGACATTTAGTTAAAGATAGTGTGTTAATCACCGATGGAAATAGAACTTATAGAAATTTACACGATATTAAATTAAAATCATTGAAGTTTGGAAAAGCGGAGAATAAAGTTTATCATTTAAACAATATAAACAATTTTCATAGTTTATTAAAGAAGTTTATGATTAGATTTAATGGTGTTGCAACAAAGTATTTAGATTATTATGTTGAGTATTTTAAGAACATTAAAGACAATATAGATATATTTACAGCATTATTGAATAATGCTTGTTATTGTAGAAATGTTGATATTAAGAATAAGAGGGTTTGTTTTGATAGTTTAGTTAGCAAAATTTATCACTAAACCCCATACATCTTCGCAACAATATTGTCAATTTTGGTTTTTAATTGGTCTCTCAAAACAAAATCTATTGCCTCCATTTCTTTTAGTTCAAGTAAAGAGATTTCTTGCAAGTCAAACAATTTTGCTAATTCAATAGATTTTTTAACCAATTCAACTTTGTCCGCTGGAATATCAAGTTTTAGTTTATCGTTATCAAATGCAAGGATGAGTTTGCCATTTTCAACAAAAACTTTGCTGAACTTTTGAACCAAAACATTATCAAAATTCACAATGTCTTTCAACTTTACTTCTTCCAAAGAAAGCATTTTGTCTGTCAATTCAATCACTTCATCTTTCATTTGTTGTTTTTCTGGCGTGTTGATGAGTGGTGGGCGGATGTATTTTTTGACATTTTTTATTGAAACATAACAATAAACTTCATTATCATTTTTTAAAAAAAATTTAATTATTTTTTGCGAAATTTTACTATTTAAAATTGATAACAAAAATAATATTTCTCTTTTATTGCTTGAAGCAATTAAAGTGTTTGCTCCCATTTTAAAAATAATATCTTCATTTGTTATAAAAAAATTACCAGTAAAAGCAACAGAACATAAGATTTTATATCTATTATTTAATGTTTTATAACCTTGACTATTTTGTGTTAGTTTGATTTTTTCTTGTTCTTTTGGATAAAAACCTTGAAACATTATTTTTGAGAAAATTGTATTTTTTGATTGTTTGTCTTCTATTTTTGGTATTTTATAACTATTTTGAATTTCAATTTTTGAAATATATTTTTTATCCAAAATAAAACCAACATCAAACCAAAACCTATCACCAAATCTTCTTTCTGCAATGTCGTGTTGGTAGTAGCATTTAATATCTTCGCTGTTTTGTTTGTAAGTTTCTATAAACTTTCTGTCGTCATCTGTGAATTTAATAAAACTCCAATTCTCAACATTATCAATAAACTCTTGCTGTGAGATTTCTTTTTTCGTTGTGTCTGCAAGTTCAAATCCTTTATTGTCGCTATTGCTATTTGCTTTGTAGGTAATGATTTTAACTTTATGGTCTTTTGGTGGTTCTGCTTTTTTAACCACAAATATCAAACTTGATGTTGCTACTGCTTGATTTTGCCTTGTTCCTCTGCCAACAAATACATTATCCTCAAATGTAATCAATTTTTCTATTGTTGTGAAATTTGATAAATGATACCTTAAAACATCGTTGTCTCCATTGGATAAAATAGTTTGTGGAATGATATAACACATTTTTCCATTCTTTTTTAGCAATGCCAAACCAAGAGCAATGAAGAAAGCATACAAATTGGGTTTTGGTGCATATTTTTTTCTATTATTTGGAATTGAATGAAGATTTACACCATAAACATTGCCAAGATTTATGCTGTCATCTTTGTTTTTAATCTTTTTTGTAAATTCCATTCCTGCCTTGCAACAAGCATTGTAGCCAATATATGGAGGATTTGCTATAACAAAATCAAATCTGTCTCGTTTTCTGTTTGGATTCTCTACCATTGAATTAAACAACTCAACCAAGTCGTTATTTACTCTCATAAAACTTGGATAATCAAGTGCAGTTTTGTCTAATATACTAAATAAATCTATTATCTTTTTTCTTTCGTTTGTCAAACCTATTTCAAGAAATTCACTTATGCTGTCTTTTGTTTTGAAAAGTTTGAATTTGTTATCTATTGGATTGTTGAATTTGTCATTCAAAACCAATGGCAATAATCTCATTAAAATATTCATTTCAGCAAGATATAATGGGAACTCTTCCACATCAAAACCAAAAATGTTTTTATCAATTTTGTCCTCAATGTCCTTTGATTGTTCTTCGGTGTTGTTTGTATTTAATGCTTTAATTATCCTATCAGTTGCAGAATATAAAAAAGTCCCAGCACCACAAGCAGGGTCAATTACACTTATTTTATCAGGATTATTTTTTACATATTCTTCATTAAATCCAACTTCATCAAGCATTAGATTTACAATTTCAGGAGGAGTAAAAAATTGTCCTTTATCTTCTTTTTGATATAAAACTTTCAAAAAGTTTTCATAGATAAAACCAAATACCTCATTTTGTAAGTTTGCAAAATTGTATTTATCAATAAAACCTAATATATCAAGCCAAGGAGATATTGTATCTAATGTTGGCTTGTCAATTTTATCAAATAAGTTTTTTGTTATTTCTTCCTGTTCTTTTTCAAATGGAATGTATATCTTTTTTGAAATCGCAAGGCACATTTTTTCAATAATTGACATTATTGAATTGTAATCTTCGCTTTGTAAGTTGTTATAAATTGATTTCTTGTTTTCTTCATATTTTGTTTTCAGTTTGCCAAAGTTGTTATCAACAACAACCTTATACAAAATGAATTGAATTATGTAAGAATAAGTAATTTCAACACATTCTTTTTCTGTTTTTTCACTAAAAAATAAGTTTATTGTTTTAATCTTTGTCCTAAAATTGCTAATTAAATCGGTTATTTCGTCAAAAAATACTCTTTTGTTATCATTATTATCTAATTTCAATGGCTCGTGGAATAAATTATCTTGTTGAAATATGTGTTTATAATAGTTTTCTTGTTTTATCCATTCTTTCCAGAAAGTATTAAAATTATCTTGAAATTCGTTAAAATATAATCGTTTATAATTTCCATTGCTATAAAATCTCCACTCCCAACCATCAGTAAGAATTCCATATTTCTTACTATAATCATTTTGATATCTTATAATCTGCTCTTTTCCTTCCTCAATTCTTGTATAACATTTTACTTCAACTGGTATTATTATGTTTTCATTTATCTTTATAACAAAATCAGGTCTCCCATTTTCTCCTGTTGTATTATCGTGGTTAAAAATATTGTTATCTTTATTTAAC
>CADASF010000093.1 GCA_902790465.1 uncultured bacterium | reverse complement strand
AATAATTTCTATCGGAAAAGAAGTTTTTTCTAACTTTAGATTATTGGAAAGTGTCATTATTCCAGAAGGTGTCAAAAAAATAGGGGAAAAGGCTTTTAGTTTTAGAACTTTTGGGTTTTATTCAAAGTTAAAAAAAGTTGTCATTCCAAATAGTGTTACAAAAATAGAAGAAAGAGCCTTTTATAATTCAGCTATTGAAGATATTATTTTGCCAAATGGTTTGAAAAAAATAAGTAGTGGACTTTTTTCAGGTTGTAAAGATTTAAAAAGTGTTGTTATTCCAGAAAGTGTAACTAAAATAGAATATGACGCTTTTGATGATTGTCATTCTTTAACTGAACTAACAATTCCCAAAAATGTAAAAATTATAGAAGAATGTGCTTTTTGGCATTGTTATTCATTAGAAAATATAGTTATTCCTGAAGGTTTAAAGAAAATAGAAGAATCCACTTTTCAAGGCTGTGCTTCATTAAAAAATATTATTATTCCTGAGAGTGTAACTAAAATAGAAGATAATGCTTTTTCTGAATGTTGTTCATTAAAAGACATAAAATTATCAAAAAATTTGAAAGAAATAGGTAATTGGGCTTTTGAGGAATGTATAGAATTAAAACAAATTATTATTCCTGATACTGTAAAAGAAATAGGTGAAAATCTTTTTTTAGATTGTACATCATTGGAAAATATTCAGTTACCCCAAAATCTAAAAAGAATAGAGGAAGGTACTTTTGAAAATTGCAAATCATTAAAATTTGTTGATGTTCCAAAAAGTCAAATTTTGTTCAAGATTAAATGATGATGTTTTGAAAATTTTGGGATATGATGTAGATAGACGACCAGAAGATGAAGTATGGGTTGATGAAGACCCTGAAAGAGAAGATGGAATAGAAGCGAGAAGAATAACTTCAGGACATAAAGTAAAATACAAAAATAGCAAAGAATTAAAAATATACAAAAATGGTGAACAAATAAGAACTTTAGATATTCCTGAAAATTATATTTGTGACGGAATAAAATATACAATAACAGAAATTGAAGCTGGAATATTTGAAGATTTTAAAACTTTAGAAAGTGTAACTATTCCAAACACAGTAAAAAGTATTGGTTCAAGTGCTTTTAAAGGATGTTCATTTTTGAAAAGTATAATTTTGCCAAGCGAATTAAAATATATTTCTTGTTGGACTTTTTTAGATTGTACATCTTTAGAAAATGTAGTTATTCAAAATGGTGTAACTTCTATTGGTGAATTAGCTTTTAAGGGGTGTAAATCACTTACAAATGTAGTTCTTCCTGACAGTGTAACATTTATGGATAATGATGTTTTTGAATACTGTACATCTTTAAAACATGCAACACTTTCAAAAAATCTTAAAGAACTTGGACCAGGTGCTTTTGCATATTGTTATTCTTTGGAAAGCATAAGCCTTCCAGATTCTCTTGATAAAATTGTGGAATATGCTTTTCAAGGTTGTATTTCATTAAAGAAAGTAGATATTCCAAATAGTATTACTAAAATAGAGATTGGTGCTTTTATTGCTTGTCCTTTAACTGAAATTATACTTCCTGAAAGTTTAACAGAAATAGGAGAAAGTGCTTTTCAAGATTGTAGATTGCTAAATTTGACTGTTCCAGATTCTGTAAAAGTAATAGAAGAAAATGCTTTTCTTGATGTTAAAAATGTAAATTATAATGGCAATGTAGAAGACGATGTTTGGGGAGCGAGATCTCTCAATGGTAACTCTCTTTTTATTGAGATAAAATTTGATTATAAACATTTAAACCAATTGGGATATCAAATAAAAGAAGAGGAACAAAATGTTATTATATATAAAGATGGTGAGATTGTAACTTCTCTTGATATTCCTGAATTTTACGACTATAAAGGCAAAAAGTACAAAGTTTTTGAAATAAACAAAAATGCTTTTAATTATTGTAAAAGTTTAGAAAGTATAAAAATTCCAAATAATGTTAGAAAAATAGGGAAAGATGCTTTTAATCATTGTACCAATTTAAAAGATATCAAACTTTCTTATAGTATTGAAGAAATTGGAACAAATGCTTTTTATGATTGTACTTCTCTTGAAAGTATATGTATTTCAGGATATTTAAAAGAGTTCAGTAAAGGACTTTTTGAAAATTGTACATCATTAAAGAAAATAATTATTTACTATGGAGTAAAAAAAGTAGCAGAAAATGCTTTTTTAAATTGTGAATCGTTGGAAGAAGCTATTTTTGAAAAAAATAGTAGTCTTGGATATAGTATTGTTGAAATAGGCAATAGTGCTTTTCAAGGTTGTATATCTTTGAAAAAAATATATATTCCAGATACTGTTACGAAAATAGGTGAATCTGCTTTTTCTTCTTGTAAATCATTAGTAAATGTAAAATTATCTAAAAACATAAAGGTAATGAAAAATCACATTTTTTCTAATTGTGAATCATTGGAAAATATAGAAATTCCAAATGGTGTTACTAAGATTGAATATTCAGCTTTTGGTGATTGCTTTAAATTAAAAAATATAATAATTCCTGATAGTGTAAAAAAAATCGGTGATTGTGCATTTCAAAAATGTACATCATTGGAAAATATAGTTCTTCCTGATAGTGTAACTAAGATTGGTGAAGAAATTTTTGCTTGTTGTACTGCTTTAAAAAATGTAACTCTTTCGAAAAATCTCAAATCTATTTCAGGTACTTTTTATGGTTGTACGGCTCTAAATTCTCTTGATATTCCTAATAGCGTAAGAGAAATTGGAATTGGCACATTTTTTGATTGTCCTGTATTGTATAATTCAAAATTTCCAGATAATGTCAAATATTATGTTGAATTAAATGATGAAACACTTACACAGCTTGGATATACAGTAGAAAGAAATGATGAAGAAGGGAAAATTTATAAAAATGATGAACTCGTAACATTTCTTGATATTCCTTCAAGTTATGTTTATAAAGGTATCAAACATATAATCAGAGCAATAGGATGGGATTGTTTTAAAAATTGTAAATCATTGATAAGTATAAATATTCCAGATACAGTAATTGCTTTGGGGGTTGATACATTTGCAGGTTGTACATCTTTGCAAAATGTAAATATTCCTTTGGGTGTGAAATATATTGGTGATGGTTGTTTCTTTAATTGTAAATCTCTAAAAAGTATTTCTATTCCAGATGGAGTTAAGTCTATTGGTGAAGTATCTTTTTATGGTTGTTCTTCATTGGAAAATATAGTTCTTCCTGATAGTGTAACTTTTATTGATTTAGATGCTTTTGAATACTGTACTTCTTTAAAAAATGTAATTCTTTCGAAAAATCTCAAAGGAGTTGAAGCAGGAATTTTTTCAGATTGTACATCTTTAGAAAAAATAACTCTTCCAGTTAGTCTTGATTATTTAGTTTCGTTTGCTTTTGAAAATTGTATATCATTAAAAGAAGTAATTATTCCAGATACTGTAAAAGATATAGAAAAGTATGCCTTTTCAGGCTGTAAATCTCTAAATTTAACTGTTCCTGATTCTGTGAAAAAAATAGGCGAAAATGCTTTTCTCGATGTTCCAAATGTAAATTACAATGGATATGCAGAAGGCTCACCTTGGGGAGCAAAGTCGATGAATTAGCCCATTTTTTGACGAACTAAATAATATAGATACCTAATTTGATAAAAGCGATATATTACTTTTTACAGGTAATTAAACTTTTATAATTCCTGATATACCTGAAGAAGAACTGGAAATAAAGCCTCCGTGGAGTGAATAACTCATTGCTTGACAAAATATTTTCTTTATGTTAAAATGCAAATAAGATAAATTTTATTTTAAATATAGGAGAAAAAAAAATGCCTTGGATAATGAAATCCTACAGCGGACATGAAATAAAACCCTATAGCAAAAAAAAATAGAGCCCTATAATAAAAATAAAATAGTGCCTTTTGGATATAAAGAAAATGGATTATATAAATATGTTGCCGAATCAGAAGAACAACATGAAGAAACACCTTTAGAAAGGCAACAAAGAGAAGAAAAAGAAAGAAAAGACTACTGGAATGACTATTGGAATAACAAGGCTCAACCTTGTATAATAGATTAAAAACAAACACAAAAAGGAAGCGGTAACAGGCTTCCTTTTTTATTTTGACAAATTAAATAACGCTTTGTGTTAGTTAAAAAAACAAGTACATAAAATTTGCTATAAACTATCCAATATAGTCTGTATACAGCCACTTTGTCATTGCGAGGGAGCGTGCGACCGTGGCAATCTAAGCCTGTAAATTATTATTTACTTAAAAATTGAGTCGATCGCTTATATTTAAAATGCTGTACTCGGTTTATTTAATTTTTTTGAGAAATATCAATAATTACATCTGTACCTCAAAAAGCTCTCACACTAAATTAGTGAGATCTTTTTTATTTGCATTTTTTGTGCTATTGTTGTATAATTGGAGCAAGTGAAATAAAAATGAGAAGAGAGAAATAATATATTAAAAGGAGCATTTAAGCTCCTTCGAAAAATAAGCTCCTTAATGAAATTAAGGAGAAAAAAAATGCGAAGGAGAAAACATATATGCAAGATTTACCAATAGGTGTTCAAGATTTTGAAAAAATCCGCAGAAATAATTATCTTTATATTGATAAAACAGAAAAATTACTTGAATTTGCAAAGACAGAAAAAAGTTATTTTCTTTCTCGTCCTCGTCGTTTTGGAAAATCTCTTACTTTATCAACATTAGAGGCAATGTTTCAAGGTAAAGCTGAATTATT
>CADASF010000092.1 GCA_902790465.1 uncultured bacterium | reverse complement strand
TAATACTGCCTTTAGTGATAGTGAGAAGAAATATATAAATTCTTCTTATCTTTCAGATGTTGGCACAAGTGATAATGTGTTTTTGCTTAGTAAAGAAGAAGCAGAAAAATATTTTGCTAATGATGATTTGAGAAGATGTAAAGCCACTGATTATGCTGTAAAAAATGATGCTTGGGTTAATGATGGTGGTCGTTTTTCTACTGATTTAGGTGCTAAGGGTTATAGTTATTGGTGGCTTCGTTCTCCTAGTCCTAATATTATGTATGGTGTCTATTCTGTCAATGCTGGTGGTAATTTTAGTCGTCGCTTCTACCACAGCTGTCATATTGACGATGCTGATGTTGTGGCTCGACCCGCTTTGTGGATCAATCTTTAATTTTTTTTATTACAGGCTTTTGCCGAGCCGATTTTGTAGAAAATTAAATAAATAAAAATTTGCTATAAACTATCCAATATATGCCTGTACACTGCCAGTTTGTCATTGCGAGGGAGCTAAAGAAATAGTTAAAAACTCTTTAGAGTTTTTAAAACCTTACCCTCACAAGGAGGGAACCGCAACAATCTAAACCTGTAAATTATTATTTACTTAAAAATTGAGTCGATCGCCTATATTTAGAATGATAATGTGTGGTATCGTATTTTTGAAATTTATTTAACAGCAAAATTGATAGAAATTGACAAAGAGAAAAAAAATCTGCAATAAAGAGGACAAAAAGGGAGAAAAAGAAAAAATAATTTCCATAAGAGAAAATAATTGTGAAAGATAAAAAATTTGGAGGATTATTTTGAACGGTTTTTTTATAACTTTTGAAGGTATAGAGGGAACTGGGAAAACAACGCAAGTAAAGGCTTTACAAGAAGCACTTTCTAAGAAATCTCTACCTGTTTTGACAACTCGTGAGCCAGGTGGTTCAAGTCTTGGGGATAAGATAAGAAAACTTCTTGCAGACCCTGAAAATGAGATGTCTGCACTTACAGAATTTTTATTATTTTCATCTGCAAGAGCTGAACATGCAGATAAATTTTTAAGACCTTGGCTTGAAGAGGGATATATTATTATATCTGATAGATTTACTGATTCATCTCTGGCATATCAGTCATTTGGAAGAGGTATTCCTGAAAGTTTTGTAAGAGAAGTTAATTCAACTGCAACATGGGGGATTGCTCCAAATTTGACTTTTTATCTCGATCTAATGCCTGAAGAATCTGTAAAAAGAGTTAAAATGAGGCTTGAAGAAACAGAAGAAGTTCCAGAAAGACTTGAGAGAGAAAAAATAGGCTTTTTTAGGAAAGTCAGAGATGGTTATCTCGCTTTAGTAGAGGATGAACCAACTAGATTTAGATATATAGATGGGACACTTCCTGCAAATGTAATACATGAAAAAATTTTGAGTATAACGCTTGCAGAACTAAAAAAACTCAAACAGTATAATTCGTTAAATACTTTAGATATATAAACAAAGAAAAGGATATTTTTCAAAATGACGATGAAGTTAGAAGAGCTTGTATCAGAAGATACTGGTGTAAAGATAGAATTTGTAAACAATCTTATAGAACTTTTTGATGAAAATGCTACAATACCATTTGTTTCAAGATATAGGAAAGACAAGACAGGTGGATTAGATGAAATAGCTGTTGCTTCTGTCTATGATTCAATAGAAAAATTTAGAACACTTGCAGATAGAAAGGTTTTTATAAAATCTGAAATAGATAAAAAAGGCAAGCTAACAGAAGAGTTGATTTTGGCTATAGATGAGTGCAAAGACCCAAAGAAACTCGAAGATATATATTTGCCATATAAAGATAAAAAGAAAACAAAAGCTGAAAAAGCAAAAGAAGCAGGGCTTGGAGATCTTGCAATTATATTGATGGGAAGTGAAGACAAAGGACTTCCTGAAGAACTTGCAGTCAATTATATAAATGTTGAAGCAAAATTTGATACTGTTGAAAAAGTTCTTGAAGGAGCTTTGGATATAATCACACAAGATGTCGTTGAAAAAAGCGATTTAATTGAATACTTTTTAAGAAGTGCAATTAATACTGGATTTTTGACATCTGAAGTCAAAAAAGGCTTTGATGGCTCTGACAGAAGATTTGAAGAATATTATGGATATTCTGAAAAGATTTCTTCACTAATACAGCCAAGATGTTCACATAGATATTTGGCTATGAGAAGAGGAGAGGAATGCGGAGCTTTGACATTAAAGTCTGAAGTATCTGAGGAAGAGCATATATTTACATTAAAAAATAAATATATGACAGGACAACATTTTTATAAAGATTTTGTTGAAAAAGCAGTTGAAAGAGCATATAATCAATATTTAAGACCAGCTTTGGAAACAAGAATAAAACAAGAACTTTTTGAAGTAGCACAAAATGAGGCAATTTCTGTTTTTTCAAAAAATATGGAATCTATTTTGATGGCTCCACCAATTCCCCCAAGAAATGTGATTGGAATGGACCCAGGTATCAGAACTGGTATAAAAACAGCAATTCTCGACAAAGACGGAAAATATCTTGCAAATACTGTTTTGAAAATAAATACCCCATTTGAAAAAGATAGGGCATTATTAGAATTAAAAGTCTTGATCAAAAAATATAAAACAGGAGCTATAGGTGTTGGAACTGGTACAGGTTCTAAAGAGACACTTTCTTTTGCAAAACAGGCTGTAAAAGAGCTTGGTGAAGATGTTATTGTAGCCCTTGTCGATGAGACAGGTGCTTCAGTCTATTCTGCTTCAGAAGTTGCAAGAGAAGAGTTTCCAGACCTTGATTTGACTGTTAGAGGTGCCATAAGTATTGGAAGAAGATTGCAAAACCCACTTGCAGAACTTGTAAAAGTCGATCCACGATCTGCAGGTGCTGGTCAATATCAGCATGATTTGGATCAAAAGAAATTGAAAGCAGCTCTTGAAAGAGTTATTCAAATTTGCGTAAATAATATAGGTGTTGATATAAATACAGCTTCTTATTCAATACTTGCTAAAATATCTGGTTTGGCAGAAAAAACAGCAAAAAATATAGTCAAATTTAGAGAAGAAAATGGATTTTTCAAGGATAGAGGCGAGATAAAGAAAGTAAAAGGAATTGGTCCAAAATCTTTTGAACAATGTGCAGGATTTTTGAGAATAAGAGAAGGCAAAAATCCTCTTGATTCAACAAGAGTTCACCCTGAATCTTATTCACTCGTAGTTAAGATTGCCGATGATTTGAAAGTAAAAATAGAAGATTTGATAGGAAATAAAGATATACTTTCTAAGATTGACACAAAAAAATATATCGATGATAAGACAGGAAAACATACTGTAGAATCTGTCATTGAAGATTTGAAATATCCTGCATTAGACCCAAGAAAAGAATTTAGAAATGTCAATTTCTTGGAAGGTATTGACAAAATCGAAGATTTGAAGCCAAATATGGTAACAGAGGGAGTAGTAAAAAATATTACCAATTTTGGAGCTTTCATTGATGTTGGTGTACACCAAGATGGACTTTGTCATATTTCAAAAATGAAGGGAAAAAATTTGAGAACAGGTGATATTGTAACTGTAAAAATAATAAGTGCAGACCCATTTAAAAAGAGAATTTCTCTTGATATTTGTTAATTAATAGTTTGTAAAACTCGTTTCTAAATTTTATTAGGAGCGAGTTTTTTTTCTATTGAGTTATTTTTTTTGTTAACAATATGCTCTAAAAAAATTAACAAAAAGTGATTTTTTTAATAATATTTAGGTATAAATTGTAACATTTAACAAATATAATAGAGTTATAAAATAAAAATATTGTTTGATTTTTGGTTATTATTTTAGTATAATAGAGAGGAAATAAATATTTAAAGAGGAGCATTGAAGCTCCTTAATTTTAGAAAAAATTAATATAATAGGAAGGATTCGGGGGCTGTGAAAAAATTAAATAGATCGAATACAGCATTTTAAATATAGGCGATCGACTCAATTTTTAAGTAAATAATAATTTACAGGCTTAGATTGCCATCGCACAGCTCCCTCGCAATGACAAAGTGGCAGTATACAGGCATATATTGGATAGTTTATAGCAACTTTTATTTACTTGTTTTTTTGCATTCAGCACAAAAGTTGCTCATTTAGAGTTTTTTCACAGATCCTTTATCAATTATTCTGTTATAATATATGTATTATGGATATTAAAATAATAAAAGATGTATGTGTTTTCAATGAAACAAGAAAAGGTTACTTGCATTTTTTGACATTGGAAAAAGATTGGGGGCATGGATATGACAGAGTTTCAATATTTAATGAAATATTTGAAATTAAAATACCATATATTACTTATATAAAACCACAATATCCAGAACCTATAGTTATTTGTATTGTAACAAAAGATAAAATAGATTTAACAAATAAAATGATTACTTTCTTAAAAAAGAGAAAAATTTAAGCTATTAAAAATATAGATAAATATAGTAAAAAGTGTTAAAATATACTCATATAGATTATACAGAGGATAAAGAAATTGCTAAAAGCCTGCAAAACAGAAATTAATCCAACTAAAGAACAAAAAGAAATAATCAATAAAACTATAGGCACTTGTAGATTTGTGTATAATTTCTATATTGCTCATAATAAAGAATTATATAATAATGGTGAAAAAT
>CADASF010000091.1 GCA_902790465.1 uncultured bacterium | reverse complement strand
ATGCTCTTCTGGAACATCTGGGAAAACTGGTGCAGCGAATGCAGGAGCTGCGAAACAGCAAACTGCAAGACCTGCGAGAAGAACTGAAAGTTTCTTCATTATAGTTTAACCTCCGAAAATACAACTTAATAAATATTGGCTTTTTTGTTTTGTTCAGAAATATTTATCTTTTTTTCGGAAAAGTGACCGTGTTTTCTTTTCCAAGATTTATCTCTGTTTACTTTGTTAGCCATTTTAATAAGTCGGAGAGTATTAGTCCGACTCTTTGAATACTAATTCCATAATTTAAGTTTATTGAATTTCTATTAATTATGGTTATTGTCCTCTTTTAGAGGTATTTTTGACAAAATCACAATAATTTTTATTTTAAAATTTTTTGACATAAAAAAATTTTGTATATTTATAAAATTGTGATATAATATAGAATTAGGTTATATTTTTATGAGGTTTTAAAAAATGAAGACACAAAAAGAAATAAGAAAATCTTTTCTTGATTTTTTTGAATCAAAAGGACATAAGATCGTCCCTTCATCTCCTGTTATTCCAAAGGACGATCCCACACTTTTATTCTCAAATGCAGGCATGAACCAATTTAAGCCATATTTTCTCGGTTCTGAACAGCCTGAAGTTACAAAAGTAGCTGATACTCAAAAATGTCTTAGAGTTTCAGGAAAGCACAATGATTTAGATGCTGTAGGAAATGATACATATCACCACACATTTTTTGAAATGCTCGGCAACTGGTCTTTTGGGGATTATTTCAAAAAAGAAGCAATCATGTATGCTTGGGAATTTTTGACAGTTGTATGTGGATTTGATAAATCCAAATTGTATGCAACTTATTTTGGTGGAAATAAAGAAGATGGTCTTTCTGCAGATGAGGAAGCTCGTGATATTTGGAAAAATTGTACAGATATAGATGATTCGCATATCCTTCCATTTGGCAAAAAAGATAATTTTTGGGAGATGGGAGAAACTGGTCCATGTGGTCCGTGTAGTGAGATTCACATAGATTTAGGGGCTGATATGTGTGATAAAAAAGACGATCCAAACCATGTATGCGGTGTAAATGGTGATTGTAGAAGATTCATGGAAATTTGGAATCTTGTATTCATGCAGTTAAATAGAAATAAAGATAAAAGCCTTTCAAAATTGAACAAAAATAATATTGATACAGGCATGGGATTTGAGCGTTTGACATCACTTTTACAAGGTAAAAAGTCAAATTATGACACAGACTTATTTACTCCTATTTTGGATAAAATAACAGAAATTACAGGTGTAAAGTATGGTTCTTCAGATTCTACAGATGTAGCCATGAGGGTATGTGCTGACCATATAAAGGCTCTTTGTTTTGCTATCACAGATGGAGCAAGACCTGATAAAAAAGGAAGAGGCAGTGTTTTGAGAAGTCTTTTGAGGCGTGCTTCTCGATTTGGTTCTCAAAGACTTGGAATGAAAGAGCCATTTTTGTATAAATTACCAAAAACTGTTGCTGATATATATAGTGATATATTCCCTGAAGTTTTGAAAAATGTTGATACTATTTCTGAAATTTTAAAAGAAGAAGAAATTCTTTTTGGAAAAACTTTGGAACAAGGGCTTTTGAGATTTAATGAATTGATAGAAAAAGCTGGTTCAAATAATGTTTTAGATGGTTTTGATGCCTATAGATTATATCATCAAGATGGATTCCCAAAAGATTTAATTTTGCAAATGGCTTCTGAACATGGAAAAACTATTGATGAAGACAGTTGGGAAAAGGCTGAAAAAGAACACAGAGAGAGATCAAAAGGTGAGGCAAAAGAAGCACTTTTAGACCCACAAGTTATTTCAGACCTTCCTGCAACAGAATTTATTGGTTATTGGGAAGGTGGAAAATCTGATCATGCTGGCACTGAGGCAGAAGTTAAGCCTTTGAGAATGATAGGTGATTCTTTCTTGATTCTTGAATCAACACCATTTTATGCACAGTCTGGTGGTCAAATTGGTGATACTGGTATTATCACTGGCGAAAATTTTGAATTTAAGGTTACAGATACAAAGAAAATCGGAAATTTCCATGTTCACTGTGGAATTTTGGAACAAGGTGATTCAGAAAATTTGCCTGAAAAAGTTTTTGCAAAAGTTGATTATGATAGAAGAAAAGCTCTCATGTCTGCACATACAGCAACACATATTTTGCAGTGGGCTTTGAGAGAAGTATTAGGGGAGCAAGTAGCACAAAAAGGTTCTGAAGTTTCTCCAGAATTGTTGAGATTTGATTTTAGACATCCAAAACAGATGACAAAAGAAGAAATAGAAAAAACAGAAATTCTTGTAAATAAAAAAATTATGGAAAATACTCCACTTAATATTTCTTGGAAAACTTTAGAGGAAGCCAAAAAAGATAATGTTACAGCTCTATTTGGTGAAAAATATGGAAAAACAGTAAGAGTTATAAATATCGGTGGATATTCAAAAGAACTCTGTGGTGGAACACACTGTAAGGCAACAGGCGATATTGGCTCATTTAAAATCATGAGTGAATCATCATCTGAAGCTGGTGTCAGAAGAATTGAAGCAATCACAGGCATGAAGGCTTTTGAGGAAAGCATTAAAGACAGAAATGCTGTAAAAGAATTGTCTTCAATGCTCGTTGCTCCAAGAGAAGAATTGGCAAAGAAAATAGAAGCGTTAAATGCCAAAGTAAAAGAAATGATAAAAGAGAGAGAAAAAGAGAGTAAAAAAGGATTGGAAAAACAATCCGAAGACATTTTTAAATCTGCAGAAGAAATAAATGGAGTAAAAGTAACATGTCAAAAATTCTCAGATATTTCGGCAGACAATCTTGCAACTCTCGCAACTCTTGTAAAAGGTCATAATAAAGTATGTGGTTTGTTTATAGCTCTTCAAGAACAGACAATTTCTTTGGTTGGTTTTGCTTCAAAAGATATAGCAGCAAAAGACAAAGTCAATATTGGAAATTATGTAAGAGAAGCCTCTAAACTTTTAGGTGGAGGCGGAGGCGGAAAATTTGATTTTGCCAAAGGTGGAGGAAAGAATCCAGAAAAAATTGACGAAGCATTGGAAAAGACAAAATCAGATTTGACATCTTTCTTGACAGAACATACACTATAAAATTAGTTTTTACAACGAGGGCGTGTTGCTAAACTACCAACACGCCCTATTATTTTGTCTATGCTGTGTTTGTAAAAAGAGTTATTAGCCTCTATTTAGAGGCGATGTCATTCGAGGTAGCTGGGCGACCGTGGCAATCTCAAAGGCTTAATTTAAATTTAGTAATTTATTAAGTTTATCGAGAATCTCATTATAAATATAGGCGATCGACTTAATTTTTAAGTAAATAATAATTTACAGGCTTAGATTGCCATGGCTAAAGCCTCGCAATGACAAAGTGGCAGTATACAGGCATATATTGGATAGTTTATAGCAACTTTTTATTTACTTATTTTTTAAAATCAATAGGTACCTATTTAACCAAGTAAACAAAGTTTTGGGGTATAAAAAGTTGCGATAGCAGTAAATAAAAAATAAAATATTAGTAAATAAAAAAACAGGTTCGAAAAATTTCAAACCTGTTTTTATTATTATTTAACGAAATTCTTTATCAAATTGCCCCCCCTCCCTTTGGGAGGGAAGGGGAGGGATAATCCCTTAACTGATTAATTCAGCTCCTAAACTTTGTTTAGGAGAAAAAATACTGGTTAGAATTTGACTTTGAATTCTGTTGTGAGCTGTGTGCCACTCCAATCGTTTGGATGAGCCATTACAGTCTGTGATAGGTTTGTTGGCTTTATTAAACCTGGCATTGGTGAATAGAGAGAGGCATCGTCTGTTGTGTTAAAGAACCGGAGATTGAGCCCCCATTCTGTATTCTTGCTAAGTTTGTAATCAAATCCAATGTATGGAACGCTCTGTTTTGTATCTATATTTGTATAATCGTGTGAGCCTGTTTGGAGAGCATAAGCACCATTTGCTAATATTGGATCATAGTGACCTTTGAGTGCTGTATAATCATACCCGATTTTTCCAGTGAATTTTTCATTGAATGGATATGAAATTCCAATGTGGAATCCTGTTACATCTAGGTCGATATAATCAGCAGCTGCAGCACCTGCGAAATTTGACCAATCATATACCCCCATACCGTAATCAACCCAGTAGAGTTGGTTGACTCTGAGATTTGTATCTCTCTTGAAGTTTTGTTTATAGTAATCAAGTTCAAGACCGAGGTTATTTTCGAATTTGTAGTTTATACCGATGTCAAATTTCTTTGTTTTTCCTTTGTTATCATCCCAACTATTTACTCCTACTGGAGCACCTGTGTAATCAAACATTCCTACATATCCCTGAATAGGTGTGAAGAAGGCATCTATAAATCCTGCCTCTTTGAAACCATAATATTTATATTCACCTGTTAAAGGATCGTAAGCTGGATTTAAAGTATTAGGTGAATTTGTTTTAACCTGTTCATAAGTTTGGAATAAAACCCATGCTTTACCTTTGTCATCTTTGAATCTATATGTGAGCTTGAAGTCCCAACCTTGTCTGTTGTTTGTATAGATATCGCTGTCATGAAGCTGATACATACCATTGTAATAGTTGAATGCTGGGAATGATATTGGATTGACATTTACTGGGTATCGAAGAATCATTGGATCATAGGTTGGTTCTATTGATTTGTACTGAATGTCAACATCGAGTGAATCATTGAAGAATGTTGCACCGAGACCTGCTCTGAGAGCACTACCGCTTACGCTGTAATCTGATTCGTGTGTTGGTTTGTAATCTGAACCAGCATATTCAATGAAGAATCTTGGCTTAATTTTGCTGTCTTCCCAAGTGTAGTCCAAATGAGCTGACCAGTTTGTTGTTGACTGTTCACCAAATACATTTGCTACATTTTCATTGTGTCCGACTGGTGCTACGAAAGAGCCTTTTCTGTGGTAATATTCTATTGGATTACCCCAGTTGAGTCCGCCTTGAATTATTCCTAATCCAAGGCTGATTGTTGGAAGTAATGGATTATAAGAATCTAATGCAGGAATTGCAAATGGTACATAAGGTGATGAGACACCACTTAGTGTGCGAGTATTGTTATTCAGTCCCCAGTTTGTTCCATCGTTCATAGCTCTGAGATAACCAATCTTGAAGTTTCCACCTTTGAATCTCCAACCGAGGTCTAAACCATATGCATAAGTGTTGTAGCCATCTCTACCATCTAACATATTTTGACCTGTCAATAGTTTTTGACCTGTCAATAGTTCTACACGCTGTGGATCAGCATTGTTGATATTTGCATCTGGAAGTGATGTATAGAAAATTTCCCAATCCATATCTGAAAGGAAATTAGCAGTTCCATTTACTTTGAAACCATAGTTTGGAATATAAGCTGTACCATTCATATTTGGATTTGGCTGTCCTGCAAAGAGGATAGGATCCATGTTCATTTCATCGAATGAACCGACTGTGAGCTTGATTCCTGATGGTTTGTGTTTTACCCAGAAATTGTCAAGTGTAACTGTTGTTAACATATCAGCAGCATTTCCTGTTG
>CADASF010000090.1 GCA_902790465.1 uncultured bacterium | reverse complement strand
TATATAATCTCCAACATTTGCTAATGTAATTTCTTTTGTTTCTATTTTTTCTGTTTGATTATAACTTTTATTTGTTGTCTCAATTGTAGAATATGTTACATTTTCATTTGAATTATTTGATATAATTGCCAAAATACATATTCCAATCAAAATTAAAATTGCAACATACCACCTTGTTCCAATAAAATCTATCCAATTTTCCCCTACTCCTTGTTCTTCAAGTCTAAACTTCATCTTAAAAACTCTTCGTTTTATATCTTCTTTATCTTTAAAACAAAGGTTTAAAAACTCAGAATCCAAACTTCTTTTTATGACTTTTAATTCTTTCCTATGTTCAGGAGCTAAATCACTCAAATAAGCCCAAAAACGCTTTGTATCTGTCAATAGTGATTCATCTTTTTTCGATTCTGAAATTATATATTCAATAGCCTCTTTTACTGTCATGTTGTTATCCCATAAAAATAATTCCACTCACGCCCTAATTTATTTTTTCCATTCCTTCTTTTAGTCCTTTCAAAACAAAAACAAAAAAATTAACAAAAATGCTTTTTTTTTAACAATATTTAGGCATAAATTTTAATATTTAAAAAATAAAATAAGATTACAAAATAAATTGATTTTTCATTTTGATTTTAGTATAATAAAGATAGATATTGGAGAGTTTTGCAATGTCAGGGAAACAAAATAAAGAAGAAAAGATTGTCAAGTTAAAACTTGACATAATATTTAAGAGAATTTTTGGAAATGAGAACAATAAGGCTATAATTACCAAATTTATTTCTGATCTACTTGAAATTCCACACAATAAGATAAGAAAAATTTATATAAAAAATGTGGAACTTACACCAAAATATTTGGAAAAAAAATTCAGTAGGCTTGATATCAGACTTGATGTTGATGGCAGAATTGTGAATGTTGAAATACAGGTAAATAGTCAACCTGACTTTAGAGAACGCACACTTTTTTATTGGTCAAGTATTTTTAGTAACGAACTTAACAAAAAAGAAGAATATAAAAACTTAAAAGAAACTATTTGTATAAATATTATCAATTTCAATTTGTTCCATTCTCCTGTGTATCATTCACATTTCAAAATTTTGGAAAAAGATCGTCATGAAGTTCTATCTGACAAATTTTCTATTCACTTTTTCGAACTAAAGAAAATAAAAAAGTATAAACAAAATAAGCCAATGGAAGATTGGCTCAATCTAATAAATGCAGAAAAGGAGAAAGACCTTATGGCTTTAGAGACTGCAACAAATATTCCAGAGGTAAAAGATGTAATTGTAAAACTTCGTGAATTAAGTGCTGATGAACAAGTTAGAGAAGAAGCATTGGCTCGTGAAATGAGACTACATGATGAAGCAAGTGCAATAAAGTCTTCAAGAAGAGAGGGACTTCGTAAAGGACTTGAAAAAGGCAGGCGTGAAGGAAGAGCCGAGGGAATAAATAAAATGATAGAGATAATGAGAGAACAAGGCTATTCTGAAGATCAAATAAAAAAAATATTGGGAGCCATAAATTAAATTGTGAATTGTACCCCAAAAAGTAGACATTAAGAAAAAAACAAAAAAATTGAATTGTACCCCAAAAAGTAGACATTAAGAAAAAAACAAAAAAATTGAATTGTACCCCAAAAAGTAGACAAAATTAGCAGAAGGGATTTTATACAAATATACCTATTGCTAATTTTTTTTATTGGTTTTCTTAACCCCATAAAAATAGACAGATGTAAAAGGTATCAAATCCTTAAAAATATACATCTCTCAAAAGGTATATTTCTTTTTCTAATAGATATTATATAAATAATAAATATTGGAAAGGAGTAACAATGAGAGAGTATAGTTCTAAAGAAATGAAATTGCTTCGAGAAAATCCTTATACTTATAAGGTAACAAAACATCACTTATTCTTTACTGTAGAATTTAAAGAAGCATTTTGGAGAGGATATCAAGCTGGAACAACTCCAAGAAAATTATTAGTTGATTTAGGTTACGATTTAAGTTTGTTCAAGCAAAAACAAATAGACAGTATTGTTCAAAGAATAAAAAAAGAGGCTGAATCAGGTCAAGGATTTTCTGAAGGGATAAATAATCTAAATCGAAAACGGCTTGCTGTAAAAAATTTACCAGTCTCTAATGAATTGTTATGGAATGAAGTAAAATATTTGCGTCAAGAAGTAGAATTTATAAAAAAAATCCTAAAACGAGGCAAATAGAATTGAGTAAACATTCCAAATTTGAAGTAATACAATCTGTATTACAAGAAGATGATAATTTATTGAGTATTAGTATTTTATGTGAAATTGCTGGTGTTTCTCGTTCAGGATATTATAGATGGGTAGCTTCATCAGACAAACGAGCAGAAAAAGAATATAAGGATAAGCAAGATTTTGAATTAATTTTACAAGCATATAATTATAGAGGATATCCTAAGGGTGCTAAAGGTATTTATATGACATTATTACATTTTTCTGTGGTAATGAATATAAAAAAAATTAGACGGCTTATGAATAAATATAATTTAAAATGTCCTATTCGTTGCTCTAATCCTTATCGTAGAATGGCAAGAGAGATAAAAGCAAATAATATACCAACGAATATATTGAATAGAGAATTTGTATCCCATGGAGCAAGGAAAGTATTTCTTACAGATATAACATATATTCAATATAGCAATGGTTGTTGTTATTTAGTAACAATATTGGATGCTTATACTCGTCAAGTATTATCTTATGAATTGAGCGAATCTTTGGAAATAGATTTTGTATTAGATGCTGTAAAAAATTTAGTAAAGGTTCATAAAATTACTTTAAATTCCGAGGCTCTAATACATAGTGATCAGGGATGTCATTTTACTTCTATCAAGTTTATAAAACTTTTAAATGACAAAGGATTGAGACAATCTATGTCACGAAAAGCTAATTGTTGGGATAATGCCCCACAAGAAAGTTTTTTCGGTCATATGAAAGATGAAATTGATATAAGTAATTGTAAATCTTTTAAAGATGTAAAAGAGGTAATTGATGATTGGATAGACTATTATAATAATGATAGATATCAATGGCAGTTATCAAAATTATCTCCAAATGAATATTATGAATATATAACAACTGGGATATATCCATTAAAAATAAGTAAAAAACAATAATATTATATATAAATTATCTATATAAGAAAAAGAAAATACCTTTTCTATTAATGTCTACATTATGGGGTATAGTTCAAATTGCCCTGATGATTTTCAAGGCAATTTTTATAATATTATTTCAAATTTAAATCACTTAATTTAAATTTAGTAATTTATTAATTAGATTAAGTACAAGATTTATTCTAAATATAGCCGATCGATTTAATTTTTAAGTAAACAATAATTTACAGGCTTAGATTGCCACGGTCGCACAGCTCCCTCGCAATGACAAAGTGGCAATATACAGGCATATATTGGATAGTTTATAGCAAATTTTTTATTTATTTAGTGCGTGTTGGTAAAGTCTAAAATATTAACCAAAAGGCTTTATATGTATAAAAAATGAACGAAATTTATTACACTCAGTAGTTATTTTATAAAAAGGCACTATCAAAGAAAAATTCTATTAACAAAATAAATAGCAAATTACTTTCCGAGTGTAATAACCTAGTGAATTTTTTGATACTATAAAGCCGATAATAGAAAAAAAAAATTACCAAACGCTCTAATTTTCTACAAAATCGACTCGGCAAAAGCCGAGAAAAAAAAAAATTAAAGATTGATCCATAAAGCGAGCCGCACAACACCGTTATTATAGTTAACATAGTCGAAGCCGACATTACCACCACTATAGACATAATAGACACGATAGCCATAAGGAGAACGAAGCCACCACCAACTATAACCATTATAAGCTACATAAGCACCATTTTTTACAGCATAATCAGTAGCTTTACATTTCCTTGCCTTATCATTAGCAAAATATTTTTCTGCCTCTTCTTTACTAAGTAAAAACACATTATCACTTGTGCCAACATCTGAAAGATTAGAAAGATTTATACATTTCTTATCATCTGCACTAAAGGCATTATTACAAAAATCACCATTCAACCACTTGCGAATTTCACTATTTGCCCAAACATTTGAACTACCGTCAAAACGCTTTGCGTCAAGACCATATTTCGAGATCACAAGAATTTTATTATTTTCTTTTGACAATACCTGCCACTCTATGGGCTGTTTTTGACCACTTGAAGTCTGAGGATAACTGCCAAATTTTATATAATCACCAACTTTTACATTTTTAAAAGAGGAAACAGTATTAGTGGAAGTTGCTGATTTAGGCACAGGAACAGAGGTAACCGAAGAAGTAGAAGCAGGCAAATTAAAATCAATCTGTCTATTTACATCATCTTTAAATATTGTATATTTTGTCGGCAAAGTAAATATCCGTAATTTACAACAACCAGCAAAGGCTTCTAAGCCAATTTCTACAACACTATCTGGAATAATAAAAATATCAAGTTTTTTACAATTTGTAAATGCTCTATCACCTATTTTGGTTACTGTTTTGGGAATAACAATACTACTTAATGATTCACAACCTGCAAATGACAAATTGCCTATTTCTGTTATGCCATTGGGAATAGTTATATTTACAAGAGATTTACATTTGCCAAATAATCCCTCTGAAATCTTTGTAACTTTATCTGGAATAAAAATAGAAGTCAAAGAAGAACAGCCTGCAAATGCACTATTGCCTATTTCTACAACACTATTTGATATTGCTATATTATTTAGTGATTTACAATTTGTAAACGCTCTATCACCTATTTTTATAACACTGTCAGGAATATTTATTTTTTCTAAATATCTACAACCTTCAAATGCACTGTTTCCTATTTCTGTAACAGTATCTGGAATTGTAACAGTTTTTAAATTTGTACTATCTTTAAATACATTGTCATCTATTTTTGTTATTCTATATGGAATACCACTATAAGGTTTATATGTTGACGGAATATTAAAAACAGAAGGAATAGAATTTTTATCCATAAATCCCAACTGTTTAAGTACATCATCATTAAGTGTTACATCTGTAACAGAAGCATTTGTAGTTGGTTGGTTTTGTTGTGGCTTAATATAAGTCTGAGTTGGACAATCGGCTTTTAGATCATAAATTTCCTGTTCCCAGCCAAGTGGAATTCCAAAAGATTCAAGGAAAAAATATACCTTGTCATCTGCAAACCCAAAATCTTCAAGTTGATCTTTTATTAGCCTAAGTCTATGACGAACTTTTTTAGTATCATCAATAAACAATCCCATTAATTTTTCATCAAAATTATTTTTAATAATCCTTAGCTCTTTTGGATATTCTGGTGATAAATCACCAAGCAAGGCAAAAAACTGTTTTGGATTTTTGAAAATGTCCAAACCTCTTAATTCAATAATCTTTTTAACTGCTTCCTGTATAGTAGCCATAATTATCCCCTATTTATCTTCATAATGTCCTTTACACTGATAAATTTCAATTACTTCATTGCCAATTTTATAAACAATTCTATTTTTTTCGTCTATTCTTCTACTCCAAAATCCCTTGTATTTATTTTTTAGTTCTTCTGGTTTACCTATTCCTTCAAATGGATTTCTAACAATGTCTTTTAACAAGCTATTAATTTTCTTTAAAGTCTTTTTATCTTGAGTTTGCCAAAAAATATATTCTTCAAATGCCTCTTCGTTGACATACTCCCCATAAATGAATTTAGGGGATTCTGGGATATTAACGAACCTTGCCTCTATTTTAAATTAGAGGTCTTACGAGTTCTTTCCACAATGG
>CADASF010000089.1 GCA_902790465.1 uncultured bacterium | reverse complement strand
AAGCCTTTAATAAAAATGAAAAAAAATATATAAGAAATTCAACTATTTCTATGAATGAAAAGATTGACATATATGATTTTGATGAAAATGAAAAAAAAAATATAAGAGTTTCAACTACTTATAGATATGAAGAGGTTGGTTTTTGGGAAAATTTATTTGGTAAACAAAAATGTAATGATAAAGTATTTTTGTTGAACAACGAAGAAATAGAAAAATATTTTCCTAATTATGATGAAAGAAAATGTAAAGCTACTTAATATGCAAAGACAAATGGGGCTTATGTAGATGATGATAATAGTTGTAGTTGGTGGTGGCTTCGTTCTCCTCAGCTTGATAATAATTTTAATGTTTACAATATCAGTAGTTATGGTTGTTGGGACTACAATTGTATTTACTTTAATAGTCTACTCTTTCGTCCTGCTTTGTGGATAAATCTTTAATCCTTAAAATGGAACAATTCCGTTTTAAAAGAAAGAGAATATAGTAAATTATAAATATACTTTGGCGAATCATTAAATAAAAATAATCAAAAAAGGTATAGCTATGGATTTTGATGATACACTTGAAGAAGATATTGGTTATTCTGTTACAGAAGAAAAATTTTTTTATGCAATTAATTTGATAAAAAAATATTTAAAAAATGATATTTCAAATATTTTTTATCGAATGATAAATCCAAATATTACTCCAGAAGCTGAAAAATGGAAAGATTTGTTAATTAAATACGGTTACATAAATGAAAAAGAAGAAATAATTTATAAACCAGAGGATTAAATTAGGAAGTTTATGACTAAATATAAATGTGCTTGTTGTGGAGAATATACATTGACAGAACCTTCGGGATTTTATGAAATATGTAAAAATTGTGGTTGGGAAGAAGATGAAGTGCAAAATGATTTGATAGATTTTAGAGGTGGAGCTAATGTGATTTCTTTAAGAGAAGCAAGAGAAATATATAAAAAAGCTATTAAAGAAAATTTAAATCCTTGGCAAGAGATAGATAAAGCAAATGATTATGCTCGTAAACATTGGAATCAAGAAGAAGAGGAAGATAGTCATAAAAAATTAGGATATTTACTAAATAATGAAGATAATGAAGATAATGAGGATATTTATTTTACTTTATGTCAGAAGATATCGCAAAAATGCTGTAAAAGAGATAGTTATTCCAAATAGCGTTACACATATTGGGGCAAATGTTTTTAGTCAAGTTAAGTATATTGAATATCACGGTAAAGCCAAAGGAGCTCCTTGGGGAGCAAAGTCAATGAATTGACATTTTAGAGGAAAATTCACAACAAAAGCTAACTTAACATTTTAGTAGCAACTGTTTTGTTTTTCACTGGGGGAAAATATGACTGAAGAAGATAAAAAAAAGGTTGTAAAAAAATATATACAAGTTACATTAAATGAAAAAGTTTTTCAACAGCTTTTTGAACTTGGAATTGTAGATAGTGATGAGAAAACAGAATTGACTTCTATTGAAATTCCTTCGACTTATACCTATAAGAAAAAGAAATATCAGATAACAAAAATTGGAAAAAACTTTTTTTCAGGTTGTCAAAATTTAAAAGAAGTTATTCTTCCAACAACGATTGAGACAATAGAAGCAGGAGCTTTTAATGCTTGTTTTTCTTTGGAGAGCATAAAAATTCCAAATAGTGTTGTTAAAATAGCAGAATGTGCATTTTTAGGTTGTGCTAAGTTGAAGGAGATAAAACTTTCAAATAATCTTACTTCTATTGGACCTTTTGCTTTTACAATGTGTGTTTCTTTGGAAGAAATTTCGATCCCAAATAGTGTAACTAAAATTTGGTCAAATGCTTTTATAAGATGTACATCATTAAAAAAAGTAAAACTTTCAAATAATCTAAAAAGAATAGAACCTTGTGTATTTCCTGAATGTACATCTTTGACAAAAATTACTATTCCAGATGGTGTAACAAGTATTGGTAAAGCTGCATTTGCTGATTCTGGTTTGGAAACTATAAAAATTCCTGATAGTGTAACCAAGATTGAGGAAAGGGCATTTTCTAACTGTCAAAATCTACAAAAAATTAATTTGCCTTCCTCTCTTAAAATATTGGAAAAACAAGTCTTTTTGGATTGTAAATCTTTGAAAAATTTGGAAATACCAATTGGTGTAAAAAACATACCAAGTGAATTTTGCAAAAATTGTACTTCTTTGATAAAGGTAGAATTACCTAAAAAAGTTACAGAAATAGGAGAAGGGGCATTTGCTTTTTGTACATCTTTGAAAGAAGTAAAGAATACAAATAATTTGATTGATATAAAAAATGAGGCATTCCTTCTTTGTCTTTCCCTTATAGATTTTCAATTTTCAAATGGTTTAAAAAGAATTGGTCAAGGGGCTTTTTCTTGTTGTCGTCAGATAAAATCTATTAAATTGCCAAATACTCTTGTTGAAATAGGTGCTTATGCTTTTGATTCTCTAATTTTTTCAAATATTATTGTTCCTAACAGTGTTAAAAGAATAGATAAATTTGCATTTTTGAATGTGGGTAGTATTTATTACAATGGAACAGCTACAGGATCGCCTTGGGGAGCTGATTTAAGAAAAAGTGAGAATATAACAGAAGTTGCTTTGACTGAAAAAGTTCTTAAAGATTTATATAAATTAAAAATAATAGATAACATTGATAAAGATAAATTAACTTCAATAGAGATTCCCAAACAATATAGACTAAATGGAATTGATTACAAGATAGTAGCAATAGGTAAGAGTGTTTTTACTGATTATAAATATTTAGAAAAAGTGAAAATATCGGAAAACATAATAGAACTAAGAGGTTTTGCTTTTAAAAATTGTGAAAATTTGCAAACTATTGAAATTCCAGATAGTGTCAAATTTTTTGGAACATATATTTTTGTTAATTGCACATCTTTAAAAAGTGTAACTTTGTCTAAAAATATTGATATTATTAATCAAGGACTTTTTAAAAACTGTAAATCATTAAAAACAGTAGAAATTCCTGAAGGTGTAACAAGTATTTTAGAAAGTGCTTTTGAAAATTGCGAAAATTTAGAGTATTTAGATATCCCAGATAGTGTTACTGAAATAAGAGCAAATGCTTTTGAAAATTGTAAATTCTTGAAATATATAGATATTCCAAATAGTGTTACAGATATAGGTGAAAAAACTTTTTTAGGTTGTGAATCTTTGAAAGAAGTTAAATTGTCTAATAATTTGGAAAATATAGGAACATTTGCTTTTGTAAATTGTAAATCTTTGAAATATTTAGAATTACCTAATTCTCTAAAAAAACTTTCAATGGGAGCGTTCAAAAATTGTTTTAGTTTGAAATCAATAGAAATTCCAAATAATACTGTATTAGAAGATGGAGTTTTTCACACTTGCAAATCTTTAAAATATGTAAAATTGCCTGATAATTTGGAGACTATTGGTGGAGAAACTTTTTCTTTATGTGAATCTTTGGAAAAAATAGATATTCCATCGACAGTAAAAAGGATTGGATTTAGTTCTTTTGCTTATTGCCATTCTTTGACAGAATTTGTAATTCCAGATGGAATTGAAGAAATCGAAAAAGGTCTTTTTTATAAATGTAAATCTTTGAAAAAAGTAGAAATTCCAAATAGTGTCAAAAAAATTTCTTATAGTGCTTTTTCGGACTGTGAATCTTTAGAAGATTTAAAAATTCCTGATTCTGTAGAAGAAATTGGAGATCAGGCTTTTGCTGGACTAAAAAAGGTGTATTATAATGGAAATGCTTCTGGTGAACCTTGGGGAGCTGATGAGATAATATCAAATAAAAAAAGTCCTTTAATTGGTTCTTCATATGTAAAGAAAGTTTGGGATAATTTAAATATTACAAAAAAAGGATTGAATGAATTAAAAATGGTTTATGACCTTTTTAAAAATACATTTGATTTTACAGGATTGTTGGATTCTTTTGGTGATTTGGATTCATATTTAAATGAACAATTTGAATTTATCAAAGGAATATCAAATCAATCAGTCTCTATAATATATAGTCCAGAGTTTTTCTTCAGTTTTACTTCTGGAGAAGATGCAAAAATTGCACAACAACTTATTGAGGAATATCCCAAAGTTATAGAAGAATACGAAAATATATTAAAAAATCTTGCTGAACTTTGGAGTAATTATCAAAAATCATAACAAAAATAGAATTTTTTTAGGACAAGGGCTTAGAAAAATTTATCTTATTTGGGAAAGGAAAAAATTAAAATGCAAGATAATGAAAGCTTTTGGACAAAGTTTAAAACACCATTTGGTATGATGGTAGGGATGGGAACTAATACAAAACTTCAATCCCTTAAATTTGCGAAAAATACTATATTTGAAGGCTTTATACCAGATTACCAAAAAAATAAAGTTTTTATTTTTGATAAAACGAAGGAATGGCTTGATATTTATTTCTCTGGAAAAAATCCAGATTTTACTCCTGAATTTGATTTATCGGGAACAGATTTTCAAATGGAAGTTTGGAATTTATTGCTAAAAATTTCTTATGGACAGACTATAACTTATGGAGAAATAGCTAAACAAATTGCCAGTGAAAAAGGAATAACTAAAATGTCATCTCAAGCAGTAGGCAGTGCTGTTAGAGTAAATCCAGTAGTTTTGATAATTCCTTGTCATAGAGTTACAGGTGCAAATGGTAATTTAGGCGGTTATTCAGAAGGTTTGGATAAAAAAATAAAATTGCTGAAACACGAAAAAGTTGATTTAACACAATTTCGTATATAGTAGAAAAATTGAACTACAAAAGGATAGTGGTATTTGCAAATGCCTGATTATAATTACAAAGAAGAAGTAGAAAAAATATTAAAAGAAAAGAATGTTACTTTTTATTATGATTTTTGTGATGATGAAAAGAAAAGATATTCTATTCTTCCAAGAAATTTAAAACAGATAGATGAACTTGAAAAATTGTTAAGTGAAGCTGTAAATGAAAATTATAAAAATAATCAAAAAGAAGAATTTATTAAAATAATTTCAGAAATAATAGATAGAGATATAAAGATAGAAAATAACAAGAAATTATTATCTATTTCTGATTATAGAAGTTCTTTAAGAAGTAAAACAAGAGGATTATATATTATAATAAATTAATATACCTACAACACCCCTAAAGAGTCGAAAGGCTCTTTTTTTTTTATCTTTAGATAGAAAAAGTGAGGTCTTCCTTTTAGCAAATGTTTACCCAAAAAGCAAGAAAAAATCTGCATTTGTAGAATAATTTTCTTGTAATATTCTCTAAATAGCCAAGAAGAAATAGATAATTACACTGTTGAAAAAGATTTTTTAGAATTCATAGAGATAAAAGGGAGTATTTATGGAAATACAATGAGTAAGAGGAGCATTGAAGCTCCTTAATTTTATAAAAAAATTAAGGAGAAAAAGTATATTAAGAGGAGCATTTAAGCTCCTTCTACGAAGGAGAAAAAGTATATGGCAAATGTTGGTGATTATATAAAATTTGGGAATTATTCACAAACTGCAAATGGCGATATTCAGCCCATAGAATGGCAAGTATTGGCAAAAGAAGAAAATAAAATGCTTTTAATTTCTAAATATGGTCTTGAAGCAAGGCGTTTTGACGGTAGTTCAAATGATTGGATAAATAGTGAAATTCGTCGTTGGGCTAATAATATTTTTTACAATAAAGCCTTTAATAAAAATGAAAAAAAATATATAAGAA
>CADASF010000088.1 GCA_902790465.1 uncultured bacterium | reverse complement strand
CTCATTTGAATATTTTGTATTACTAAACATAAAAATTCCCCTTTTATTTTTCTAATTATCTATTTGCATTATTAGTCCGATAAAAGGGGAGCAGTTCAATTGCCACGGCTAAAGCCTCGCAATGACAAAGTGGCAGTATACAGGCATATATTGGATAGTTTATAGCAACTTTTTATTTATGCAAAATAAGTTTAGCAACACTCCCTAAATTAATTGCATATAAAAATTTTTCTTCTGTAATAGAATAATCAATATCTTCTTCAAGTGTATCATTAAAATCTATAGCTATATCTTTTTTGATTATTTTTATTTATTCAGTGGTTCGCCAAAGTATAGACACACACAAAAAAAAATAAAAATAAAAATAAAAATAAAATAACGATACTTTAACGATACTTTCACTTTGTTAAGTACCTCTATTGCCCCAAGGAAATATTTCTAAATTTCCGTAATATTTAATATTTGAAATAGAACCTAATAGTATTTAATAAAGAGATTGTATTTTTACAAAAGAAAAATCCATAATTCTATTTATTTTTTGCTTTTAAGTGGAAAAGTATGTAAAAAATGACATTTATAATCTACACATTTTTATAAAAATAATTGACACTTTAAATTACCTTATGCTATAATAAATATAAGGTAATTTACTTATTTGGTAAATTTGGATTGATGTTTTGGAAGTAACATTTAAAAACAAGAAATTAGAAAAAATTTGCACTGATGTTAAAACAGCAACCAAAAAATATAACGAAAAAATGGCAGAAATCATAACTCAAAGAATTTTTGAATTAAGAGCTTCTGAAACAATAGAAGATTTATTACAATTTAAAATTGGACGATGCCATTCTTTAAAAGGTGATAGAAAAGGACAATATGCAATGGATTTACTTCACCCTCAAAGATTGATATTCACTGTAATAAAAAATAAAATTCAAATTGCCAACATAATTGAAATTGTTGATTATCATTAAAAGGAGGTAAAAATTATGTTTTTAAAAAGTGAAAATTATATTGCTATTCCTCCTGGTGCTACTATTAAAGAACAGCTTAATGATAGAGGATTAACTCAAAAAGAATTTGCACTTCGTATGGAATTAAGCGAAAAACATATTAGTAAACTTATAAATGGTCAAGTTTCATTAACATCTGAAGTAGCTATGAAATTAGAAATGGTACTTGGTATAAAAATGAGATTTTGGCTTAATCTTGAAAATCTTTATCAAGAGGCAAAAAAGAAAGTTGAATATGAAAATAACTTGAATCAAGATAAAGAAATATTATCTAAATTGCCATATAATGAAATGGTTACTTTTAATTGGATACCTAAAGCAAGAAATAAAACAGATAAAATAATAAATTCAAGAAATTTTTTTGAAGTAGTTAGTTTAAATTTACTAACAAAAGAAGCATTAATTCCATTATTTTGCAGACAATTATCAAAAACAGATAAAAATTTTTATCTATTAATGACTTTAGCACAAAAAGCAAAAATAGAATCAAGAAATATAATAACATCTTTAATTAATTTAGAGCTATTAAAAGATAATATTTCTAAATTAAGAACTATGACAAGACAAGATAACTTTATTGTAGATTTACAACAATTATTATCAAAATGCGGAATAGCTCTTATCTTATTACCGAGTTTTAAAAGTTCTTATACACATGGATTTACTTTTTTAGATAATAATAAAATAATAATTGGTATAACAAATCGTGGAAAAGATTCTGATAAATTTTGGTTTAGTTTATTTCACGAATTTGGGCATATTTTAAACGGTCATATATGGAATAAAACACAAAATGATGATAATGAAAAAGAAGCAGACCTATTTGCCGAAGAAACATTGATACCTAAAGCAGATTTAAAGACTTTTATAAATAATAATAATTTTCAAGAACAAGCAATTATTGAATTTGCAAAACAAATAAATATTGATCCAAGTATTGTAGTTGGAAGACTTCAGAAAGAAAGATTTTTAAAATACAATCAATTAAATAATTTGAAGAAAAAATATGAGTTCGATTTTCAATGAGTAAATTTTAATTGAAAGATAAAAAATTTTCAATAAAATAAAGAAATCTAAGTAAACTAATTTTTTCCACAAATTCCTCTTGACCGCTTGGCGATAAAATATCCCAGCGGTTTTTTTTTTAGCCTTCTTCCCTATCCTTCCATTTTTATTTGGAAATAATTAAATTTTATTCGTTGGAGTAATTGATTAATATTTTAAAATACACTATTTAGAGAAAATCTCAAGCCCTTAATTTAATTTGGAAATTAATTTTATTCGTTGGGTTAGTTGATTAACATTTTTAAATACCCCAAAATATCCACTATTTAGTGGCAATCTCAACCGCTTAATTTAAATTTTAGTAACTTATTTATTAAGCAGGTTGAGGCAAGATTCTAAATATAGGCGATCGACTCAATTTTTAAGTAAATAATAAATTACAGGCTTAGATTGCCACGATCGCACAGCTCCATCGCAATGACAAAGTGGCAGTATACAGCCATATATTGGATAGTTTATAGCAAATTTTTATTTACTTATTTTTAAATCAACTAATACAAAGCGTTAATTTTATTTTGAAAAATATTTTTATTTACTAAGTGGTTCGCCAAAGAATATTTATAAGATTTAAAAAATAACAACATAACCTTACAAAAAAAACTAAGCAAGACTCTCTAAATGCAGGGAATGTTGCTTAGTTTTTGTATCACAATTTTATCTTTATCCCATTCAAAATTTATGATTTTCTTCTCGAAGATTTAGCCAGTTCTATTTTGTCAACAGATGAATTTTCAGAAATTTCTATCAAATTCAAAAGTGCCGTTCTATTTACATCAAGTTCTACAATTACCTCTTCCTCTTCTTTTTTCACAATATGCAAATACTCATTTGCTTCAATCAATTTGAGAGTATCTTCAGGAACTGTGATGAATTTTATTTTTACCTTAATTTTTCCATTCTTATCAATGACTTGTCTTTTGACGGACTTTTTCAATTCATCTTTCAAGAATTTGAGATCGTATTCTGCCTTTTTCTGAGTCTCCTTTATCGTTTCAAAAAGAGCATTTAAGTATTTATCAAACTTATCCTCATCATATTTGAATAACTTAAGTTTTTTTCTTACTTTACTTGATAATTGAGCAAGGCTATAATAAGAACCATCGTTTTCAGAATCATATTTATCTGATTTTACATCAACCAAAATGTCATCATTATCCATATTTTCAGTTGTATCAATAGTTAAACAAGAATCATCACTTTCAGAGTTATCTTTATCTGATTTCAAGTCAGCAAAAATGTCTCCATTATCCGTATTTTCATCTGTGTCAATGTCATAACAAGGCTCATCGTTTTCAGATTCATTTTTACCTGATTTTATGTCAGCAAAGATATCACCATTATCCATATTTTCAGTTGTATCAATAGTTAAACAAGAATCGTCGTTTTCAGAGTCATATTTATCTGATTTTATACCAGCAAAAATGTCTCCATTATCTGTATCTTCAATTGTATCAATAGTTAAACAAGAATCATCGTCTTCTGTTTTATCTTCATCTGGTTTTATCTCGTCAAAAATATCTTCATTGTCTTCAGTAGTATCAATGTTATAACAAGGCTCATCATTTTCATCATCTATATCCAAATCTCCAAAATCAGAAGCAGATATATCACGAACACAATCTTCGTCAACACAGGCTAAATATATTGAAGTATGTTCAAATCCCTCTCTACTTACTCCACTTGGAAATTTAGCAGGAACTTCTTTTTTTGTTATTTTTCCATTTTTATTTACAATTTTTTCTTCAACAGCAACAAAAGATGTGTATTTTGTGACAAGTCCAAACTTGATACCTAATTTTATAATTTTTTCTTTTATTTTAGAGTTTTCTTTATAACTTCCTTCATCTTCATCACTGTAATATTCTATTTTTCTCCTTGCCCAGAGATATGGAATACTTTCATATTTTGGATCGTCTTCTGGATTTAGTTTAAAATCTATTTTCTTTTCAATAACTCCATTTGCTGTTTTCCCAGTTATTATAACTGATCCTTCTGTAGATTCTTTATACTTTCCAATTAGAATTAGAGGTGTATTACTGTACAAATCAGGAAGAACTTTAGGATATATTTCAGAAAGTTTAGCACCTGACCAAGTCAATTTTATATCAGTCATCAATGGACAATCTATTTTTTTGAAAAATGCATCCGTAATTTTCTTTATATTTTCGTTTTGTTTTTTCTTTTCTTTACCTCTGGGATGATTGTTAACAGTTATTATTTCCGATTCTCCTCTTCCTGCCTCAGCCATTTTTGTTATTAGGTATCTATTAACAGAATTACCTGTTCCAAAAGAAAATACTCTTGTGTTTTTCTTGCATTTCTTAGCTATTGCACTTATTATTTCGCCTTCATTACCTATACAACCATCTGTCATAACAGTTATTATTCTCAATCTTTCAGGGTCTCTTTTAGCATTTAATGCTTCAAGAATAGGAGTCAACATTTCTGTTCCGCCACATGCTCTATCGTGTTTTTTCATGAATTCTCTTGCAAGTTCTCTATTTTTTCTATTATTTGGCATTGATTTTTTGAATAAAAACTCTGGTACATCTGAAAAACATATTATGTTAAATGTATCATTTTTGTGCATTTTATCTATGCAAAGATTCATTGCTTTTTTACAGACTTCAAGTGGAGCTCCAATCTGAGAACCTGAAGTATCAACGACAAATATCATTTCTTTAGGAATAATATTATAGTTTTCAGGTCTTGAAGGAGGCTGAATTATAAGTGAAGCAAATCCGCCTTTGTCTTTTATTTTTGTTGAAATCAATCCCTCTTCTATAGTTTCACTTCCGACTTGATATCTTAATATAAAATCTCTGTTAGGTATTGAATCGTGTTCAGCTAATTTTATTTTGCTTGTTGTAGCAGATATTTTTTCAATATTGATTTCGTGTAATTCAGAATTTATTTCTTCAATATTTATTGGAGAATTTATTTCAACTGAGAGAGAAATATCATGTCCTGCTCTTTTGCCTTCTTCGACATAAGCAGGATTTACTTTTGGTTCTTTTCCTTCCATTGATTTTGGAATATAACGAGGAGCAACAGTCATTGGGAATACATATTCATAAATGCCTTCTTCAAATTTTATGTCTTCAACATATTTTATCAAGATCTTGATCTCATCATTTGGCATAATGTTTCCGACATGTTGAACAAAAACATTAGGTCTTTCCTCATCAAGTAAAGAAGCTCTTTTTCCTTTTTTAATAGCCTTGTTATATATTTCTCTTGCCTCTTCTTTTTCTTTGACTATTCCTTTTATTGTCTTATCTCCTATTTTCATCAACATTTCAAAAACAGCAGATTTTTCAGTAAGAGGAAAAATATATTCAGCTTCAATCGGTGTATCCATTGGATTTGTGAAAATTTGTGTAACTTCTGTAATTCCAATGAAACCAGAAATATTTGCTTTTACTTCTGTATGCTTTAATGGACATACATTTTTTCCTTTAATAGATACAATTCTGAGAACTCCCTCAGTTACTTTCATAAAATCTTCCCTCCCAATGTTTTGTCTTTTGTCTCTTCTTTATTCTGTATCTTTTATCCTGTTTTTCTCCAAACATAAAAAAGAGCCTTTCAGCTCTTTGGTGGTTGTGTTCTAACAAGAGACACCTAATAAAGTATTTTTTTCTATTGCCAAATTAAACATTTTCCAAAATGTAGGGATTTTATCTTTATGCTTTTCTACTATTTTATAACATTTTTTACAGTCATCGGCTGTTAAATCTCTTTCTTCATAATCATCTATAAATACACCTGTAATATCAGATATATCACAAGCAAGACTGGGCCATAAATATTGAAATTCTTCACTTGGAAAATAACAAGAATAAAGATTTTCTGATTCTTCTCCCATATGGTGATATTCTTCCATACCTTCTTCATTTAATGGT
>CADASF010000087.1 GCA_902790465.1 uncultured bacterium | reverse complement strand
CTATTGATAAAAAACTTTTTCAAGAATATAAATATTTAAAAAACATAAAACTTCCAGATGGGATAACTAAAATTGGAGCTTTTGCTTTTAGCAAATGTTTTTCTTTAGAAAAAATAATTATTCCACATAGTGTAAAAGAAATAGGAGATAATGCTTTTGAATATTGTTTCTCTTTGAAAATTGCCAGAATGTCTAAAAATTTAGATATTATTGGAAAAGATGTTTTTAAAGATTGCTCTTCACTGGTAAATATAGTTAATATGCCTTATCATGAAGGAAAACAAGATATTCAAATTGCTGGTAAAAAACCTTGGGAAGGTATTATTGTTGATTAATTCGTTGTGATAGTTGATTTTTTAAAAAAATAAGTAAATAAAAATTTGCTATAAATTATCCAATATATGCCTGTATAATGCCACTTTGTCATTGCGAGGCGTAGCCGTGGCAATCTAAGCCTGTAAATTATTATTTACTTAAAAATTAAGTCGATCGCCTCTATTTATAATGATATAGATGATCTGTTTAATTTAATAAATTACTAATAAGTGGTTGAGATTGCCACGGTCGCATAGCTTAAATTGGTACAATATTTTCTCTATTAACAGGTTTACTGCTCTGCTTTTTCACTTAAGATAATGTTTTTGAGTAATAAAATTATTGTGATCGCTATTACAATTATAACAATCCATTTTATTGTCTCAACATTGTTATAAACTTTTAAATAGTTTTGAGCATAATTATTTCCTTGTTCAGCCGATTTTTTTAGCCATTTTACAGCTTCTGCTTTATTTTTTTGGGTACCTTTTCCTACATTATACATAATACCAATATTATATTGAGCTGTAATGTTTCCTTGTTCAGCTGATTTTTTTAGCCATTTAAAAGCCTCGTCGTAATTTTTCATGCACTCATCGTTTATAATTCCAAGTTTTAATTGTGCATCAGAATCTCCATTGTCAGCTAATTTTTTTAATCCATTTGTAGATTTTTTAATCCATTTGATTCCTTCTTTTTTGTTTATCTCAGTTCCTTGACCTAAAAAATGGATTAGTCCCAGTTGAAGTTGTGATTCTGTATCTCCATTTTTCGCTAATTTTTGCAAGTCTTTTATGTCTTTTTGTGTTTTTGTTGAAATTTCTGAAAGTGGCTGTCCCATATCTATAAACGCAATATGCCAATTATCAATTTTTATAATTATTAATAAAATGACAGATGATATAACAATTCCTGCTATTGATAAAATTCTGATTATATTGTTTTTCATAACAAATTTTCCATTATTTTTTTATATTTTCAATCAAGTTTTTCATTGCCATAATTGAAGTAACGGTACCAACTCCTTTGGGTACTGGTGTTACAGCTTCGCATAATTCCATTGCTTCATCAAAAACGACATCTCCAACTATTTTTCCATTTTCATCACAATTTATGCCAGCGTCAATGACAACAGAGTTTGGCTTTATGTAATCTTTGCCTATGAAATTTGCCTTTCCTATTGCAGTTATCAAAATGTCTGCATTTTTACAGATAGAAGGAAGATTTACTGTTTTTGAGTGGCAGATTGTAACTGTTGCATTTAGATTTAACAACATAAAAGAGAGTGGCTTTCCAATAACTGGAGTTCTATTGACAATTACAACATTTTTGCCTTCTGTTGGGATTTCATAGTATTTTAAAATTTCAACTATTCCTGCAGGTGTGCAAGGTTGATTAAATGCTTTGTTATATGCAATTCTTCCTTGATTTTCAGCTGTACAACCATCTACATCTTTTTCAGGAGATATTGAATTTTTTAGCATAAAAGAATCAAATTGTTTGGGTAGGGGAGATTGAATCAAAATTCCATGCACATCATCTCTATGTGATGTTTTTTTGATAAGTTCAACGGCTGATGTTGTATCATATTCATCAATGTTTATTTCAGTAAATTTGATTCCTATTGAATTACATTTTTTTTCAAGACTTTTTACATAGACCTGTGAAGATTTGTCATAGGAAGTAGATATAACAACAAGATGTGGAAAAATGTTGTCTTTTTTTAGTTCCTCTGTTTTTGTTATTAGTTCTTCTTTTATTTTATTTGCTACTTCTGTTCCATATAATATCTTTGCCACCATTTTTCCTCCATTTTTTTTATTCTGGGGCTATGAAAAAATAGTTTGTTTTATCTGCTTTTGCAACTTTTTGGGTGCAATACACTCACCAATTTTTTTTCTCCTTTCTATTTTAAGAAAGGAGCTTAATTGGGAAACATTTTTCTCTTTTTATTTTTCTAATTTTATTTAAAATAGAGAATATTTTAAATAGTAGCTTTCTTTTTAGATACTACTACGAGAAAAAGTGATGCAGTTCCAGTATTTTTTCTCCTTGCTTGCAAGGAGCTAATTTGCCCGCATTGCACCGCACAAAAGTTGCTAATTTAGAGTTTTTTCACAGCCCCTTTATTTTGTTTTTATAAAAGAAATTATAATATATTTCTTACAAAATAGCAAGTTTTTATAAAATTGAAAATATACAAGAGATCTTAAAAAAATAAATTAAAGGTTTTTTATTTATAAATATAGAATTTTTTCAATTCTATAATTTTTTTGAAAAATTTTGAGATATTAATATTGAAATTAAATATAAAAATAATGCTGTTTATCAGCTTTTTGATATAGTAAAATTTTTGTGATTTGTTTAAGGAGTCGTCGTAATGGGTGAGGCTGACAGAAATACTAAGAAAATCGCTATTATAGGCATAAGTGCAGTATTTCCAGATAGTGAAAATAAAGATAAATTTTGGTCATTAATAAAAAATGGTACAGATGCAATAAGAGAAATTCCTGACACTCATTGGAGTGTTGATGACTATTATAATGAAGATAAAAAGGCAAAAGATATGACCTACTGCAAAACAGGAGGTTTTATAAAGCCTTTTGATTTTGATCCAATGGAATTTGGAATTGCTCCAAATAATCTTGAAGCAATAGATTCTTCACAGTTACTCGGATTATATGCTTCTAAATATGCTCTTGAAGATGCGGGATATGGAAAAAATGGAAGAAAATTTGAAAGAGAATCTGTCGGTGTCGTTTTAGGTGTTACAGGAGCTCAAAAACTCGCCATTGATTTGGGAGCAAGATTGGGACATCCATATTGGAAAAAGGCTGTTTTAGATGCTGGTGGTCCAGAAGAAATGGCCGAAGATGTAAAAGAAAGAATCGGCTCTTACTATCCTGAATGGCAGGAACAGTCTTTCCCAGGACTTCTTGGAAATGTTGATTCTGGCAGAATTTCAAATTATTTTGATTTAGGCGGAATGAACTGTGTTATTGACGCAGCCTGTGCAAGTTCTCTTGGAGCAATAGATATAGCCTGTACAAGACTTTTGGCAAATCGTGAATATATGATGTTAGCAGGTGGAATAGACACATTTAATGATATATTTATGTATATGTGTTTCAGTAAAACTCCTGCAATGGCACCTGATGGACATGCAAAGCCATTTTCAGAAAATGGAAATGGAACTTGCTTAGGTGAAGGTGCTGGAATTGTCGTTTTAAAAAGATATGAAGATGCAATAAAAGACGGTGATAGAATTTATGCCGTTATAGATGGAATAGGTTCTGGAAGTGATGGAAAAGGAGCCTCTGTATTTGCTCCACAGGAAAAAGGTCAAGTTTTGACAATAAAAAGAGCCTATGAATCTGCAGATATAAATCCATTGACAGTTGGACTTATCGAAGCACATGGAACAGGTACAAAAGTAGGGGATGGAATAGAAGTAAATTCTCTTATGTCTGTTTTTGAACCTTATGGAAAAGGTGATAGAAATTGTGCTGTTGGAAGTGTAAAATCACAAATAGGACATTGTAAAGCGGCTGCAGGTGTTGCAGGACTTATAAAGATTGCTATGTCTCTTTATAATAAGGTTTTGCCTCCTACAATAAAGGCAAATCCTCCATTAAAAGTTTTCACTGATGAAAATTGTCATTTTTATGTAAATACAACAAAAAGACCTTGGATTTCTGACGGCAGTTATCCACGCCGTGCTGGTGTAAGTGCTTTTGGTTTTGGTGGTACTAATTTCCATTGTGTCCTTGAAGAATTTGATGAAGATAAAAAGAATATTGATTGGGATTCCTCAATTCAAATAATCACTTTCTCATCTGATTCAAAAAATGAAATTTCAAATGATATAAAAAATATTGAAAGTCTTTCTTGGGAAGATTTCTGTAAAAAAGCAAATTCAAATAGAAAAACATTTTCAAAAGATAAAAAATATATTTTGACTGCTGTTGTAAAAGAAGAAGATTACAATTCTTCGAATTTGGTTCAAAAACTAAATAAAGTTTTGGAAGATGAAAAGAGTAGTCCATTTTCTGAAGGTATTTTCTTTTCAGATAAGACAATTAATGGCAAAGTATCTGCCATTTTCCCAGGTCAAGGTTCACAAAAACCAAATATGCTCCTTGATGTCGCTTGTCTTTTCCCAGAAGCTGTAAATACTTTTGATACTCTTGAAAAAGAGTTTAAAAAAGCAAATGGCTATTATCTTTCTGATGTCGTATATCCATTTGAAAGATATGGTGTCGAAAAAGATTTCTTAAAAATAATAACAGACACAAAAAATGCACAGCCTGCACTTGGTGCTGTTTCTCTTGGTGTTGCAAAAGTCCTAAAATATTTTGGATTTAATCCAGTTGCAGCAGCAGGACACAGCTATGGTGAATTGCCTTCACTATGTTTTTCAGGTAAGATCTCTGAAGATGATTTTGCAAAAATTTCTGTACTCAGAGGGCAGTTGATGTCTTCTTCTAATGGGATAGGAGACAGGGGCTCTATGTGTGCAGTTATGACAGATTATAATACATTGTCTGAAATAATCAAAGAAGAAAATTTGGATTTGATTATTGCAAATGTAAACGCACCAAAACAGATGGTATTGTCTGGCAAGACTTCAGAAATTGAAAAAGCTGTACAAGTAATATCTGCAAGAGGAATAACTGCAAAACAATTAAAAGTTTCTGCTGCTTTCCACAGTTCTCTTATATCTGACGCTCTTGTTCCATTTTCAAAAGCTGTTGATGGTGTAGAATTTAAAAAATCTGCTTGTGATGTTTATTCTAATATGACATCACATAAGTATGAAATTGGAAAAGAAAAAGACCTTTTAGCTAAACAGCTTGCAAATCCTGTTTTGTTTGCAGATGAAATAACGAATATGTACAATGACGGAATAAGACTTTTTGTCGAGTGTGGACCAGGTGCTAAAATGACAGGTCTTATTAACAATATTCTCGCAGATAAAAATGACTATGAGGCAATTTCTGTAAATTCTTCAAATGGAAAGAGAAATTCAGTATTTGATTTGGCACTTTTACTTGCAAGATTGGGAACTTTGAGACTTGATATAGATTTTGCAAAATGGAATCCAATTTCTAAAGAAGAGAAAAAGGCAAAATTTACGGTCAAAATTTCAGGTGCAAATTACAGAAAGAAAAAAGTAATTCCACCTTCAAATATAAAATATGTCGATTCATCTAAGATTGAACCACAAAAAGTAGTAGTTTACAAAGAAGTGAGCCACGAAGAAAAAGAGGACAGACAAGAGAGAAAAATGAACGGTAAATTTAATTCTGAGATTATCGATCTCATTTCACAAATGCAATCACAAACGGCCGATCTACACAGGCGTTTTCTTGAAAATCAAAGAGCTGTAATTGATTCTATAAGGATTTCTTTAGCAGTTGGAAATCCAATGCCAGTAACTGTTCAAAATATACCTATTCCAAAGCCTGTTATTTCTCCATTATTTGAAGAAAAAACTGTTGAAAATATAGTAGAAGCTAAAGAAAAAGAGCAGAAATATGAAGTAATTCAAGAGAAAGCTCCAAAAGTTGAACAGATAACAACTGTTGAAAATATAAAAGTAGCAGAAACTGTTCAAAAAGAGCAGAAATCTGAGGCAAGTCAAGAAAAAGCAAGCCAAGAAGAGATTTTAAATAAAGTTATTGAGATTTCTGCTGATAAAACAGGTTATCCAAAAGATATGTTAAGTCCTGAAATGGATATGGAATCTGATTTGGGTATAGATTCAATAAAAAAGGTTGAAAAGATTCAATTCCAGAAATGCCTTCAATAACTGCCTCAGATATGGGACAGATAAGAACATTAAAAGAGGCTTCTGAATATATTGCTTCTCGTTTACCTGTTCAAAATGTAGCAGAAACTGTTCAAAAAGAGCAGAAATCTGAGGCAAACCAAGAAAAAGCAAGCCAAGAAGAGATTCTAAAAAAGGTTATTGAGATTTCAGCTGAAAAAACAGGCTATCCAAAAGATATGTTAAGTCCTGAAATGGATATGGAATCAGATTTGGGAATAGATTCAATAAAAAAGGTCGAAATATTTTCTTCATTAAAAGATTCAATTCCAGAAATGCCTTCAATAACTGCCTCAGATATGGGACAGATAAGAACATTAAAAGAGGCTTCTGAATATATTGCTTCTCGT
>CADASF010000086.1 GCA_902790465.1 uncultured bacterium | reverse complement strand
GAATCTGAAAAGACAGAGGAAGAAGTTACAGAATCTGAAAAGACTGAAGAAGTAACGGAATCTGAAAAGACAGAGGAAGAAGTTACAGAATCTGAAAAAGCTGAAGAAGTAACAGAATCTGAAAAAGCTGAAGAAGTTACAGAATCTGAAAAAGCTGAAGAAGTTACAGAATCTGAAAAAGCTGAAGAAGTTAAATTAAGTAGAAAACAGAAAAAACAGAAAAATAAAAAACAGAAAAAGAATAAATATAAAAAGTATTTAGAGTCCAAAGAAGCTGAAAAGAAAGAAGAAGCCGAAAAGAAAGAAGAAATCGAAAAGAAAGAAGAAGCCGAAGAGAAAGAAGAAGCCGAAGAGAAAGAAGAAATCGAAAAGAAAGAAGAAATCGAAAAGAAAGAAGAAGCCGAAGAGAAAGAAGAAATCGAAAAGAAAGAAGAAGCCGAAGAGAAAGAAGAAGCCGAAAAGAAAGAAGAAATCGAAAAGAAAGAAGAAATCGAAAAGAAAGAAGAAACCGAAAAGAAAGAAGAAGCCGAAGAGGAAGAAGAGGAGGAAGAGGAAGAAGAAACCGAAGGGAAAGAAGAACCTAAAGAGGAATATGTTGAAGAAAAATTAGATTTTTCTTTTGGTTTCATCTATAATGCTTGTAAAAAGTTAATTATAAATCCAACTCATTTTTTTAATTCAAGATTAGTAAAATTAGGTGAATCTATAAATTTCTTCTTTTATGCAATGTGTCTTTTTGCTTTTGTATATTCAGGAGGACATGCTCTTTGGAGTATTGCAAATTCAACTTCTGCTTCAGTATCAATGGATCACATTTTAAAGCATTTGATTTCAGATGTTGTGTTCTGTGCAGGAATTTCTGTTTTAATAATAATTATACCTTTATTAATATATATGATTGCTATTCCAGTGTTTAAAGGGTTTGGTAAATTGATAGATGAATATGGAATAGTTTTCTATTCATTCGGTGCAGGATTATTTGTTTATTCAATTTTAATAATATTTTTATTGACGATGTTTTTATGGTTTAATAAATTCTGTGGTGTATTTCTCTATGGGAATTTTAATTTTTGGTGTATTATCTCTGGAATATTTTGTATTATTATTGTTTTTAATATTTTATACAAAGGTCTTAGTGAAATTCAAGAATTAAGTATGCTTGGAATTTATGTATCTTTAATTTTACCAACAGGTATGTTTGTGATATTTTTCCATTATTTTCCAAAGATTTCTGTTTATATTCAAAGTATAATTCCTAAATTTAATATATAATTTTATAATATACTTTATATGAAAAGTTTAAAAATTTGCTACGAAATTATTTTTCGTAGCAAAAATTTTTATTAGTAAAATATTTTTGTTTATATTTATAAAGAGGGATTTATGGGGAAAGAGGGGCTTATGACTGAAAGAAAATATGAATTGGATAGTTATATAAAAGAATTTGAAGCAGTTGTTTTGAATTCTTTTGAAAAAGATGGTAAAAAAATTATTGTTCTTGATGAGACAGCTTTTTTTCCTGAGGGTGGAGGACAGCCTTCAGATATAGGAAAAATTGGTGAAGCTAATATTGATTATGTTTTTGAAGAAGATAATATTGTATATCATTCTTCGGATAAGTTATTGGAAATTGGAACAAAAGTTAAATGTGAGATAGATTTCGAACATAGATTCCAAAATATGCAGATTCATACAGGTGAACATATTCTTTCAGGTATAATTCAAAAAAAATTCAACATTAAAAATGTTGGTTTTCATACAGGAAGTGATTTTAATACAATAGATTTGGAAAAAGAGCTAACTGATGAACAAGTAAAATTTGCTGAATTAAAGGCAAATGAAGCTGTTTGGAAAAATGAAAAAGTGAAATGTTATTTTCCTTCTAAAGATGAACTTGCAAATTTGAAGCCAAGGAAAATGCCTGTAACAGATAAACCTATTAAAATGGTAGAAGTTGGAACAACCGATCTTTGTGCATGTTGTGGAACACATGTCGCACATACAGCAGAAGTCGGAATAATAAAAATTATCCGACATGAGAGATATAAAGGTGGGACAAGGATAACTTTTTTGTGTGGTAAGCAAGCACTAAATGATTATGATAGAAAAAATGATGTTTTGAAAGAAGCTACTTCTATTTTGTCATTAAAATATGATGAGATCTTAAATGGAATAAATAAATTAAAGGCTGAATTGTCTGATGAAAAGGCTAAATATTCAGAACTTCTGTCAAAATTTATTGTAAATGAGGCTAATTTGTTGTATGACAAAGCTAATATTGTTGGAAAAAATCGCATTATAGTTGAATTTGAAGATGAAATTTCTTTTAGAGATGTTGCAAAATTATCATCAAATATAACTGAAAAATCCAATTCAATATCAGTTCTTTTAAATTCGGATGTTGATTCAATAAAATATGTTGTTTCTGCTTCAAAAGATTCAGATTTTAACTGTAGAGATTTTGCAAATAAGTTAAATTCTGAATTCAATGGAAAAGGTGGTGGAAAACCTTTATTTTGTCAAGGTTCTGTAAAAAAGTGTAAGAGGTCTTTGATTATTGATTGGGTATTCCAAAATATTTAAAGGTGACATTTATTATGGATGGAAAAAAAAGTTTGATATTATTTATTGCAATTATTTATATGTTTGGTATTTGTATATATTTTGGTTATAATTGGCTCTCTAAATTAGATTTTAATAATCATAGTAATCCTATTTCATCTCAAAATGAATCAGACAAACAAAAGGAAGAATCATATAAAACAATTGAAGATCCTTGGACATTAAATGGAATTGCTCATGAATATATGGGAACAAAAGAATATGATAAGGCTATGCCTTTTTTGTTAAAAGCAGCAGAAAAAAAACAAAAAAATGCAATTAATACTCTTGGATGTATTTATTTAGAGGGACTTGGTGTTGCAAAGGACTATAAAAAAGCTGTTGAATATTTTAAACAGTCTATAGAATTAGGGCATAATAATGCACAATTTAATTTGGGATTGTGTTATTATAATGGTACAGGAGTAGAACAAGATTATGAAAAAGCTCTTGAATTGTTTGAAAAATCTGGTCTTCCTAATGCAGAAGAATTGATTAAGGAGGCAAGACAGGAAGTTGAAAAAAAATATGTGTTGGATTATTTAAAAGAAGATATAAATAATATAAATGATGATAAAAAACTTTTTTATATAGCCTCTCATTATTATAATGAAAAAAAATATGATAAGGCTGTTGAATATTATACAAAGTCTGCAAATTTGGGAAATGCAGACGCACAAAATAATTTGGGAAATCTATATGAACATGGGCTTGGAGTGGAAATAGATTACAAAAAAGCATTTGAATTATATAAAAAATCGGCACAACAAGGAAATCATAAGGCATTAAATAGTCTTGGATATCTTTATTTAGCTGGAAAAAAATATGAACAGGCAGCTGAAATGTTTGAAAAATCTGCAAACAATGGGAATAATGATTCACGAGTAAATCTTGGTATTATGTATGAAAGAGGTTTAGGAGTGAAACAAGATTATGAAAAGGCTTTTAATTTCTATCGCCAATCAGCCGATCTGGGAAATCCTATAGCTTTAAATAATGTTGGAATTATGTATAGAGATGGAAAATTTGTCCAGCAAAATTACCGCTTAGCTATGGTGTATTTTCAAGCTTCTTATCAAAAAGGCAATTATTTAGCTTGTGAAAATCTTGGTGATATGTATAGAAATGGAATTGGTGTTCAACAAGATTATAAAACTGCAATGGATTTTTTTAAAATAGCTGCAGAGAATGGTAATAAACACGCTATGATTAATCTTGGAGATATGTATTCCAAAGGTGAAGGCGTTGAGAAAAATTTAAAAGAAGCAGAGTATTGGTATAATAAAGCTAAATAATATTGGGGAAGATTTTTATGAACAAAAATAAAAATAATTTTATAATATTTCTTGCGGTTATTTATATTGTAGGAATTTGTATATATTACTGTTATAATGCTCTTAATAAATCAAATCCACAGTCTAAAATTAATATATTTACACAACAGGATGAATCATATAAAACTATTGAAGACCCTTGGACATTAAATGGAATTGGTTATAATTATATGTGTAATAAAGATTATGAAAAGGCTAAACCTTTTTTGTTTAAGGCTGCTGAAAAAAATCAGGTAAATGCACTAAATAACCTTGGTTGGATGTATCACTATGGATATGGATTTCAGCAAGATTATAAAAAAGCATGTGAATATTATGAGAGATCTGCAAATGGTGGACATTATAAAGCTCAATGTAATCTTGCTCATATGTATGAACAAGGACTTGGGGTTAAAAAAGATTACAAAAAAGCTGCTGAATGGCATGAAAAAGCTGTTGCTGCTGGATATAGTCCATCACAATTAAGTCTTGGTTATATGTATTACCATGGTAATGGAGTAGAAAAGGATTATAAGAAGGCATTAAAATTATATATATTGGCTGCAAGACAAGGTGATGAGATGGCTATGAATAATATTGGCTGGATGTATCATGAAGGTCATGGAGTTGAAAAGAATTATGCAGAAGCTCTTGAGTTTTTTAAAAGTGCAGCAGAAAGAGGCAATCCTAATGCAATGAGAAATCTTGGAAATATGTATTCCAAGGGAGAGGGTGTTGAAAAGGATTTGACTCAAGCACAGTATTGGTATGATAGAGCTGATAAAGCCGATAAAAATAGTTAAAGTTATTGGGGGATATTGATTTGTATAATTATTTAAAATTGATAATTATTTTTTTGATATTTTTTTGTTTTGTTTTTAGTACAGGTTGTTTTGAAAATAATAAAAATGATGAGATTTCAAAATTGGAACAAGAAGCAAATGCAGGTAATCAAGAGGCTCAACATAACATTGGTATAATTTATTTAAATGGAGATAAAGTAAAGAAAGATTATAAAAAGGCATTTAAATATTTGACTTTGTCTGCAGAAAAAGGAAATGAGGATTCTCAATTACAACTTGGCTATATGTATGATAAAGGATTAGGAATTACAAAAAATTCTAAAGAGGCTTTTAAATGGTATAAAAAATCAGCCAGTCAAGGTAACTCCATGGCAAAAAATAATTTAGGAGCAATGTATCTTAAAGGAGAGGGAGTTTCTAAAGATTATGAAAAAGCCTTGAAATATTATAATTCTGCTTTTAGACAAGGTAATTATTTAGCTTGCCAGAACATTGCAAAGATGTATTATACTGGAGAAGGTGTTCAACAAGATTATAAAAAAGCACTTGAATATTTTTTGAAGTCAGCAGAAAAAGATTATGAATATTCTCAATTACAAGTTGGTTTTATTTATGATGAAGGACTTGCTGGAGAACAAGATTATAAAAAGGCTTTTGAATATTATACTAAATCAGCAGATAAAGGTCATTTTATGGCTCAGAATAATCTCGGTTGGATGTATTATAAGGGGAATGGAGTAAAACAAGATTACAAAAAAGCATTTGAATGGTTTACTAAATCAGCTGACCAAGGTTGTATTGAAGCAATGTATAATATTGCTGAAATGTATGAAAATGGATATGGTGTAGAGAAAGATTTAAATAAAGCTAAAGAATGGGTAAGTAAGGCCGAAGAAGCTCATGATAATCTTCCACATGATGAACATTCACATGAAGAACATTCTCATTAGAATTTGATAATAGGTTTTAATTTTATGAAGAATTTGTTTTTAATTGAAAAATATTTATCTGAAAATGGGAAATATCCGCAAGATGAAAGTGGAGATGGAATAATTTTTGATGTAAATACAGATTATAATCAACTTCGCATAAGTGGTACACCTTCAGAATTGATAGAACTTTCCGATTTATTGTTATCACTTGCTTTGTCTGGTAAAAATGTTGGTCAGCATTGGCATTTAGATAATGTTCAATCAAATTTTGAAGTAGTTATTGAAAGAAACGATTAGAAGAAGTAACTGCAAAATTAATAACAAAAATTGATTTCCGTGGCACGCAAGGATTGAAAATGTTTGCATTGCACCGCAATTGGCAAAACATTTTTAATACATAATAGACAGACTGAACAAGACAAATGGGAGAAAGAATTGGAAAAGTTTTTAAAAGGTCAAAAATTTATAGTTGATATAAATGCGATAACATCTGAAGGTCAAGCTGTTGCTAAAATAGATGATTTTGTTGTTTTCATAAATGGTGGAGCTCCAAAAGATAAGGCTGAAATTATTTTAACAAAAGTCAGTAAAAATTAT
>CADASF010000085.1 GCA_902790465.1 uncultured bacterium | reverse complement strand
GTCTTTGTTCTTATCCTGTTGGTCTTTGTTCTTATCCTGTTGGTCTTTGTTCTTATCCTGTTGGTCTTTGTTCTTATCCTGTTGGTCTTTGTTCTTATCTTGTTGGTCTTTGTTCTTATCCTGTTGGTCTTTGTTCTTATCTTGTTGGTCTTTATTCTTATCCTGTTGGTCTTTGTTCTTATCTTGTTGGTCTTTGTTCTTATCCTGTTGGTCTTTGTTCTTATCCTGTTGGTCTTTGTTCTTATCCTGTTGGTCTTTATTCTTATCTTGTTGGTCTTTATTCTTATCCTGTTGGTCTTTGTCTTTATCCTGTTTATCTTTGTCTTTATCCTGTTTATCTTTGTCTTTATCCTTTTGGTCTTTGTTCTTGTCCTGTTTATTTTTGTCTTTATCCTGTTTATTTTTGTCTTTATCCTGTTTATTTTTATCTTTATCTTGTTTGTCTTTGTCCTGTGGCTTATTACCGTTATTACAATCACATTGGTTCTTTTTTTGTTCTTTTTTACAAAGTTCTAAATTATATTTAGCATCTTTATCTTTTGGATTTATCCTCAATGATTTTTTATAAAAATCCTCAGCTTTTTTTAAATCGCCCTTTTTGTAAGCAATATTACCTAAATTATATAAAGCCTGTGCCTTTAACGATTCTTTTCCTGTTTCAACAACTTTATTATATTCTGCCTCTGACTCATCATATTTTTTTTGACGGAAATAACTATTGCCCAAATTAAATGTAACTTCATTCCAATTTGGTTTATATTCAAGAGCCTTTTTATAATCACTCTCAGCACTGCTAAATCTTTTTATTTTATATTCCCCATCAGCTTTTACAGCAGGAAAATATTCCATAAAAGCATGTGATTTTCCAAAAGATATAAAAAGAAATATAAATAAGAAAATTAATAATCTTTTTTTAATCATTTCTTTCCAAAACGCCTTTCAGTCAAAATGATACTCAAACAAATAAAAATAAAGGCTATAATAAGTGTATATTGGAAACGGTGTATATATAAATCTTCATTTCTAACACCAAAATCGCCCTTCTTCAATGACTTTACAGAAGATACAAATCGCCTTATAGAAGATTCTTCATAATCAGCATGTAAATATACACCATTGGCAGCACCTGCTATCTGTTTCATACCTTCTTCATCAAGTTTTGAAATAACAGTCCTTCCATATCTATCTTGCTTTTCACGCCCATTTATAATCAATTTTGAACCTTCAGGCGATCCAATTCCAATAGTATAAATCGAAATTCCATTTGCTCTTGCTTCTTCAGCTGCTTTTATAGCATCTCCAGAAAAATGCTCACCATCTGAAAGTATAATCATCACTTTCGAACCTGTTTTGGATGGAGAAAAACTTTCTGAAGCCAATTTTATTGCTTTTTCAATATCAGAACCTTGAACAGGCATAGCAGTATAATCTGCATAATCAATAAACAATTTTGCTGCTTCCATATCTGATGTCAAAGGACATTCCATAAAAGCTTCACCTGCAAAAGCAATTATTCCAATCCTATTTCCTTGCAGAAGATCGATCAATTTTATAATAAGTGCTTTTGCAAAATCTATTCTCGAAGGCTTATAATCCTGTGCTTGCATACTTTGAGAACAATCAAGAGCTATAAAAACCTCAATGCCTTTTAAATTTTCATCTACAGTCTGTTTTCCCCACATTGGACCAGCTATAGAAAATGCCAAAAAGAAAAATCCAATTATCAAATATATAACTTTTATTATCTGTTGCTTTGGACTAAATGAAGGAGCTATTACCTTAAACATCTTATTGGAAGCAATAAGCTCTCGTTTTTTCTTTTTAAAATTATAGCCCACAAGACATAATAAAATAAAAACTACTACTAAAATAAACAAAAATGGTATATAAATTGGATGTATAAAGTGCATATGTAAAGATTCCTCCAAAAGTTAAGGAATACGACGAAAAACAAATGATGATAAAAATACATCGAACAGAAGCATTAAAAATGCAGGAATTAGAAAAATATTAGCAAGCTCTTTGTATTCATATCTTATTTTTTTGTCAATTTTTGTTTTTTCAAGACTATCAATTTGAGAAAAAATGGAAGCCATAGAATCCGAACTTGTTGCCTTTTCACTTTTTGCTCTAAAATATTCTCCTCCAGTTTTTGAAGCAATTTCTTTTAAAGTAGGTTCATCAATACTATCTTCAAGTGGAATATATCGAGTAAAGCCCATAGGGTCTTTTACAGGCATCACAGATTTTCCCTCTTTTCCAACTCCAACAGTATATATTTTTACTCCTAATTCAACTGCCAAATTAGAGGCAGTTTCTGGAGAGATATGTCCCATGTTGTTACTTCCATCTGTTACAAGAATTATAACCTTGCTTTTTGCAGGACTTTTTTTCAATCTATTTAGCGAAGTTGCAATGGCATCACCTATGGCCGTACCATCTGAATGTGTTATCTCATAAGTTATCTTTGAAATCATTGACAACAATGCTTGATGATCTACAGTAAGAGGGCATAATGTCAAACTTGCACCAGAAAAAACAACAAGCCCAAGCCTATCATTAGGACGTCCTTTTATGAAGGTAGAAATAACATCTTTTGCAAGTGTCAATCTATCTTCTTTTCCAAAATCAAGTGCAAGCATACTTGGAGATGTATCAAGACAAATCACAATATCTGTTCCCTGTGATGAATTTGACATATCGACAGGAACTGGTGTTCTATCTTGTAATCTCATAAGTCCTAAAACCATTAAAAAAATAGCAAAAAACTTCAAAAAAATAGAAAGATATTTATAAAATTTTCCCAAATCCCCAGCATCAAGTTTTTTTGCATAAGAAAACATCGAAAATTTGACAGCAGGAGTTAAATTTTTCTTTTTTAAAGAATACCAAAGATATAAAATTGGGACAATCAAAAGGAGTGCAAACCATGGACTTGCAAAAAATAAGCTCATTTTTTATCCTCCTTTTTTATTTCCTCTTCTTTTTCTTCATATTTTATATTTTTGTAAATATTCTTAGTATCATTTAAATCTTCCTCAAAAGTATCAGGAATAAAACATGCAAATTTGACCATATCACATTTTGACATAACAGCTTTTATATCAGAAGCATGTTCTCTCAAACTGTCTGTATCTCTCAACAATTTATACAATTCTGATGTTGTCTGATCCATTGTTTCAACAGAATATCTTGCCTCTATATATTTCTTTAAAATTTCTGTCAAAAGTGTATAATATTGCTTTATATTCTCTTTGTTATCAAGTTTAATCTCAGATAACTTTGCAAGTGCTTCTTCTGCAATCTCTTCAGGAGTTTTATTTCTATTGGCATTCTTTTTGTTCAAATTTCCAACTTTTATAAATTGAATCAACCATATAATAAAAAGAATAAACAAGAAAAAAGCAATAAATAAAACAATCCAAAAATAAAATGGATATTTAATATCAATGTTCTTTTTAATATCCTTTATCTGTTTTGAATCTTTATCTAAAACAGTATTTATTTTAAGAACAGTTTTAGAAGAATTAAAAGTAGCCCCTGAAGAAGCATTTATTTTTATTGGACCAATTACTTTTTCGCCCACACTCCATGAAACTATTTCAAACTGATAGACAAAAATTTTTTTTCCATCTTTTTCATAAGAGTATGGCTCTTTTTTGTTTAACATTTCCAAATCTTCTTCGAGTTTTATATCTTCATCAATATCTATTCCTAATCCCCTTGGAACAGATACTTCAAGAATTAAATTTACAACATCTCCAACTTCAGCTGTATTTGGGGAACATGAAAGAGAGGCATTTATATCTGAAGCAAAAGCAGATGAAAATAAACAAAAAACAAAGAAAAACAAGAAAAAATTAAATTTCACTTTTGTTAAAAAAATATTTAAACTCATTGTCTTATTCTTTTTTCTCTAACCTTGAAAAATGTATAAAGTGGCTTTATATAAGATTCAGCCGTACTTAAATTTACATAATCAACATTTGATTTTCCAAATATATTTTTTAAATTTTCTTCTCTATCATCAATCATTTCTTTATATTTTTTTCTAAATGTAGGATCACTTGTATTTATAATTACTCGCTCAAAAGTTTCACTGTCTTCAAATTCAACAAAGCCAACATCTGGAATCTCAGATTCTTTTGGATCCTGAATTTTTATAGCAATCAAATCATGCTTTCTATTCAAAGTTCTCAACTGTTTTTCATAACCATCATCAATAAAATCTGAAATCAAAAATACAACTGCTGGCTTTTTACAGACATCATTTATATTTTTCAATGTTTTTGTGATATTTGTTTTTGTACTTTGTCTTTTGTAATATAAAATTTCTCTTATTATACGCATGACATATTGACTACTTTTTTTAGGAGGAAGATATTTTTCAACACCATCTGAAAACATCATCAATCCTACTTTATCCTGATTCTTCAAAGCCGAAAATGCAAGAACAGAGGCAATTTCAGAAGCTATTTCTATTTTCGTTCTATCAACAGTTCCAAAATCACCTGAGCCTGAAACATCAACTGCAATTAAAATTGTCTGTTCATGCTCTTCAGAAAATTCTTTTACAAAAGGATGACCTAAACGAGCAGTAACATTCCAGTCAATATTTCTTACATCATCTCCTGGATAATACTCTCTGACATCTGAAAAATTCATTCCAGTGCCTTTAAAAATACTCTTGTACTTTCCAGAAAAATAATCTTCTACAAGTTTTCGAGTTTTTATCTCTATTTTTTTTATCTTCTTAAAAATGAATTTCTTTTCTTTCTCCATAGTCCAAGCCCTTTTCTGAGAGTTTATGGCACATCGACATTTGCAAGTATCTTCTTGATTATATCCTCAGAGCTTGTTTCTTCCGCTTCTGCTTCATAAGTCAAAATAATTCTATGGCGAAGCACTTCATAGGCTATAGCTTTGACATCATCAGGAGTTACAAAAGCCCTTCCTGAAATAAAAGCATAGGCTCTTGCAGCTGTTGCCATTGCTATTGTAGCCCTTGGCGAAGCTCCCCAAGAAATTAACTCTTTTAAATTTTCAAGTTTGTAATCTTCAGGCTTTCTTGTTGCAAAAACAATATCAACTATATATTGAGAAACCTTTTGATCCATATAAATCTGTGGTATCAACTTTCTTATTCTCATTATATCTTCAGGAGATATGACTCTATTTGGCTGTGGAACTTCACTTTGGGTCATTCTTTCCATAATAGCCAACTCATCTTTTTTATCAGGATATGAAATTTTCAATTTCATCATAAATCTATCTGTCTGAGCTTCTGGAAGTGGATATGTTCCCTCTTGTTCAAGTGGGTTTTGAGTTGCCATAACCATAAAAGGCTCTTCAAGTTCAAATGTGTTATCGCCTATTGTAACTTGATGTTCTTGCATGGCTTCAAGTAAAGCACTTTGAACTTTTGCAGGAGCTCTGTTTATTTCATCTGCTAAAATCAGATTTGCAAAAACAGGCCCTTTTTTGGTTGTAAATTCATTTTTTTGTGGATTATATATAGTAGTTCCTATTATATCTGCAGGCAACAAATCAGGTGTAAATTGGATTCTTTTGAACTTTGTCTGAATTATATCTGACAATGTTTTTATTGTCAAAGTCTTAGCGAGACCTGGTACTCCTTCAATCAACACATGACCACCTGAAATAAGACCTATTATGAATTTTTCTATTATTTCAGATTGTCCAACAATTACCTTGGCAACTTCTGTCTGAATCTGTTTTATAACTGGATATTCTTTTTCAATAAGTTTTCCTACTTCTTTTATATCCTTACTCTCCATAAAATTTCTCCGATTCTAAAATTCAATTTTTCGATGTCAATATATTATATTATAGATCAAATTGATTATGTTTTCAATATTTTTTTAAATTGTAAAAAAAATCACAATTAAAGCAGGAATTTTTAAAAAATAAAATAATCCTTCTTCAAAATATATAAAAATATTTATTTTATCCTTATAAAAATAAGCGGGCTGTGAAAAAATAAAATAACGCCTTGTGCTAGTTGATTAATATTTTTAAATACACCAAAATAGCCACTATTTAGGCGATGTCATTGCGAGGGAGCTGTGCGACCGTGGCAATCTCAACCACTTAATTTTAATTTAGCAATTTTTAAATAGATCATCATCTCATTCTACGATAGAGGCGATCAACTCAATTTTTAAGTAAATAATAATTCACAGGCTTAGATTGCCACGGCTAAAGCCTCGCAATGACAAAGTGGTAGTATACAGGCATATATTGGATAGTT
>CADASF010000084.1 GCA_902790465.1 uncultured bacterium | reverse complement strand
TTCCAGAACCTCTTCAAATGAGGCTTGGAATTCTGTTTCTATTTCGTTTGAATCTAAATCAATATCATTGTAAATACTTTTGATGGTCATTTGGTTAGGAGTTGTTCCGCTTTTAAGCTCATCGACATCATAACCACTTGCATTTTTGATTAACTCTTTAGACAATATCGAAAGTATAAGCCGATAGTTCTCAGGATTCACTTGGTAGATTATCGACTTTTTCAAAACAAGCAATAAAAAAAAAGACCTCGACATTTGCGAGATCTTTTCCAAAGATTCTAATTAACCCTAATTCATTGACTTAGCCCCCCAAGGAGCTCCTTTTGCTGTTCCGTAATATTCAATATGTTGAATATCTAAAAAAGCATTGTAACCAATTTTTGTAACACTATCTGGGATAGTTAGATTTGTTAATAATGAACAATTAGAAAAAGCATATTCATCAATTTGTGTAACGCTGTCAGGTATAGTTATACTTGTTAATGAAGAACAGCCATTAAAAGCACTACGTTCAATCTTTGTAACACTATTTGGAATTGTTATATTTGATAATGCTGAACAACCTGTAAAAGCCATTGTACCAATTTGTGTAACACTATTTGGTATAGTTACATTAGTTAATGTTAAACAATGATAAAAGGCATATTCATCAATTTGTGTTATTTTATAATTTTTACCCTTGTAATCATAAGTAGCAGGAATATCAAAGATAGTTAAATTTTCTCCATTTTTCTTAAAATATTTTAAAATTACATTCTCATTTCCATCATACTTTATATCATAACCAAGTTGTTTAGTGACATCATCATCAAATCTCACCTCGATATAACTTGTTGTCTGTTTAGCTTTTAACTTGTTTGTATCTAGGCTTGCCAATTTTGTTGTCTGTTTTGCCTCTGGTAGTAAATCTGTCTGTTTATCTACATCATCTTTAAAAATTGTATATTTTATTGGCAATGTTAATTTTTGTAATTTTACACAGCCAACAAAGACTTTTGTTCCAATATCTACAACACTATTTGGAATAATTATGTTATCAAGAGATTTACAATTTGCAAATGCTCTATTTCCTATTGTTGTAACACTATCAGGGATATTTATTTTTTCTAAAGAACTGCAATTTTCGAATGTACTATCACCTATTTCAGTTACTGTATCAGGAATAGTGACAACTTGTAATTTATCACAATCCTTAAAAACTTCACTGTCAATTTTAATTATTCTGTATGTAGTACCTAAAAAAGATTTATATGTTGACGGAATATTAATAATAGTAGGAAGTGAATTTTTATCTTGAAAACCAAATTGTTTCAAAACCTCTTCATCAAGTGATATATCTGTAATATTTGCATTCACTAAATTTTGTATTTGCTGATTATTCGGAACTTGCATTGGAGAATCGGATTTTAAGTCTAAAATTTCTTGTCCCCAACCAAGTGGAATTCCAAAAGATTCAAGAATAAAATAAGCATAATCTTCTTTTAGTCCTAAATCCTCAAAATGTTCCTGCAATATCTTAATTCTATGTTCTATTTTTTTGCTATCATCAATAAAAATAGACAAAAATTCTTCATCAAGACTTCTCTTGATAATTTTTCTCTCTTTTGGATATTCTGTTGCTAAATCGTCAAGCAATGCAAAAAACATTTTATAATTCTTGAATATATCTTTGCTTTTCAGGCTTATCATCTCAGCAACTGCTTCTTGTATTTTCATTATTATCCTCTCAAAATTTTACCATTTTTCACAATACATATTAAAGGTTATTATAACACAAAAAAAAATAATAGCAAATATTTTTATTTTAAACCTCTTTTAAAATTATACTTATCCGAATTTTTAAAAGGCAATTCAAAATTGTAAGCTTGAGATATTTCATCAATCATCTTTTTAAAATTCAAATCCGACGGCATATATTCAATATCAATTAGAAAGCCATAAGGATTTAATTCTGCCAATTTTTTCTTTGCTTGAAAAATAGACAAAGGCTTTTTAAATGAAGCAACCATATATTTTTTAAAATTAAAAATAGAGAGCGAAAAATTTTTATCGAGTTTAAATTCTTCAGCATTTGCAAAAAAATGAGGTACAGTAGCTCTTGAAGTAAAAGCTGGAATATATGCAAAAAGCGGATAAATCGACGGCAAAAATTGGAATCTACTTCTATTTCTTATATTCAAAAAATCGTCTTCATAAGATGAAACAGAACATTTTATATTTAAATCCTTAAAAACACGAAGAGAAAGCGAATTAGTAGCATATAAAAAAGCACCTGCATATATTGATGAGCTTTTTGGGATTATGCTCAAATGTCCCATATTTTCGGCATACCAATTTTTAAATCCAGCATTAAAATATTTATTTATAGTTTGTGAGATAAATTTTAAATCCTGCTCAGGAATAAAAATATTTGGAGCAAGTATTATCTTTGAAAAAGGAAAATTTGCAAGTTTCTTTTTAAATTCTTCAGGTGTTATTTCAGGATCAAATCGAGTTATTATGTAATCAGAATTCAATTTTTTTAACTGCTCAATTTTATCCAAATTTGCAACTTTTACAAACAAAAGATGATTTTTATTTTTTTGAACTTTTAATGAAGTATTTTTATTAAATTCTTCAAACAAATTTTTAAATTTCCTCGTTGTTGGATTAAATCTCTTAGCAGTAGCATAAATCTTTTTTAATTTTCTGGTTATATCAGAAGATTTAAATACAGGTCGTCCTGAAATATAGACTTTGAAAAAATCATTTTCATCAATTTTTTCAGCACATTTAAAAGAACAGGAATTCCCTTTTTCTATCCTTGAAACAAAATTATTGTCACAGCTCAATTCAGTTATTCGAAGTGATAATTTTTCTTCATCTCCTTTTCCTATGAGACGAACCATATCCCCCTCACAAATGGGATTTTCTAATTTTGTTATATTTACAATTTCATTAAATTTCTTGGCAAATCCTGCAAATTGTCCAACACTTGGAGCTAAAGAGGAATTAATTATAGCCCCTTTTCCACCTGAAATATAATAATCGGTCTTTTTTCTTGAAAAATTTTCAGACTCAGGAAGAGGTTGCCCCGTAACAAGTGATTTCCAAAAAGAAACTGCTCTTGAAGTATATTCAAGGCTTTTCATTCGTCCTTCTATTTTCAAGGAATCAATCTTATTTTTCTTGAAAAACTCGACAAAACGAGACGCATCCAAATCACAATCAGAAAAAAAATATTTTTCTATTCCCCTATTTTCCCAAAGCCTCCTACAAGGTTGAGCACAAAGTCCCCTATTTCCACTTCCTCCACCAATGCAAGAGCTCGCAAGACACATTCCAGAAAATGAAAAACACAATGCACCGTGAACAAATACTTCTATTTCAAGTTTCGTTCTCTTCTTTATTGTTTCTATCTCTTCGGCAGAAAGTTCCCTTGCCAAAACAACTCTATCAAAGCCCAAATCCTCTAAAATCAAAGCTCCTGCAGAATTGTGAATAGCCATTTGTGTACTCGCATGAATTTTCACCTTTGGGAAATATGTTTTTAACAATTTCAAGACAGCGAGGTCTTGTATGATGAAAGCATCAACTTTTGCTTGAACAATCTTATTTATCGCTTCTAAAGCCGAATTTAGTTCATCTTGTTTTATCAAAATATTAAAAGGAACATGGACTTGTACATTATTTCTATGTGCATAATCAGTCATTATTGCAAGATCGGAAAAATCAAAATTTTTAGCCCTCATCCTTGCATTAAAAGCAGAAACTCCTGCATAAACAGCATCTGCTCCTGCCTCAACAGCACATAAAAAAGATTCGGCATTTCCAGCTGGTGCTAAAATCTCAGGTAACATATTTTTTTATTCTCCATTTTTTCCTAATTCTGAGATAGGATTATATATTCAATATTAAGACAAACAATTTTCACTTTGTATCGAATTTTACAATTACAACAATTTTCAGAATTTTATTATATCACACCATTACAAAAAAGGCAAATAAAAAAGAAAAATAAGACAAAAAATAGGGCTGTGAAAAAATTAAATAGTTTGTTATCTGCTTTCACAACCCCATTTTACCTAAACATTTTTTGAATAAGATTAAAGATTTATCCATAAAGCGGGACGAAACACACGACTATAATGGTAAATACGATCATCTTGGATAACACCGCCAACATCGACACAATAGACACTATAACTACTATTAGGAATAAGAGAACGAAGCCACCAATAACTATAACCATTATCAGCTACATCAGCCCCTTGTTTAATTGCATATTCAGTAGCTTTACATATCCTTGATTCATTATTAGAAAAATATTTTTCAGCCTCTTCTTCGCTTAAGAAAAATACATTATCACCATCAAAAGATTTTATATATTTCTTCTCGTTTTCATTAAATGCTTTATTGTAAAACTCGTTGTTAGCCCATTGGCGAATTTCACTATTTTTCCATTCATTTGAACTGCTATCAAAACGCATTGCTTCAAGACCATACTTGGAGATCACCAACATTTTATTATTTTCTTTCTCCAATACCTGCCATTCAATGGACTGAGTAGCACCATTTGCACTTTGTGGATAATTTCCAAATTTTACTTCAACTTTTCTTCTTGCCTCTTCGGTTATTCTTCTTATTACTTCTTCTTCAGCTTTTCTTATTGCTTCAGGAAGATTCAAATTTTCAAATTTAATACCATAACTCTTAAGAGAATCTAAATCAACAAGATCAATATCAACTGAAGGTTTACCCAATATGCCTATATAAGAAATATTATGCACAAGAGGAAGTTTAAACAAATTTCCCCAAAGATAAATTATATTTTTACCATTTTTAATAAGAAAATCAAGATCGGATTGAGTAGAAGCAGTACAATCTGCATTTGCTATTATTTTATTATCTGAAGTAACATCTTCAAGATTTTTTTTCATTTTCTTTTCATATTCAATAAGAGCAACATTTACAGATTCAGAAGGAGCATAATCTGTCCCTATGGCTTTACAAAGTTTACAAGTAAAATCAGGATCATCTTTATCTACTGATTGAAGTGCTTTAGCTTCTTTTTCATAATACCTATCAAAAAGCCATTTTTCAAGACGACCATCAAGAAAATACTCTACAAGTTTTTTCACATCATCATTAGTTTTAATATGCTTTTGAAGGTCTTCAAGGTTACTTACAAAAATTCCATCAGCAATTTCAAGAGCAAATTTTATTTTACGAGCCATAATGTCTCCTAATGTTTTATCCTTAATTTATTTATTTCAAAATTTAAATCTCAAATGCTTAATTTAAATTTAGTAAATTTTAAGTATATCGAGTACAGCATTCTAAATACAGGCGATCGACTCAATTTTTAAGTAAATAATAATTTACAGTCTTAGATTGCTGGGCTTCCCCCTTGTGGGGATTATTTTTTAAAAACTCGTTAGAGTTTTTAACTATTTCCAAGCCTCGCAATGACAAAGTGGCAATATACAGGCATATATTGGATAGTTTATAGCAAATTTTTATTTACTTATTTTAAAAAAAATAAGTAACACAACTAGTTAAATTAACTATCATCAACTAAAAAGCGACTTAAAAAAATTACCAACCTTTTTAAGACCATTACAAACTGATTTACGACCATTATCAAGCCATTCACCAGCAGTCTTTTTAATACTATCCCAATATTTTTTAGCATAATTAACGGCAGGCTTAGCAATTTTATTTATCCCTTCACCAATAGCCTTACCAACCTCACTACTTGCCACATCACTGACAATAGTTCCTGCAATTTTACCAACAACTTTTCCAACAGGTCCAAAAACGGATCCAATAGTTTCTCCAATTTGTTCGCAATTTTTCTTTTTTAAACAAAAATTAAAAACACTCTTTACTTGTCCTGTAGCTACACGCCCAACTCTATCAAGAACTTCGTGTCCATTGATTTCCCCCTTTGTAAATTTCCACACAGTCTTATAATTTTCAACTATACCAGAAACAATACAAGAAAGTATTCCAGCAGGTGTATCTTTTAAAAAAGGAAAAATATTATTTTCAACAGCAGCCTTAATAGCACCTGTCGTAGCAACTTTAAGACCATAATCAATTCCAGATTGTATAGATTTTGAAACAAAATCTTGGACTCCATCATCTTTTTTTAAAATTTGAAAATCAATATTAGATTCAGTCCCAATAGAAAGCCAAGTAACTCCAGAAAGAGTCGCCTGCTTACCAACATTTAATGCAAGAACCTTTGTTGAATATGAGTTCCAATTTTTATCTTCTTGCTTGTTAATATCTAAATCTTGTATTTGATTTTTTGTCAAAATAACAGAATTTTCGCCTGCTTTAGCTGTGATATCTTTCATAGCCTGAGCATTATTTAAAGCAAGATTTTTATCTATATCTGCAAGATAATTGCCATATTCATTTATATCCAAACCTGCTGAAGATTCCTCAAGACTATTAGCTAACCATTGTTCTTTTGAATATCCTTTTTCACAAGAGGCATCAATAGATTTTAAATCCTCGTCAAAAGTACAAACTCCATCGACAATATCGTTAGTAATTTGTTCAATATAACTATCTTCACGACTTGGAAGTTCCTCTTTAAGTCTTTCTAAAAGCCATTCTCGAATGCCCAGTTCTTGAGGTTTTGTTGCATAAGATTCATAAAAACGACAAAAAATAGGTCCAGCCTCACGAATCGCCTTTTCCTCTTCAAATCCTTCTATCTGAACATTTTTTTTATCGTCCATTTTAATTATCTATCTCTTTCAAATTTTAACATATTATATAAAATTATTCTACAAATGCAGATTTTATCTTGCTTTTCGAGCTCTTTTAAATCTATTCGAATTTTTAAATAATTCATCATCGTCTTTATCTACTATCTCTTTTATAGCCTCTGATATTGTCATCTTTATCTCCAATCTTTAGCTTCCTCATATAATATAATATTTTCTTTTTTATAAACACTTTTAAAGATTTATCCATAAAGCGGGCCGAACAACAATGATATCAAGGCTAACATAGAAGCTGCTGATACAGCCGTAACTGCTGACATAGTAAACACCAGTAATACGATTAAGACGAGGAGAACGAAGCCACCAATAACTATAACCTGCCTTATCCACACAAGAACTATCAGATACCCAAGCACCATTTTTCACGGCATATTCAGTTGCTTTACATCTCCTCGATTCATCTTTAGAAAAATACTCATTTACCTCACCATTACCTTTCAAATCACCACTTAACAAAAATACATTATCAGTTGTGCCAACATCTGAAAGATTAGAAGATTTTATAGATTTCTTTTCTTGATCTGTAAAGGCTTTATTGTGAAATTCACCATTCAACCACTTGCGAATTTCACTATTTGCCCAATCATTTGAACTACTATCAAAAATCTTACAATCAAGACCATATTTGGAAATCACGAGCATTTTGTTATTCTCTTTTGCCAATACCTGCCACTCAATGGGTTGAGTACCACCATTTGAAGTCTGTGGATAATTACCAAATTTTACAATATCGCCAACATTTACACTTCTTATTGTATCTTGTATTTCCATAAATACTCCACTTCTATTTTCCTGAATCTAATTTTTTTTCAAAAACACTGACTAAATAAAAATTATTCTACAAATGCAGATTTTATCTTGCTTTTTGATTATCTCAAAATAAAAAACGACCAATTTAAAATTTATAAATTAGTCGTTTTTCACTTCAACAAACATACTGCTTAACTAAAAGGATCATCTTCTTCAAGAACATTTACAGAATTAGGAATATTTAGCTTAAGATTTGTACAACCTTCAAAAGAATCAATTATTATTTCCTTTACACTATCTGGAATCTCAATATTTTTCAAAGATGTACAATTTGCAAAAGCACAAGATCTTATTCTTGTTACACTTTTTGGAATAATTACACTTTCAAGTGAAGTACAATTTTTAAAAAGTTCCACAGGAATTTCTTCTAAATTTTCAGGAAGTGTTACATCAGTTAGAGATGTACAACCTGAAAAAATTCCACCATAAAAATCATTTACAACTTTTGGAAGTTTTATCGTCTTTAACGATTTACATCCACTAAAAGCATCAGGATAAAAATCTACCACAGTGTCAGGAATTGTTATATCTGTAAGAGAAGTGCATTGTGCAAAAGCCTCTGCCACAATTATAGTTACACCTTCAGGAATAACAACATTATTTAAAGATTCACAGCCTTTAAATAAAGAACCTGTTATTTCTTTTACACCTTTTGGAATATTTACACTTTTTAAATTTGTACAGCCCTTAAAGGCTTCAATTTCTATATAGACTATGGTTTCAGGAAAAGTTACATTTTCCAATGATGTACAATTTGCAAAAGCTCCGCCTGCAACTTTCTCAATAATATATTTGAATCCATCATATGTATAACTTTCAGGGATGACAAGTGATTTTACAGGCTCTCCATTTTTAGAAATATGTACTTCCTCAAACTCTGAAGAATCACAAACATATATACTCTGACAGTATCGTTTAATGTCATCTTCATCAATGTCTTGTTCGTCAATGCCTTGTTCATCAATGTCTTCTTCATCAATGTCTTGTTCGTCAATGTCTTGTTCGTCTTGTTCGTCAATGTCTTGTTCGTCAATGTCTTGTTCGTCAATGTCTTGTTCGTCAATGTCTTGTTCGTCAATGTCTTGTTCGTCAATGTCTTGTTCATCAATATCTTCTTCACAAATACCTTGCTCATAAAAATAACTTTTAGAAGGTTCTTTCTTTTTTCTTACGACTTCATATCCTAATTTTCTCAAAACATCATCATTTAAAGCAACACATTGAATTACATCTTTGGGGATATCGAGTTTCAACAAAGGACAACAATCAAAAGCATATAACCCAATTTCTTTTAGATTTTTTGGAAGTTTCACATATTCCAAATCTTCGCAACAATCAAAAACAGTTTTTTCTATTTTTGTTAAACCGTCTGGAAGTATAACTTTTTTAAATTCACAATATCCAAAAGCACCTGAACCTATTTTAGTAACTGAATTTGGAATGACCAACTCATAAGAATTAGGAGAACTTCCTTTCAAGGAAGAAGACCAAAAAGCATCTGAACCTATCTCTATCAATCCTTCTTCGATATAAAGAACATCTAAAGATTCACAATATTCAAAAGCACATTCACCTATTTTTTTTACATTACTTGGTATAGAAATACTTTTTAGTGAGCTACATTTACCAAAAGCTTCAATTCCTATTTCAATTACACTTTTTGGAATAACAAAATTTTCCAATAAAACGCAACCAACAAATGCTCTCTTACCTATTTTGGCAATTGTATCTGGAATTGTTACATTTTTTAATTTTTTAGCACCTGCAAAAACATCTTTTCCAATAGAAGTTATTTTGTATTTTTTTCCTTTATATTCATAAGTTGCAGGAATATCAATAGATGTAACAGCCTTTTTGTTTTTATAAATTAAAATGTTTTCTAAAAATTCATTGTTGTGAGAAGTGACAATACCTTTTCCCTTTTTTATTTGATACCCCAACTGTTTTAGGACTTGTCGATCAAGTTCAACTTCAATAAAATCATCCATTTTGTTTACTCCCATTTTTATAATATTATTATACTTTTACTCCATTAATTGCCTTTGCTCCCCAAGGTGAACCTTCTGCATTGCCATTGTAATTTACATTTGGAACATCAAGAAAAGCATTTTCACCTATTCTTAATACAGCATCAGGAACAGTCAAATTTAAAGAAGTACAGCCACTAAATGACCCATATCCTAATCTCTGTAAATTTTCAGGTATATTTATTTTTTCTAAAGAACTACAGCCTTCAAAAGCACCATATCCAATACACCAAATATCTTCAGAAAGATAAACTTTCTTTAAAGAAGTACAATTTAAAAAAGCAGAATAACTTATTTCCACAACCTTTTTGGGAATAGATATAGTTTCTAAAGATGTACAATTAGCAAAAACAGAGCACCAAATAATTGCAATATCATTTGAAAGAACTATATTTTTTAAAGATGTACAATATTCAAAAGCAGAGTCTGATATATGCATAACACTATTAGGTATAACTATCTCTTTTAAAGAAGTACAATATTTAAAAGCCTCATTATCTATTCCTCCTACTTTATCTGGAATAACTATATTTTCCAAAGATTTACAAGCATAAAAAGTATATTTTTTTATACTTTTCAAATTTTTAGAAAGCCTTACTTCTTTTAATTTTCCACAATTCTTAAAAAGAGAATCCCCTATTTCTAATACAGAATCTGAAATTATTACATTTTCTAAAGAGGCAGAATTTGCAAAAACACATTTTCCTATACCTATTACAGAATCTGGAATTTTTACACTTTTTAAAGAATCAGAATTTGCAAAAAGATTATTAGCAATTCCTGTAATTGTATATTCTATTCCATTATACTCATAAGTTGAAGGAATATCTAAATATTCTACAGGAACACCATTTTTAGAAATCGTCAATTTATCCTCTGTTCTTTCTATTTCATATCCTAATATTTTTAATATTTCATTGTTCAATTCTGCATAAAACTTATTTTCACTCAAAAAATTAATCCCTTTTAACGAATTACAATTATCAAAAACACCTACTCCTATTTTTTTGATATTACTTGGAATCTCAATTATTTCCAATGACTTACAATCAGCAAAAGTATAGTCTTTTAATTTTTCTAACTTGTTTGAAAATTTTATATTTTTTAATTTTTCACAACCTAAAAAAGCCTTCTCACCTATTGATTTTACGCTATTGGGAATTTCAACATTTTCCAAAGATTTACAATTAGCAAAAGCCACTTCTCCTATTTCAACAATTTTATTTGAAATAGTTATATTTTTTAGCGACAAACAACCATTGAAAAAACCAAAAGGAATTTTTTTAAAATTATCTGGAATAATTACATTTTCTAATGAAGAACATTCATTAAAAACCAAATCCCCCATTTTTTTAACAGTTTTTGGAATTTCAAGAAATTTCAAAGATTCACATTCAATAAAAGCACAAAGTCCAATTTCCTTTAGATTATTTGGCATTTTTATTTTTTTTAGGTTAATACAACCATAAAAAGCAAAATCTTTTATTTCAATAACACCATCTGGAATAACGATTTCTTTTAATGTTCTGCATCCTTCAAAAACACAAGGAGATAATTTTTTCAAGTTATTTGAAAGAATTATTCTCTTTAAAGAATTACACTCCGAAAAAGCAGATTCTTTTATTTCAATAACACTATCTGGAATAACTATTTCGTTCACTAACAAACAAAGACGAAAAGCAGATTTTCCTATTTTAATAACACTATTAGGAATAACTATTTCTTTTAAACCAGCACAATAAGAAAAAACTTTTGTTCCAATTTTTGTTATCTTATAATTTTTGCCTTTATATTTATAAGTTGAAGGAATATCAATAGATGTAACTTCTACCCCATCTTTCAATATAGCAAGATAATTCTCGAAATCAAATTTTAAATAAAATTTTTTAGAATTTCGTTTTTTCCATTTCTTCCATTCAAATTCGTAACCCAACTGTTTTAGAACTTTTCGATCAAGTTCAATTTCAATAAAAGTTTCCATATACTTTTCTCCTTTGCAGAAGGAACTTAAATGCTCCTTATACTTTTTCTCCTTCTCCTTTTTTCTCTAACAAGTATATTATAACAAATTACACTGACAAAATCTGTCATTTTAAAAAATATTCACTCAAAAAGTGAAAATTCTAAAAAATACAAAAAATAAAGGAAAAAGAGGCATAAAAAAAAATATAAAAAGATGTAATACTCTAAAAAGGAAAGGATAAAAAATGAAAAAAGTATTGTTCATAATTGGTTCATTGAGAAAAAAATCGTTCAATAGACAATTAGCAAACGAAGTTGAAAAAATCATATCAACAAAAGCAGAAATCAAATATCTTGAATATGCAGATTTGCCATATATGAATCAAGACATCGAATTCCCTACTCCTGAAGCTGTTACAAGAGTTAGAAAAGAAATTCAAGATTCAGATGGAATTTGGATTTTTACACCTGAATACAATTACAACATACCAGGAGTTCTAAAAAATTTGCTTGATTGGATGTCAAGACCTTTAATCGCTAATGATTGGAATTCTGGAACAGCAATAAAAGATAAATTTGTAACTATCAGCGGAGTTGGTGGCAAAAACTGCACACAAAATGTCAGAGAACATCTCTACAATCTTTTAAATGCAATGCAAACAAAAGTTATAGACGAAAAAGGAATAGGTCTTGCCGTAAGCGGTGAAGCATTTGCAACAGACGAAGCTAATTTCTCAGAAGCAGATATCGAAAAAATCAAAAAACAAGCTGAATCATTTTTAAGCAAAATATAGTTTTTATAAAAAAAAGAGGTTGTGAAAAAACACTAATTTTTTTCACAACCCCTTTTTTAACACAAAGTACACTAAACGATCTTTTCTCTTATCCAATTTTGTAAAAATTGTATCTGTTCATCTGTGTGAAACCAATGCTCCCCAGATTCCATTACAGTAAGACTTGCATTATGCTCATTGACAAAAGATCTCATAGTATCAATAGAAGTTAAGTTGTCATTACTGCTATAGAGAATGTCTGTAGGCACTTTCCATTTCACAGGATTATTTCGAACATAACACAAATATTTCCAAGATAACTCTTCGTTAAAATCAGTTTGAATAGTTCCCTTTTGTTGCAATTCCTCTTCAGTTACATTTGCAAAATTCATCATATCATCAATTAATTGTTCCATATTGACAATGGGAGATATAAAATACGCATGTGAAATATCTTCTTCAATATCTGCACCCATCGAAAAAAAAGCTCCAATACTATTTGCAATTAACATCACATTCTTATATTTAATTTTCAAGGAATTTACAGCTTCTTTTATCTCTATTCCTGTTTGCCAAGGAGTGAATGTTTTATAATCTAAGCCAACAACATCAAAATTTGGAAATAAATCTTTGTACAGCTTAGCCTCATCAGAACTTCCACCTTTTCCATGTACATATAAAATTACATCCATTTATTCCCCTTTAATATCTATTCAAAAAATTGAAATAACTTTCTAAAAAACAAATCATAATCTTGGGTATCAGGCAATCCAGAAACTCCACCATCTCCAGCTTCAATTATTTTCCAAGAGCCATCTTCTAATTCTGCATAATCAATAGTATAAAATGGACTATCTAAATTTTTGTATTTTTCAATCAAATATTTTGGGGGCTGTGGAGTATTATTTTCTTGATTAGAATTTCTTGTTACAGTTGCAACTTTATTATTCATATAAAAAACACGATACTCATTTGTATTTTTCCCATAATATTTTAAATCAAGAAATTCTTTTATACAAATTCCTCCTGTCAGCAAATCTCCCCTATAATTATAAAAAATTTCCATACACCGATCAAACTCTTTTTGTTCTACATTATGATCAAAAAATTTTGGAAAATCTGTACCTTTCACAGATTTCACATAATCCTTAACCATAAATTTTTGAAAATTCTTTTTCAATTTTTCAATATCTATCTGTTGGTGCAATGGATAAATTTCCATTTTTGCAGTATCTTCTTTCAATGTCTCATAAATATTCGGAAAAAGATGAAACAATCTATAATTATTTGGATTATTAATAAGTCTAATATTTTTTTTCAACAAAAGATTATAAAAATTAGAATATTGTTCAGGAGACATCATCCAGCCTCGATAAATAGCTATCTGCTCTTTAGTATTTTTTTTATTTAACAGCAATTTATCTTCATCAAACCATTGAGAGTATCCAAAAATAGCAACATCAAATAATCCTGTTAGAATAACTGAATCATGTTCTTTTTGCAAATCCTCATCTACATTTTCACGAGAAAAAAAACTGGAGGGAAATAATATCAAATCAACCATTTTTTAGCCTATAACACTTTTTTTTAAAGATTTATCCACAAAGCAGGACGAATAACCATATCATAATCATAAACAACATCCCAGCCTAAATCACCACTATTAGAGACAATATAGATATAATCACTATAATTAGGATAAGGAGAACGAAGTCCCCAACGACCATTATTATTTTTCCATTCATCATTCCTAATAGCATATTCAGTGGCTTTATATCTTCTTGCATTATCATCAACAAAATATATTTTTGCCTCTTCCTTACTCAGCAAAAAAATATTGTCAGTTGTACCAACATCTGAAAGATTAGAAGGCTTTATAAATTTCTTTTCTTGTTCAGTAAAAGTTTTATTGTAAAAATCGTTGTTAAGCCATTTGCGAATATCACTATTCTCCCAACTATTTGAGAAATTATAACCAAAAAGCCTTTCTTCAAGACCATAACGAGAAATAATAAGCATTCTATTATTTTCTATTGCCAAGACTTGCCATTCAATAACCTGCCATTCAATGGGCTGATCATAAATTACATTCTGAGGATAACTCCCCATTTGTACAATATCGCCAACTTTTGTATTTTTAAAAGGATTATCCATTTTTTACAAAACTATTTGCCTCTTTTCATCATCTGCAACTAAAACAAGATCAATTACTTTTTTGTTTGTTCCTTTATAAGCAGAAGAATAATCTCTCGATTTTATCTGCTCTTCGCCTTCTTTTCTCTTCTTCTCGACTTCTGACGAATTTTTAGCCAACTTAAATTCAACAACTACTACTTTATTTTTGAAAACTATAACAACATCTGAACGACCCTTAAAAGTGTGTACTTCGGCAAAATATATTACACCTGCACCACGAAGCAACATCACAAATAAAGAACGGTACCAATACTCACATTTTTTTTCTCCTTCTAATTTTTTATCCTCCTTAATTTCATTAAGGAGCTTATCTTTCGAAGGAGCTAATTTGTCCTTCTGAAAATCTTCATAGGGTATCCCTGAAATTGCCAAATTAAATGATTTTACTAAATTTTCTATATTCTCATCTTCTAAGGCTTTCCAAATTGCATTGCCTAAACTAACATAACCCTCAATATGATAGACATCATCAAGATACATATCTGCTAAAGAACTGCGAACTTCTTCATTTGGATAACCAAGTACAAATTCATTTAGCAATTTCTTTTTTATTGTCAAATAACCAGCCTGAAATAAAAAACTTTCTACACTTGCACTTTCTATTTCTCTCTTATCTGCAAAATTTTCAGGTACATTTATTCCGTCATATTTATCTGGATTTTTTATCTGATGATTTAGTAAATAATTGTAAAGAAAAGAAGGAGAACCAGACATATACCAAAAATTTTTAAAATCACTTTCATCAAAGAAATTTAATACTGAAAATGGATTATATACATTTGTCACTCCATCAAATGAAAAACCATCATAATATTCTTTTATTTTATCCAAAAGTTTTTTTCTACTCATAGATAAATTTTGACTTGCATTTTCTATCCATTCACAAAAATTTTCTTCAAGTTCTTGTTGAGTATAGCCAACTATATCAGCATATTTTGACACCATTGATATATCTTTCAAATTATTTACACCTGACAATAAACCTGCTTTACTAAATTTTGAAACACCTGTTACCATTACAAAACGCAAATATGGACAACCTTTTAAAACACCATAAAATTTAGATAGAGCTTCTCGCATTTCTTCTGCTTTTTCTAAATTATTTAGATTATCTGTCATTGGCTTATCATATTCATCTATCAAAACAACAACTTGACCAAATTGCTTATATAATCTTATTATTATATTAAACAACATTTTAGAAGCATCTATTTCTGAAGATATACTTAAATCATTTAAAAATATATAATTTTCCAAATAATTTATAATAGAATCATTTAACTCTTTTTTATTCTCATAAGAGCCTAAAACACTCATATCTATTTTTATAACTGGATTTGGATTATTAGCTTGTTCTTTTACCCATTCCTCTGCATATAATCCCTTAAATAATTCAGCTTTACCTTGAAACATTGCCTCTAATGTTGATATTCAAAGATTTGCCAAAACGACGAGGACGAGATAGAAAATAACATTTTCCATTTTCTATCATTTGTAAAATTTGTTTAGTTTTATCAACATAAAGATAATTTTCTTTACGAATATCTTCAAAATTTTGAATACCTATTGGAAGTTTTTGCATATATATTTTCTCTCTCCTCGAATTTATTTCAAAATTAAATAAGTAAAATTTCAATAATCAGCAATTTAACGCCTTGTGCTATTTGATTGATATTTTAAAATCTACTCGAACAGCCTCTGTTTAGAGGAGATGTCATTGCGAGGGAGCTGTGCGACCGTGGCAATCTCAAATGCTTAATTTAAATTTAGTAATTTATTAAGTAGATTACGATTTTTTAAGTAAATAATAATTTACAGGCTTAGATTGCCACGGCTACGCCTCGCAATGACAAAGTGGCAGTATACAGGCATATATTGGATAGTTTATAGCAACTTTTTATTTACTTATTTTCTAATAACTATTAAATTTTATTATACCATATCATCACAAAAAAGGCAAACAAAAAGGAAAAATAAGACAAAAAATGGGGCTGTGAAAAAATTAAATAGTTTGTTATCTGCTTTCACAACCCCATTTTACATAAGCATTTTTTGAATATAATTAAAGATTGATATATAAAGCCAGTCTCACGAGATCATCACCAATGCTAACATCGTCGCAATCGTCGACATCGCCAACATTGCTGACATTAAAGACAATATTACTACAATTAGGATAAGGAGAACGAAGCCACCAATAACCATAACCTTCATCATTTTTACAAGCACCATTTTTCACAGAATACTCAGTAGCTTTACATCTTCTTGCATTATCGTTAACAAAATATTTCTCTGCCTCTTCTTTACTCAACAAAAACACATTATCACTTGTGCCAACATCTGAAAGATTAGAAGATTTTATAGATTTCTTCTCTTTTTCATTAAAGGCTTTATTGTAAAATTCACCATTCAACCAATTGCGAATCTCACTATTCCTCCAGTTATTTGAGCCACTATCAAAACGCCTTACCTCAAGCCCATATTTTGAGATCACAAGCATTTTGTTATTTTCTTTTGACAATACCTGCCATTCAATAGGCTGATTTTGACCATTTGCAGTCTGTGGATAATTGCCAAATTTTATATAATCACCAACTTTTGTATTTTTGAATAGATTATCCATTTTTTACAAAACTATTTGCCTCTTTTCATCATCTGCTACAAATACGGCTGTTATTATCTTTTTTGTCGCCTTATAAGCAGAAGCATAATCTCTCGATTTTATCTGCTCTTCTCCTTCTTTTCTCTTCTTATCGACTTCTGATGAATTTTTTGCTAACTTAAATTCAACAACTACTACTTTATTTTTGAAAACTATAACTACATCTGGACGACCTCTGAAAGTATGTACTTCGGAAAAATATGTTATTTTTGCCCCACTTAGCAACATCAAAAATAATGAACGATACCAAGATTCATCTCTATCTTTGTAATCATCCTGTTTTTTTTTTCCTTCGATAGAAGGAGCGAATATGTTTTCGGGAATACCTTTTAATGCCTCGTTAAATATAGTTACTACCTGTACAATATCTTCTACTTCCAAAGATTCCCAAATATCACTACTAAATTCTGCATCATCTTGTATATTGTAAAAATTTTCAAGAAAAAGCCTATCCATTGAACTTCTAACTTCTTCATTTGGATAATCAAGAATAAGTATATTGCCCCTTCTTTCTGAAATAGTCAAATAACCTGCTTGATATAAAAAACTCTCTACACTCGTACTTTCTATTTCGTGAGAATTTGTAAAACCTGAATATACCTTTTTTTGTATATATTCTTTTGGAGCCTTTATTTTATGCTCTTTTAAATATTTAGCAAGAAAAGATGGTGTTGCAGAATCATACCAGTAATTATCAAAAATTCCTTGTTTAAAGAAATTTAATACGGAAAATGGATTATATACTCTTAATGTTCCATCAAATGAAAAACCATCATAATATTCTTCTATTTTTGCAAGTAACTCTTCCTTATTTAATGATAATTCTTGTTCTGTTTTTTCAATCCAGTCAACAAAATTATCTTCAAGTTCTTTTTGTGTATAACCTACTATATCACTATATTTTTTATCCATCGATATATCTTCTAAATTATTTAAACAAGAAAATACACCTGTTTTACTAAATTTTGATACACCTGTTATCATTATAAATTTTACTTGACTGCAACCTTTCAAAACACCATAAAATGAACGAAGAGTTTCTCGCATTTCATTCGATTTTTCTAAATTATTTATATTGTCTGTTATTGGTTTATCATATTCATCAATTAAAAGTGCTACATGTCCAAACTGCTTATATAATTTATTTATTACATCAAGAAAAACATCACCTGAATTATCTTGAATAACCACATCAAGATTATATTCTTCTATATAATATCTTACAAGATAATTTATGATTGATCTATTTAACTCTTTTTTATTATCATAAGAAGCTAAAACACTCATATCCAATTTTATAACTGGGTTGGGGGGTTTTGCTTGCTCTTTTACCCATTCCTCTGCATAAAGCCCTTTGAATAATTCAGCTTTACCTTTAAACATTGCCTCTAATGTTGATATTGTCAAAGATTTGCCAAAACAAAGATTTGCCAAAACGACGAGGACGAGATAGAAAATAACATTTTCCATTTTCTATCATTTGTAAAATTTGTTTAGTTTTATCAACATAAAGATAATTCTCTTTACGAATATCTTCAAAATTTTGAATGCCTATTGGAAGTTTTTGCATATATATATATCCTCCTTCGTCTTGCTTCCTCCTAAATTTAATGCCTTGTTCTATTTAATTAATATTTTAAAATCGACCAAAACAGCCTATGTTTAGAGGCAATGTCATAGCGAGGAAGCTGTGCGACCGTGGCAATCTCAAATGCTTAATTTAAATTTAGTAATTTTTAATTAGATCGAGGACACAATTCTAAATATAGGCGATCGACTCAATTTTTAAGTAAATAATAATTTACAGGCTTAGATTGCCACGGCTACGCCTCGCAATGACAAAGTGGCAGTATATAGGCATATATTGGATAGTTTATAGCAACTTATTATCTATTTATTTTTCTGCATTAACTAACACAAGGGATAAAGTTAATTAGAAGTGCATTTTTCTATTTTATATTATAACAAATAACGATAACAGAATCTGTCATTTTAAAAAATAATACCTTTTTCTTTTATAAATCCTCATCATCCATAAAAGTCGAGAATATATCTTCAAGGTCTTCATCACTTAAAGATGCTTCCTCCTTTTGGTTTAATTTACAAGTCGAGAATGTATCTTCAAGGTCTTCCTCAATTAAAGGTATGTATATTGCTTCTTCGTCATCTCTTCTTCTTGCTTCTTCTTCAGCTATTCTTCTTGCCTCTTCCTCAACTCTTTTCTTTTTCTCTTGTTCGGCTCTTAATATTGATTCTGGTAACTTCACATTTTCCAATTTAATGCCATAACTCTCAACTGCTTCTAAATCAGGAAGACCTATATCAACTGAAGGCTTACCCAGTATGCCTATATAAGAAATTTTATGAACAAGAGGAAGTTTAAAAGAATCACCCCAAAGATAAATTGTACTCTTTCCATTTTTTAGTAAAAACACAAGATCAGATTGAGTAGAAGCTGTACAACCTGCATTTGCTATTAATTCACTATCTAAAGTAACTTCTTCAAAAGCTTTTCTCATTTTCTTTTCGTATTCGATAAGCTCAATATTTACAGAACCAACAGGAGTATAATCTGCACCTATTGCTTTACAAAGTTTACAAGTAAAATCAGGATCATCTTTATCAACTGTTTGAAGTGCTTTAGCTTCTTCCTCGTAATATCTATCAAGAAGCCATTTTTCAAGTTATTTTTAATATGCTTTTGAAGGTCTTCAAGATTACTTACAAATGTACCATCTGCCATTTCAAGAGCAAATTTTATCTTACGAGCCATAGTGTCTCCCGAAAAAACAATTTTCATAGAAATTATCAAAAATACTTTTAAAGATTTATCCACAAAGCAGGACGAACAAGAATGCCAATATTATGAACACTGTAAAAGCTGAAATAGCCACCACTACTGACATCATAGACATAATTGACATTACGAGGATAAAGAGAAGAACGAAGCCACCACCAACTACAACCATTTGTACTCCATACATAAGCACCATTATTTTTAGCATAATCAGTAGCTTTACATAACCTCGCAATATCATTAGCAAAATACTTATTCGCCTCATCTAAACTCAACAAAAATACATTATCAGTTGTGCTAACATCTGACAAATTTGAAGAATTTATATATTTCCTCTCTTTTTCATTAAAGGCTTTATTGTAAAATTCACCATTCAACCACTTACGAATTTCACTATCTGACCAATTATTTGAACTGCTATCAAAAATCTTACAATCAAGACCATATTTAGAAATCACAAGAATTTTATTATTTTCTTTTGACAATACTTGCCAGTCTATAGGGTGAATATCACCATTTGCACTCTGTAGATAATTGCCAAATTTTACAGAATCACCAAAATTTGCTTTTTTAAAAAAATTAAAATTTACTGAATTTTGTTTTTGTGGCTGCTTATTGTAATTTGGAATTTGCTCTGAAAGCTCATCTTTCAAATATAAAATATCCTGTTCACAATCAAGATTTATCCACAAAGCTGGGCGAAGCACAAATTTAGTGTTATAAACATAGAAATCGTTTATGCTACCATCATCGTATACATAATAAACCCTATCGCTATCATTAGGATTAAGAGAACGAAGCCACCACCAGCTATAACCATTATTGTCTACATAAGTACCATTTTTAACAGCATATTCAGTTGCTTTACATCTCCTTGAATCAGCATCAACAAAATATATTTTTGCCTCATCATAACTCAACAAAAAAACATTATCACCATCAAAAGAATTTATATTTTTCCTCTCTTTTTCACTAAACGCTTTATTATAAAAATCGTTGTTCAACCATTTGCGAATTTCACTATTTTTCCAATTATTTGAACTACTATCAAAACGCTTACAATCAAGACCAAATCTCGATATCACGAGCATTTTATTATTTTCTTTTGCCAATACTTGCCATTCAATAGGATCAAAATATCCATGTTTATTCTGTGGATAACTACCCATTTTTACACAATCACCAACATTTGCATTTGTAAAAGGATTACTAAATCTAGTAAGAACCACATTTTCCAATTGAATATGATAATTATTAATAATGTCTATATCATCAAGAGAATTATCAACTAAAGTCTGTATTATGCAACTATTACTAATAACTAATCGAACACGCTTAATAGCAACTGAAGGCTTGCCTAATACACCTATGTAAAAAATATTATCTACCACATAAAGTGTGAAAAAATCACCCCAAAGATAAATTGTCTTTTTACCATTTTTAATAAGAAAATCAAGGTCAGATTGATTAGAAGCTGTACAACCTGCATTTGCTATTAATTCACTATCTGAAGTAACTTCTTCAAGAGCTTTTCTCATTCTCTTTTCGTATTCGATAAGCTCAACCTTAACATTATCTACAGGAATATAATCTGTCCCTATTGCTTTACAAAGCCTGCAAGCAAAATCAGAATCATTTTTATTAAGTAATTTAAGAGCTTTAGACTCTTCATCATAATTCCGTACCAAAAACCATTTTTGAAGACGACCATCAAGAAAATACTCTACAAGTTTTTTCACATCATCATTAGTTTTAACATGCTTTAGAAGGTCTTCAAGATTACTTACAAATGTTCCATCAGCCATTTCAAGAGCAAATTTTATCTTACGAGCCATAGTGTCTCCTAATGTTTTATCCTTAATTTATTTATTTCAAAATTAAAATAAGTAAAATTTCAATTGCCACGGCTACGATTTGCAATGACAAAGTGGCACTATACAAGGATATATTGGATAGTTCATAGTAACTTTTTATTTTTTTAGATTGGCACCTAACGGTGCCTAATTAAAGATTTACCCACAAAGCGGGCCGCACGAGACTATTATCAAGGCTAACATCGCGGTGGCTGATACTACCGCCATAGAAGACATCGCAGACACGATTACTATAATTAGGATTAGGAGAACGAAGCCACCACCAAAAATAACCATCTGTCTCAGATTCAGCCCAATTATTTTTTTTCAAAACATATTCAGTTGCCTTACATCTCCTCGATTCATTATTAGCAAAATAATCATTTACCTCACCATTACCTTGCCAATCCCCACTTAACAAAAACACATTATCAGTTGTGCCAACATCTGAAAGATTTGAAGATTTTATAGATTTCTTTTCTTGGTCATTAAAAGCTTTATTGTAAAATTCACCATTCAACCACTTGCGAATTTCACTATTTGCCCAATTATTTGAACTACTATCAAAACGCTTTGTATCAAGACCATATTTGGAGATCACAAGCATTTTGTTATTTTCTTTTGACAATACTTGCCATTCAATAGGCTGAATATCACCATTTGCAGTCTGTGGATAATTACCAAACTTTACAACATCGCCAACTTTTGCATTTTTAAACGGATTTGAATTGAATTTTTCTGGAAGCTTCACATTTTCTAATTTAATGCCATAACTCTCAACTGCTTCTAAATCAGGAAGACCTATATCAACTGAAGGTTTACCCAGTATGCCTATATAACTAATATTTTTTACAACAAAAAGTTTAAAAGAATCACCCCATAAATAAATTGTCTGTTTACCACTTTTTATAAGAAAAACAAGGTCAGATTGATTTGAGGCTGTAAAACCTGCATTTGCTATTAATTCACTATCTAAAGTAACTTCTTCAAGAGCTTTCCTCATTCTCTTTTCATATTCGATAAGAGCAACATTTACAGATTCAGAAGGAGTATAATCTGCACCTATCGCTTTACAAAGTTTGCAAGTAAAATCAGGATCATCTTTATCAACTGTTTGAAGTGCTTTAGCCTCTTCCTCATAATATCTATCAAGAAGCCATTTTTCAAGACGACCATCAAGAAAATACTCCACAAGTTTTTTTACATCATCATTATTTTTAATATTATTTTTAATATGCTTTTGAAGGTCTTCAAGATTACTTACAAATGTACCATCTGCCATTTCAAGAGCAAATTTTATCTTACGAGCCATAGTGTCTCCCTATTCCCTTTTCACTATTGATCATCAACTAAAAAGCGATTTAAAAAAATTTCCAACCTTTTTAAGACCAGTAGAAACTGCTTTGCGAGTATTATCAAGCCATTCACCAGCTGTCTTTTTAACACTATTCCAACAATTTTTAGCCCAATTAACTGCAGGCTTAGCAATTTTCTTTATACCTTCACTAATAGCCTTACCAACATCAGTATTTGCAACAGCACTGATAACATTTCCTGCTATTTTACCGACAATAGCTCCTTGAGGACCAAAAATGGAACCAATAGTCGCTCCAATATTCTCGCAAGTTTCCCTTTTTAAACAAATACCAAAAGCAGTCTTTACTTGTGCTGTAGCTACACGACCAACTCTATCAAGAGCTTCGTGTCCATTAATTTCGCCCTTTATAAATTTCCAAGCGGTCTTACAATTTTCAACTATACCAGAACCAATACAAGAAATTATTCCAACAGGTGTTTTTTTCAAAAAAGGAAAAATTCCATTTTCAGCACCAACCTCTATAGCACCTGTTGTAGCTACCTTTAAACCAAAATCAACTCCAGATTCTATAGAATTTGAAACAAAATCTTGAACTTCAGGATCATTATCAGTAAAACTTTGTGGATCGATATAAGAGCCACTATCCATACAAAGCCCAGTAACTCCAGAAAGAGTCGCCTGCTTGCCAAGATTTAATGCAAGAGCCTTTGTTGAATATGAGTTCCAATCCTTATCTTCTTGCTTGTTAATTTCAAAATCCTGTTCTTGATTCTTTGTCAAAATGAGAGGATTTTCACCTGCTTTGGCTGTAATAGCTTTCATAGCCATAGCATTATTCAAAGCAAGATTTTTATCTACCTCTGCAAGATAATTGCCATATTCATTTCTATCCAAACCTGATGAAGATTGTTCAAGGCTATTAGCTAACCATTGTTCTTTGGAAAGTCCTCTTTCACAAGAGGAATCAAGAGATTTTAAATCCTCATCAAAATTACGCACTCCATCGACAATATCGTTACTAACTCGTTCAATATAACTATCTTCACGATTTGGAAGTTCCTCTTTAAGTCTTGCAAAAAGCCATTCCTGAATACCCAATTCTTGAGGTTTTGTTGCATAAGACTTATAAAAACGACCAAAAATAGGTCCAGCCTCACGAGTCGCCTTTTCTTCATCAAATCCTTCTATATAATAAGCCTTTTTATCGTCCATTTATTTTTACTCCTCAGAAGCATTCTTAAATTTGTATTGCTTATAAAATTTATTGATTTTATCAATAGAATCCTTCATTATCTCTGAAAGCGAATGAGTTTCTCTAATCGCCTTTAGTATATCATTTGTTGAAAGAGATTTTCTACCATCAGAAAAAACCTCTTCTATTGCTGTCTTAACAACTCCCTCAATATCAGCTCCACTATAACCTGTTGTCTTATTAACAAGTTGTGTAATATCTATATTTTTAAGATCTTGTTCTCTACGCCTTTTCACATGAATCTCAAATATATTTTTACGCTCTTTATCATTTGGAAGGTTGACAAAGAATATTTCATCAAATCTGCCTTTTCTCATAAGTTCTGGAGGAAGATTTGAAATATCATTTGCTGTAGCTACGACAAATGCCATACTTTCTTTTTCTTGAAGCCAAGTAAGAAATGTACCAAAAAGTCTTGTTGTAACATCGGAAGCTCCACCATTTCCACCTATGCCAGCAAAAGCCTTTTCCATTTCATCAATCCATAGTACACAAGGAGAAATTGCTTCAGCAAGTTTTATAGCTTTTCGCATATTTGCTTCAGACTCACCGACATATTTTCCCATAAGTCGTCCCATATCCATCCTAAGAAGTGGAACTCCAAAAAGCATTGCTGTAGCTTTTGCACTTAGGGATTTTCCACACCCAGGCATACCTGCAATAAGTACACCTTTTGGCATATCAACTCCAAACTTTTCAGCTTCATTTATATTTTTATATACTTTACTTTTTCTTTCCAGCCACTTTTTAAGGCTTTCAAGACCACCTATATTTTTGATATTATCTCTAACATTGTCAGATATCATTTCAAGTATTCCAGATTTACGAATAACTTGCTTTTTCTGTTCAGTAATCAATCTCAAATCTCCAGCATTTATATTACCGCCTTCAAAAACAGCCAAAGCAAGAATGTTGTTTATCTCTAATTCAGAAAGCCCCTTAAAAGCAAGTGATAATTCATCGAGAAATTGAGGTCTCAAAGATTCTAATTCCATCTCATCACAGAAAGAATTTACAACATCTTTTATTTCATCTTGTGTCAAATAGTCCATTGAAAGAATTGTCATATATTTTTCTAATTCTTCTGGAATAACAACTACATTTGAAACAATAATGATGTTAAAATCTTCAAAATCTTCAACACCAGAAGTAATATTAATAGCTAAACGCTTTATAAGAGAAATAACTTCTGAATCTTCACTCAATGCTTTCACAGCATCTTTCAAAACAAGAACTCTACGACTGCATGATTTAGGGTCTTGAATAAGATATTTCAATGTATCGAGTAAAGACCAATCTGATTCTATTATTTTTGACTTGAAATCCCTAAAGCCAATAGTTGTCCATTCAATAATTCCTCTGCCACCGACAACATCTCTTATTATACCATCGACCTTTTCTTCCTCAAAAGTGTCAATGTATATAATCGGAAAGCCAGCGTCCATATAACGCCCAAGATTTTCTTTAAAATTAGCCATAATTTTTTCTCCCTTTGTTAAGAGTGCATTTTTCCATTTTTTATTATACCAAATAACGATGACAAAATCTGTCATTTAGGAAAAAATTAGTATTTTTTCTTTTACCAGTCATTATCTTCATAATCTTCATCATCTTCATCTTCGTCATCATCATATACAGCTATAAGAAATATTATGAACAAGAGGAAGTAAAAAATTATTTATAAAACTATTTGCCTTTTTTCATCGTCTGCAACAAATACTGATGTTATTATTTTTTTTGTTGCCTTATAAGCAGAAGCATAATCTCTCGATTTTATCTGTTCTTCTCCCTCTTGTCGCTTTTTATCGACTTCTGATGAATTTTTAGCTAACTTAAATTCAACAACGACTACTTTATTTTTGAAAACTATAACGACATCTGAACGACCTTTAAATGTGTGTACTTCTGAAAAATATGTTATTTTTGCACCACTTAACAACATCAAAAATAACGAACGATACCAAGATTCGTCTCTATCTTTGTAATCATCATAAGGAATACCTTTTAATGCCTCATTAAATATACTTACTACCTGTACAATATCTTCTACCTCCAAAGATTCCCAAATATCACTACTAAATTCTGCGTCATCTTGGATATTGTAAAAATTTTCAAGAAAAAGCCTATCCATTGAACTTTTTACTTCTTCATTTGGATAATCAAGAATAAGGATATTGCCCTTTCTTTCTAAAATTGTCAAATAACCTGCTTGATATAAAAAACTCTCTACACTTGTACTTTCTATTTCGTGATAATTTGTAAAACCTGAATATACCTTTTTTTGTACATATTCTTTTGGAGCTTTGATTTTATGCTCTTTCAAATACTTAGCAAGAAAAGAAGGAGTAGCAGAATCATACCAGTAATTATCAAAATTTCCTTGTTTAAAAAAATTTAATACGGAAAATGGATTATATACTCTTACTCTTCCATCAAATGAAAAACCATCATAATAATCTTCTATTGTAGCAAGTAACTCTTCCCTATTCATAGATAATTCTTGTTCTGTTTTTTTAATCCAATCTCCAAAATTATCTTCAAGTTCTTTTTGTGTATAACCAACTATATCACTATAATTTTTATCCATTGATATATCTTCTAAATTATTTAAACAAGAAAATACACCTGTTTTACTGAATTTTGATACACCTGTTAGCATTACAAAACGCAAATAATCACTACAATTTTTTACTACAATATAAAATGAACTCAAATATTTTCGCATTTCTTCTGCTTTTTCTAAATTGTTTAAGTTGTCAGTCATTGGTTTGTCATATTCATCTATCAAAACAACAACAGGTCCAAATTCTTGATATAACTTTATGATTAAATTAGAAAAAATAATATCTGCATTTTCATCTAAATCCATTGTTAATTTACTTATAGTCAAATATTGTTTGAATTGATTAACAAGATAATAATTTAATTGTTCAGAACTATTATAAGATTTTAAAGCACTCATATCCAATTTTATAACTGGATTTGGGTGTTTTGCTTGCTCTTTTACCCATTCCTCGGCATATAAGCCCTTACATAATTCAGCTTTACCTTTAAACATTGCCTCTAATGTTGATATTGTCAAAGATTTGCCAAAACGACGAGGACGAGAAAGAAAATAACATTTTCCATTTTCTATCATTTGTAAAATTTGTTTAGTTTTATCAACATAAAGATAATTCTCTTTACGAATATCTTCAAATGTTTGGATACCAATTGGTAGTTTTTGCATATATGTCCTCCCATGTGAGAATGAGCCTAAATGCTCCTTTTAATCTATCCCCTATTTTTTAAATAACTATTAAATTTCATTATACCATATCATCACAAAAAAGGCAAATAAAAAGGAAAAATAAGAAAAAAAATAGGGCTGTGAAAAAATTAAATACTTTGTTTTATCTGCTTTCACAACCCCATTTTACATAGGCATTTTTTAAAATAAGATTAAAGATTTATCCACAAAGCGGGTCGCACGAGAAAATCACCAAAGTGAACACTGCTGAATAAGCTACAGCCATTAAAATCGACAAGACAGACAATACTAATACAATTAGAATAAGGAGAACGAAGCCACCAAACACTATAATCATTACCAGCTACCCAAGCACCATTTTTCATTGCATAATCAGTTACTTTACATTTTCTTTTCTCATCATTAGCAAAATATTTGTCTGCCTCTTCCTTATTCAATAAAAATACATTGTCAATTGTGCTAACATCTGAAAGATTAGAAAATTTTATAGATTTTTTCTCTTGATCAGTAAAAGCTTTATTATAAAATTCACCATTCAACCACTTACGAATTTCACTATCTGCCCAATTATTTGATTCACTGTCAAAAAGCCTTGCCTCAAGACCATATTTTGAAACCACTAGCATTTTATCATTTTCTTTCTCCAATACCTGCCATTCAATGGGCTGAGTAGCACCATTTGCACTTTGTGGATAATTTCCAAATTTTATATATCTACCAACTTCAACTCTTCTTCTTACCTCTTCTTCAACTTTTCTTCTTGCCTCTTCGGTTATTCTTCTTATTACTTCTTCTTCAGCTTTTCTTATTGCTTCAGGAAGATTCAAATTTTCAAATTTA
>CADASF010000083.1 GCA_902790465.1 uncultured bacterium | reverse complement strand
TAAAAATAATGCAAGTTTTTTATTTAAAATAAAGGCATTGAACCTTTATTTTAAATGCACCTTATATCCCCATAAATAAATTTAGGGGCATTACGGTGCATAATTTAAGACAATTTACAATATTGAAAAGATTTATAAAAAAAACAGAGACTAAAATTTTTAAGTCTCTGTTTTTTGTAAATTAAACTCGTTGTGCTAGTTAATAAAAAAGTGGTTGAGATTGCCACGGTCGCACAGCTCCCTCGCAATGACATCTATTCTATTTACTTTTTCACAGCCCCTTTTTTTGTACCTTCTTACAAAGGATAAAAAACTATAAAAGACGCTCTGAAATAAATGATTCAATCTGTGCAATTGTATTAGATCTCAATACAAAAATAGGTATTCCCTTTTTCTGTAACTCCACAAATTTATCAAAATTTCTTCTATGATGACTTTTCAGTGTCAAAATTAAATCAGCATCTTCAACATTTCTTACAATATCACCTGAAAATTTCAAATGTTCAATAGCATATTCAATATGATTTCTACTTATTCCGTAAGGATAAATTGAAATATGGTCTCTTCCCCTCAAAGAAGAAGGATGTTTTATATACTCAGGAACTTTATTTTGCTCTGAATCATCATTTTCATCATGTGAAATCAAATTTATCTGATTTATCTGTATTTTTCCATCTTCATCTTTGATTCGCTCTTCTACAGGTGGATTTATATTTCTGAGCAGAAGATCGACAGATTCAGCCAAATTTTTGTGAATGACAAAATGATTTCTACTTCTTATCTCTATCAACATTTCAAAAGCAGGAGGAGCTTTTCTCTCAAGAATAGTCTTTTGACAACCTCTCTTTTTAGCCTCTTCATCTGATAGAGTAACAGGCTGTATTCCACCTGCCAATTCAGAAAGTGTTGGATTTTGGATCAAATTTTCAAGTGTATTTCCATGAGCTGTTGCAACAAGTTGAACGCCTCTTTCAGAAATAGTCCTAGCTGCAAAAGTTTCTTCTAAAATTCCAATTTCATCAATAACAACGACTTCTGGCATGTGATTTTCCACAGCTTCAATCATTATTGCATATTGTTTGTCTGTGTGAGGAACCTGCATTCTTCTTGCTCGTCCAATTCCATGATGTGGAATATCTCCATCACCTGCAATCTCATTACTTGTGTCAACAATGACAACTCTCTTTTTTTCGGCAAGAACTCTTGCAATTTCTCTTAACATCGTAGTCTTACCTACTCCTGGAGGACCCATTAATAAAATTCCTGTTCCCTCTTCAATTAAATCAGATATTATATCAACAGTACCTGATACAGCCCTTCCTACTCTCAAAGTAAGACCTATTATTTTACCTGTCCTATTTCTTATGGCAGAAATTCTGTGTAGTGTCTTTTCTATTCCAGCCCTATTGTCATCTCCAAATACCCCTATTCGATCGGTTACATAATTTATATCTTCCTGTGTTACAGGCTTATCACCCAAAATAGAAATACCATCATCAAATCGAGCTTCTGGAATCCTGCCTAAATCCATTACAAATTCAATCAATCTGTCTGATTTATTTAAATCTCTTATAGCAGAAACAATATAATCAGGCACTACATCAAAAAGAAGTTCATAATCATTATTTTTCATGTTTTTATTGTTTAATTTTTCTTTTTTCTCTTTTCTTTTCTCTTCTGTCTTTTATTTTTTTGTGTTGATAAAACCTAAAAACTATCAATTAGCAACTTTTGTTTGGTATCTTTTTTAGGAAATCAATTTTTGTTATTAATTTTGCAGTTATTAAGTCGACTTTTAAATAATTTGAATTAGCAACTTTTGTGAGGTATCTTTTCTCTATATCCCCTTTAAACTCTTTCTTATAAAATCTTTCTACAAAATAAACAAGTAAACAAACTTTTTGTGGGTAAGATAGTGAACGACATCACTTTTTCGCATAGTAAAGACTAAAAAAGAAAACTCTTACTTAAAATAATTCTATATTAAGTAAAATTAGAAAGACAAAACGAGAAAAATGTTTCCCAATTAAGCTCCTTTCTTAAAATAGAAAGGAGAAAAAAAATTGGTGAGCGTATTGTACCCAAAAAGTTGCGTAGCAGTAAACAAACTATTTATCAACACGCCTTTATTGTTTTACAACTCTAATCGTTTTCATTGTATAGTCAACTGGTCCTTGGATATGAGCTCCACCTGCAAGTTCTAAATTGAGATACTCAATAATTTCACTGTTGATAAGATCTCCTGGACGAAGAATCGGAATACCTGGAGGATAAGGAGTAACAATTTCACAACAGATTCTATTTTGTGATTTATTAAACTCAACAGTTTCATAAGGAGCAAAAAATGCGTCTCTTGTACTCATAACATGTTCAGCCCAATCTGGCATTTCAAATCTCTTACCAGTCTTTGATTGGAATTGCTTAATTACCTCAATACTCTTTGGATATTTGGGATTTTCAGATACTTTTTTGAGTGCATCAATCAACTTATCAGCAAGTTCTTTATTATGTCCTATTGTCAAAAGTGCAACATTGTTAAATATATCTGAAAGCTCAACTTGAATATTGAATTCATATCTCAAAATATGTTCCATGTCATAACCAGTATATCCAAGCTCTTTAGCAGTAAAAACAATTCTTGTTGGATCAAAATCATGTACACCTGGACGACCTATTATCTCTCTTCCATAACACTTCATACCTGGTATTTTATTTATTGAATCTCTGAGGTAATCTGCAAGCTCTATCGTCTGAGTTAAAAGTTTTCTTCCCTCTGTTGCCATCTGCATTCTTGCCATATCAAGTGAAGCAACAAGAAGACAGCTTGGACTTGTTGAAAGGAACAACCTCAAAATTGCATGAGCTCTTCCTCTGTCAATTCTATTTCCTTTTATGTGAAGCATTGATGCTTGAGACATTCCAGCAATTATCTTGTGTGTGCTGTTTATTGCTATATCTGCTCCTGCTTCCATTGCAGAAATAGGAAGTTTGTCATGGAAACGGAGATGAGCTCCCCATGCTTCATCAACCATCAATATTTTATCATGTGCATGTACTATTTCAGCTATTTTTTTTGTGTCAGCAGCTGCACCATAATAAGTCGGACTTAAAACCATAACAGCTACTGCATCTGGATTTTCTTTGATAGCTTTTTCTACAGATTCAGGAGTTACAGCATGATCGACATTCATTTCCATGTCATATTCAGGTTCCATATATACAGGAACAACACCACTTAAAATAACTGCACCAGTTACAGACTTATGACAATTACGAGGAACAATTACCTTATCTCCTGGATTACATACAGACATCATCATAACATGATTTCCAGAAGATGATCCATTTATCATGAAAAATGTCTGATCAGAACAATAGGCTTTTGCTGCAAGTTCTTGTGCATGTAAACAGACATCTACAGGTTGATGGATGTCATCAAGTCCCAAAACCTGTGTTATATCTGCAGCTAATCCTTTTTCTTTTATAAAATTGCGAAAAGCCTCTGGAGTTCCCCTTCCCTGTTGATGCCCTGGAACATGAAAAGGAATAGTTCCATCATCAACATATCTTTCCAAAGCATCAAAATAAGGAGTGCTTCTCTGCGAAGCAAATCCCTCATGAAACACTAATTCATCATATTCAGAAGAAGTCTGTTCATCTTCTGATAAAAATTCTTTCATCAAATCGCTCATTAAATTAGTAACCTCTGATAAAAATAAACTAAATATTTATATTTTTAAATCCTAAAACTTCAAAAATACCAATTAATCCCTTAGCAGCAACATCTTTAATTATTTTACCTTCATCAGTAAAATAATAAAAATTCATGCAACTAAATGAGAATTTCTTACCTGTTGGAGATATTCCCATAAATTCTCCATCATGAGTTCCTGAACAAATCCAATTTACTGCAACTTTATTATCTTCAGCTACCATATCAACAATTTCCCATTTAATATCTGAAAAACTTTGACGCATAAATTCAACAACTGAAAGATATCCACTTCCTCCATAAAGTATTTCAGGAGAAATTAAACTTGCAAACTCAGCCTTTGAATCAATTAATTCTTCTGCAAGTAATTTATCATTAGTATTAATACAGATTTGAAAACGCTTCATAGTATTTTTATTTTTTTCACTATTATTCATAAAATTTTTCCTATTATTTTTAAAAAAAATCTCCCAAAGCAGTACGAAAATCAATGTAAAATTGACTTACTCTACTAAAAAGGGAGTTTTATTATATTATTTTTATAATGCACTATCTATATACTTACAAGCCAATCAATAAATTTTGCCCACATTGATTTTAAGTTTTTCTTTAATACAACTAAAAATGGCTCTTTTTCTGGTTCATCTTCAAATAAATCAGGTTCTTCATCTTTCTTTTTAAAAGGATTTAGGTTCATTAAATCATTTTTTACGGCATATATAGACTGATATCTTGTATATACATCCTTATCAAGACATTTTGCAAAAATTGCATCCTGCTCAGGAGTAAATTTTGGGTTAAATTGACTTATGGGAGGAAAATTAAAGTGCATTGCTCCCAAATTCTGTTTAGTAAAAGCATAATAAAAAACTGCACCGAATCCATAGACATCTGCTCTTACATCTGATTTTTGAGTTCCATATTGTTCGGGTGATGTATAACCTGGATTCCAAACAAAAACAGTATCAGAACTGTCTTTAGCAGGATTAAAAAATCTCGCTTTATCTAAACTTATAACTTTCAAATCGCCAGAAGGAGTTATTTTTATAACTTGTGGAGTTAATCCTCTTAAAATAATTTGACGTTCTTGAGAATGTAGATATTGTATCAAATCACATAAATCCATCATCCAATTATATGCTTCTCTAAAATCATAAGGTCCAGCATGTCCTTCTATAGATTCTGCTAAAGTTTGACCAGTTATATATTCTTCAATAATATAACCTGAAGCCATTCCCCTATGATATTCTATAAATTTAGGAAGACATCTATGAGAAATAGTTGACAACATAGAAATCAAATTTTCCAAAATTTCTGGACTAAATGTCTTATAGCCCTTTGATTCCATGTCTATCTCTCTTATATATACAAGACTATTATGCGAAGCCATATCTTTTGCTTTGTATATGGTAAGGTCTGCATATTCATTCTGTACTTCTACTATTTTATAACGATCTTTCAGGGTATTGCCTTCGACAAGACTTCCCATAAAAAACCTCCAAATAAATTAAATACTATTTATCCACTATATATTAAAATAATATATTTTTTAATACTTTACTAAAAAAATATTTCCTGCAGTTAATTATTTCATAAATGTAATACGATGAATTTTTGAACGCCCAAATTTCTCTATTGCCTCAATATGTTTTTTGACTGGATAGCCTTTATTTACATCAAATCCATATTCAGGATATTCTTTAGAATATTCAATCATTATTCTATCTCTTGAATTTTTTGCAAGAACTGAAGCAGAAGCAATAGAAAAAGATTTTGAATCACCTTTAACAACACATATTTGCCTTTTTTCAAAATCTTTTATTGCCCTATTTCCATCAATTAAAAGAAGTTGAGGAATAGGAGAAAGACTTTCAAAAGATGTTTTCATTGCTTTTAGAGAAGCATTTAAAATATTTATCTCATCTATTTCAACATTTGAAACAAAAGAAACAGCTGTTGAGGCATTTGATGACAAGATAAATTTTTCAGCAACTTTTCTTTCTCTCTCAGTCATCTTTTTTGAATCATTCAAAAATGGAATAAAAGGATATTCAAAAAATCTTACACATGCCCCACAAACTGGACCAGCAAGTGGACCTCTTCCAGCTTCATCAGCTCCTGAAATCAATCCTTTTTCAACTCCAAATGAAAGATCAAATTCAATCATGTTGGAAATTCTCTCTTTTTCCGAAGCTAAAAAATCGGCAAAATCAGGAAATAATTTTACTATATTTTCAAAAGAAAGACATTCTTTTACATCATTTTCTGTTAAATATTTTTCTATTTTTTTCAAAAAAATAGATTTTATACTCATAAGTCCCGTATTCCCCTTTATAAACTGCTTTAGTCCTCTTTTGTCTCTTGGAGCCACGGAAATCAATTTTTGTTATTAATTTTGCAGTTAAATAATTTTCAAAAATAGGCACTATTTATCAAGTAAACAAAGTTTTGGGGTATAATAAAATAAGTTAAACATAAACTTTGTGGTAAAATTGTTTAGTGAGTCTTATTATACCCCAAAACTAAAACTTGCAATTTCGTCATAAGTAGAAAGAAATATTAGCAAACTACACAAAACAGGATAAATGTTATTTTTGTTTTAATGTAACAAATTCGCTCCTTAATTTCATTAAGGAGAAAAAATACTGGAACGACATCATGAGCTTGCGAGTGTTTAGAGTGAGCTTTTTCAAACAAAGTAACATTTGGCAGTAAATAAAAAAATAGTATTTTTGAAAATTATTATGAACTAAAAAAATTGATTTCCGTTACTCCCTCTTCTTATTTACTTAACAACTCTTGCAGGAACTCCAACAGCAGTTGAATTATCTGGAATATCTTTAGTTACAGTAGCACCTGCACCTGTAACAACATTTTTACCGACTTTGACAGGAGCTACAAGATTTGTATTTGAACCAATCTTTGTTCCATCATCAATAAATGTTTTGTGTTTTCTGACACCATCATAATTGCAAGTAATAGTTCCAGCACCGATATTTACCTTTTCACCCAATGTTGCATCACCAATATATGAGAGATGTGGAACTTTTGTTCCAACTCCTATTGATGAATTTTTTATCTCTACAAAATCGCCAACTTTTACTTTATCTGCCAAAACAGCATTTGGTCTGAGATATGCAAATGGACCAATATTTGCTTCTTTTCCTGTTCTTGCTTCCAAAAGAATTGAATTTGCAACAGTTGAACAATCTCCAACAACTGAATTTACAATCCTACTTGATGGACCTATTACACAATTTTCACCAATAACTGTTTTTCCCTCAATAATAGTGAAAGGATATATAACAGTATCCATTCCAATTTCAACTTCTGAATCAATAAAAACGCTTTTGGGATCGATAAAAGTAACACCTGATCTCATGAGTTCTTTTACTTTTGATTCTCTGACAAAAGATTCAATCTCTGCTAAATCTTCTCTACTATTTACGCCTCTTGAAATATTTGGGTCAGCACAGATATGGCTCAATATCTTTTCACCATTTTTAGAGGCAATGCTGATTAAATCTGTCAAATAATATTCTTTTTGTGCATTGTTTGTTCCAATTGAAGGAAGAGCATTTACAAAGAAATCTTTTTCAAAAATATACAATGCAAGATTAACTTCTTTTATCTTTTTCTCTTCATCTGTCGAATCTTTAAATTCTTTTATTCCAATGACATTTTTATTTTCATCTCTAATTATTCTTCCAAAATCACTTTCCCAAGGAACAATGGCACTCATCAAAGATACTTTTACTGAAGATGAAATATGTTCATTGTAAAAATTCTCGAGTTCGTCAGAATTTACAAGTGGCATATCGCCATTTATAACCATTATATATTTTTCATCTTTCAAATTTGGAATAGCCTGTGCTACTGCATGACCTGTTCCCAAAAGCTCTTTTTGTTCAGAAAATATAACTTTTCTATCAGTATCTTCTATGTGTTTTATTATCTGTTCTTTTTCATAACCTACTACCATGTGGATTGAAGAAGGTTCTATTTTTTCAACAGCATCTAAAACTCTGTCAATAAGACATTTTCCGCCTACTTTGTGAAGAACTTTTGGCATTCTTGTCTTCATTCTTTTGCTTTTTCCAGCTGCCAATATTATAACTGCAAGGTCTTTCATATTTTTTTCCCCTTTACTGCTTTTTTATCTTATCTCATTTTCCTCTTCTGTCTTTTCTCCTCTTTGTGTTGGTAAAAGCTGAAATCTACCAATTAGCAACTTTTGTGCGGTTTAATACTACGGAAATCAATTTTTGTTATTAATTTTGCTGTTAAATAATTTTCAAAAATACGATACAATGTTAATATTTTTTATTTTGTAGCTGTAAGGCGGGCATTTAAGCTCCTTGCACGCAAGGAGAAAAAATACTGGAACTGAATCAGTTTTTTTCGTAGTAAATATAAAAATTAAAATATTAATTATCGAAAAAAACTGTCTGAAGTGAATGCCTTATTGCTAAAAATAAAAAAATAGTATTTTTGAAAATTATTATGAACTAAAAAAATTGTTTTCCGTTACTTCCCTTTTTACCCACAAAAAGTTGCGTAGCAGTAATAAAAACTTTACCAACACGCCCTTTTACACTATTATTCTCGGAATCGAAGAATTGATTCTTGTCGTAACTTCATAATTGATAGTTCCTGAAATATCAGCAAGAAAATCTGCTGTAACAGAAGCATTTCCATCTTCACCAATCAAAATAACTTCATCTTCTATAGCAACATCATCTATATGACTTACATCAATCATTGACATATTCATACATATCTTTCCGACAACAGGAGCTTCAATTCCATTTACAATAACTTTTGCAGAATTAGAATAATGTCTATCATATCCATCATAATAACCTACAGGCATGATCGCAATTTTTCCAGGTCTTGTAACAGTGTATGATCGACCATATCCAACAGTATCTCCAACAGATACATTTTTTATCTGTGCAATTCGAGTTTTCCAAGTCAAAACAGGTTTCAATTCAGATATTTTACTATTTGTTTTCAAAGCTGTTATGAGAGTTTCTCTTGAAGGCCACATTCCATACATGCTTATTCCAGTTCTTATCATTTCAAAATATGTATCTGGGAATAGAAGTCCTGCGGCAGAACATGCTATATGTCTTGTAGGATGATATTTTTCCACAAATGGAAGTGTCATCTTTTCAAAAGTATCTCTCTGTAATTTTGCAAAATCATGACAAATTGTATCTTCAATATTTGCAAAATGAGAGAATATGCCCTCAACTACAAAATTTTTATTTTCATCTAAAAATGTCATCAAATCATTCAATTCAGAAGGATAGAATCCAAGTCTTCTCAATCCTGAATCAAATTTCAGATGAATTTTTATTTTATTGTCTCCTATTACATCTTTTACTTTTTTCAGTTGATCAAAAGAGGAAATACAAACTGAAAAATCATGATTGACAATATCCATAAAATCATCTGACAGAACATATCCCATTATAAAAATAGGTAGCTTTATACCTTTATCATAGAGATATTTTGCATCATTAAGTGCATAGACACCAACCATATCAACACATTTTGAGTCCTGTGCCAAAATTGCCGATTCATAAAGTCCATGACCATAGGCATTTGACTTGATAATTGCCATTATCTTACAATTATCACCAGCAACATTTTTAAAAGACTGCATATTAAAATTATATGCTTCTCTGCTCAATTCAACCCAAGTTAAATATTTCATATTTTTTTTACTTCCTAATAAAAAAAATTATTGTGATATTATAGCATATTTAGAAATAAAAAAAAAGCAATCAAACATAAAAATTTTGATTGCTTTTTTATTTTTTTTACTTAAAAGATAGGGGAGGTGGAGGTAGGGGGGGGAAATCATAAGATCTATCTACTAGTTTTCCATTTTTATCTACCCGTATAGTTTCTATTCCGTTTCCATATCCCTGAGGTCCATTATTTCTTTTATAAACAGTACCTCCATCTTCTAATGTATATTTTTCATATGTATACATTTTTCCAGGATCGAATAAACCATTACTAGGTTTATTAACAGTAATATTTGTGTATTTAGCTTTTTTAGTAGTTGGATCATAAGTAACCTTACCATAAAGTTTTGAACCTTCTTTTCCTTCTGCATTAGAAAGTTTAACTTCGCCCTTTTCAGAATTTAAATCAACTTTATCATTGTCATAAGCAATAAATTCTTTTTCAGCTTCTTCAAATTCCTTAACTACCTTATCTACATCTTTTTGCTCATTTTCGACATTTTTCTTATCATTTAGTTTCTTTTCTCTGTTTTCTTGTTTAATATCTTTGGGACTTGAAAACCAATCAAAAAAACCCTTAGTATTAATAGTCATAAGCAAATCTCCTTAATTTTTTTAAATTAATGAGCAATATTGAAACCGTCTCCACCGCCAAAACCGAATCCCATAAAATCATCTCTTTCTTCATAAGATTCAAATGATTTTATTTGACCGTCTTTGCCGACAACTACTTCATCAATCTGTCTGTACATTGGGAATTCTTGATACATATCATCTTTTCTGTACAATGTACTTCCATCTTTTAGTTGATGTTTTGCATAGTTTACACCAACTCCGCCTGGTTTGTCATAATTTTTTGTAACAAATGTTTTTTCAGCTTCTTTAGTATCTTTATTATAAGTAACTTCGCCTGTGAATTTTTCTCTTGCGTTTGGTTTCAATGGTGTAAAATCAAGTTTTACTTCGCCCTCATTTGAATTCAAATCAATTTTGTCATTGTCAACAGCAATAACATCAGCTTCAACTTGCTTAAACTCAGCAACTACTTTATCAGCTTTACTTAACTGTGCTGGTGTCAATGAAGGTAAACTACTGCTTATCTTCATAATAAGCCTCCTAATTTTTTCTTCTTATTTATTTTAATATATTTTTTCACTTCATGGAAGAGATTTTATATTGAAATATTGTTAACTTTTATCTATTTTCACATCAGATATTATGTCTAATTTCAAGTTTTGTGGTTTAGAACCCTTTTTATATCTTGAAGCTGTATCTATATTCTGAACAGAAATAAAAACAGAATTATTTTTATCATCTTTAAATTCAAGACTGTCCGTCTTTAATGCCATAAAAGCAAACTTTACATTTTCTTCATTGTCCGAAATTTTCATCACTTCAATAGCCTTATTGCTTTTTGACGGTATTAAATATTGATTAGAAGAAATTCTACAACACGAGCCATGCTCCGTAGATATTACTAATTCCTTGCCTTTTTCAAAAGGTATTATATTTGATATTCTATCTGTTTTTGAAGTTGTAGATATTGTTTTTAAACCTCTTGAATTTCTGTTTGAATGATCAAGTTCATCTACCCTCAAAAGATATGTAGTCCCCTTTTTCCCTACAATCAATATCTCTTCTTTTTCTTCAAATTTTTTGCCAATATAAATTTCATCATCTTCATCAAGTTTTGTAAAAGTAGCACCATTTTTTTTGGCAATTGATAGAGATTCAAGTGATATTTTTTTTGTAAATCCCTTAGAAGATATAAATAAAAAATCTGTTCCTCTTTTGAAATTTTTTATAGGATATATAAAAATTGGCTTTTCATTTACAGATAGAGAAGCAATATTTATTGCAGCAGTTCCTCTTGAATTTTTTGTTGTTTCTGGGATTTGGTGAATTTTAACAGAATAGACTTTTCCAAAATTAGTAAATATCAGAAGATTTTCATGTGTTGTTGTTTCATAGATAAATTTTTCATCCCCACATAACTCCTTATTTTTAGGAGTATTTTGCAATCTTTTTATAAATCCATTTTCAGTGAAAGAAATATAAACTTTCTGTTCAGGAATTAAATCTTCCAAATCAACATTTTCTATATTGTCATAAGAAATCTCAGTTCTTCTTTCGTCTTGATATTTTTTCTTTATATCATTTATCTCTTTCTTTATAAATGACATCAATTTTTCTTTTTTTGATAAAATTGCTTCAAAAGATATTATTTCTTTTTTTATCTTATTATATTCTCTCTCTATTTTTGTTTTTTCAATATTGATTAAATTTTCTAATCGCATTTCAAGGACAGATACAGCCTGTTTTTTACTAAGTTGTAACTGTTCACATAATTTAGTTTCAGCTTCTTTTCTGTTTTTAGAATGTCTGATTATCGAAATAACAAGGTCTATATTATCTATTGCTTTTAATACAGCTTCAAGTATTTCTTCTCTCTGCTTATTTTTATTTAAATCAAATTTTATTCTTTTAGTAACTACTTCTATTCTGTGATCGATCCAACATTTCAACAGTTCATCAAGTGATAATATTTTTGGCTCACCATTTTTCAAAGCCAACATTATTATGCCATAACTTATCTGTAAATTTGAATATTTGTAAAGCTGATTTAATACAAGTTTTTTATTTGAATTTGCTGATAGTTCAAGAACTATTCTTATACCAGATTTATCTGATTCATCTCTTAAATCTGAAATATGTGTTATTTTCCCTTTTTTTATGCCGTCAGCAAGTTGTTCCATCAATTTCGTCTTATTTACTTGATATGGAATTTCTTTAACAATAAAAGCATCATGTCTTCTCATTTTTTCTTCTTCTATTTTAGCCCTTATTGTTATAATCCCCTTGCCTGTTCTATATGCTTCAACACACCCTTCAGTTCCCATTATTATTCCTCCTCCTGGGAAATCAGGTGCTTTTATAAAATTCATTATTTCTTCAAGTGTGGCATTGGGATTATCCAAAATATATAAAACAGCATTTAGAACTTCACTCATATTGTGTGGGGGAATATTAGTCGCCATTCCAACTGCAATTCCAGAAGAACCATTTACAATTAAATTAGGGATTTTAGAAGGCATTACTTTAGGCTCTTTTAAAGAAGCATCAAAATTTTCTGCAAAATCAACAGTTTTTTTATCCAAATCTGCCATTATATCCATAGCAACTTCTGTCATTTTTGCTTCAGTATATCTATATGCAGCAGCAGGGTCTCCGTCTATTGAACCAAAATTTCCCTGTCCTTTTATCAATGGATAACGCATGTTAAAATCTTGTGCAAGTCTTACAAGGGCATCATATACAGAAGAATCACCATGTGGATGATATTTTCCCAAAACATCACCAACTATTGCTGCAGATTTCTTAAAAGAAGCAGAAGGAGATAGATTTAAATTGTTCATAGCATATAAAATTCTTCTGTGAACAGGTTTTAAACCATCTCTTACATCTGGGATTGCACGAGAAATAATAACGCTCATCGCATAATCGAGGTAAGAATTTTGCATTTCTGATTCAAGAGCAATTTTGTCTATTTTTTCATTCTTCTGCAAATTTTCTTTGTAAGTAAGTCTTTTTTTCATGTCCCCAAATATCCCAATTTTTTTTATAATATTTTTCTAAACTTCTTCTTTTTAATCTGCTTTTTCCTTCTATATCTTGAAAAATGTTGAACATGTTATGGAGCTGTGAAAAAAATTAACAAAAAATGATTTTTTTTAACAATATTGGGGCATAAAATTTAATATTTGGCAGATAGAATAAAATTATAACAAAAATAAAAATCATTGTTTTATTTTTATTTTTTTGTTATAATATTTGTAAAGGAAAAGATTTTATGACTGTCAATTCAAAATCTATAGAAAAAAAGACCAAAAGAAAAAGAAAAACTCTTGAAGAGTTAACAATAAAAGATGATTATCTCTTCAAAAGAATAATGAGCGAAAAAGACATTTGCATTAAATTTGTGCAAATTATTTTAGGGATCGATATAAAAGACATAGTTTATATCAAAGCCGAAGAAGTAATAAAAGAACTTTATGACAGTAAGGGGATTCGTCTTGATGTATATTTAAAAGATGAAGACGGAGTTGTTTATTTATAATATTGAAATGCAAGTTACTTCTTTAGGTGAAGAAGAATTTGCAAAAAGATTTCGCTATTATGAAGCTATGATTGATTCTTATTTGTTAAGAGCTGGACAAAAATATAAAGACCTAAATAAGTTATTTATAGTTTTTATATGTCCGTTTGAAATTTTCAAAAATGAACGAACAATATATACTTTCAAAAATTTTTGTGAAGAAGATAAATCAATAGAACTTAAAGATGATGTTACAAAAATTTTTATAACGACAAAAAGTCCAAACAAAGAAAATCTAAGTGAAGATTTTTTGGCATTGTTAAAATATATAGATGGCAATATAACAGATAACCCATTTGTAAATGAAATTGAAGGCAAAATTCATGAAATAAAAAAAGATGAGAAAGAGAGGGGAGCATATTTAAGAGGAGCATTGAAGCCCCTTAATTTTGAAAAATTAAGGAGAAAACATATATGCAATATGATTTACATTTAATGCAAATTGAAGAAGAAGC
>CADASF010000082.1 GCA_902790465.1 uncultured bacterium | reverse complement strand
GAGACCTGGATTTTTCTTGATATACTCTGCCATAAAGTCCAAGGCTCCCTGCTTACCATCGCACTCAAAACGCACACCCAAATCCGCATACTCAAATCCTATGCTGGTGGTAACATGCACATGGGTGTCAAGGATGCTTGGCATGATGAATTTTCCGTTGACATCCGTGACTTCACCCTCATAGGTTGCAATGCCAGCATCGTCGCCCACATAGACGAATTTACCGTCCTTTATCGCCAAGGCAGTAGCCATAGGCTGGTTCTTGTCCACTGTGAAGATTTTTGCGTTTTTGATGATCTTATCTGCTTTCATGTTGCTCTCCCTATTCATTTTCTAATATCACAAATTTTATTATACCACAATAAAAAGCAAAAAAGCAATATATTTTTTTATAACTAAATTGCCCCCACTTTTAGTAAATAACTAAAAAGTGGGGACAGTTCTCATCTTTTTTTATGGAGTATTTAACTGTGCCAAATAAAAATCATGTTCTTCCTGTGGAATACTTAACATTTTCATTGCTTGTTCAACAGTATAATTTGCATTTTTCATTAGCGACTTTATGCTGTTTAACAATGATTTAGCAATTCCAATCTTTTCGCCTTTAACAATTCCAAGCTTTTCGCCCTCTATTTTAACGCCTTGTGATTGTTGATTCTAAAAAATAAGTAAATAAAAAGTTGCTAAAAAATATCCAATCTATGCCTGTATAGTCCCATTTTGTCATTGCGAGGCTTTGCCGTGGCAATCTAAGCCTGTAAATTATTATTTACTTAAAAATTGAGTCGATCGGCTCTATTTATCCAATTTCTGCCTACTCTATTTAATAAATTACTAAATTTAAATTAAGCGGTTGAGATTGCCACGGTCGCAAAGCTTCCTCGCAATGACCTAGCCTCTAAATAGTGGCTATTTAGGTGGATTTTAAAATATTAATCAACTTACAAATGAGTGAAATTCTAATTCTTTATATATTTTTTTTACTCACTGATTCTTACATTGATTTCAAAATTTTTGATAAAATCAACTTGTTCCTTTGTCAAATTATACATTTCACCGACTAAATCATCTAATCTGTCTATATACTTTTTTGATTTTTGAATTTTATATTCTTTGAAAGAATCTACATTATAGCTTGAAGATTTATGAATAATGACATTTTTTTCTATATCCTGCAAATATTCATCATAGGCAGAAACTAAATTTTGTAATTTTGAAGGTTCTATTTTTTCTAAATTTGGCACAGGAAATGATGAAATTTCAGATTGCTTAATATGTAAACAATCTGTAAAGGCTTGTTGATATATCCAAAATAGGCTTGTACTCAAAATAGCACTTAATATTTTTAGATTTTTTTCAGAGACTGGAAAGCCTATTTCTTGTGATGATCCTGTACTATAAGGTGTTATTACCTTGTAATATCTTCCACCTGTTGTTCTATAAAAAATATTATGTTCTGAATTTTCAACACGATAATTTTCAAGTTTTTTACCTGTTGAAAATATTGTTTTAAAAATATCTCGTTCAAATTCTGTTCCAATTTTTGGATACCTACCAAACATTTTATATTCAAAAGAATCTACAAATTGCAATTTATTTATTATCTCTTGAATATCTATACTTGTTCTTTTTAATAATTTTGTTGTGTATAGATTTTTAAGCGGTGTACCTGTTTTTTTCAACAAAATAATACTTGTTTTTACACAAGCAGAATCAAAAATTTGTATTGGTCTTTCTGAAAATGAAGCAACAAATACTTTCTCACATTGACTTTCAATCAAATTGTGAAGAGCTGTCATTGAATCACTTGCAACAACACTCATTGGTACAATTAAATTTATGATTCCATTTTTTGATGTCAAATTAAGCCCTTGTTCAATAAATAAGGCAAAAGTATCTGTTGAGCCTTTCTGCTTACCTGTTATTGTTTTTGTTGCTTTAAAAATTCTTTGATAAATTTTTTTGTCATTTGCAGAAATTTTTGCACCATACGGTGGATTGCCGATGACGATGTCAAAGCCTCCATTTTCTTTAAAGACTTTTGGAAAATACAACTGCCACAATACAAAAGGCATTGAATGTTGTTTTATGACTTCAAAGTAGCTTTCTGTCAATTTTGGATTGCCCTTTATCTGCTCGTAAATTATGTTATTGTAAATTTCTTGAATTTTTTGTTTTAGTTGCTCTTTTTCCTCATGATTGTCTTCAAAAAATAGTTTGTCTTGAAATTTTATCAAATCTCTAATCAAATCATCTACTCCACTTTGGAACATATCAAACTGATGACCTTTTTGCATGTTGTTCAATAAATCGCTTTGACTTATCAATTTAACACCTTGAAATTCATCAACAAGACTATTTCCGCAAATTATGTTACAATCCAAATTTGGAAGTGGTCTTGGCTTTGAATGTTCGCTAAACTGCTCATCTGCTTCGTCTGCTTTGGTTAATATATCATCAATAACAATGGAAAGCCAAAGCCTCAATTTTGCGATTTCAACAGCACTTGGCTCTATATCACAGGCAAAAATACAATTTTTAATCGTGTTTATCTTTAAATCATAGCTTCTACGACCATCTAAAAGAAAATGTCGTTTTTCACCATAATTCATTTCTATGCTCAAATATTCTGTCAAAACATTTCTTGCTTTTACTATTTCATTTAAAACTCCAACAGGAAAAGCACCTGAACCAACAGCCAAATCAGCTACTTTTACATTTGCAAGCAGATCGTCGAGTTCTTTTAAACGATTTACACCTTTTTTAAAACTGAAGATCTCATCTGAAATAAGTAAATCACGCTCTTTATCTATAACAGGATATTTAGAACCTTCTATTTTCTTTGTCTTGACTGTATCCGAATCTCTGAAATATTCGCCATAGAGAATAAAATTGCGGATAGCTTCTTCAGATATTCCTGTTTTTGTGGAAAGATAATTTATAAGTGTCTCTTGGCACATATAATGGACGATTTCACGAGGTGTGTAAAAAGCACCTTTGGATTTTCTGTCTCTGACATCGAGAAGATTTTCAAAAACTTTTCCCAACATCTCAGGATCGATAGCGACTTCACGCTCCATTGGCTCATCTTCATTCATTGTGAAATTATAGCGATCAAATATATCGAGAAGACCGTCTGCATCTCTGCCTTTTTTATCAACATTTGAAAAAAATTCATTTGGAATATTGAAATGGTTATTTCGCCAATCATAATTTTCGAGTTCTTCAAAAAGACCGCCATTTAGAAATGGAATTCTACAACAAAGCGGAGCATAAAAACAATTTTCACCACGATTTTTATTCAATCCAGTATAAAAAAGCTCTTCCAAACAGTCATCAAAGAAATTTTTACCTTTTTTTATGCTGTCATTATAAATTGCACGCATAAAATTCCTTGGTCCTGTTCCCCAATCACCGCCTTTTACAACAGAAGCAATAATTTCTTTTTCTTCTGAAGAGAGACTATCCAAAACCTTTGAATTTCTTTCATAATCTCCATTTTCTGTTTCTCTATATGCTTTTGGCATAAGGTCTTTCAATCTTTTATCTGTTCTTGCCCAAAAAGCAAAATCATATTCTTTTTTAGTCAAAGTAACAGGAAAAGAATTTACACCAAGCCAGCCTTTTTTCTGCAAAAAATACAAGAAAATAATTTGACCAAGAAGTTTTTTAGAAAACTCTTCAGAAGTAAAGCCTCTCTCTGTTGACTCTTTAACAAAATCTTTGTTTGTGTCGAGATACTCTTTTAATTCAAGATATTTTTCTTTATATTGATTGTAAAATTCATTTGTAACTTTTTCAACACTAAAGGCTTCTTCAAGTTGGTCAAGTGTAACGCAGTCAAAATCATTTTCATAAATAGGAAAAAGCCTTTGGAGAGCAGTTGCAGAAGGTTCACCTTTTCCAACAAGATATGAATATCTTCTTGCAGGCGTCAATTTTTCGGTAATTTTACCCTTGGAAAATTCATAATCAAGGCGAATGAAAGAGAAACGCCATTTATCTGGTTCATTTTTTGTATAAAAAGCAACCAATGCCCCAACACAGTTACTATTTTCAATCAGTTTTTTAACAAAATTTCTCTGCATGCTTCTTGCACGCTCGACAGTCTCGCCTTTTCTTAAACAAACAGAAAGAAGCAAAATCTTTTGATTATCTTCGGAATTATAGTATCCAATGTGATAATAGCCATCAACATAATAACTAAAATTGCTTCTTTCTTCTTGGTAAAAATCAGGAGCAATAGATTTTATTCCACAATTTGGATCACTATTACCACTCAAAAATTCATTTATGAAAGAAATAAAATCTGTGTGATTATATGAACTGTTTAGTGTTTTTTCAAACTGGTTTTGTTTAGTCATTTTGTCCCCTGTATTCTGTACTTTCTTACATCGTCGTTTAATGCCGATGTTTGGAAAATTAACAAATTCGATAGAATATAATTCAACGCATTATACTATGCTACTTAGTTCTATTTAGCCCATTAAAAAAGTTTTATTTAGATAAAAATATGTTTATTTATTCTTTTTTATCAATTATAAATTCCTGTTTATAAGTAAAAAAATAGCATTTTTTACTTATAAACATATAACATAATTTATGAGCAGATAAAGAGCGATCCAAAATTGACAGAAAGTTACTTTGAAGTCATAAAACAACATTCAATGCCTTTTGTCTTGTGGCAGTTGTATTTTCCAAAAGTCTTTAAAGAAAATGGAGGCTTTGATATCGTCATCGGCAATCCACCATATGGTGCAAAAATTTCTGCAAATGACAAAAAAATTTATCAAAGAATTTTTAAAGCAACAAAAACAATAACAGGCAAGCAAAAAGGCTCAACAGATACTTTTGCCCTATTTATTGAGCAAGGATTTAATTTGACATCAAAAAGTGGAATCGTAAATTTAATTGTTCCTATGAGTGTTATTTCAAGTGATTCAATGACAGCTCTTCACAATTTGATTGAAAGTCAATGTGAAAAAATATTTGTTGCCTCATTTGCAGAACGACCAAAACAAATATTTGATTCTGCTTGTGTAAAAACAAGTATTATTTTGTTGAAAAAAACAGGTACACCACTTAGAAATCTATACACAACAAAATTAGTAAAAAGAACGAGTGATGATATTCAAGAGATAATAAACAACTTGCAATTTGTAGATTCTTTTGAATATAAAATATTTGGTAGGTATCCAAAAATTGGAACGGAATTTGAAAGAGATATTCTGAAAAAATTATTTTTAACAGGTAAAAAACTTGAAAATTATCGTGTTTTAAACTCTGAACATAAAATTTATTATAGATCATCTGGAGGTCGTTATTACAAGGTTATAACACCATATAGCACGGGATCATCAAAAGAAGTAGGCTTTCCTGTCTCTATAAAAAACTTAAAAATATTAAGTGCTATTTTGGGAACAAGTCTTTTTTGGTTTTATCAACAGGCTTATACTGACTGTTTAGATTTAAAACAATCTGAAATTTCATCATTTCCTGTGCCAAATTTAGAAAAAATAGAACCTTCAAAATTACAAAATTTAATTTCTGCCTATGATGAATATTTGCAGGATATAGAAAAAAATGTTATTGTTCATAAATCTTCAAGTTATAATGTAGATTCTTTCAAAGAATATAAAATCCAAAAATCAAAAAAGTATATAGACAGATTAGATGATTTAGTCGGTGAAATGTATAATTTGACAAAGGAACAAGTTGATTTTATCAAAAATTTTGAAATAAATGTAAGAATAAGTGAGTAAAAAAAATATATAAAGAATTAGAATTTCACTCATTTGTAAGTTGATTAATATTTTAAAATCCACCCAAACAGCTACTATTTAGAGGCGATGTCATTGCGAGGAAGCTGTGCGACCGTGGCAATCTCAACCGCTTAATTTAAATTTAGTAATTTATGAAATAGATCAAGTACAGCATTCTAAACAGAGCTGATCGACTCAATTTTCAAGTAAATGATAATTTACAGGCTTAGATTGCCACGGCTAAGCCTCGCAATGACAAAGTGGCAGTAAACAGGCATATATTGGATAGTTTACAGCAAATTTTTATTTACTTATTTTTGGCACTATTTAACCAAGTAAACAAACTTTTGGGGTATAAGTTAATGAACGATATGTTTTTTTTCCATAGTAGTTTTGTCCAATTAACACAATATATGCGGAAAAAAAGAACTAGTGAATAACTTATACCCCAAAAGTAAAATTAGCAAATTAGTCATAAGTAGAAAGAAATATCAGCAAATAGCAATAAACAGAATAAATGTTATCTTTGTTATGAAAAAGCGAATGACCGTTTTTTTTCTCCTAAATTTATTTAGGAGCGAATTTTCCAAATTTTAAAATTTTATAAAAAATAATTGTGTTTAAAATGAGCGGTTCATAACAAAGTAACATTCAGCAGAAAAAAAATATAGCCGATCAACTTAATTTTTAAGTAAATGATAATTTACAGGCTTAGATTGCTGGGCTTCCCCCTCGTGGGGATATTTTTTTAAAAACTCGTTAGAGTTTTTAACTATTTCGCTCCCTCGCAATGACAAAGTGGCAGTAAACAGGCATATATTGGATAGTTTACAGCAAATTTTTATTTACTTATGGAGAAAAAACTTGAATTGACAAAAAAACAATACACCTACTACCGAGATGAACTACTGAGGTTTGAAAGAAAAACAGCCTGTGAAATTTTCACAAGCTGTTTCTAACTGAGTTGATTGGACACCTAAGACATAGAGGTTGCCATTTGTGCAGAGATTGTCTGAACTTCATTTAATGGTAAATTTAAATTTTCTGCAATTTCTTCGAGTGTATAAATTCCTTTTTTTATCGTTCTTTTTGCTGTCTCTAAAAGAGCTTTAGCAATTCCAATCTTTTCGCCCTCTGCTCTTGCTTCTTCTTCAATTTGCATTAAATGTAAATCATATTGCATATATGTTTTCTCCTTAATTTTTTCAAAATTAAGGGGCTTCAATGCTCCTCTTAAAATATAAGCTTCCCTCTCTTTCTCATCTTGTTTTAGGGAGTTTTTGGTTGTAATTTTGATAAATAAAATTCTTGTTCTTCCTGGGGAATATTTAATATTTTCATTGCTTGTTCAACAGTATAATTTGCATTTTCCATTAATGATTTTATACTGTTTAGTAACGATTTAACAAAACCTCTTTTTTCGGCTTCTTCTTCAATTTGCATTAAATGTAAATCATATTGCATATATGCTCCCCTCTCTTTCTCATCTTGTTTTATTTCATGAATTTTGCTTTCAATTTCATTTACAAATGGGTTATCTGTTATATTACCATCTATATATTTTAACAATGCCAAAAAATCTTCACTTAGATTTTCTTTATTTGGACTTTTTGTTGTTATAAAAATTTTTGTAACATCATCTTTAAGTTCTATTGATTTATCTTCAACACAAAAATTTTTAAAACTATATATTGTTCGTTCATTTTTGAAAATTCCAAATGGACATATAAAAACAATAAATAACTTATTGAGGTCTTTATATTTTTGCCCAACTCTTAACAAATAAGAATCAATCATAGCTTCATAATAGCGAAATCTTTTTGCAAATTCTTCTTCACCTAAAGAAGTAACTTGCATTTCAATATTATAAA
>CADASF010000081.1 GCA_902790465.1 uncultured bacterium | reverse complement strand
AATATTTACAGTGAACTCTGTCTGTGAAAGTTCAAGAGAGTATTTTGCAGGTGTTGGAGTTGGTATAGGGAAAAATGGAGAGTTTGGCGGTGTTGTTTTGCCACCTCCACCACATGCTGAAATGAATGTGCTGAGTATAAAAAGGCATAGTGCGAAAATTAAAAATTTCTTCGTCATAATGTCTCCTAACAATTTATTTTATCTATGATGTTATTTTTTATTTTACAAAAATTTTCCTTGTTTTTTATTCTTTCTTTGTTACAGCAATTTTAACAATATTTTTTTAATTGCTTTTTCTTAAATTTCATGATAAAATAAATTAGCGACTTGTGCTATATAAATAACAAAAATAAAGAAATAAAAAATGATTGAAGTTATAGAATTACATAAATCTTTTGGAAATATAAAAGCACTTGATGGCATTTCTTTTACTGCAAAAGATTGCAAAGTAACTGGAATTATTGGTCCAGATGGGGCAGGGAAGACCACACTTTGCAGAATTTTATCATGTGTGATGTCGCCTGATAGTGGTGATTGTTTTGTTGATTCCCTTAGTTGTTCAAAGCAAGCTGAAAAAGTTAAGCGTATAATTGGATATATGCCGAGAGATTATGGGCTTTATCCTGATTTAACTGTTTCTGAAAATATGGATTTTTATGCAGATTTATTTGGAGTTTATGGAAAAGAGAAAAAAGAGAGAAAAGAAAAAATTTTATCTGCAGTCAGAATGGATAAATTTCAAAATAGGCGTTCAGGTCTTTTGTCTGGTGGTATGAAACAAAAATTGCAACTGTCTTGTTCTCTTATTCACAGTCCAAAATATTTGATACTCGATGAGCCGAGTTATGGTGTCGATCCTGTTTCAAGAAGGGATTTTTGGAAACTTGTTGATGATATTTCAAAAAATACAACAATTATTGTTTCTACTTCTTATATGGATGAATCAGAACATTTTGACGATATGATTATTTTAAATAAGGGAAAAATTGTTAAAAATGGTACACCTGAAGAAGTTATAAAATCTGTTCCATATAAAATGTATCGAATTAAAAGCGATCGACTTATTGAATTTTCTAAAAAAACGGAACATTTTTATAAAAATATGAATCTCTATGGCGATAAAATGCATGTTGTTTTTGATGATAAATTTTCTATCGAATCTCTAAAAACAGATGAATTTAATGATTATAATGTAGAGATAGAAGAGATTACACCTTCAATGGAAGATGCTTTTATATATTTCACAACATAAAAGATGTTTTTAGTTCATTGAAGATTGAATTAATAGTATTATATAAAAAGTGAAAATTTCGAGATTTTAAAAATTTCGAATTTTTTTTTGACAAAAAAGGAAATAAAAAATAAAAATAGAACAATATTTAAAACATTGTTTTAAATATTGTTTGAGAATTTAATTATGGATAATAGAAATGAAACTAAACAAAAAATAATTGATACTACTGTTGAGCTTTTGAAAAATGGAATTGATTACATAACTGTAAGAACTATTACTGAATTGGCAGGTGTAAATGTTTCTGCTGTTAATTATCATTTTGGCTCGTTGTATAATTTGCTTTCGATTGCAGGGGATAAATTATTTAAGGAGATACAAAATATTTTTTATATTTTAGATAATTTAAATTTAAGTCCTGAAATTCGATTGAAAAAATTTTTAATAGAATACTCTGTTTATGCAAAAAAAATAAAAAAAATAATTTTACAGACGCTAGAACATGGAACTTTTCAATTATCAAGTCAGGAATCTTATTTTATGTTTTTAAAAAAAGAGGGATTTAAAAAGATTCAAAATGTATTAAAAGAAATTACTGGCAAAGATGAAAATTTAGATATTTTTGCTTTTCAATCATTTATTGGAATTTTATTTCCTTATGTTGTATTGAATGATTGTAATTTTCATTTTGATGATTTTGATTTTTCTGATTTAGAAAAACAAATTGATATATTTTTATCTTTTATAAAAAAATGAATGAAATAGAGGTTGAGTACATAACAAAAAAATTTGGAAAATTTACGGCTGTTGACAATATTTCTTTGACTGTCAAAAAGGGTGAAATATGCGGTTTTTTAGGTCCAAATGGTGCAGGTAAGACTACTACAATAAGAATGTTATGTGGATTGTTAAAACCTACAGAGTGTAAGGGAACTGTAAATGGTCTTGATATTATGAAAAATTTTGAGCAGATAAAAAAGAGAATTGGTTATATGTCTCAAAAGTTTTCAATGTATAGTTATTTGACTGTTGAAGAAAATCTTAGATTTTGGGGTAATTGTTATGATGTCAAGGGGCGAAAATTAAAAGAGCGATCTGATTATCTTTTGAATAAACTTTCTTTGGTTGAATTAAAAAACACAAAGGCAGGTATTTTGACAGGTGGAACACGACAGAGATGTGCTTTGGCATGTGCATTAGTTCATGATCCGCCTATTGTTTTTCTTGATGAACCTACATCTGGGGCTGATCCCATTGCAAGGCGTGATTTTTGGAAGTTGATAAGAGAACTTTCTTCGGAAAATATAACTGTTTTGGTAACTACACATTATTTGGAGGAGGCGGAGTATTGCAATAACATTATTTTGATTTCAGGTGGTAAAATGATTGCAAAGGGGACTCCTTCTGAATTAAAGGCTTCTGTTGAAGGTAAAATTGTTGGAAAAAAAGAGATTACTCTTGAGGATTTCTTTATCTATAAGACGGAGAGCATTTACAATAAGTAGGGCGTTGTGTTAGTTGATTTAAAAAAATAAGTAAATAAAAAGTTGCTGTAAACTATCCAATATGTGCTTGTATACTGCCACTTTGTCATTGCGAGGGAGCTCCACAAATAGTTAAAAACTCTTTAGAGTTTTTAAAAAAATACCCTCACAAGGAGGGAGCGACCGTGGAATCTAAGCCTGTAAATTATTCTTTACTTAAAAATTGAGTCGATCGCCTGTATCGTATACGGAAATCAAGTTCTTTAGAAAAATGAATTTCGTTCATTTTTTATACATATAAAGCCTCTTGGTTAATATTTTAGAGTTTACCAACACGCCATAATTGAAAATTTTACCGATGAAACAAAATAAGACTGGACAAAATAAGACGAGACAAAAAGACGAGACAAAATAAGACTGGACAAAAGAGACATGAATGTTATACGACTTTGGGCTATTGTGAAGAAAGAGTTTAAACACATAATGAGAGACAGAAAAACACTTATAAGTGCTTTTTTGATTCCTATTTTATTGATATTCCTTTTTTGTGATTCACTAAGTCTTGATGTAAATGATTTGTCTCTTGCTGTCCTTGATTTGGACAATTCAAGTCAGAGTAAATATTTGATAGATAAAGTTCAGGCAGGTGGGTATTTTAGAGTTGTTCGATATTGCAGAAATTATTCAGAAGTGCAGAAATCTTTAAATTCAGGTGAGGCAGAAATTTCACTTGTGATACCTGCAAAATTTGGAAGTGATCTGCTTAAACATAAAAGTGATATTCAAGTTTTGGCAGATGGTGTAAATCCAAGCAGAACTACAGCTGGAACATCTTATATGACGATGATTTTGAGAGATTTTTTTACTGAAATTCTCACTACAAATGGAAAGACTATTTCTGCTCCAGTAAATCCTGTTGTTAGAATTTGGTATAATCCCTCACTTGAAAGCAACAAAGCCATTGTACCAGGATTGATTGCACTTATAATGGCGATTTTATCTGCACTTTTGACATCTACGACGATTTCCAAAGAATGGGAAAGTTCATCTATGGAGCTTCTTTTGTCAACTCCTGTTTCAAAACTTGAGATAATTTTTGGCAAGTTTTTTCCATATTTTATAATTGGCTGTATTGATACTACTATTTTAATTTGCATAGCAAGATTTTTATATAATGTTAAAATAAAGGGAAGTATTTTTTTGTTGGCTATTGTTTGTATCGTATTTTTAGGAGGAGTTCTTTTTCAAGGGCTTACTATTTCTGTTGTTACAAAAAATTCTCTTGTTGCAAATATACTTGCTCTTTTGTCTTCATTTTTGCCAATAATGATTTTATCTGGATTTGTTTTTTATATACCAGGTATGCCAAAAATTGTTCAATATATTACTTATATAGTACCTGGAAAATATTTTATAAATTGTGCAAGAGGTATCTACTCCAAAGCCTCTGATTTTAATATTCTTTTCAATGACATTTTATTTTTATTGGCATTTAATATATTTTTTGTTCTTGTCGCTTTTATTAAATTTAAAAAGAAGATAGATTAAAATATTTGATAACAAATAAAAATACAAAAGAGAGCAAAGAAAAATTGTTTACTCGAATTTGGGCAATTATAAAAAAAGAATTTATAAGCATAATCAATATGAAGGTTATTATAGCCATTGTTTTTGTTGCTCCTGTACTGCAGACAGTTGTTTTTGGATATGCTGCTGTGATTGAGTCAAAAAATATTCCAATAGCTATAATCGATCGAGATTTTTCTGCGACTTCAAGAGAATTTAGACAGACACTCGAAAATTGCGGATATTTTATTTTGGTTAATGATGATTTAAAAGAAAGCGATATAGACACATATTTTAAGCAGAGGAAAATTTCAGGTTGCATAGTCATTCCCTCAAAATTTGAACAGAGATTAAAAAAATATGGGACATCTGATATTCAAGTAAATATTGATGGAAGTGATTCGACTGTTGCAAATGCTGTTGCAGGTTATATAAATTCAGCTTGTGCAAGTTTTTCATCTGTGAATAATTCTGTTTCGATTGAGACGAGATTATTTTTTAATCCAACAGGTGAAAATAAATTCTTTTTTATACCAGGTGTTTTTGGAATGATTTTAATGATAATAGGAATGCCTTTGACAGCTATTTCACTTGTTAAAGAAAAAGAAGATGGCACTTTTGAACAGTTAAATGTAACTCCTATTCAATCTTATGAGCTTTTGATTGGCAAAATTATTCCATATATGATTCTTATTTTTATAAGTTCAACTCTAATGCTTGTTATTTCTCTTGCTGTTTTTCATCTTCCATTGAGGGGAAATATTTTTGTTCTCTATCTCGATATTTTCTTTTTTCTTTTTGTTGCTTTGGGGCTTGGTATTTTTGTTTCAATAGTCTCAGCAACACAACAACAGGCGATGTTGACAAGTTTTTTGATATTGCTTCCAACAATGCTTTTTTCAGGTTTTATGTTTCCTGTTGAAAATATGACAGGTATTTTTAAATTTATTGCAGATATAAATCCGTTTTACCATTTTTTAAAGATAATGAGAGATGTCTTTTTAAAGGGCAGTCCTCTTGAATATTTGAAACCAAATTTTATTTCCATTTTTGTTGCAGATATTGTTGTATTTTTTACATCAGTAAGTCTTTTTTCTAAAAGGAGTTCTTAAGTATGAAAAAGATAGTTCTTATAATTATCGTTCTTTTGCTTTTAGGTGGCGGAATTTTTTTCTTTGTTAAAAAAGATAGAGAGAAAAAAGATGTTGTTGTAAATTATATTGAAACATCTGGAACATTGGAAGTAATAGAGACAGATTGTTCTTTTAAAATAGCTGGAAAAATTGTTGAATTGCCCATTTTAGAAGGTGATTCTATTACAAAAGGACAGTTTATAGGGCGTTTGAGTTCACAATCTATAGATCAAGAAATTGTAGTTCAGAAAAGTTCTATAGAAACAATTAAAGCACAATTTCCAAAAATAGATATACAGATAAATCAGACAGACATTTCTGTTAAAAAAGAAATTGAAAATGCAAAAATTAAGGTAGATGAAGCCCATGCAAGATATGAGAGCATAAAATCAGGTTCGAGAGAAGAGGAAATAACGAGAGCAGAACATCTTGTAAAACAGACTGAACATGTTTTATCAAATGCAAAGAAAAATTATGAAAGAGCAGATAATCTCTATGAGAAAGGGGCTATTTCACAGCAAGATAGAGATAATTCCAAGACAACTTATCTTTCTGCACTTGAAGAAAATAGACAGGCAAAAGCAAATTTAAGTCTTTTAAAAGCAGGGGCAAAATCAGAGGATATAGAGGCATCATATCAAGTATATAACCAAGCTGTGGCAAATTATGAACTCACTTTGGCAAAGAATTTTGAGTTGAAAAAGTTGGAAGAGGACAAAAAGATTTTGACTTCACAACTAAAAAATACCGAAGATGGTTTGAAATTGCTTGAAGTAAAAAAAGCTGACCACAAATTATATTCACCTGTTAGTGGTACTGTTTTAAGAAAAGTTACAGAACAAGGCGAAAATATAACAGCAGGCGGAACTGTTTTGACTGTTGGCAATTTAGATGAAATATATTTGAGGGGATATGTTGCTGAAACAGATTTGGCAAAAGTTAAATTAGGGCAGAGATGTGAATTGAAAACAGATACTTATCCTGATAAAGTTTATAATGGAAAAATAACTTATATTTCAGATAAAGCGGAATTTACACCCAAAAATTTGACAACAAAAGATGATAGAGTAAAACTTGTCTATAGGATAAAAATTTCAGCAGATAATTCTTCACGAGATCTTAAACCGGGAATGATAGCAGATGCCTTTATCTATTTTATGGAAGATGTGGCAAAATAAGCAGAAACAAAAGGGGCTGTGAAAAAGTCCTAAAAACAAGCTCCTAAATGCAATTTTAGGAGCTTGTTTAGGAAGTTGAACTTTACTCTTCATCTTCTTCATCGTCAAAGTCATCATCATAATCAGAAGGATCAATAAAATTGTTATCTTCAGCAAAATATTCTTCATAAAATACAGGGTCATTTACTAATCTAAAATACAAACCTTGTTGCTCAATTGGAATTTCTAAGCCCTTCATAGCTTGTTCAGTTGAAAAATTAAAAGTTTTTATCAATGATTTTATAGCATTTACTGTTTTTTGTGCTGTACCTCGTCTCTCGCCAATAAATTCACCTTCCCTACGACCTTCCCTACGGCCTTCCCTACGGCCTTCTATACGACCTTCTATACGGCCTTCTATACGGCCTTCCATGCGAGCATCTGAATAATTTAATACTGATAACATATACTCAACCCTCCATTCTTCTCTATTTTTGATTTCTTCAATTTCATCTTCAATTTTTTTTATCAATTCATTTTCCTTGTTCACTTTACCATTTACATAATTGATGAATGCCTCTAAATCGACATTTAACTTTTTATCTTTTTTATTTTTTGTTGAGATAAAAATTTTGGTTGTCTCGTCATTTAACTGAAGTTCTTTATCTTCTTTACAATATGTGTTAAATGTATAGACTTGTCTTTTTCTATCAAATAATTTGAAAGGACAGATAAATATAATAATGCTCTTTTTTAGCTTGCTATAATCATCACCTTTTTTTAGCATTAAACTATCTATCATTATTTGATAATAGCGTGTTCTTTTGCCTAAATATCCCTTTCCTTTTGTACTTACCTGCATTTCTATATTGTAAACATTCCCTTTATCATCCTTTAGAATGACATCAAAGCGAACACTTTTAGTTTCATATCCATTTTGTACTGTTTTTTCAAGTTCAACAAATTGAATATCCGTTATTTTGATTTCCAAAATGGCTTCCAATACACCTTTGCAGATTTCCTTATTTAGCATTACAGTCCCAAATAAGTATCCATCAGTAATAGTCAAGTCTTTGATAGATTTAAATTTTCTTTCCTTGAATACTTTTTCAATATATCGTATATATTCAGGATTATTTTTAATAAGTTCTTTTATCTCTTTTTGGGTAAGAGATAATTTGCTGAAATTTGTGGGTAGTTCTGTTGTCATTGTGAAATTGCCTCTCACTACAAATATTATAACAAAAAAATAAAAATAAAACAATAATTTTTATTTTTTTATAATTTTATTGTATCTGCCTAATGTTACAATTTCTACCTAATTTTTATTAACGAAAATCAATTTTTGTTAATTTTTTTGTTAAAGATTGTTACTAAAATATTAATTACATAAAAAAAACAGCCTGTGAAATTTTTCACAAGCTGTTCCCCAAGGTGAACCTGTTGCTGTCATTTTGCTTGTATAAGTTATTTCTGCAAGATTATAAAAAGCATCTTGTCCAATACTTGTAACACTGTCTGGAATCTTGAGTTTTAAATTTGCTGTGTTATTAGAATAACCGCTATTATAAAAAGCCTGATTTCCAATAGTTGTAACACCGTTTGGAAGAGTAATTATTTTTAATAATGTACAGTTTCTAATAGCAGAGTTGTCAATAAGTTTAACACTGTTTGGAAGAGTAATATTTGTCAATAAAGTATAGTCCATAAAAACACTATTAGGAATTTCTGTAACTCCATCTGGAATAGTCACAGCTGTAATATCTGATTTAGTTTTAACATCTATAAAAGTTACATTATTATTTTTAGAAATCCCACTGTCAGTAATATCTATTTTTGTTCCATTTTTACATTGTCAGATATTGTAACATTTTTTAAATTGGAACAATTATAAAAAATTTGTCCAATAGCTGTAAGACCACTTCCAATAGTAACACTTTCTAATGAAGAGCAATTACGAAAAGCCCAATATCCAATGTGTGTAACACTGTCAGGAATAGTAATACTTTGTAATGAATGGCAATCTTCAAAAGCCAAATCTCCAATGTATGTAACACTGTCAGGAATCGTAACACTTTGTAATGAAGTGCAATAGGTAAAAGCAAAATATCCAATGTGTGTAGCACTGTCAGGAATAGTAATACTTTGTAATGAAGTGCAGGTGTCAAAAGCACGATTTCCAATGGCTATTATTTTGCATTTTTTGGCTATTATTTTGCATTTTTTGTTCTCATTATCTTGAAAAGTTGCAGGTATTTCAAGATTTGTTACAATTGTACCATCTTCTATTTTTTTTATATCATAGTTATCTCCATTTTCAACTTTTTGATAACCTAACTGCTCGAGTACCTCGTTATTCAATGTAACTTCTTTATTAGAATCATCTGTTACATTTACTTTGAAAAATGCACTGTTAGCTCCTTCAAGGGATACTGTAACATTTGCAGTTCCTCCCTTGTATTTTGCTTTTATATTTCCTTTTTCAACATTTGCAATAGATTTATCATCAACAGTATAAGTAACATTTTCTGTTACATCTTTACCTTCAAATGTAACAGTTACCTCCCCCTGTTCACCAATAATCAAATCAACTTCTGTTGGATTAATTTCGAGACTTGGCAAACTTGGATCGATGACATTAACAGTGAATGTTTTGTCAGCTTCCGCATTTTCTGCATGTACAGTAACTGTCGCAATTCCTACAGAAATTCCTGTGATAAGTCCAGCTTCAACATTAGCGATTGCTTCTTGGTCAACAGTATAAGTAGCAGTTTGTGTGATATCTTCACCATTTAGTGTAACAGTAATATTGTCTGTTTCTCCAATATTTACAGTGAACTCTGTCTTTGAAAGTTCAAGAGGATATTTTGCAGGTGTTGGAGTTGGTATAGGGAAAAATGGAGAGTTTGGCGGTGTTGTTTTGCCACCTCCACCACATGCAGAGTTTGGCGGTGTTGTTTTTCCACCTCCACCACATGCTGAAATGAATGTGCCGAGTATAAACAGGCACAGTGTAAAAATTAAAAATTTCTTCGTCATGAGATCTCCTAACGCTGTGAAAAAAGTATTTTTTTATATAATTTTCGTAAATTAACTCGTTGTGTTAGTTAATAAAAAAGTGGTTGAGATTGCCACGGCTACGCCTAGCAATGACATCGCCTCTATTTACTTTTTTCACAGCCCTTATTTTTTATCTATTATGTTATTTTTTATTTTACAAAAATTTTCCTTGTTTATAAAATATAATCTCAAAGGCTTAATTTAAATTTAGTAATTTATTCAGCAGATTAGGCAAAAATTGGGGAAATAGAGCCGATCGACTCAATTTTTAAGTAACTAGCACAATGAGTTAATTTTAAAAAATTGATTTCCGCCCCTCCCTCTTTATACCCAAAAAGTAAAATTTACAATTAGGTCATAAGTAAAAAGAAATATTAGCAAATAGCAATAAATAAGATAAAGTAATATTCAGCCAAAACAGGTATTTATAAATTATAAGATAAATATTATAAAAAAATATTAAAAATTTTGTTATTGGGAAATTGAAAATCTATGCAAGATATTAATGAAAATCAAAAAAAGAAATCAAAAAAAGATAAGAAAAATAATAAAGCTAATAAAGAAGAAATTGTGCCTTTTCCTGCTCAATATAAATTTTATTTTACCGACAAAGGTTTTGCTTTAATAGGTTCAAATATTCCTGCAGGTGATTTTTTATATGATGAAATTTATGAATATATTCAATTTTACATACTTGCTGTTGGTGTTCTTTCTTCTATGTTTTATCTTTTTTTCTTTAAATATGATTTTGCACTGTCTGAAAATGTTTTTTGGAAAAATTTTTGGATTATTTTATCTTTTTCGAGCCAGAAAAGTGGTCAGTCTTTAGCTGAGCACATGAATGGCTCCTTTTAACCTTTGTTCTTGATGTACTCTTGAATTGTGTCATAACTTGTGCCTTCCCCAATACTACAAGCAAAATATCCATCTGACCAAAATGTTCTCTCTTTCCAGAAGTG
>CADASF010000080.1 GCA_902790465.1 uncultured bacterium | reverse complement strand
ACTTACCTTCACCCACGACAGTAATTTACCCCCTAACTTTATATTTTTACAAAAACAATCTAAAACAATATTCAAGAAAATCAATATTTCTTAAATATTATCATAATTGCTCCAATAGACTCAAATCCTCTTCAATATCATCTACAGGCTGTTCAGAAACATCAGACGAAATCTTAGCTACTTGAACATTAGGACTTTTTCTCCATATCACAAAAGGGAATTCAAGAAAAATAATATCAAGAATTCCCTCCTTTTATACTTTTATATATTTGTTCTACTATTTCAATTCAACTAAATTTGGCTCTTTTACATCTTCAGCTAATTCTTTGTCATCAGCAGAAATTTTTACCTCTCTTATCTCTTTAATCATGTCTCCCCCAAAGTCAAAAAATAAGGCATGTTCATTTTTAATATAATCACAAACATGCCTTTATAATAATTTAACTCGTTGTGCTAGTTAATTAATATTTTTAAATACACCCCAAATAGCCACTATTTAGAAGCGATGTCATTGCGAGGGAGCTGTGCGACCGTGGCATTATTAAATAGATCATAATCTCATTCTAAATAGAGCCGATCGACTCAATTTTTAAGTAAATAATAATTCACAGGCTTAGATTGCTGGGCTTCCCCCTTGTGGGGATTATTTTTTAAAAACTCGTTAGAGTTTTTAACTATTTCCCAAGCCTCGCAATGACAAAATGGCAGTATATAGGCATAGATTGGATAGTTTATAGCAAATTTTTATTTACTTATTTTTTAAAAATCAACTAGCACAAGGCGTTAATTTATTTTTTAGAATGCTTAGATTCTTTCCCATTATTGTCATTAATCAACTGTAACGAAATCTCTCTATTTTCCTTTTCAAGCTCAGATTTTTCAGTTTCCAACCTATTTATCGTGCTATTCTTTTCCTCAATATCTTTATCAAGCTCTTTATTTCTTGATTCCAAAATCTTATATTCAGAATCCAATTTCAAATTCTCTGTTCTGCAATTTTCAAGTTCAGATTCCAATTCAATTTTCTTTTCTTCCAAAACAGAAACCTTATCTAAAAGCTCATTTAGATCATTGTCAAAAAGAACTTTTTCTGATTCCAATTTTCCAATTTTTACCAAATATTCTTCATTTTTGGTCTGGAGATTTTTCTTTTCTTCATCTGCCAAGAATTTGCCAAAATCAACAATCTTTGAATTTGTGCGGTTGTCTATTACATCTACCAATTTTTCAAAGAAAGGAACAAATCGATCGTAATCATCAATCTTGTTTTCCTCACCTTTCTTTGTTGCAATCTCAACCATCTTATCTTGTAATTCAGAAATTTTGCTATCTTTCTCAGCTGTTTCAGACTGTAATTTTTCTATTTTGACATCTTTTTCTGAAGCTTCTGAACTTAACTTTTCTATTTTGCTATCTTTCTCAACTGATTCGGACTGCAATTTTTCTATTTTGCTGTCTTTTTCTGATAATTGGGATTTCAATTTTTCTATCTCTTCATTATCAACAACTATTTCAGGCTCTTTTTTAGATTGTTCATCAATAGTAGTTTGCAATTCAGAAATTTTACTATCTTTCTCAACTGATTCAGATTTCAATTTTTCTATTTCGCTATCTTTTTCAGATAGTTGGGATTTCAATTTTTCTATTTCTTCTGTATTAACAACTTTTTCAGGCTCTTTTTTAGATTGCTTTTCAATATTATCTTGTAATTCAGAAATTTTGCTATCTTTCTCAACTGATTCATATTCTAATTTATTGAGTTTATCTTCTTTTTCAACAATTTCAGTTTGCAAATTTTCAATCTCAACATCTTTTTCTGACAACTGAGATTTTAAATTTTCAAGCTCTTTTGTTATTTCTTCAGAAATCGACTCACCACTAGATTTAGCTTTTTCCAAGATTTCAGACTGTATTTTTTTATTTTCTTCATCTTTTTGAGTTATTTCTGACTGCAATTCAGAAATCTTATTGTTCTTTTCAGATATTTCAGTTTGTAATGTATCAATTTCATTATCTTTTTGAGCTATCTCGGACTGCAACTCAACAATATCACTATTTTTCTCAGCTACTTTAGCTTGTAATTCACCTGTATCACTATTTTTCTGTGCTATTTCAGATTTCAATTCAGTAATTTTATTTTCTTTTTCTTCTATTTCGCTGGCTAACTTTACAAGATCATCATCTTTTTTAGATATTTCATCCTGTAATTTTATAATTTCATCAACTTTCTTTGCTACTTCTGATTGTAACTTACCTGTATCTCCATCTTTCTGTGATATACTTGATTTTAGCTGACTAACCAAAATATCTCTTTCAACTAACTCTGATTGCAATTTTGTAATTTGACTATCTCTGTCAGCTTGTAATTTATCTGTTACGGCCTGTTCATTTTCCAATTCAATTTGTAATTTGCCAATTTCAGACTCTTTTTCTCCCAATATTGCCTGTAATTTAGCAATATCTTCATCTTTTCTTGCTATCTCAGACTGAAATTTTCCACTATCACCATTATTTTTTAACAATGCCGATTTTAACTGCTCAATCTCGCCATCTTTTTGTGATATTTCATTCTGTTTAGTCTGAATATCGGCGACCAAAGTTGTAAATTTTGATTTTGCATCTTCTATATAATCATTGACTTCTTTTTCAAATTCAACTCTATTTGCTTCTAATGTTTCTTTTTCTTGTTTAATAATTTCTATTTGATTTTTGGCTTCTTTTAAATATTGTATATACTGATTAATCTGACCATCTTTGCCAGCTATAGTCTCTTTTGCCTGTCTTATAATGGTGTCAAACTTATTTTCAGCATCTTTTCTATATTGTTCTGCAGACTCTTTCTGTTTTTGTATCTGATTTTTACATGCCTGTATATATTGTTGATATTGCTTTATTTGATCGTCCTTGACCAAATTGTCATTCTTTTCCCTTTCAAGCTCATCTGTCAACTCTTCTATCTGTTGCTTTAACTCTCCATTATCGCCGCCTCTATCTCTTCTAGCACCAAGCATAGGCTTATTGCGAATATCTCCATCATCTCTTCCTTTGTCAAATCCAGGTTTAGCAAAAGACTTAGGTTGAAATTTCATTTTCTCCTCCTCAAGAAATTTTCTTATTAAATCTAATTTATCTAAAACAACAAAAAACCCCTTTTATTTATAAAAAATAAAAGGGGATTTATTTAAAAAATTAATTATTCTTCCAATGTTATCTTCTGTGGAGGCAAAATTTCCTCATTATTTCTAATGACACGCCATTCAATAGTATCCTTAGAAATAGCACGAACCTCGATTTCTGCTCCATCAACAGGATTGTCAACCCTGAGCCATTTAGTCTTACTCTTAGACTCTTTTACCTCAATTCCACTCGTTACATTAGGAGATGTTGTGTAGAACAATTCATAGGTTTTATTTTTCTTTTGAGTCTTCTTAAAGTATTCCCACTTAGAAGAACAATTTTTAAAGAGAACTATATCAAATATTCCTCTCTTATCCTTACCAACATAGAAATCGAATCCTGTCTGACCATCTTCTTTTGCATTTACATCTTGAATATCTATTCCTTCGATCAAAAGCCCATAGGCAACACCTGTCTTACAAGTTGGCTCACCTGACTTGTCAACATCTTCTTTTTTATATCCACGATTTATCTGGATCTCTTTTGCTTCTTTTTCTCCCAAAGGTGGATATATCTTGAAATGCAACTCGCAATTTTTATCCAATCCAAGTATTTCTTTTGCCTTGGAAGTCGATGTAGTAGGAGGAACAAAATCCTTCGATGGATCATCAGAATACTCGCTCATGGAATAGTCATTATGCAAATCTTGGGATTCACTATTTTTAGATTTAGGATTATCTGAAATATAGTCTTCCAAAATTTCACGGAAACGTTCAGATTTTGTAGAATTACCAGCAAGAAATATTGCAATTTCATGATCAGGAATATGCTCAAAATCTTTTATATCATACTGTTTATTTAAAGATTTTTTACCTTCAGATTTAGGATTAAATGCCTCTCTCATTGTGGCAAAAAAATCATGCACTGCTTTATCTATTCTTTTATCCAACAAATCTTGAAGATTTACAAATATTTGCTCTCCCTCTTCACTATATTTGATATTTGAAAGTTCACATCCTGGCTTAGGCTCGCCTTTTTCATTCACTAAATCTACAACAATAGTAGATCTTTTCTCATAATCTTCTTGGGTATCTTCATCTTCTTTGGTTTTTGCACCTTCCCAAGCCCAACGCAATTTTTCCATCAAATTGTACATATTTCTATTTGCATATACTGATTCATTGTCAATAAGAGTTTTAAAATTTACACAATCCGCATCAGAACTATCGTAGTCAAGAGTAAATTGGATTTTATTTCCATTTCCATCATTAAATAGCTTGTCTGTATTTATCTTGAATATCTCAAATGCCAAATATTTTAACAGTTTCTCACCACCTAGGTCTTTGTCTCCTCCTTCAAAGACATGGATCAATCTGTAGTTGGCATTCAACTCATCAATTTCATCATCACTAAGACCACGATATACACCAAAATCAAAATCTGTTGTACCACCGCCAAAATCAAATACAGAATAATAGTATTCATCACCTTCATTAGGCTTAAAATTAAATTTTTCTAGTGCGGTGGCAGCATAGGCAGCAGGTTCACTTCTGTCAAATTCGACTTCAAATTCATTCATAAGCTCTTCATTTGCAAGAAGTGATTTAGGGAACGACTTCTTTATTCCTCTTCTGAAAGAATCGAGTATTTTATCTCTGAGTTGTTGTTCATAAGTGGCAGGGAATGACATCTTATACTTCATATAAATATTTTTAAAAGCCATTCTATTTATGTACAATCCCAAGTAATATGCATAATATTCAACAGGATCATCATCACCTTCAACTATATCACCGTATGGTTTAAAAACATATAGCTGTCCTTTTCTATCACCATTATCTCTATTTTTGACACTAATCTTATTTTTTGAACTACACCAAGATTTTAGATCTGTCAAAAAAGAAGAATAATTCTCTTTTGTAGCATGTTTAAGAGCATCTGAAGCACTATATGATATATTCAAATCCTCCCAACTTGTATCTGGACGACCATATTTGATTTTGTCATAATATTTATCTTTAAAAGTACCAAAATCAATAAAATACATTACTGTCGGATTTTCAAAATTGCTCATATCAGAAAAATCTTCAGATTTTCCAACATTTATTGGAACAATACGTTGACTTTCATTATCTTTATATGAAACAACTGTACTCTTAGTTCCAAAATCTATTGCTACATATTTATCTATGTCAACATCTTCTTTTGGATTTCTTGAATATATAGGGTTTTTAAATTCTACAATTATTTCACTATCTATTGAATCATTGTAATCAAATAAATCCCAATGTCCAAGATTGTGGTCTTCAAGTCTATTTTCTTTATAAGTATCTAAACCTGCTCTATTAAAATCAGATTCAAGAAACTTTTTTGTAAATTCAGCTAAAAACTCTTCATCAGCTTCAAATTCTTTCTGTTCATTGAGAATATAACTAACAGCCTTATTGTCTAAAAAATACAACTTCTTACCAGATAAACAATCATTGTACATTTTTTCAACACAAGATTCTTGATCGTCAAATATTATATTTCCCTCTAAACCTGATTTCAAATAACCTGAATATTCTTCTTTATTATAGATATTTTTCAAATTGTCATAAATTTTCTTTATTTCAGGAGATGTAAATTCAGATGGACGAAGACCATATTTTAACCATGACAAAATAACATCAGATGTTGACATTCTTTCAGAATCAATTCCATTCAAACGATAGATCGGAACAGTCAAAATATCTTTTGATTTAACTTCCTGAGTTCCATATTTAAAAACATCTTTTGCTAATTCTGAATAAACTGTTAGATAAAACCAAGACTGACTTGTTACAGTTACACCATCATAATCTCTGCCACAGCATTTTATCTTACCATTAGCCTGTTTAAAATGCTTGCAATTCGGTCCAAAAATATTTTTTGCTTCTTTTTCTGTAGGAAAATTGCCTTGCAAATCATTGAACTTCCAATCAGATTTATCAATTACAGCCTCTTTTGATGAGTTCTGATAATAACACTGCTTTTTATCAAGATCGTTGATAAATGACGAGACACTATTAATATAATAAACTTCATCTGTCATATATATCCATTCATTATTATCAAATCTTTTATCAAATTCAGCACATAAATCTTTAAAAGAATTTTCGAGTTCTTTTATTTTCTTAGAAATATGTTTCTTTAACTCTTTACATCTCAATTTTTCCAAAAGTTCAACATCATCTTTTGGAATTTTTACTTTCCTTATTTCATTTTCTATTACATTTGCCATTTTAATAACCTCTTATTAACCTAACGAAACTAAACTCTGTTTTAAAACTCGGTTGTTTGTTAGATATTTGAATCCTTGCAATAAAACTTTGTGTACAGAACCAACTTGTTTACTTGATGTCAACAATCTCATACTGATACGATTGAATCCATCTCCTTCATGAACTTCAAGTCGTTCATAATTGCAGTCTTCAACTTTCAATAATTTAAATGCAATATCAAATATTTGAATTAAATTATCTCTGTGTTCAGATAATTCATTTCCTTCAATTCTATCACAAATATACTGCCATAATGACTCTATATTTCTCGATTTTGTTATATTGAAGACTATGCTAATACGAGAATCATCTTTACCAAACAAATTTTGCAAAGTATTTCTGACATTTTCAGGAAGTTGTTGGTGAAGTTCATATAATTTGTCTATATCGGCATATATTGCTTTATATGCTTTAAGTTCTTTTTCAGCTGTTTCTTTCTGATTATTAGCTTCTTTTAATTTTTCAGAAAATAGCTTTCCTTGTTCTCCTGCTTCTTTAACTGCATTTTCTTGAAGTTTTTTCCTTTCCTCTTCAAGTTTTTCGCGTTCTTCTGCAATCTGTTTTTCTTTTGCTTCTACTTCTTTCTTTGCATTTTCTTGAAGCTGTTGTTTTTCTTCTTCAAGTTTTTTCTTTGCCTCAGCAAATTCTTTTTCTTTTGCTTCTGCTTCTTTCTTTACTGTTTCTTGAAGCTGTTGTTTTTCTTCTTCAAGTTTTTTCTTTGCCTCAGCAAATTCTTTTTCTTTTGCTTCTGCTTCTTTCTTTGCTTTTTCTTGAAGCTGTTGTTTTTCTTCTTCAAAATTTTTCTTTGCCTCAGCAAATTCTTTTTCTTTTGCTTCTACATCTTTCTTTACTGCTTTTAAATCAACATTAGCCTCTTCTGCTTTGTTTTTGGCTTCTTTAAGTTCCTTCTTAATTTTTTCTTCTGTCTCTTTTAAAAACCTAACCTCTTCTTGTGCTTTTTCTAACTCTTTTTCCTTAGAAAAAACAGCAATCTTTGATTCAGAAACTTTGTCAATAGCACCAATCAACATACTTGCGAAAGGAGCAAATTTATCATTTGCTTCTAATTTAGCTTTAAGGTCTTTAATAGTATTCTCATGGTCTGTAATCTCATTTTCTTTATCTTTTTTCTCATTAGCTAATGTTTTACTGGCTTCATCTTTTTCATCTATTTCAGCCCTCAAACTGTCAATAGTTTCCTGGTATTCTGTAACCTTCGCCTTTTCTGCTTGAAGCTCACTCTCCAAAGATTTTTTTGAAATAACTTCTTTTTCAAAATCTTCTGCTTTTTTCTTAAAATCGTCTCTTTCTTTGGTTAAATTTTCTATTTCAATATCTTTCTCTGCTATTTTGTTAACTTGCTTCGTTATTTCTTCTGTATATTTTTTTATAAGTTTCTCTTGTCTTATACACTGTACTTTAAGTTTATCAATATTATCTGTTGAAGAAACACTATTAACTTGTTCTTTTCCATTATTAACATCTGCGTGCGTTGGTTGTGTTTTTGATATATTCAAACTAGTTGTTTTATTATCTATTGATAATTGCTTATTTGTCTGTGTTCCAGCTGTTACTGAAGTACCCTTTGTTGATGTATAAGAACTTGCAGGATTGGAAGTCAAAGGTTTAGTAGGCAATGCTTGTCTTGTATTTTCAGCTCTTTCTTGCATTGTATCCTCAAGCTCTTGCTCAGCTTCTTTCATTTCAATACCAGCTAATGCTTTATTTTTACCCAAAGAACCATGTTCTTGCCCCTTGAAACTACCACCTTTGCCACCTGAAGATTTTACATTATCGGCTTCTTGTTTTTGAGCCTGTTCCTCTGTTCTTCTTTGAGCTTCCTCATCAATTACATCTTCAGAAGGAACATCGTTAAAATCATATTCATCTTTAGAAACAGTTGCTAAATTGAATTCTGCTCCCCAATTTGCTCCAACAGCTTCACCACTATAACTAATATATTTCAAACCTTTAAAAGCATCATTACCAATAAATTTAACTGTTGAAGGAATCTCTAAAGGATTTTCTTCAGATGTAAGTGATATACAACCTTCAAAAGCATTATTTCCAATCTCCCTCAAATTTTGTGGCATATTTATGCTTGACAAATTTTTACAACCTTTAAAAGCATTATGACCAATTCTCTCAATATAATCAGGAAGTGTTAATTGCTCTAATTTGTCAAAACCTTCAAAAAGTGAATCTCCTATTTCTGTTACATTTTTTTTCAAACTAGTATACAAAGAACTAGTTTTATACTCTTTAGGAATAATAATCCTTGTCAGACGTTTTATATCTTCATCTGTTTGAATTGCTCTCTGTTCTTTCAATATAGAAATCAATAGCTTTCTATCTAACTTACCTTCACCCACGACAGTAATTTACCCCCTAACTT
>CADASF010000079.1 GCA_902790465.1 uncultured bacterium | reverse complement strand
CCATTGTGGAAAGAACTCGTAAGACCTCTAATTTAAAATAGAGGCAAGGTTCGTTAATATCCCAGAATCCCCTAAATTCATTTATGGGGAGTATGTCAATCTTCACTAAAAACCTTTTTTATTTCCTGAACAAGAAATAAAGATATTTTTTCATCTGTGAATATTGAATCTGAAAACATATCTACTTTTTCTACATTTTTATTTGTATCAGGAATATAAAACCTTGTTCTAAAATCTAAATAAACACAATATTTTGTATAATTTCCATTTTTTGTACTTACTTCTTCATCTTTAGAATAAATATCCGAAATATTACTTTTTGAAATAAATAATTTTCCTTTTTTTGAATTTATATTTATTCCAGAAGGAGAAAAAGTATATTCAGTATCTATGTCTGTTAACATTTTTATAGCCAACATGATACAATAAGGAATGACAGCAAAAAATATAAAGATAATACAATAAAACATAATATTATACAAAATCGAATGATTAACATACCAAATAATATTTTTCAAATATTCATTAACAAATTCATGAAAATATTTATTACCAAATATAGCAAAACCTATAATTATAAGCCAAAAAGACAGTGTAATTGGACCTGCTAATTTATTTGGAAAAAATTCTCCACCTGTTGAATTAATCTTAAATCCATTTGTCGTTTTTTCAAATTTGAAATCTTTTGGAAATTTCAAATCTTCAAGAAGAATGTTTTCTTTCTGCTCTTCCATATAGAAATCACCTTATTATCACAATTAAAAATAAAAAACAGAGAAGCCACAAAAAACTTCCCTGTTTTAATATATTTTTTATATTCCTAAACTATTTATCCATTTTTCAACATCAGCTTTAGTCGCTCTATTTAACAATTTTGCAGGCTTCCAATTTACAGTGTCAGAACAAGAGACATGCAAATTTTCATCAGTATGCCCTACTCCACTTCCTCCTGATGTACAGAATGGAATAATTGTTTTTCCTTGAAAGTCATAACTTTCAAGGAAGGTATTTATAATTGTAGGAGCTACATACCACCAAATAGGAAAACCAACAAAAACAACATCATAATCAGCCATATTTGAAAGAGTTTCCAAAATTTCAGGTCTTGAAGAATGGTCTTTCATTTCGAGACTACTGCGAGAATCTCTGTCAGTCCAATCCAAATCAGCACTTGTATATGGTATAGCTGGTCTTATCTCGAACAAATCACCTTTAGTAACATCAGCAATGACTTTTGCCAATTTTTTTGTCACATTACTACAAGAAAAAAAAGAAACAAGAATCTTTTTTGCCATAGCTCCTCCATTTTTTAAGCATTATACTCTTTATACTCTTTTTCAGCAACCTCAATAATTATCTTTGCAATTTCTTCTGGTCCATAAGGATAACATTCCATTATTGATTTTACACCAAGTCTTGGATAATTCTCTGCATAAACATCTCCCAATTTCTGTAAATAATCGAGAGGTACTCCTGCCTCCATATCACGGCTTCTTCCTTTCAATCTTGAAAGACATTCCTCAGGTTCAACAGAAAGTGTTATTGCCAAATCTGGAAGAGGATTTTTGTAAATTTCAAAATGATGTCTATATGTATCAACTTCCAAATCATCTAAATTGCCCATTCTTCTGATCAATTCAACAAAGATAAATCTATCTGTGTACATTGATCTTTCAATAAATACAATTCCACGAGTGCTGAAATCAGCATTTTTATACTGCCTAAAACGCTCAGACAAGAACCAAAGCTGAGTATTCAAAGCGTATTTTTTGGGGTCTTGATAGTAAAGAGGAAGCCAAGGATTATCTGAAAAAGGTTCATAAAAAACCTTATATCCCTTCTTCTCTATCTCACTCAAAACAGTTGTTTTGCCTGCGGCAATATTTCCATCAATACAAACTATGTATGCCATTTTTTTCTCTCACCTATATTTAAAAAGTATTGAAAATAATAACTAAAAATACAAAAAAAGTAAATAATGATTTACAGCTTTGACAAAAAAAGCCCCTTAAGAAAGGTAATTTACATGCTTTTTTTTTAATAATTACAGCAAAAAAGCAGTTTTTTTAGTAAAAAATTTCTTAAAATATAATGCAATACATTAATTTTAGAAGATTTGACAAAAAATTAATATTTCCTTTTTTAAAAAAATTATTCAAATACTAAAAATTTTCTACCATACACAAAATTAGCTAATATTTTTAAGTTAGGAGAATTTAAAATAATATTATAAAAAAATTTTATTCAAAATCTAAAAACATTTTTTCAAGTTCTTTTATATCTTCTTCAAAAATAACTGGATAGCCTATTTTCTCTAAACAGACAACTAATAATTTGCCATTTCTTATCTTTTTGTCTCTTTTTATGAAACTAAACAATCTTTCAGAATTGGTTATTTTTATGCTATTAATCTCCAAAAAGTGGTCATAGATAAATTTTCTTATCTTAAAAAAATCATCTTTTGACATAATATTCTTTTTATAGGTAACAAAATTAATGACATCTATTCCCCACAAAACTGCTTTGCCATGAGAAATAGAGTTCTCCGTATATGCCTCTAAAGCGTGTCCAAATGTATGACCATAATTTAAAATCATTCGGAATTTACTTTCCAATTCATCTTTTTCAACTATATTCTTTTTAACTTGAAGTGAATAAGAAATAAAATTTCTATAAAAATCATATAGTGTATGATCGGTTTTTGAAAAAATATCCTCATAAGTAAAATCTATGTCAAACAGTTCTTTTGCAAATTTTTCTTCTAAAAGGCAAGATTTAAATATCTCTCCCCACCCATTTATAATATCATCTTTTTTGAGTGTTTTCAAAAAATAAGGATTTATTCTCACTTTAGAAGGAGGATAAAATACCCCCAACTGATTTTTTATTCCCTTATAATTTAAACTACACTTACCACCAATACATGAATCAGCCATAGCCAAAAGTGTCGTAGGATAAAATTCCCATTTTATTCCACGCAAAAAAATATTGCATGCAAAAGATGTGATCTCTTGTGTTATTCCCCCACCAAAGCAGAGAATTTTTGAAGATTTATCAACTTTTGAATCAGAAAAAAAATTGACTAAATCAAGAACTTTTTCAATAGTCTTATTTTGTTCTATTGCCTCTATAAAAAATATTTTTTCAAGTGGTACCAAAGAAAAAAGCTCTTTATGTAAATTATGTATATTCGAATCAATTACAAAAAATGTATTGTTTAAATCATAATTTGTGAGGTTTTGTTTATTAAATCCTCTTGTAAAAAGAACTGGATAATCCCCAAAATTAGATTTTATTATATTAATATATTTATCATTGAATGTAACTTTATCATCAATATGGTGTTTATTTTTTTTAAAAAATAATCCATCTTTACAAATTTGACCATCTTTTTTTTCTTCAAAAACAAAATCTTTTGGAATACCTTCAGGATAAGCTAAACAAAAAAAATTTTCTGAAGAAGTGTTTTCTTTTTCGCTTTTAATTTTTTGAAAATATATACAATCAAGACAACAGGTAGAAGTAGGTGTAATAAAAGACATTTTTTTATTTTCCCATATTTATTATATTATTTCTTCATTTTTAACAAAAAATCAGTGGCTTTGGGAATATAATTTACTATATCTGAAGCAATTACTCCAAAATCCCCTATTTTTTCTCTTGCAATATCTCCTGCAAATCCATGCAAAAAGCATCCCAAAACAGCACTATTTGAAGCAGAAAGACCTTTTGAAAGCAAAGAGCCAATAATACCCGTTAGTACATCTCCACTTCCTGCTGTTGCCATTGCCTCACTTCCTGTTGTATTAAAATAAAATGTGCCATCTGGAAGTGCTATTATTGAATTAGAACATTTCAGAACACAGACAACACCCTTAAATTTTTCTATTGCTTCAAAAGCAGATTCAATCATACTTGTTTTTATGCTAGTTATTGTCTTAGATAAAAGCCTTGACATTTCACCAACATGTGGAGTAATGACAACTTCTTTAGATTTGACATAAGAAAGCAAATCTGAATGTAATGAATCTGCATCAAAAACAATAGGCTTATCTGTAGATAACAAAATTTTTTTCAAAACATCTTTAATATCTTGACTCTGCCCTATTCCACTACCAACAGCCAATGCATCTACTTTATTTAACGTATCATATAATTTTGTCAAATCATCTTTTGAATAAGGAATTATTATTTCCTCAACAAGTTTTGTTTTCATAACATCTAAAATTTCTTTTGGAACTGCCAAATATACCATTCCACAGCCTGCACGCATTGCAGATTTACAAAGTAATTCTGCAGACCCTGCATATTCTGTTGAGCCAGCAATAACAAGTAATTTACCAACAGAACCTTTCCAAGCTCCCCTCGGTCTTGTAGGCATAATATCAGATAAAAAAGAATGGTCTGCTATGCTACAACTTGGAGGTAAAATCTGATCAAAACCATCAAATCCAAACAAACCTAAATCTGCAACATGCAATTTTCCGACATATTCAGAAGCTGGAAGGAGAAAAAAACCTCTCTTAGGAGCAATTATTGTAACAGTACAATCTGCTTTAACAGCAACTCCCCCCTCAACTTTTCCATTATCTGGATTTATACCTGAAGGGATATCAACAGAAACGACTGGCTTGTCTAAATCGTTTATAAAATTTGCTAATTTTAAATAATTGCCCTCTAAAATACCAGTAAATCCAGTTCCAATCATTGAATCAACTACGACATCAACATGTTTTAATTCATCAAAATATAAAATATCATCAGCAAAGACATATTTAATTGACATCTTTGTAAGTAAATCAAAATTTAATCTTGACAATGGTGACATTTTTTCTCTATCTTCCAACAAAACAACAAATGGCTCTCTCTTTACCTGTTTTAGACGCCTTGCAAGAACTAAACCATCTCCACCATTATTTCCCTTACCACAGACTATCAAAAATTTTTGTGCCTTTGGATATTCTCTCAACAATACATCTAAAATTGTTCTTCCTGCTTGATCCATAAACATAACAGGAGGAATGCCATAATGTTTTATTACAAATTTATTAAGCTTTTGAGCTTCTTCAGATGTTAAAACCTTCATTTTATCATCTCCATTATATCGCAATTCTATTTTTAAAAGTCTGTGAAAAAATAAAATAGTTTTTTTCACAACCCATTATATATTTCTACAAAATTGTAAAATTTACTCTAATTAATAAAAATAAATTTGACTTTTAAGAATTTATATATATAATTATAATATTACATACAAAATTAACTTATTGTGTTAGTTGATTATATTTTAAAATAAACCCAAACAGCCTCTGTTTAGAAGCGATGTCATTGCGAGGGAGCTGTGCGACCGTGGCAATCTCAAATGCTTTATTTAAATTTATTTATTAAATAGATCACAATCTCATTCTACGATAGAGCCGATCGACTCAATTTTTAAGTAAATAATAATTTACAGGCTTAGATTGCTGGGCTTCCCCCTTGTGGGGATTATTTTTTAAAAACTCGTTAGAGTTTTTAACTATTTCCTAAAGCCTCGCAATGACAAAATGGCAGTATACAGGCTATATTGGATAGTTTATAGCAACTTTTTATTTACTTATTTTTTTTAAAATAAACTAACACAAGACATTCAATTATAAAAATATTAATGAAATTTACATAAAATAGAAATATTCAATCCTAAAAAATCGGAGGTTTTATGAACAAATTTAAAAACTTTGTTTTATTAGTCATTTGCCTTTTACTAACAACTATCTTTACATCGGCATGTGGTGGCAGTGGCAAATCAACTCCACCAGATAATTTTTCCTCACTTTACTATCTATTAGCACAACAGAACAATCAAAATAATAACAACAATAACAATAATAATAACAATAATAATAACAATAATAACAACAATAACAACGAAGAAGAAGAAATAATTACAAAAGGACTTTTGATATTAAAAGATAGTAAAAATTCTGACAAAATTGCCAAAGCAGACATTTACTATTCCGAAAACAACACAGAAAATAATGATGAAGATGATACAAATAACAAAGAAGATAAAGAAATATTAAAAGCAACACCACTTTCAAATGACAGAACAAAATTTAAACTTCCTGAAGATATAGACATTACAAAGATAAAAATAAAAGCTGTTCTAACTTATGATGAAAATGGCAATTTACTTGACTACGATTCAAGTTATGCTGGAATAGGTGTAGAAAATGATAATATTACTATTGATTTTGAAAATAGCAAAGACAATAAGGCAGGTTTTGGCGGAGGAGATGGAAGCACATTAGATACCCCTTATATAATATCTAAACCAAGACATTTTGCAAATATAAATGCTAAAGATAAGAATGGCAATTATTTATATCTTGATAATGAAAAACACTTCAAACAGACAGAAAACCTCGATTTTACACATCTTACAGGATTAAAAATTATAAATGATCCACCAAATGATCCACTACCAAATGATCTACATGAAGACAAAACATATATCAAAATAGAAACTGTAAACAAAAAAGCACCATTCTATAATGAAGGACACGGAATAGCACCTATTGGTGAATTAAATATAACACAAGACATAGAAGATCTAAACAATATCGAAGATCCAGAAAATTTAGCCTCCTTAATGTCAAAGGCATTTCAAGGAGACTATCAGGGAAAAGATTATATAATAGATGGCATTATTGTATGTAATCGATCAATTTATGGAGGTCTATTTGCTGGAATTTATAATGGAACAGCACAAGGAATACATGTTGGTAAAAATTCAATTTTCTTTTTCAATGAATTGCCAACAATTTCAGGAAAAACTACAAATAATTTATATGTAGGCTCAATAGCTGGATTCAGAGCAAATTCAAAGATTGAAAACTGTAAAAACAATGCTACATTTTTACTTAGAGATATAAATATTGAATCAAATATAGTTAGTACATTATATATTGCTGGAATTGTTGGTTCTAATTATAAAAAATCAAGTAATGAAACACTCATCCAAAGCAATGAAAATTTTGGAAATCTTACAATACAAGATTGCAATTTTAAAATATGTAACATTTGGATGGCACCTATATGTAATATAGGTCCTTCTCAAATAGGAGTAAGTAACAAAAATGAAGGAAACATCAACATCATAGAAAATAGTGCTTCAACAACATTAAATATATATATTTTACCAAGAGAAAATACAAGTTATGAAAATAAGGGTAATATAAAGATTTTAAGCAATGACAATAGAGAGTCTGCTAATGACAAGAAAGGGATAATAATGGCAACTAATATAACTAATTATTATCCAGATACAGATGCAATAAGTAATCAACAACAAATATCAGAGTGTAAAAATTATAATGGAGATATTTTTATAAACGATAATGAAAATTTTCTAATAAAATTGGCTAAAAATATTTATTCACACCCATTGGATTCTACAGTGACCCCTAAAGACGAAAATACAAATGGTTATAATAACATTAATAATGGTGGTGATATTGAAATATATCATATTCCAAATTCTCAGCCAATAATAAATTTAAATTAACTTTCCAATTTTTATTAATTTTCTGCTACGCAACTTAGTTGTGATAGTTGATTAATATTTTAAAATATACCCAAACAGCCTCTTTTTAGAAGCGATGTCATTGCGAGGGAGCTATGCGACCGTGGCAATCTCAAAGGCTTAATTTAAATTTAGTAATTTTTAAGTGGATCACGAATCTCATTCTACGATATAGCCGATCGACTCAATTTTTAAGTAAATAATAATTTACAGGCTTAGATTGCTGGGCTTCCCCCTTGTGGGGATATTTTTTTAAAAACTCGTTAGAGTTTTTAACTATTTCAAAGCCTCGCAATGACAAAGTAGCAGTATATAGGCATATATTGGATAGTTTATAGCAACTTTTTATTTACTTATTTTTTAAAATTGCTTTAATGAAATTCAAATAAATATAAAAAGATTAAAAATCGGAGGTTTTATGAACAAATTTAAAAACTTTGTTTTATTGACCATTTGCCTTTTTTGTTTAGCCATTTTTACTTCTGCTTGTGGTAGCGGTAAACCAACTCCACCAGATAATTCTTCTGCTCTCTATTATCTATTGGCACTACAAAACAACCAACAAGAAGAAAACAACCAACAGCAAAATAACAATCAACAAGAAGAAAACAACCAGCAAGAAGAACAAGTAGCTACTACTGAAGTTACTTTGACATTGACTGACAGCTTAAATGATGACAAAATTGCAAAAGCTGACATTTTCTATACAGTTGATGACAATACTAAAAAATCGAGTGTTGACGATAAAGAGATTTTAAAAGCAACACCTAATGCAGATGACAATACAAAATTTACTGTCACAGCTATTGGCACTAAAGATCCTGCTAAAGTCAAAATAAAAGCTATTCTAACCTATAACAGTGAAGAAAATCTTCTTGATTATTTCTCCAGTTACAATGGCATAGAAGGAACAGATGGCAATTTTAATATCGACTTTGAAAATAGCAAAGATATTGACGGTTTTGGCGGAGGCAATGGAGGACCAGACTCACCTTATTTAATATCCAAACCTCGTCATTTTATCAATATAAACAAAAAGAAAGATGAAAAAGATAGAGAAGAAGAAAATGAAGAAGAAAGAAAATACAAATATAAATATCTTAGATGTTCCTTCAAACAGACAGAAGACCTCGATTTTACACATCTTACAGGATTAAAAATAAATAATGCCAATCTCCAAAAGAAAGATGGAGAAAATGTAGAAAATACCATCATAGAAACTGTAAATGAAAAAGCACCATTCTATAATGAAGGACATGGAATAAAAGCTATAGGTGAAATAGATAACACAACAACCGATACTAATAAACAATTTCTCGATACATTTCAAGGAAAGTATTACGGATATAACCACATAATAGACGGCATTATTCAATATAATGATGACATTATTCAATCTGAAGAAACATTTTCAGCAGGTCTATTTAGCGGAATTAAAGGAGTAGAAATAATAAATATAATTATTGGAGAAAATTCTATTTTCTTTTTCGATAAATTACCAAAAGAAAAAGAAAACCAAGATCATAATAAGCTTAATTACTTCTATTTAGGTTCAATAGCTGGACGTGTAGCAAATGGAAAAATAAGAAATTGCGAAAACAGAGCAACTTTGTTATTAAGCAATATAAAAATTGATCAAGATATAATGAGTGAAATAAGCATTGGTGGAATTGCTGGAGACTACAACGACGCTATTACCATCGAAAATACTACAAATGCTGGAAATATTATAATTAGTAATTGTACATTTGGAAATGCCTCAATATGGTTAGATCCTATGTGTTATATGAGAGATACAGTAGCAAATAATAACATAAATAAAGGACACATAAATATAACAAACAATACATGTTCAATATATAAATTATACATCTTGCCACAAGAAAATAACTATAAAAACTATGGAAACATAAATATAACAGATAATAGCAATAATGCTTCTGGAGAGAAAAGTACAATATATGCAACAAACATAACAAATATGCGTGTAAGCAATTTTGTAGCTCCCGAAAATAATCCAGACTGTGATAATCTCGGTGGTCATATTACTATTACAACAGGTAAAAATGTTACAATATATTTAGCTAAGAACATTTATTTAGAAAAAAATCTTTCTTATGAAGATTGTACAAACACAGGTACTGTTACTGTAAATGGTGAAAAAAAAGAAATAAGTCCAGTAAGGCCAGAAGAATTGTAAACTATATAATCTCGACACAAAAAAAGCGTGCGGAGAATTTCTTCTTCACACGCTATTTTTGTGTATTCTTGCTTTTTAATTAATTATTAAAAACTTCGTAAGTTTGTGCTCCCCAATGATCATCAGGAGCAGGATTTGTAGCTATAGCTGTTAGGTTACTTGGGTAACGTATACAAAGGATACCCAAAAAGGCATTATTACCTATTGTTGCCACTTGATTAGGCAATGTCAATTTCAACAAGCTACAACCACTAAAAGCACCTGAATTTATTTCTGTAACTCCATTTCCAATTGTTACTGTTTCAAGTGATTTACAGTCCTTAAAAACCTGTATTCCAAGACTTGTTACATTGTTAGGAATTGTTATTTTTTCAATTTTTGTACCCCTAAAAGCAGCAGAATCAATAGTTTTTACACTATTTCCAATTGTTACTGTTTTTAAAGATGTAAGACCCATACCATTAACACCAGAAGAAAATTGATTAGATTTTATTTCTGTAAGACCATTGCCAATAATTACTTTTTCAAGATTTGCACAATCTTTAAAAGTAGAATCGCCAAGGCTTGTAACACTATCTGGAATCGTTATTTCTTTAATAGGTGTGCCCTGAAAAGCATAATTTTCAATTGTTTCGACAGAGTTTGGTATTGTAATTTCTTCAATTTTTGTTCCCATAAATGCACTGTATCCAATTTTTTCAACACTATTTCCAATAATTAGTTTTTCAAGATTTTTACAATCAGAAAAAGCAGAATTTCCAATTTTTGTAACACCATTACCAATTATTACTATTTTTAAAGCTGTAAACCTATAAAATTGACCATCTTTTATTTCAGTAAGTCCATTGCCAATAATTATTTTTTCAAGTGAGGTACAACCAACAAAAGCATATTCAAGATTTATAACACTATCAGGAATTGTAACCTCTTTAATAGGTGTGTTACCAAAAGAATTGCTTTCAATTGTTGTAATAGAGTTTGGAATTTCTATTGATTCAAGAGATGCACAATTAGCAAACATTCCCGATGATATATTTATTATTTTATATTTTTTGCCATCAGTATATGTAAATGCACCTGGAAAATGTAATTTTGTTAGTTCGGATTTATGTTCTGAATCTGTGTCAACGAGATTTAATTCAAATAATTTATCGAGTGTATCGTTATCTAATATAAGTACCCCCTCTGAATCATCAATTACTTTAACAGTAAATGTGGCACTATTTGCACCTTCAAGAGAAACAGTAACTGTTGTTTCACCTGCTTGATATAATGCCTTTATATTTCCCTTTTCAACAGTAATTAAATTATTGTCAAGGGTGTAAACGGCAAAATCTGTAACAATTTGACCATTACATGTAACAGTTACTGTATCTTCTTCACCAAGTCCAAGTTCATAACTTGTTTTAGAAAGTTCGAGGTCTGGCACTGTAGGATCGATTTCTTGTGGCTGTTCTTGGTTGTTATTATTTTGATTATTACTATTTTGTTGAGCTAATAAATAGTAAAATAACGAATTATCAGTAGGTGCAGATGTTCCATTTCCACCTCCACAAGCAGTTATTATGACTGCTAAAAAAATTAAACATACTGTCAAGAGAGCTTTTTTCATTGTTTTCTCCTTTTATATTTTTATTTGCTTTTTGGCGTCATCTGCAATAAATACAGAGGTTATTATTTGTTTTCCTGTTCCTTCATAAGCCAGAGCATATTGTTTAACTTGTTCCATTCCTTTTTTACGCTGGGATGATACACCTCTTGAAGTTTTGGCAAATTTAAACTCAATAATCACTATTTTATCTTCAAAAGGAATTACTACATCAGGACGACCATCTGAAATATGGACTTCAGGATAAAATATCAATCCTGTTGCTGTCAAAAGCATAACAAATAAAGACCTATACCAATATTCGCCTCGTAATTCACCATTTTTTTCTGTATTTTCTGAAAAATCGTCATAAGGAATTGGCTTTAATGCCTGATTAAATAAATCAACTACATCTTCAATATTACCAATTTTTAATGCTTTCCAAATTCTATTACCTATTGAAGCATAACTCTCAATATTGTACATATATTCAAGATATAATCCAGCCATTGAACTTTTTACTTCTTCATTTGGATAATCAAGAGTTATCAATTTGCCTTCTCTTTTCTTGATTGTCAAATAACCTGCTTGATATAAAAAACTTTCTACACTTGCTGTCTCTATTTCTCTTGAATTTGTAAAATCAACAGAAACTTCTTTGTTTATATAAGCATTAGGATTGTTTATACCATATTTTTTTAAATATTTTGCAAGAAATGATGGTGTAGCAGAATTATACCAATAATTATCAAAATTTGAATCAGCAAAAAAATTTAAAACTGAAAATGGATTATATACTCTTACTATGCCATCAAATGAAAAACCATCATAATATTTTTTTATTTTTGCAATTAACTCTTTTCTATTCATAGATAATTCTTTCTCTATTTTTCCAAGCCAGTTATTAAAATTTTCTTCAAGTTCTTTTTGTGTATAGCCAACTATATCGCCATATTCTTTTAACATTGATATATCTTTCAAATTATTTAAACAAGAAAAAACTCCAGCTTTGCTAAATTTTGAGACACCTGTTATCATTATAAATTTTACTTGACTGCAACCTTTTAAAACACCATAAAATGAACGAAGAGTTTCTCGCATTTCATTCGCTTTTTCTAAATTGTTTATATTGTCTGTTATTGGTTTATCATATTCATCAATAAGAAGTACAACATGTCCAAATTGTTTATATAATTCATTTATTACATCAAGAAAAACATCCCCTGGATTATCTTGAACAACTATATCAAGTTTATACTCTTTTATATAATAGCGTACAAGATAATTTATGATTGATCTATTTAAATCTTTTTTATTTTCATAAAAGCCTAAAAGACTCATATCAAGTTTTATGACACCTGAAGGATGTTTAGATTGTTCTTTTACCCATTCCTCAGCATATAATCCTTTAAATAAATCAGATTTACCTTGAAACATCGCCTCTAATGTTGATATTGTCAAAGACTTTCCAAAACGACGAGGACGAGAAAGAAAATAACATTTACCATTTTCTATTAAATTTAAAATATGTTTTGTTTTGTCAATATAAAGATAATTTTCTGTACGAATATCTTCAAAATGTTGAATACCTATTGGTAATTTTTGCATATATATTTATATGAAGCTGTGAAAAAAGTATTTTTTATATAATTTTCGTAAATTAACTCTCTGTGTTCGTTAATAAAAAAGTGATTGAGATTGCCACGGTCGCCAAGCTCCCTCGCAATGACATATACTCTATTTACTTTTTCACAGCTCCATTATCCTTTCTATTATTATTTTTACTTAGAAGCTAATTTTTCCTTATCTTTATTATAAAACTAACCCCTAAAAATGTCAATTACACAAAAAATAGCGTACGGAGAATTTCTTCTTCACACGCTATTTTTGTATATTTTTTTGTTATTATTTTAACTATTGAATGACTTTATGATCATTTGCTCCCCAATAATTTGAAGGAACTTCGGCTTTTAGGTTATTTGTATAGCATATACATTTGATACCTGAAAAGGCATTATTAGCTATTGTTTCTACTTGATTAGGCAATGTCAATTCCAACAAGCTACAACCACTAAACGCCTCATCTCCAATTGTTTTTACACCATTCCAAATTGTTACTGTTTTTAAAGATGTAAGACCATTAAAAGCAGAAAATTGACCAGCTTGTATTGTTGTAACACCATTTCCAATCGTTAGTTTTTCAAGAGAATTACAGCCAATAAAAGCATATCCAAGACTTGTAACACTGTCAGGAATTGTGATTTCTTTAATTGGAGTTCCATAAAATGCACCATATTTAATTGTTGTAACACTATTTGGAATTTCTATTGATTCTTTGTTCCATTAAATGCACTCTCTCCAATTGTTGTAACGCTATTTCCAATTATTACTGTCTTTAAAGATGTAAGTCCATTATTAGAAGAAAATTGACTAACTTTTATTTCAGTAACACCATTTCCAATTGTTATTTTTTCAAGTGATTTGCAACTATTAAAAGCATATCCAAGGCTTGTAACACTGTCAGGAATTGTGATTTCTTTAATAGGTGTTCCAGAAAAAGCATCATCTTCAATTGTTGTAACGCTATTTCCAATTATTACTGTCTTTAAAGATGTAAGACCATTATTAGCAGAAAATTGAGATCCTTGTATTGTTGTAACACCATTTCCAATTGTTATTTTTTCAAGTGATCTGCAATCATTAAAAGCATATCCAAGGCTTGTAACACTGTCAGGAATTGTGATTTCTTTAATAGGTGTTCCAGAAAAAGCATTATCTCCAATTGTTGTTACATTATTTCCAATAATTACTGTCTTTAAAGATGGAAGTCCATTATCAGAAGAAAATTGAGATTCTTGTATTGTTGTAACACCATTTCCAATCGTTATTTTTTCAAGTGATCTGCAACCATTAAAAGCATATCCAAGGCTTGTAACACTGTCAGGAATTGTGATTTCTTTAATAGGTGTTGCCTGAAAAGCATAATCTCCAATTCTTGTAACACTATTTGGAATTTCTATTGATTCAATCTTTGTTCCATTAAATGCACTCTCTCCAATTGTTGTAACGCTATTTCCAATTATTACTGTCTTTA
>CADASF010000078.1 GCA_902790465.1 uncultured bacterium | reverse complement strand
ATAAAGTTCTTTTACTACTTCTTCTGTTTTGATATAAACAATATCTTTTATATCGATCCCTAAAATAATCTGCACAAATTTAATGCAAATATCTTTTTCACTCATTATTCTTTTGAAGAGATAATCATCTTGTATTGTCAACTCTTCAAGAGTTTTTCTCTTTCTTTTCGTTATTTCTTCTGTAGATTTTAAATTGACAGTCATAAAATCTTTTCCTTTACAAATATTATAACAAAAAAATAAAAATAAAACAATAATTTTTATTTTTTTGATAATTCCATTGTATTTGCCAAATGTTACAAATTCTACCTTAATATTATTAACAAAAATCAATTTTTGTAAATTTTTTTGTTAAAGATTGTTACTAAAATATTAATTCAGAAGTTAAAACCCAAAGAAAAAAACAAAAAATACTCTTTAATAGAGAGGTTGTAAAAAAAAATTCTATAAAACAACAACACATCAAAGTATAATACTTGATGCGTTGTTGTTCTGAGTATGTATGATAGATAGAAAATTATAGTTCTTAACAAGCTTGTCTATTGCTTTTTCAGATAACAAGACAAAACAACTTCCTTTTTGCCCTCTATTTTAATAACATTTTGTTCCCTATCTTCCAAATATTTTTCATCAAGCATTTCAACAATCTTTTCATAAGCCTTTAATAAATCATCAATTTTCCCTAATTCTTTGGATATTTTTTTGCTATCTTGTGCAGGAATATTGCCATTTTCAAAAGCAGTTATCATCTTATTTATTGTCTCTTTCTGCTTTTCATCAAATACATTTTGGTTCAAGAAAAATCTAAGTATTTTAACTATATTTTGATCATTTTTAGATTCAATTTTTGGCTTTGCAGTAGTTGTTACATCTTCCTGAATAAAAGAATGGTCAAAAGACAAATTATTAGCTCTAAGGTGCTTAAAATAATTTGCTCCGACATTTATTTTTTCTTCATTTGGTTCACACTCTAAATAGTCAATAGCATTTAAAAATGAAATCTGGTTTGCTGACAATTCTTTTTTATCATTTGCAATAAAGAAAGATTTCAAAGCTCCCTTTTTTACAAATGTTACTGTTGAATCCTCATTTAACTTATCAGTATATCTACCTGTTTTTGACTTTTTTGGAAGATTTTTTATCTTTTCATAAAGAGCAGGATCATTGTCTCTTATCTTCCTTATAACAGCAAGATATTTGAGTTCAGGGTTAGAATCCTCTTCTGATTCAAGATTTTTAGTCATCTCTTGGAACAATGTCTGAGAAGTTACTTCTTCCTCATCAGAAAGATATTTAAAATCTTCGCCAAGTGTATCATGGAACAACTGCAATTTTTCTATGATTCTATCTTTCAATGGCAAATGCTTAGTCGTTTCATCTGTCGGGAAAAAATTAAATACAAATATTTCATCATATTGACTTCCAACACGGTTTATACGCCCTACTCTCTGCATTATCTTTGTTGGGTTCCAAGGAAGATCGTAATTAATCAAAACATTTGCCCTGTGTAAGTTGATACCTTCGGACAGCACATCTGTAGTTATTAGGACATCATAAAGGTCTCTCTTATCCTGACATTTTGGATTGAAGCTGTCCTCAATAGTTCTTTTAAGGACATTGCTACTTTCCCCACTAAAAGAAATGACTCTATCGCCAAATATATCTTTTAGTTCACTTTCTAAATATTGTGCTGTTTCTTTTGATTCTGTAAATATGATTTTTTTCTTACTTTGTAATTTTTTATTTGTCTTTAATTCTTCTTTGAATTGCAAAAGTTTTGGATCAGATGTTATGCCATCCCACAAGCTTTGGAAAAGTGTCAATCTATTAAAATCAGTCTTTAAATCTTTTATAAATTTTGGATTAAAATCATCAGAATTAAAAACCTTGACATCTTCTTTTTCAACAAGAGACAATATTTTTTCATCATCTCCACTGTCAAGCAAATCATAGACATTTACAACATTGCTTATATAGACTTTGCCAGTTTCATACATCTCGATAAATTTTTTATATGATTCAGTGAAACGCCTCAATGTATTTCTAAATGCAAAGAAACTGCTCTCTAAACGCTTCATAAGCATTGTTTTCATGAATCCACCCATATTTTCCTGTGAAACGAGAAGTTGACTATATTTCGATACATCTTTTAAATATGTCAATGGTTTATAACGAGCATATTTAAAATTTCTAATCAAATTTACTGTATCATTAAAAACTTCACTTGTATCTTCATCAAAAACATATACAAGAGCTTCTGGGGTTCCAAGTTTTGGAAATTTTAATCCCTGTTTTTCCAAATCATCTGTATAATATCTTGCGATATCATTGCGAGTACGCCTTATCATTATGTAGCGAAGAATTTTATTTCTTATCTCTTCAGAATTTGCTCTAAGTTGCTTTAAATATGCTGGAGTTCCTTTTGTATATTTATTGAGTTTCGTTCTCAAATCCTTAAAAAACTTTTCTAAATTCTTGATACCAATTATATTGCTGTTGTGCTTTGATTGAAAAAGTGTAATCTGATTTTCAAGGTCTGTTGAATAATTATTTATAGGTGTTGCGGAAATCAAAACTACCTTTTTTGAATAGCAAATTTTATGGAGCTTGCTATAATTTTCTGTTCCGTCATTTCTAAAACGATGTGCTTCATCTACAAAGATATAATCATATATATCTACACCTTCTTGTAATATTTTATCCAATTTGCCAAGTGATTCTACTTTTGCAGATACATCAAATTCGAGAAATACTTCCTTCCAATAATCAACCAAAACAGGAGGACATATAACAAGTTTGCGCCCTTTTTTTAAAATCTTTGCAAGCATTGCACAGATGTAAGTTTTACCCAAACCGACGACATCTGAAATAAAAACTCCATTGTATGTTTCCAAAATCTTTTTTGCCTGAACAACTGCATCAAGTTGATATTTTAAATTCATATAACCTTTGGGAAACAGATTATCTCCCAAAAATTCTTTATCTGCATTTATCTCTTCTATAAAAAATTCATAGAGTGTTTTTAAATAAATTTCATAAGGAGTTATGTCATTTTTTAGCCAAGTACGCTGTTCAACTGTATTTATATAATCTTTTTCGATTGGAAAACTTTCTTTCCACAAATCCTCAAATTTTTCTAAGGCAAATTTAACATCTCTGCTGTCTTTTAACTCAACATTAAATTCAAGATTATTTTTTAATCCAGCCAACGAAAAATTACTCGATCCAGTAATGACACTTCCAAAATTATCAGGTACTTTTTCCGTATTTTTTCGCATGACATAAACTTTGGCATGAATTGGAGCTTGTGTATAAATACGCATTTCCAATTTTCCATTTTTTAACCAATCAATAAATACATTGACTCCCTCTTCTATCTCTGCACTTACTTCTTCCTCATTAAATTCATCTTCAATTTCTTTGGCAAAAATCTCTTTCTTTTTATTTACAGTCATAGAACTGTAACTGTAAATATCTTGCTGTGATTTTTCTATCAAATCAACAGTTGTTTTATCTACATCAATTCCAACCAAAATTCGTATTTTTTCTACATCTTCCATGGCTTTATATAACTTAAAAAAGCCACTTGTTCTAAAATAACCAACAAGAATATCAAAAAATTGAGTATTGCTTTTTAAAATAGAACAAAATCTGCTATATAAATCTCTCTCAGGCTCATTTGTAAAAAAAGTTAAATCGTTCACATTTTTTCTCCTTAATTTTTTCAAAATTAAGGAGCGAATCCTTCCTTTCGCTCCTCTCGTCACTCCGTCTTTCGTCGTCAGTCCATCTTTCGTATTTGTTTTTTACAGTACGATAAAATATTTCTATACACTCTCTCTAAAATCTTTCAAATAAAATCAATAAAAAAAGAGGCTATATAGCCTCTTTTTTTTATGGGTTTTATTTGAATCTTATCTTTATATCTCTGTATTCAGCACAAATTTTATTTATAACAGCCAAATCGTCATCTGTCAAAGTTCTATTCTGCTTTATCTCATAATAGACAGAACCATCTTCAGTTACACTTGTTATCGTTATACTTCCATAACCTATTTCCATATTTATCTTATATTCAAGAGCCAATGGAGATATCGAAAGTTTTGATTCACCTCTTGAAACAGATTTTGAAATAACTATTGCATTATTATTTGGAGCACTGCCGACGACATTGTTTGTAGTAGGAATTGTTCCTGCTGGCTGTCCCAGCATTGGCTGAGACATTGGAGGAGCTTCAGATTCCATTTTAGATGATGTTTTAGGAATTGTTATGATAGATTTTTTTTCAGGCTGAGAATTCGAAACTTTTTGAACAACTGAAGTTTTAGCAGGTAAAACAGACTGAATATTTGCAAGATTTTTTTCTTCAGACTCTTTAGATTCTTCTCTATCTTTATCTTTGATGAGTTTCTTTCTCAACTGCTTATAAAGTTCATTATCACTACTCGTATCTTTTCTATATTCAGCCACTTTTTTTGAAACTCTGTCACTGCTTGAATTTTTACTTAAACTATCTGAATAAGAATTTAATTTTATTGTTTCACGATTGACAGAATCAACAGGCTTTATTGGAATAACATATCTCTTTACTGGTTTTTCTACAGTTTTAGGAGGCTCACTTTTGGGAGCAGAAACTTTTGCCGTTTTATCTTCGAGTTCATGAATTTCTACTTCTGCTCCTTGCATATATTCCCTTCTCAACTGCCCCATTTCTTCGCTCTCATTCGATTCTTCCAATACATTTTCAAAAGAATTTTCATTTATGTTTTTTAATTTATTATCAGCTATATTATTTGGCAATTCAGCCATATCATCTTCATCATTTAAGTTTATATCATTCGAATTTTTATTCGAAAAATTTTCTATTTGTTGTTCTGTTTGTTTATTTATATCTTCAATATTATTTTTATTCGATTCTGAATTTATCTCTTTTTTATCATTTTTTTCAATTTTATCTTGCTCATCTTCTGTAACAACTGAAGAAAGAATTTCATCAATTATATCATCATCATTTTGTTCTTGATTAGTATCCACTATATTAATTGAATCAGATGTTGCAGAATCAACTTCTTTTGTATTTATCTTTGATTCAGTTTTAATTTTCTCATTCATTGAACTCATCTTTTTATCATCAATCATCTGAGGAACAAATGTAAGTTTAAAAATCAAGAGACAACACAAAATAACAAAAATTGAAGAAAAAACTGCAATAGTCTTTTTTGAAAAAAAGAAAGTTGATAAAAATTGCCAAAAACTCATTTTTTTCTGTTCTGGATAATATCTCTCTATTTCCTTTGAAACCTTTTCTGGCAATTTTGCTGTTTTAATATCCTTGGCTGGTTCTTCAAATTGTTCAACAGCACATGATAATCTGTTTAAGATGTCATTACATTTAGAACAATATTTTATATGTGACCTTATAAAAGTATCTCTCTTTCCTTCTCCTTCTGGGTCATATTCTATCAATTCATCTACAGAAGGACATACAGAGGCAACTTCTATTTTTGTAAAGACATGTTTCAAATAATCAACTTCTTCTTTACAAGAAGGACAATTTTTAACATGCTCCTCAACCTCTTTTAACTCATCTTTAGGAAGAGAACCATCTGAATATAATATTAACTTTTCTGGAGATAGACAATCATTTTTATTCATGATAGCACCTATTTTTTCTTATTTGGAATAAACACGCTTTAAATATGTAAGGCATCTTTTTAATTTGGAACATAAAGTTCCTAAAGGCATATCGAATTCTTTAGCTAAAAGCAAATATGAAAGATCTCCAAAATAACGCTTTTTGATAATCTTCTGACAATCTTCTGACAACTTTTCTATTGCTTCGATAAGTTCTGATGACTCCTCTTGTTGTATCATCAATTCTTCAGCTGTCATTCTTTTGTCTTTAATTACGATTCCCTCTTCTTCTTCATCCATTGAATCAGTCTGTGCAAGAGATAATGCATGTTCGCCACCACCTCTTTTTTGAGCTGACATATTTCTAAATACAGAAATACATCTATATTTTGAAATCTTCAAAATAAATGTTTTTAAAGAAGATTCGCCTCTAAATGAAGACATTGCCTTAAAAAGGTCTATAAAAATTTCCTGGCATATATCTTCTGTTTCAGCATCTGAAAATTTAAATCCTGAAACGAATGCTCTGACATTTGGAGAGAACTTTTTATATATTGTTTCCCAAGCGTTCTTATCTCCATTTATACATTTTTCTATTATTTCCGATTCATTAATAGTATTCATAATAATTTCAAATTTTAGACAAATATTTAATCTGTCCTTTTTTTTTATAAAAAGTGGCGATATATTGTGCGAAACTCAATCGCCACTTTTATATTTATATTATTCCACTATTGAATGGAAATCTCTTTTACTATAGTCTCTGAAATTATCTCAAATATTACACTTGGCTCAATTGTTACGATAATGTAATCATTTTCAGTCTTGAAATTCTTGATACCATAATCTTTGAGAATTTGTTCGAGTTCTTTTTTGTCAGTTGTCTTTATCTTTACAGATAAGGCACCATCTGTGAATTTAATCTTTTCAACTTTACTCTTTAAATCAGCTGGACAATATTTATCAACGATTGATTTTGGAACATATTTATCGGTCTTAGCAGGCTTCCAACCGCTCTTTTTCATTATTTCTCTCAATCCTGTCAATGAATCATCCAAATTTTCCAATTTTTCTATAGAATCGACATCTCCTGGACGAACTTCTCTTGGTCTTCCATCAAGTTTTCTTGTTCTGACTTTTTGAGAAGGAGTTGCTACTCTTACCTGCTCTTCTGTATCTTCTACAAATACAGCTCTATCAGTTAGTGGAGCAGGAGCCGAAACCATTTTGTTTGCACCACCATTAAAGAATCCTCTTCCACCAGTAGTTCTTGCTCTGCTTGGAGCAAATGACTGAACATTTGAAGATGAATCATAAGTATCAACTTGTTTCTTCTTTCCAAAAATTCCCTCATAGCTTACACCGTCAGGCATTTCTGTAGGAGTCTCAATCTTTTCTGATTTTCCACTCTTATTTACAACTTTGTCTTCAACAGCTACAAATGATGTATATTGTGTTACTAAATTGTAGTCAAGACCTAACTTGATTATATCCTTCTTGACATCATCTTTTGGATTACCATTTTCGATACCTTTTAAGTCTGTATCCATGATGGATTCAATTTTATTTCTTGCCCAAAATGACATTATAGCTTCATTGGCTTCTTCTTTGTCAGGAAATTTTACTTCGATTTTCTTTGTGAAAGGTCTTCCAGCAGAATTTCCTGTGAGTGTTAGAACTCCTGAAGCTCCTTTTGTATAACGACCTGAGAAAATAAGTGGCTTTTCACTGAATAAATCTGGCTGTCCCTCTGGAAGAACATCTGTTACAGGAAGAGTTCCCCAATCGGCTTTTACATCTGTCATAAGTGGGCAACCAATTTTTTTGTAGAAATTGTTCGCAACTTCTTCGCTATCTTTATTCAAATCAACAATGACACATTCGCCTCTTCCGAGTTTTGCCATTTTTGTGATCAAATATCTATTTACACCATTTCCATTTCCAAAAACAAACATTCTTGCATTTCCAATATTCTCAGATACGAGTTGAGATATTGACATATCATTTCCAATATATCCATCTGTCATCATTGTTACGATTCTGAGTCTCTCTGGATCTGAACCTGTCAATGATTCAATAATAGCAGGTTTCATTTCTGTTCCGCCACTACCTGTTCTTGCATTTATGAAATCAAGAGCTTTCTTTCTTGTTCTTTCATTGTTCTTCTGTGGAAAATCAAAGAGTTTAATTGTTGTATTTGAGAAAGAAATTACATTGAATGTGTCATCAGGATTCATCTTTTCAATACAATATTTCATTGTCTCTTTGCATTTTTCAATAGGTCTTCCAGACTGAGAACCTGAATCATCAACTACGAAAATCATCTCTTTTGGAGTTATAATAGATGTAGAAGGCTTTGCTGGTGGCTGAATAACGAGTGAGAAGAATCCGCCTTTTTTGTCATCTGTGTGACAGATAATGCCTTCTTCAACTTTTTTGGATGCAGATGTATAATTCAAGATAAAATCTCTATTTGGAATATTGTCACTTGAATCGAGTTCTATTGTATATGTTTTATCATCTTTTTTAGTTGTATTGACTTTGTGAAGACGACTTTTTACATCTTTTATAGCAACAGGTGAATTTATATTGACTTTTAAAGAAATATCATGTCCTGCTCTCATTCCCTCTGGAATAATTGGAGGATTTAACTTCTGCTCAGGAACTCTTTCTGGATCAACTTCCCACCCTGTCTCTTTTTGTTCAGAGTTCAAAGCTGTCTTCTCTTTAGTTGTCATGGGTTCATCTGAAAGTTCAGGTTTTGGCATATATCTTGGACCAGAAACCATTGGGAAAACAAATTCATAAATTCCATCTTCAAATTTGATGTTTTCAACATAAGTTATCTTGATTTCAATCTTATCCCCTGGCATTATGTTTGCAACATGCTGTGTAAAAATATTTGGTCTTTCTTGATTGAGAAGTGCAGCTCTTTTGCCTTCTTTTTTAGCTTTTTCGTAAATCTTTGTTGCTTCTTCTCTCTCTTTTATGACCGATCTTATTGTCTTATCGCCGATCTGCATCACCATTGAATCAACAGCAGCCATCTCTGGAAGTGGGAAAATGTATTCAGCTTCGATTGGATGGTCTAATTCGTTTTTAAATCTCTGAACAACTGTTACTTTGCCAATATATCCTGAAATATCAGCAGTTACATCTGTGTGTTCAAGAGGGCATACAATAGGTTTGCCTTTGTCATTTATGATAAGTGAACCTTCCCCTATGTCATTTGTGTTTACACTTTTAACATCATTTGGGGTATTTACATTCCTAACCTTCGGATTATTTGAAGGTTTAGGTGGTCTTTTAGTTGCAGCACAAGCATAAAGGCAAAAACAACCTACAATAACTGCAACTATGACAAAAATATTTAACATTTTCTTGATCATGCGATCCTCCTTCATTTTTAATATTTCTGTTAATTTAACAGTATATTTTTATTTCCTTTTATTGCATAAATTATGAATTATTTTTAATTTTTTTGAACTTTATTTAAGGCTTGTTGGTAAACTAGCTAATAAAAATTGTCTGGGATTGTAAAAAAATATCATAAACATTATTTCAAATTTTAACTTTATTCTCTGCCATTAATAAAATTATTGTGATAAATTGAAATTTGGGCGGTTACATATTGATTTGCAAAAGGGTCTGTGAAAAATCGACTTAATTTTTAAGTAAATAATAATTTACAGGCTTAGATTGCCACGGTCGCACAGCTCCCTCGCAATGACATCGCTTTTAAATAGAGGCTATTGGGGTTACGGAAATCAATAACAAAAATTGATTTCCTTTTTTCACAGCCCCAATTTGAAATAATATCATAAAAAAATATTATAAAAATGAAATATATATTATTTTGAAGGAAAAATTATTATATAATTGAAAATTAAAAGAATATATAATATTTTTTAAAGTATTTTTAGTTTTAAAAGGACATAAAAACATGGCTGAAAAAAATGTTTCCGCAATTTCAACACTAATGACGAGGCTAAAACTCGAACCAAATAACCCTGAAGCACATTTTAATCTAGCTGTTGCTTATGAAGAAGCTGGTAATTATGACAGTGCTATAAATGAATATGAAAGAGCACTTGATTTAAATAAAAACTACTCAAGAGTTCTACTGCATTTGGGTTTTATACAAGTAAAGAAGAAAGAAAATGGAAAAGCTCTTGAACTTTGGGGAAAAGCATTTAAAGCAGAGCCTAAACTAGTAAATCTTTTTAAAACAGAACCAACAGCAGCTTATTATAAAAGCAAAATAGATGATGTAATAGCTATATTCCAAAGAAATGTTGGATCTAACCCCAAAGTAGCACAGGGACACTATGACTTAGGACTTGTATATAAATATTTCGATAAATTAGAACTTGCATTGCAATGTTTTAAAACAGCTACTGATTTAAACAGTGTTATGTGGGAAGCATATATACAATGTGGTGAAACATATTCTGCACTTGGTCAGACTAAAATGGCAATTGAGCAGATGAGATATGGAATTCTTGCTAACCCAGGAAACAAAAATCCTATAGTCCATATTTCATTGGCTGATGTATATATGAAAGAAAACATGATGGGATATGCCCAACAACAATTAAATAAAGCATTAGAGCTTGATCCAAAATCTGTTGAAGCATACATCATGTTGGGAAAATTGTTCTTCAGACTTTCCAATTTCAAAATGGCTATGAAGAACTATCAATCTGCAATCGAAATAGACCCACGCAATTCAGAAGCTCACTATCAGCTTGCAAAAACTTGTGAAGCAATGTACAGACCAGATTTTGCACTTGTTGAACTCGAAAAAGCAGTATCTAGCAAGCCAGATTTTGGTGAAGCATATTATGATTGGGGTAATTTGCTATTACAAATGGGTGAAGCAGACAAAGCAATCCCAAAACTCGAATATGTTTTGAAAATAAATCCAAATGATGCTTATGCACATTATACACTTGGTACAGCCTATTTTAAAATAGAAGATTACCATGCTGCTATGTATCATTTTAAAGCCTCAACTCAAATAAACAAATCAGATGCATACACATATTATAATCTCGGTATATGTTGCATGAAGACAAAAGATAATGACGGAGCATTACAAGCATTCGGAAAAGCAATGGAATTAGCTCCTACAGATTCATCTTATGCTTATCAAAGATATTTAGTAAATATGAATATCATGGATTTTGAAGAGGCAGAAAAAGACATCAAGAAAGCGATAAAAGCAAAACCTGCTGAAGTTGAATATAGATTGAAATTAGTAAATCTATATAGAAGGAAAAAACAGTACAGAGATATTCTTGATGAATTAAACAGTTTCATAAATATAAATCCAAAAGTTTCATCAGTCTATTCAGAAATGGGTATTGCATATTCTGAATTGGGAGATGCTACTGTTGCAAAGGTATCTTTTGAAAAAGCTCTTGAAATAAATCCAAATGATGTACGTGCTATCTATGGAAAAGGAGAACTTCTCAAAGCCTCTGGAATTAAACTCAGAGAAGCAAAAGAGATGTTCAAAAAAGCTCTTGAAATCGATCCTAATTTCTTGCCAGCTCTCGAAGATTTGGGACTTATGTATTTCGAAGAAGGCGATGCAGAAACTGGAACAAAATACTACAAAACAGCTCTTGACAATGCTTCTCCAGAAGAATTAAATGGAGTAAAAATGAATTATGCAGGAGTTCTTATAAAGTATGGTCATGCAGAAGAAGGTATAAATGTATTTACAAATATTGTAAATGAAAGACCAGAAGATGCAAGACTCAGAATGGCTCTTGCAAAAGCTCTCAAAGAAATTGAAAGATATGATGATGCAATTTCGCAACTACATATTGCCCAAGAACTCGAACCAGAAAATCCAGATTATCCAATGGAATTAGGAAAACTTTTCACAGAACTTGGTCTTATCGACGAAGCAAGAGATACATATTATACTATTATCAATATGTATCCAACACACAGAGAAGCACAACAGGCTTTGACACAGTTGATGAGCCAATCATATTCTGCTCCAACAATTCCAGCAATGGAACAAGATACTGTATCAAAACAACAGATATCTTCTCCAAAAATTACGAACAATATACCGATTTTGAGCTTAAACAAAAAAGAAGAGGTTGCTCAAGAACAAGATATGGGCATGGATTCAATGATGATGCCAGACCTCGACTTTGGAGATATTGAGCCTGTAGAAGAAAAGAAAGAAGAAGTTAAAAAACCTTCAAAACCTATTCCACTTAGTACAGCTGACATGTCAGATGTATTCTCTGATTTTGATACTGATGATGATTCAGCTCTTGACGGAGATATTTCAAGTGATATATCTGAAGGATACAAAGAAGTACCAACAAAAGAAGAACCTGTTCAAGAAGAAGTCGTAGAAGAACCTAAAGCAGAAGAACCAGCTGACGATTTACTTCCAAACTTTGATGATTTTAATTTAGATGATCTTGAAATCCCTGTTGATGCTGATATTTCATCTGATAATGAAATTTTAGGTGTTGAATTGCCAACAACAGAAGAAAAAGTTTCATCTGCTCCAGTTCCACCAAAACCAACACCAAGACAAGATGATATAAGTATATTTACAACTGATGACGATATCTTTTCAGATTCTTCAAATGATGACGACATATTCTCATCTAAACCACAGGTAAAAACAAAAAGAGCAAGAAAAGCCTTAACAGATGATATATTCTCAACATCACAAGACGATATATTTGCAGATTCTTCTGATGATGATGACATTTTTGCAGAATCAAAACCAAAGAAAAAAGCATCTTCAAATAGTATTTTCGATGATGACGATGACATATCAGATGATTTATTTGGAGACATATCTACAAGCAAAAAAGATGACCTATTTGGAGATAGTAAATCAACAACATCTTACAAATCAGAGCCAATAAAAGAAGAACATGAAGATAATACAGTATATGAAAGCACTGATCTTCCTGAATTAGATGATTTCTTTGGATTTGGTGATATGGGTATGGCTTCTGAAGAACCAGCTCCTGCTAAAGAACCAGCTCCTGCTAAAGAACCAGCTCCTGCTAAAAAAGAAGAACCAAAACCAATAAAGAAAGAAGAACCAGCTCCTGTTAAACCTCCTGTTAAAAAGGAAACCCCAAAGGCAAAAGTCGAAAATTTATTCGAAGAAGATATTCTTGGTTCAATGTTTGATGAAGAACCAAAGAAACCTGTTGTTGAAGCAAAACCAGTAGAAACTGTTGCAAAAAATAAAAATTCTTCAGACCTTTTAGATCTAGATGATGAATTGGATAATCTATTTGATGCAGATTTGGCAGATACAGATGTTGATGAATATAATCAAGAAGATATTTCTATTGACGACATAGAAGAAGACTCTGCAACAGACCTCAGAGAGTCAAAACAACAATTAAGTGCCGTCATAGCTGCTCAGCCAAATGATATACCTTCAAGAGAAGCTCTTATAGATGTTTGTATAACTTTGAAAGACTATAAAGAGGCTTATGAAAACCAAAAATATCTACTGAGCCACGCTCCTGCAGATTATAAGAGATATGCAAAAATCATTGAAATCTATTCAAAAGCAAACAAAAAAGAAGAACTTCCATTAGTAGAAGAATATATGTCAATGGCAGAACCTGATTCTAAGTATATTGAAGAAATATGTAAAAAATATACTGAAGCAGATAATACAAGTTTGGCATTAAACGAATGTAGAAGATGTTCTAAAGCTGAGCCAAACAATACAGATTTATCTCTCTTATTAGGAAAGATGTACACAACAGCAGGAAATCATGCATTAGCTACACTACAATACCAAAAAGTAATAAGAAAATCGCATGATGTCAGTGTCAATTTGCTTTTAGCAGAAGCCTATGAAAAGATGAATAACTTAAAGGGAGCTATAAAAACTCTGACAAAATATTTAGAGTCAGTTCCAAATGACAGTGAAGTTTGGTATAAATTCATGATGCTTGCTGATGAAGAGACTGCTTTTTCAAACAAAGATAAATTCAAAGAAGCAATAGCTAAAAATAAGTTGACTTCAGAGCAGATATCTAATTTGAAAAAGAAATACGGAAATAAATTGATATAACTTTAATATATGAACTAATATATGAACCGAAAGTATTATCTCAGAATATTTTCGGTTCATATAATAATTAAAACTTTAAAATTGTGAAAAAGTGAATATGTTTGTAAAAAATAGACAAAATATATTAACCATATCTATAATATTGATATTATGTGCCATATTATTTCCACAAAAGGCTTATGGCAATTTTGAAAAGCTATATGTAAATGGTCAATTATCATCAGTATTTATGATTGTTGATTTCGACGAAGTTTATATTCCAGAAGTTGATATACATGAATTAACAAACAGGAAAGATATAACTTATGATAATCAAACACTTGCAGTATTAATCGGCGACAAACCTATTAGTGCAACTGTTACATTTTATGACAAAACAACTTGTTATCCATTATTTGCAATAAGCAGAGAACTATTTTTGCCGATAAAATGGGATCACAAAACAGGTAAAATAGAATTATCCACTACTCCACAACCTCCCACTGAAGGTGAAAATGAAATTTCAGATAGAACAAAAGCAGAATTAGAGGCAAATGGAAAAACAGAGTTACTCGGTGATAATCAACAAAATCAACCAACCAAAAGAAGAAGAAAAAAAAGAGGTCTTTTTATAAATCTTATAAAGGAAGATATTATAACAGATACAGGTGGTAGATGTAGAGCAGTAAGAATTACAACACTTGTTACAAATACTTATTTTAGAGATGTAAAAAAAGCTGAAGCAACTTGTATTTTTAGATATCCTGATGGTAGAATTTTATTAGAAGATGTTATAACATTAGAAAATATAAAATCTAATTCAAGGCAAAGAGTTATATTTTATACAGAAAATCCGACAATTATGGATGTTCCAAAATATAGTTTCAGTGTAAAAGAAAAGCGAGATACTTAAGTGAACCAAAATAGACTAAAAAAAGGATAAATATAAATTTTGATGAATAAATTTGTTATAATACAAAAATTTATTTAAATGGAGGTGTTAAAAATGTCTTATGGATTTAACAATGATGAATTAAGTAAATTATTTGCAGACGCTGGTGCAGCAGTAGATAAAGCAAAAAAAGTACAACATACCCCAGCTCCTCCTCCTACTCCTGCTCAACAACATGTAGCTCCAGCCAAAAAAGCTTCAGCACCTGCTCCACAACAAGTTGAAGAAGATTTTACATCAGCACAAATTGATGGTGGAATGCTCGATGAAGAGGGTCTAAATCTAAGACTAAAAGATGGAACAGAAGTTGGAATTTTCTTTAAAAATGTAAGAGGACTTTCTGCAGGAAGAATCGGTTCTTCACAGATAATCGGTTGGAAATGTGGCAAAAAGATATATTATGCAATATATAAAGAAATAAATCTAAAAGGTATGATTCCAAAAATGGTTTTCCAAGTCAGTGAAAACTGGAAAAATTTCATAAATATGATGATTGAAAGATCTCCTGTTTCAGATGATGAAGGATTAAAAATTGCAAAGAAACCTTTGGGAATTTTGCCTGCTTATGATTCAAAAGATCTATTTTTCGATCACATAAAAGAACTCTAATTGGTGATAATAATAAAAAAAACAGAGAATTTTCAAAAATTCTCTGTTTTTTTTATTATCAAACATTACTTATTTATCTTTTGGAAATAGCCAAGTCATTAAACCTGCACAAAGTGGAAGTATCCAAAACCACTGCATCAAAACAGGGAGTGTGATCATATCTGCCAAATTACCCAAAACGGTTGCCCCTACTCCTCCTAATCCAATGGCAAAACCTGCTGTCAATCCACCAGCAAGTCCCATATTATCTTTCATAACTTCTTGTGCCATAACAAATGTTGAACTATAAGAAGCAACTACAACAAATCCAGCCAATCCTGCAATAATCAATGCATAAATACCTCTTGCAAATGGCATAAACATCATCAATGGAACTGTCAAAAACATAGAAGTACAAATTATCTTTCTTCTTCCAATTTTATCACTCAATATTCCACCATAATAAGTACCAAAAACACCTGCCACAGAAAATATCGAGACATAATTTCCTGTAAACATAGAATTTTCATTCATAAAATTTACATGAAAAAGTGGTGTAAAAGTGTTAATTGCCTGATATGCAGTAGATCTCATAAATATAAAACAGACAAGAACACAGATAAAACCATAAGGAATTTTTCCACTTGAAGTTTTAGAAGCATGTTTATCCCCTGCATGTGTTGCCATATTGAGATATTTATTAAAAAACATCAAAACAACAAAAAATATCATTCCTGGTATAGCTATATATTTTGTATTTTGAAAATCCCCTGGTAAAGTCAAAAGCAAGCCCATTAAAAAAGCACCAAGTGCATAACCAAAATTGCCACCAAGTGAAAAAATACCCATTTTTTCGCCTTTTTTTTCAGCTGGGCTTATTCTATTTGTTGCTTTCATCGCCTGTGGGTGAAAAATAGCACTTCCAAAACCACTTATAGAAATCAAAATAATCAAAATAGCATAATTAGGAGCCCAGACGATAGCTCCCATAGCTACAGCAGAAAGTAAAATACCTACTGAAATGAACCAACTTTTGGAAGATTTATCTGAAATATAACCAAATAGAGGTTGACAAATTGAAGATGTAAGGCTTTGTATTAAAAGCATTATTCCAACTTGTGAATATGTCATTGAAAAAATACTTTTCAGAAAAGGAATGAGAGCAGGAAAAGCTCCTTGGCTTATATCAACAAAAACATGTCCAAGATTTATCAAATTACCAGCTGTTTTTCTTGCTTCGTGTGGTTTAATTATATTCTTTTTATCTTTATTATTATTTAAATTTTCCATAATGTCATTATTTTAACATGTTTTTCAAAAAATACAACTATTTTTTTCACACTTTTCCTCCCTATTTTTTATATTTTATTTTTAATTTTCAGTGGTTCGCCAAAGAATATTTATAGATAGAACAAAATAAATTAACATAAAATACAGGAAAGAAATGATTTTTCTTTTATAGATAGAACAAAATAAATTAACATAAAATACAGGAAAGAAATGATTTTTCTTGAAAAGATTATTTAAAATTTAATACTAAACTAAAATGTATTAGGGCGTGTTGGTAAACTTTATTTATTATAAATTTACATTGTTTATTTTCAGCTTACGCCACTTTTTGGATATAAGATGTTCACTAGGCCATTTTTTCCTCTTTAAAAGTACTAAATTATAATAACAATCATTCTTTTTCTAAGTAAAATTTGCATGGAACTACTGCAGAAAAATGGATATCGTTCACTATCTTATATCGCACAAAAGTGGCTAATTAGTAGTTTACCAACACCCCCTATATAAATGTTGTATAATTTAACTAACTGGGACGACGAAAGGAAGAAAGACATGAAGAATTTATCTCGTTTGGCAGTAATGACTATTTGCTTGTTACTTACTGCCATATTTACCTCGGCATGTGGTGGAAGTAGTTCTAATACTCCTACATCTGACAATTCAGCATTATATTTTCTATTGGCACAGCAAAATAATAACAATAACCAACAAAATAATAACAATAACGAGGGACAAAATAACGAAGAAG
>CADASF010000077.1 GCA_902790465.1 uncultured bacterium | reverse complement strand
CATTTGTAGTAAATATAATTTGAAAGGTTATATTGAACAATAAAGAAAGATATTTTATATTAAAAATTTTACATATTATTTAATATTTTTAATATTTTTAATATTTTTCATAACATCATAAAGATACATTTATGGTTTATGTTTTTATTAAAAATAGTTTATCAACATGCCCTAATTAAAGGAAAACTTCCGCACAAAAAGAATTATTATAAAATTCCTAAATTTTGGAAATTATAAAGAATAAAAAAAACTAAGGAGGAAAATTAAGGAGGAAAATATGTTCAAGAAAAAATTTACTTTTTTGACACTATGTCTTTTTTTTGTTGCAATAATAACTTCAGCTTGTGGCAGTTCAAAATCTACTCCATCTGGTAATTCTGCATATTACTATTTATTAGCACAACAAAATGCAAATAATAATACAATAAATCAAGGTGACTCCTCAGAGTCAGAAGGAACAACTGATGAAGAAGGAACAACTGATGAAGAAGGAACAACTGATGAAGAAGGAACAACTGACGAAGAAGGAACAACTGACGAAGAAACAGTAAATCCGTTTGTAGGAGCCAAAAAGGGTGATTTAGTAAAATTTGGTCATTATCGTCAGACAGGTGAAGTAGCTAATGTAGATGAATGGGAACTTCAGCCAATAGAATGGATAGTGTTGTCAGTAGATACCGACAATAATCGAGTATTGGCAATATCTCGTTATGGTCTTGATTCTATGTATTTTGATGATGATTCAAATGTTTGGATAGATAGTAAAATTCGTAGTTGGCTAAATGTTGATTTTTATAATACAGCTTTTGATGAGACAGAAAAGGGATTTATATCACCTGTAAGTATTGTAGATGATGTAGTTTCTTTTGACAATGCTGATACTAATGTATTTTTGTTGAGTAAAGATGAGGCGGAAAATAAAGATTATTTTGCAGATAATAATGCAAGAAAATGTAAACCCACTGATTTTGCTTTAAAGAATGGTGCTTTTAGAGATGATAATGGTTTTGGTTATTGGTGGCTTAGGTCTGCTTATGAAAAGCCTACTGAGGTGGGCAGTGTTAGTATTGACGGCGGTATCGATGGTCTCGGTGTCAGGGATTATAATGGTCTTGTTCGACCCGCTTTATGGATAAATCTTTAATCATAAATTTTTTCTATATTAATTAGGGCGTGTTGGTAAAACTATTTTATTAAAAATTCGTTAGAATTTTTAACTTTTTCTTTAGCTTCCTCGCAATGACATAGCTTGGTTATTTAGAGGTTGTTTGGAACTTTACCAATCACTCTAAAAATAAAATAAAATGTGAGGTAATGCCATGAAAGTTTTAGTTGCTACTGTAAAACCTTTTTCAAAAGAAGCTGTCGCTGAGATAAAAAAGGTTGTCGAAGGAGCTGGTTATGAATTTGCTCTTCTCGAAAAATACGAAGATGTTGCACAGTTTAAAGAAGCTGTAAAAGATGCAGACGCTCTTATCGTAAGATCAGATAAGGTAACTCCTGAAATCGTCGAAGCAGGCGAGAAACTAAAAATCGTCGTAAGAGCTGGAGCAGGTTATGACAATGTTGACTTGGCAAAATGCACAGAAAAGAAAATTGTTGTAATGAATACACCAGGTCAAAATTCAAATGCTGTAGCTGAACTCGCAGTAGGTCTTATGATTTCTGTATCAAGAAATTGTTTTACACCAGGAACAGGTTCAGAGTTAAAAGGCAAAACACTTGGAATCCATGCTTATGGCAATGTTGGAAAACTCGTTGCAAAATGCGGTAAAGCTCTTGGAATGACAGTATATGCTTTTGATCCTTTCATTAAAGATCATGCTGTATATGAAAAAGACGGAGTAATCCCTGCAGAATCAGTAGAGGATTTGTATGTAAAATCAAAATTCGTCTCTCTCCACATGCCAGCAAATGAGCAGACAAAGAATTCAATAAATTACGATCTTCTTTCAAAAATGCCAAAGGGTGCAACTTTGATAAATACAGCTCGTAAAGAAGTTGTTGATGAAGAAAGTTTGAAGAAGATATTTGCAGAAAGAGCAGATTTCAGATATGCAACAGATGTCGCTCCTGCTTGTGCTGAAGAATTGAAGAAAGAATATCCTTCAAGATTCTTTGCAACACCAAAGAAGATGGGAGCAGAAACAGCTGAGGCAAATATGAACGCAGGAATTGCTGCAGCAAATCAGATCGTCGGATTCTTCAAAGAAGGAATAACAAAATTCCAAGTTAACAAATAAGTTATTAAAATTTTTTATATAAATAAAGCTCTTGTGGAAGTTTTCTACAAGAGCTTTATTTATATCTAACTTAAAAAAGTTTTAGATTCTTTGCTTAAATCTGCAATGGTATATTTTTTCATTTCATCTTCCATTGCTTTTTGTATATTTTGTAATTTTTTATCCAAAAGAAAATGTATATTTTTACCAACAGGACACAAAATATTTGGATTTTCATGAAAATGAAAAAGTGTGTCATCTTCAAGCGATTCAACAGCCTTATAAACATCATAAAAAGAAATTTCATCAAGTGGTTTTGCAATTTCAGCACCACCTGTTCCTCTTTTTACAATAATCAAACCTGCATTTTTTAATTGTTGAAGTATTTTTCTAATTATGACAGGATTTGTATTTATACTTCCAGCCAAAAAATCACTTGTTATCTTATAATCTTTTTTACATACATCTATACAAGAAAAAATATGCAGTGCTATTGTAAATCTACTTGAAATTTGCATTTTACCTCATTTTCTCACAACGCTTATCCTTTGTTTTATGTGAGTTCCTTTTTCTATTTCATCAATCATTGCTATGGCATAATCAGCATAACTTATTATACTTTCGCCTTTTTCGTTTAATGTCAATTCTTCTCCTGCAAGAATGTAATTTCCTGTTCTTTCACCTTCTGCTTGAAAATCACCTGCAGGGCTTATATAAGTCCATTTGACATCATCACGCTTGCGAAGTTCATCAAGTGCTTTTGCCATTGCAGAGGCCACAGGCTTAAAAATTTCTGGAAAATCAGGGGAATCTGAAACACATGCAGTATGTTCTTTGTTTACATATAAACTACCTGCACCACCGACTATTAAAAGTCTAATATCGGTATTTGAAAGAATATCACAAAGATGTTTTAATGTTGTACTATGTTGGGAAAGAACATCTTCAGTCCAAGCACCAAAACCATCAACTACTACATCAAAATCGCTCAAATCTTCTTTTGTGAGATCGAAAATATCTCTTACAACTACTTTATCTGCTCCGTCTATTTCAGCTTCTTTTCTGACAAATGCTGTTACCTCAAAATTCCTATTCTTTGCTTCTTTTATAACTTTTTTTGCAACTCTTCCTGTTCCTGCAACAACTGCAATCTTCATGATAAAAACCTCCATTTTTTTTATTGTAACCATTATGGTTACAACTGATATTCACAATATAACATATTTTTGTTGTAATGTCAATAGTTACAACAAAAAACATAATTATATTTTTTTGTGAGGTTTTCCAACATGGCTTATTAATTCTGCAGTTCACCTTTCATAGACATAGCGCAGAGTATTCAAATTTTCAGTATTCAAATCTTTGTGGAGTAAACAACCTTTTGAGTTTAACTCCATAGTCTGTCGATTGTCAGCAGAATATTTTTCCCAATGAGGAATTAATTCATTGTTGGGATTACCAGTAGCCGCAAATGCCGCCCAAGAGGCTTGAATAATTCTTGCAAAATTTTGGTCGGGATTCGGCACAAAGTCATTTCCTACATTGAAAGTGTAAGGTACGTCAACCATATGGCACGAACGCAAATTTTCTATCGCTGAATACTGACTGAATAAATAGAAGTAAACATCGTTGAAATTAGACTGATATTCAGCAAATAATTCCTGTCCAATACGCCAATCCACATTATTGGCAAAAGTTACGAAATTTTCTTCGTTATCAGTGCGATCTTTCAGCCATTTTTTGTAAATTTCATCAACATTTTCAAAATCAGAGTTTTTCATAACGGGTGATATTTTTTTGTAATTTTCACGAAGATGTTCAGAAAATGTTTCGCCCAAAGCTGCAAGATAACGATATTCATCGCCAGTAGTTCCCGTCAAAAATTTAATTCCGCGAGCCGCACCGTCTTTTAACGCTTTCAAAGGATTTTTTGGCAAAAATTTTCCGTCGCAAGTCGGGAAAAAATCAATGATTGCCGCTGATTCACGCATTTCTGTAAGTTTTTTATAAATATTTTTAAGTTCGTTGGTAGATTTTTTCATAAGGTTGCTGACATTTTTTTCTCCGCTTATTTCCAAAAACATTTCTGCAAGTCGTGCGGAATTTTCTGGCTTGGAGTAATAAAGTAAAGAGCCTGACTGCGGAATTGCTTTATTGAAAAGGTTTTTTGCGGCAGGAATAATCGAAAGAAAAGTACAGGAAATTGACCCGGCACTTTCACCAAAAATAGTAATGTTGTCAGGATTTCCGCCAAATTCTGAAATATTTTCCTTAATCCACTTCAACGCAGCAATTTGGTCTTTCGTTCCAAGATAACCGCTACTGTCTTCAAAATTTTTATCAATCGCTCCGAAGTTCATAAAGCCGAAAATATTCAAACGATAATTAAAACTTACCAAAATAACATCATTTGCCGCCACAAAATTACTGCCATTGTAAAGCGGGTCGGAAGTGCCACCGCCGACTAATCCGCCACCGTGTATCCAGACCATTACAGGCAAACTCTTTTTGTCGCTACGCCTCCAAATATTCAGCGTCAAGCAGTCTTCACTTTGCGGATTTTTAGATGCAGGTTCTTTATCATCAATACTTTGAACAGCTGTAAAGCCCAATTTTTTAGCGTCGAAAGTTTTATCTGATGTTTTCAAAGGTTGCGGATCACGCCAACGCAATTTTTCCACTGGCGGTTGAGCGTATGGAATACCAAACCATGTTTTTACACCGTTTTTATCCAGAAAACCATTGAAAGTTCCGTAGCGTGTTTTTACGCTTAAATTATCTTCTGCTAAAACTTTCTCTGGAAAAATACCAATCGTATTAACAGCATCAATCCCCATTTCGGCTGTTTTTATAAATTCTCTATGTGTTAAATCTTCTGGCATAAAAATAACCTTCTTTTACTAATTTTTCTATATGTTTTGACAACATATGATATTGTACTTTAGCACAAAATATTTTTTTTGTAAAGAACAAAATTTAAGGATCAAGAAAAAGGGTAAAAATTCCTATAAAAAAGGAAATATTCTAATCGGCTGTAAAGGCATTTTCGATATGATAGGCAGAATTATCTTCTAAATTAACAGAAATTACATCAAAGCGGTAAATAGAATATTTTCTTTTTAAATTTGATGTATATATCATAGCTGAATTTATAATTCTTTTTTGTTTCATATAAGTAACAGCTTCTTCAGGTTTTCCATAGAGTAAATTTTTTCGAGCTTTAACTTCTATAAAAATAAGCATGTTTTTAAATTCGCATATTATATCTATTTCGCCACAGTAATTTTTATAATTTTTTTCAATAATTTTAAAGCCCTTGTTTTTAAGAAGATTTATTGCAATTTCTTCTCCAGTTTTTCCTTTTTTAAAATTGTCTTTTTTCATGTTCTGTTCGTTATTATTAATTTTTAAGCTAAAAAATTTAATCAGATATTTTGTATTTTATTTATAACATCTATTTATTAATTTTATGCTTACTTTTTTGTTAAAAAAGATGTGTTTTTGTTAATTTTTTGTGAAATACAAAAGGGTAGAGAAATAATAAAAAAAAAGCCGTTGGGAAATATTGTCCGCAACGGCTGGAAAAGATGTATTAAATGTCATTTTTGTTTTGCAAAAATTTTAATTCTTGGTCTAATTTTTCTTGATAATTTGTATCGTATGTTTCTAAAATTTTTCTGCAGTTATTGTTCAATTCCTCAATGTCATTCTGCACAACTCCCCAAAGAGTTTGAAAGCTAATTTTATCATAATTATGAACTATAACATTGCGAGTAGCTTTTATTTCTTGCCAAGGTATTTCTTTGTACTTATTTTTGAGATCGTCAGATAATTTTCCAACGAGTTCTCCTATTTGGAATATTGAAAAAGAACAAGAATCGAGATAAACAAAGTTTTTATCTGCTATAAAATTATTGAAATCATTTTCAAAAATTGGAGCAACTTTTTTTATTTTCTCACAATATTTAATGATATGTAGCAAAATTTGCAAATCCTTATCCAACTTTGTCATAAAGTAAAATCTCCTCATTTTTGATATTTGCCAAGAAATTTTCATCCAATTGTTCGGTTGTTAACAAATCAATTTTACGCTCAAATTTATCTTCTAAATCAGCATAGAATCCGCCAAATTTAAATCCAGTTAATGTTCCTCTATCTATCCTAATATCTACATCGCTTTTTTCTGTTGCCTCACCACGAGCATAAGAACCAAATAAATAGGCTCTGTCTATTCCGTATTTAGGGGCTATTGAACAGACAGCTTCTTTTATTTCTTCGATAGTTAAGATTTTATATACAAAAGGTATCTTATTTTCTTTTAAAGTGTTTTTCATAAATAAATTAAAAGCAGTTGATATATCAAGTCCTAATTTTTTACAAAAATTATTAAATTCTTCTTTTGTTTCTTCATCTGTATTTATTGTAATAGTTGCCTGCATAATCTATTCTCCTTTGTTTATTTTTTGTATTTTATCGTATTTATAATTTTATTCTATCATGTTAAACTAAAAAAAGCAAATAAAAAAGCCGTTGGGAAATATTGTCCGCAACGGCTGGGAAAGATTATTTAGTATGATTTAAATTTCGAATTAATAATTTAAAAAACATTGCTTTTTTGCTCTTAATATCGTATAATTATAAAAAATAAGATTTTATAGCTATGGATACCAAAAAAACAAATATTGAAAATAAAGAGACAACAGAAATTAAAGAGCGAAAAAGAAAAACTTGGGAAGAATTGACTTTTCAAGATGACTATTTATTCAAAAGGGTAATGTGTTTCAACAAAAGGCAAAAAAAATAAAAATGTAAATGCTGATTTAGAAGCTCTATTTGCTTATATTAACGGAGATAAAGTTGACAATCCCTTGGTAAACATGATTGATGATCGAGTAAAATATATAAAAAATCAAGAGGAGGAGAGAACAATGTATATGCAATATGGATTAAAAATACGAGATGAAAGAAAAGAAGCAAAAGAAGAAGGAAGAGCTGAAGGAAGGGCTGAAGCGACTATAGAATATTTAAAATCAATTATGGAGACTTTAAATATTTCTATTGAACAAGCCTTAGCTTGCTTAAAAATTCCAAAAGAAAAATATGGATTTTACATTAGCCAAATTAATTAAAATTTTGTTCCTCTTTAATAATAAGTTGATTTAGAATAATAAAAAAGCCGTTGGGAAAGTAATTTTATCCGCAACGGCTAATTTTTTTACCGAAAATTATTTGTCAAAAATTTGACTTGGTAATTTTAGTTTTTCTTTTACAGGAAACAACGCATCAAATGATTCAAAATCTTTTGGATATTCTTCTGCTACAAAATACGCTTTTGGTGGAGTATATTCTCCAGTTATATTACTTAAATATTGTGGTATTAGTTCTTTACATAGGAAAAAAGAGGAATCAGCATCTTCAGGTAAATCGTGATAACGAATGCCAAATTTACTTGCATAGGTAAAACCACTTTTGCCGTAAAAGTCAATGTTGCCTTCAAAACAAAGGGCACCACAACCAAATTTTGTAGCCCTATCCAAAGAGTAATCCAAAAGCTGTTTGCCATAGCCTTGTCTTTTAAATTCAGATGCAATACATATTGGTCCCATTGTCATTATTGGAATATTTCTGCCGTCGTCTGATTTGATTGTTGCTTTCACAAACACATTTTGACCTATAATTTGTCCGTCTTTTTCCATTACAAAATCCAATTCAGGCACAAATGCAGAATTATTTCTTAGGTGATGTAAAACATAGTGTTCTAAACAACCTGGACGATATACATTCCAAAATGATTCTCTTACAAGATTTTCTACTGTGCGATAATCTTTTTCTGTCTCATTGCGAATTATAATCATTTTTTTCTCCTATCTCTTTTTGCTTTTTCTATTTCTCTTCAAGGTGTTTTTTGTCTTTTTACAAAGTGATCTAATAAAATAAATCTGTTTTTATAATAATCTAAAAATTATTGTTTGTCAATATTGGGGAACTATTGAGACACGGAAATCAATTTTTGCAGATTGTACTATTTAGGCAAATTAGGAAAGTTTTTGCGGTATAAGATAGTGAACGAAATTTATTACACTCAGTAGCTATTTTATATGCACTATTAAAGAAAAATTTTATTATCAAAGTATAAAGAAAATTACTTTCCGAGTGTAATAACCTAGTGAACATCTTATACCGAAAAACTAAAAACTTAAAAAATTGATTTCCCTGCTATTGAGCAAATCTCTATTATCTATTTTTCTTATAATAATACTATTTATTGAATTTATGTTTATTATTTGTTGAAAAAATTCGATTTTTGTTAAATTTTTATGAAATTTGAAAATGAAAAGGGAGAGTGTTTTTGAAATATTATTGATTTTGATTATATTTTTTTGTATAATAAATTATAAATGTTAGGAGGAAAGGTTATGACAGTTTTAAAAAATCAAGCTATTAAATTAATTGAGATAATGCCTGAAGAATATATGGGCAATATAGTTGATTTTCTTCAAAGTTTTTTAAGTAAAAGTGTTATTTCAAATAGATCACAGTTGGCATATCAGAATTTACAAAAATATCGTAAAAAGGGAAATGTAGATATTGACTATAAAAAAGAATTAACGGAGATAATTAGTGAAGAGTATGAAAATATTGATTGATACAAATGTTATAATGGATTCTTTAGTTGGCAGAGAACCTTTTTTTGATGATTCTGATAAAATTTTGAAACTTTGTAGTGAACATAAAATAGAAGGGTATGTTGCAGGTCATACAATAACAAATTTATTTTATCTTTTGAGAAAACATTATTCAAATAATGATTCTAGGAACATTTTATTAAATTTAATTGAATTTTTGAAAGTTGAAAATATAGATATTGATAAAATAAAATTGGCATTAAAGAATGTGGATTTTAAAGATTTTGAAGATTGCTTGCAAGTTGAATGTGGTTATTCAATTCAAGCCGATTTTATCATTACAAGAGATGTGAAAGATTTTTCTTTAAGTAAAATAAAATCTTTGTCTCCAAGTGAATTTTTAAAGGAATTTGAGTAATTTTTTGTTCTTAAATTTATTTAGGAGCGAGTTCTTTTGCAAATTTCAATTTCGGCTTCCATTTTATTTTCTTCGAGCCAAAAAAGTGGTCAGTCTTTAGCTGAGCACATGAATGGCTCCTTTTAACCTTGGTTCTTGATGTACTCTTGAATTGTGTCATAACTTGTGCCTTCCCCAATA
>CADASF010000076.1 GCA_902790465.1 uncultured bacterium | reverse complement strand
ACCAAATCTATGTGGTCTGTCACCGTTGTTACCAAATCTGTTTGGTCTATCACCGTTGTTACCAAATCTATGTGGTCTGTCACCGTTGTTACCAAATCTATGTGGTCTGTCACCGTTGTTACCAAATCTATGTGGTCTGTCACCATGATTTCCAAATCTGTGTGGTCTGTCACCGTTGTTACCAAATCTATGTGGTCTGTCACCATGATTTCCAAATCTGTGTGGTCTGTCACCGTTGTTACCAAATCTGTTTGGTCTGTCACCGTGGTTTCCAAATCTGTTTGGTCTGTCATTATGATTTCCAAATCTGTGATGTCTATGGTGTGGTCTATAGAAACTTGAGTCTTCTATATAGTTGTTTCTTGAATATCTTGCTGGTACTACTGTTGTATTGTTAATAATAACAGGTTGTGGAGGTCTATAGCCATCTATTCTTGGATACCAAGCATAGGCTGTTCTATTTCTTGTTGCGTAATCCATATAAGGATCATTCATATAATAGTAGCTGTAGTAATAACTATCTGGAGTGTAGCCATAAGAAGATAATGTCCATGGTCTGTATTCAATATACCTGTCTCTCCAGTTACATTGGTTATTGCTCCACCAATTAGCAACTAAGCCTACTACTGCATATTTGAGAACTAATCCTAATATGCCACCTTCTCCGTTTCCACCTGTTAAAGTGCTGAGAAGTCCACTTGAAGAATATTCAGGAACATATACTTTACCAGGTTCAGTAGATTCAATAGTTATGTTTCCGTCAATGTCAGAAATTTTTTGGAATGCAGAGTTTGTAAAAGCTCCTGATTCCATTGCTTTTCTTCTCAATTTTTGAACAGAACTCATGACATCTGAAAGTTGGTTTTTTACTGCTTCTCCAAGAGATAGTGTCCATTCTGGATTATCTCCCATGTCCTGCAATACTTCTGGTGTAAAAAGAAGAGCTTTAACACTTGGACTCCAGTCATTGTCAGGCATTGTTTCAACTTTTCCATTGTGTTCTTCAAGATAGTTAAGTGCTTCATCTAATTCGTCTGGACAAGTTGAAGCTGTCAAGATATTACTCAATAGATCGTCTTGATATAGAGCTATTGGAGCAACAAGTTCGTCTAATTCAGTTTTTGACTTTAAATCAGCAAAAACTGATGTGCATGAAAGCAAAATGAATCCAATAACTAATGTTAGAAAAAGATTAATTTTTTGCTTCATATTATACTCCTTTCTTTTTTTATAAAAATGATATTTATATAAATAAAATAATATATTTTATCTATAGTCTATTAAAATATAAATTTATTGCATATCTCAAAAATTTTTTTCTATTTTTTTCTATCTTTTTTTTCCTTTTTATATTGAAAAAGCAAAAATATTTCAAATTCAATATATATGTATTAAAAATGTTTTGAATTAGCCACTTTTGTGCAGTGTCTTTTTTATATATTCCCTTTAAACTCTTTCTTATAAAATCTTTCTATAAAATAAACAAGTGAACAAACTTTTTGTGGGTAAGATAAACATTCAAGCTCCTTGCAAGCAAGGAGAAAAAATACTGGAACGACATCACTTTTTCTCGTAGTAAAGACTAAAAAAGAAAATTCTTACTTAAAATAATTCTATATTAAAGTAGAATTAGAAAGACAAAACGAGAAAAATGTTAAAGTGAACATCTTACCCACAAAAAGTAAAACTTGCAATTTCGTCATAAGTAGAAAGAAAAACTAAAATTTAGTAATTTATTAAGTAAATTGAAGACAACATTCTAAATATAGGCGATCGACTCAATTTTTAAGTAAATAATAATTTACAGGCTTAGATTGCCACGGTCGCACAGCTCCCTCGCAATGACATCGCTTCTAAATAGAGCCTGTTGGGGTAGTAAAAATTGATTTCCGTGGTAATTAGCGATTTAATAAATTTTTTCTAATATTTCTTCTGCTTCTTTATTCCCTAATTCAGCAGATTTTTTTAACATATCTTTTGCTTTTTCAATATTTTTTTCCCCTGCTACTCCTTCTAAATAGAAAGTTCCCATATAATAAAGAGCATCTGGATTAAACTGTTCAGCTGATTTACTCATCCAAAAAAAGGCTTCTTTTTCGTCTTTAGCTATTCCTTCACCTTTTAGAAGACATTCAGCAAGGCAAATTTGAGCTTCAGAATTTCCATTTTCAGCAGATTTTTTATACCATTTGACAGCTTCTTCAATATTTTTATCTGTACCTTGACCTGTATCATAACAGACAGCAAGATAAAATTGTGCTTCAGTATCATTTCCTTCAGCAGATTTTTTGAAATATCTAAATGCCTGTTCTTGGTTTTGTTTTACTCCTTTTCCTGTTGCATAAGCTATTCCAGCCATACGTTGAGATTTTACATGACCATTTCCACCTGCTCGTTCAAACCATCTCGTTGATTCTTTCCAATCTTGTTCAACATCTATTCCTCTTGCATAAATACAACCAAGATTATATTGAGCTTTTTGAAATCCTTGTTTTGCCGATTTTTTATACCATTCGATAGCTTTTTCAATATTTTTATCTGTACCTTGACCTGTTTCATAGAAAAAACCGAGATTATATTGAGCCTCTTTTGAACCATTTTCTCCTGCTTTTAAAAACCAGTAAAATGACTTTGTCAAATCTCTTTCTTTAGGATTTTGGTAATAGTATTTTCCAAGCTCTTCTTGAGCTTCAATATCTCCATTTTCAGCTTTTTTTATAATTTCTTCCATGTCTTATGTCCCTTTCTACATTATATTATTATCTTCTTCTGTCTTAGATCAATTTTTGTTATTAATTTTGCAGTTAAATAATTTTCAAAAATAGGCACTATTTAACAAGTAAACAAAGTTTTGGGGTATAATAAAGGGAACGATTTCAATTTTCTATAATAAGTTAAACATAAACTTTGTGGTAAAATTGTTTAGTGAGTCTTATTATACCCCAAAACTAAAACTTGCAATTTCGTCATAAGTAGAAAGAAATATTAACAAGTTACACAAAACAGAATAAATGTTATTTTTGTGAGAAAAAGCGAACGACATCATGAGCTTGCGAGTGTTTAGAGTGAGCTTTTTCACACAAAGTAACATTCGGCAGTAAATAAAAAATCACTAATTTTGAAAATTATTATGAACTAAAAAATTGATTTCCGTTACTCCCTCTTTGTACCCAAAAAGTTTCGAAAGCAAATAAAAAAAATACTTTATTCGCAATGAACTTAAAAAAGGTGATGCGAATTTTTTCACATCACCTTTAATTATCATAAAAATTTTACCCTATTATTCTGCAGGTTCAAATTGATCTTTCCCTACTCCACATACTGGACATACCCAGTCGTCAGGAAGATTTTCAAATGGTGTGCCAGGAGCTATATCTGCATTATCATCACCATTTGCTGGATCATATTCGTAACCACATATAGAACAAACAAATTTTGTATCCATGAAATTATTCTCCTTGTATAGTTGATTCAAATTTATCGGCAAGTTTTATGCCATATTCCTTGCATAAGACTAAATCTTCATTTGATGGAACATACTTTATTTTTAATTGTTCATCCAATAGCTTTAATCCTGCTTTTGTCATATATTCACTTATTTCTTTTACTGCTTCTCCACTCCAACCATAAGAGCCAAAACAACCTCCTATTTTGCCTGAAGGTTTTAATCCTCTCATATAACAGAGCATATCACTTACTGTAGGCATTATCCCATTATTTAAAGTTGGAGAACCTGCTACAACAACAGATGAATCAAGGATTTGAGTCATGATGTCGCTTCTGTGATTTACTCTGATATTCATTATGTCAACATCAAAGCCTTTGCTTTTTAGACCATCAAAAATTGAATCAGCCATTTTTTCTGTGCTGTGCCACATTGTATCATAGAAAATAGTTGCTTTTTTTCCCTTTAATGAAAGGTCTTTTGAGCTCCACTCTTTGTATTTGTTTATAATTGAAACTGGGTCTTTTCTCCACATAACACCATGATCAGGACATATCATCTTTATACTTAAATTCATTGAAGCAACTTTTGAAAGCAATTTTTCTGCCATTGGAGCATAGGGGAGAAGTATATTTGCAAAATATTTTTTTGAATGTCTCATCAATTCTGCATTGTCAACTTCATCATCATATCTTCCACTTGAAGCCCAATGATGACCAAATGCGTCGCTTGAAATCAAAATTTCATCTTCTTTTAAATATGAAAAACAGCTGTCTGGCCAATGAAGCATGCGAGTTTCAAGAAAATGTACAGTGCGTGAGCCAATACTGAATTCTTGTCCGTCTTTTACTATTTCAAAAGGCCAATCTGTCTTGTGATAGTGGTCAATAATTGCTTTTTGACATGCTGAACTCAAAAAAATCTTTTCGGGTTTTATTTTTTCTACAGCTTCTGTCAATAGTCCAGAGTGATCGGGTTCGGCATGGTTTACAACTATATAATCAATATCTTTTGGTTCTATTATTTTTGAGATCATGCCAAAGAATTCTTCTGAAAATCCTTTTTTAGCTGTATCAAAAAGTGTATTTTTTTCTCCCAAAGATAGATAGGCATTGTATGTTGTTCCATTATATACTGAGTAACCATGAAAATCTCTCACATTCCAATCTGTTACTGGAATTTGATATAGATTTTCTTTAATTTTTACAGGTTCCATTGTATTTCACCTCACTAAAAAACGAGCTACCTTCCTATTGATTTTAGAAGATAGCTCTTAATTTTAATAATTATTTTTTTCTCCGAGTGTTTTTTCTATTTTTCTTTTTACTCTCTGGAGTGCATTATCTATTGATTTTACATGGCGATTTAATTCTTTTGCCATTTCTTGATAGCTCTTTCCTTCAAGATATGAAAGTAAAACTTGTGATTCAAGCTCACTTAAATTTTCTTGAATTCTTTCTCTCAAATCATCAGATAATTCATGGCTTATAAAAACTTCTTCTGGGTCTGTTATTTTTGTTCCAGATAGAATATCGAGCATTGTCCTATCTGAATCTTCATCATATATTGGTTTATTGAGGGATATATACGAATTTAAAGGTATGTGCTTTTGTCTTGTAGCTGTTTTTATTGCTGTTATTATTTGTCTTGTTATACATAATTCAGCAAATGCTCTAAAAGACGAAAGTTTGTCGGCTCTAAAATCTCGGATTGCTTTATATAAGCCAATCATACCTTCTTGTATAATGTCTTCTCTATCTGCACCGACTAAAAAATAAGACTTTGCTTTTACTCTTACAAAGTTTTTATATTTGTTAATAAGGTATTCTGTTGCGAACTCCTCCCCATTTTTTGCTAATTTTACGATATCTTCGTCTGTTTCGTGACTTAGATCAGGTGTTGCTTGTGATGACAGTTTTAACAAATCGCATTCCTCCGATCCTTAACTGCAATCCTTTCAAGGGGATTTACTCACACATTATATATATAATTAACAAAACTGTCAAGTAATTTTTTTTATTTTCTTAAATTTTTTAAAGGAAATTTTGTCATAGTAGAAAATATATTATATTTTGTAGTATGTTGTAATTAATTTCAAAAATATTTAAAAAATGTATTGACATATTTTCTTAAATTAGTTATAATATGCTTCGGAAATGTTAGATAACATCTAAGAAATCCTGCCGGAGTGGCGGAATAGGTAGACGCACAGGACTTAAAATCCTGGGAGATTTATCATCTCGTATCGGTTCGATTCCGATCTTCGGTATTCTCAATAAAAAGCAGGTTCTTTTTTAGAATCTGTTTTTTTTTTCAAAATTAAATTATTTTTTTCGTCTATTTTTTATAGTAGTTTTTAAAAATATTAAAGTTTTATTAGGAGGTTTACTAACACTTCTTAGTATTTTTGAAAAATTGCTGTAAACACTCAATTAATATTAAGTTTAAAGGCAAATTTCTTTATAAAATGTATATAAAAAAAATATCTATTTTTTGTTTTGTATTGGTTCTTTGTTTTTGTTTCTCTTCAGGATTCTTAAGTGCTAATCCACCTGAGGATACACCAAATATGATAAGAGTACATCTATTTACATCTAAATCGGTTACTGTTTATCCATGTGAAGGAGAATTATCTGTATTTGTACAAGAGGAAAAAAATGTCAAAAGTTCTGAGCCTATAATATTTAAAGCAGAAGAAGATTGTATTTCATTTGGTAAATATAAATCAGATAGTTTTAAAATAACTTCTCCAACATATATAAAAATAGGTAGTAATAAATATCGTGGAGATATTTTTGTAGTATTTAATAAAAAAAATTCTCTGTTTGTTATAAATAAACTCGGTATTGATGATTATTTATATGGTGTTGTTGGAAGTGAAATGCCTGCAAGTTGGAATGTTGAAGCATTGAAAGCTCAAAGTGTTGCTGCGAGAACTTATGTTGCCATTATGAAAAAATCACCTCGAAATAAATATTTTGATTTATTTTCAACAGTCATGGATCAAGTTTATACTGGTTGTAGTGGTGAATCTGCAAATGTTATTGTTGCAGTATCTGAAACAGCAGGAGAAATCTTGACTTATGAAGGCAATCCAATCAATTGCTATTTTTATTCAAGTTGTGCAGGCAAGACAAGCCCTTGTGAAAATGTATTCTCTTCTTCTCCTGTACCTTATCTTGTTTCAAGAGATTGTCCTTATTGTATGAAGAGTGATTGGAGTTATACAATAACAAGAAATGAGCTTTCAAATCTTTTGAGAGAAAAGAAAATTATTAATGGAGAATTATATTCAATAAAGATTGCGAAAAAAGATGAATCTGGTAGAGCTGCTCTAGTAAAATTGATAACTTCAACTGGAACTAAAATAATTAGAGGAGCTGAGCTTAGACTTATTATTGGGGCAGGAAAACAGAAAAGTACAAAATATACAATTTCTGAGATTCCACTTACAAAAGCACAAAAAATAGCACTTCTCGAAAAGGTAAAAGCTGAAGCAAAAAATGATATTCCTGCTGAATCTGTCATAAATGCAGAAAGTGAGATTAATTCAATTTTGCGTATTGTAAATTTGATATCTCTTCCTGTTTCTCTAAATACTAATAATGAAGAACTTTCAGATTCTGCCGTATATTCATTTACATTTGACGGTTCTGGTTGGGGACATGGTGTTGGTATGTGCCAATGGGGAGCTTATGGATTTGCAAAAAATGGATATACTTATGATAAAATTTTAAAAACTTATTATCCAAATACTGTACTTGAACAGTTAAATTTTTAAGGAGTTAAAAAATATGAACGAAACTGTTGAGCGTCTTCATCCTCTTGAAATTGCTGTATTAATGGCATTTAAAAAGAAAGATGTATTTTCTAATGAAGAGCTTTCTGTAGCTTCTGAGATTCCTGTAAATCAACTAAGAACAGCTATAGAATGGCTTTTATTGAAAAATTTTATAAAGACTTCTGAAATAGGAAGAAAAGAATTTGTATCTATAACTTCTATCGGTTCAGAAATAGCAGAAAATGGATTTCCAGAGACAAAAATTTTAGAAGTAATTGCTTCTAATCAAGATGGTATTTCATTAAAAGATTTGCCAACTGCTTTAGGAATGGAACCTGCAAAGGTAAATCCTTTGATTGGAAATTTGAGAAAAAATTCTGCTGTTGTAATTGAAAATGGAATCATAAAAAAATCAGAATCAGATTTTATTGCAACTTTGGAAAAAAGACTTTCTATTTTCAAAAAAATAAAAGAACTTGGAACAGTTGATATTTGTGAACTCTCAAAAGAAGAAGTTGATGAAGTAAGACAGGGATTCAAAAAGAGAACACCTGAAAAAGGTTTCTTTAGAATTGATGAAAAAATCTTGCTTGAAATCTCAATAACTGAAGAGGGAAAGGCTGTTATTCCTTTCTTGAAAATTAGACAAGTTGTAAATCAAATAACACCACAGCTTCTTGCTTCTGGTAAATGGCGTGAGGCAGAAATAAGAAAATATGACATAAATTTAAATGCTCCAAAACTTTTGATAGGAAAGAAACACCCTTATAGACAATTTCTCGAAAATGTTAGACAAAAGCTCGTAGGTCTCGGTTTTGAAGAGATGTCTGGTCCACTTGTTGAAAATGAATTTTGGGATATGGACGCATTATTTATGCCACAGTTCCACTCAGCAAGAAATATCCATGATGTCTATTTTGTCAAAAATACAGAAAAGCCAAAAGATATAGAAGAACCATTTTATTCAAATGTAAAATCAGCCCATGAAAATGGCAAACAATTTGCAAGCAAAGGTTGGGGATATACATTTGATGAAGAAAGAACAAAACGCCTCATAATGAGAAGTCAAGGCACTGCAATTTCAGCAAGAACTCTTGCTTCTGGACCAAAGAATCCTGGCAAATATTTTGCTGTTGCGAGATGTTTTAGATATGATCAGATTGATGCTACACATGGAACAGACTTTTTCCAAGTCGAAGGAATTGCTGTTGATGAAAATATAAATTTTGCAAAACTTTTAGGACTTTTAAAGTTATTTGCAAAAGAGATTGCAGGAACTGAAGAGATCAAATTTAGACCAGCATATTTCCCATTTACAGAACCTTCTGTTGAAATGCATGCAAAACATCCAATTTTGGGGTGGATAGAATTAGGCGGTGCTGGTATATTCAGAAAAGAAGTAACTCTTCCTCTTGGTGTAAAATCTCCTGTCATTGCATGGGGACTTGGTATTGACAGAATGGCTATGGTCTCTCTTGGAATAAATGATATAAGACAGCTGTTTAGCCATGATTTAGACTTCATCAGAGATTCAAAGGGGGTGTAGTAAATGCCAGGTTATAATTGTTCATTAAAAGGACTTCTCAACATGATTGGGAAGGAAGAAGTAAATCTTGAAAATTTGGAAGATTATCTCGATGCTGTAAAAAGTGAATTGAAAGAATATGATTCAGAAACAGACGAGTTAAAACTTGAAAATAACGATACAAATAGACCAGATTTATGGTCATTAGAGGGAACTGCAAGACAGATAAAGGCCTGTATGTTTGACGAACATGCAGATTATGATTTCTTTGACAAAACCCCAAAGGCAGAAAATGTTATAAAAGTTGATCCAAATCTCAAGGGAATAAGACCATATATTGCTGGTTTTTCTGTTAGTGGAACAAAAGTTACTGACGAACTTTTGAAACAACTAATACAAGCACAAGAAAAACTCTGTGATAATTTTGGCAGAAAAAGAGAATTGATAGCTATCGGAATATATGATTTCAACAAGGTAAAATTACCTGTTCATTATGTAGCTTCTGAAAAAACAAAATCTTTTATGCCTCTTGGATTTGAAGAAGAAATGACACTTTCTGAAATCCTCGAAAAACATCCAAAAGGTATCCAATATGGCAATATTGTTGCAAAATTCGATAAATTTCCTCTTTTGACAGATGATTCAGGCGAAGTTATGTCATTCCCACCTGTAATCAACAGTAATAATCTTGGAAAAGTAAAAGTTGGAGATGAAAATCTTTTTGTTGAAGTTACTGGAACTGAAAAAGAATCAGTAATGCTTGTTGCAAATATAATGGCTGTAAATATTGCAGACCATGGTGGTATTATTGAACCTTTTACCATTGAATATGAGTCAGAAAAATTTGTATCTCCTTCTAAATTTGAAGATTCAACAGAAGTTACTTTGGATTTTACTAAAAAGTTGACAGGTCTTGATGTAACTATTGATGAACTTGAAAATTCACTCAGAAAATTTGGACATGTTGTAAAAAGAATTGATGAAAATACTTTGTCTTGTACTCCTCCTTCATATAGAAGAGATATTCTTCACATGTCGGATTTGGTAGAAGATTATTGTATTTGTTATGGATATAACAATTTTGTTCCAAAAATGCTTGATAGTTTCACTGTCGGTTCAGAATCAGATATTTCAAAACTTGAAAAATTGATGAGAGAACTTTTAATTGGTATGAATTTCCAAGAAGTTATGACATATATTTTGACTTCAAAAGAAAATCAGACTGTTAAAATGAGAGACGAATCAGGAATTGCTGAAATTGCAAATCCAATGACAGAAACTTATGGAGTTGTCAGAAAATCAATAATTCCTATTCTTCTTGAAATCGAATCGAAAAATCCAAGAGCAGAATATCCACACAGAATTTTTGAAATTGGAGAAGTTGCTTCAGCAGATGAAAAGACATCTTATGAGACAAAACATAAACTTTCTGTTTTAGTCGCTCACAGTAATGCAAATTTCTCTGAAATAAGCAGTATATTACAAGCACTTATGTATTACCTCGGAAGAGAATATAAGTTAGAACCAATAGAACATCCTTCATATATTGTTGGTAGAACTGGGGCAATCATCTATAAAGGCGAAAATATCGGTGTGATAGGGGAGATTCATCCAGAAGTTTTGGAAAATTGGTCAATAGGAATGCCATGTTGCGGATTTGAATTAGATATTAAGTAAAATAAAATAAAAAAAAATTCCAGTAGATTTTCACATCTACTGGAATTTTTTATTAGTAATTTAATGATACAATATATTTTGATAAATTTTTGTTAAATATATTGGTTTTTCTTGTTTACATAATTTCATAAATGCATTTATATCGCTTGAAGTGTATATGACTTTAAAATTTTCACAGTTATCAATTTTTATGTCTCCGTTGTTTAAATGAAGAAGTTCTTCTTCGTTTAATCCTTCTCCACTTCCAGGTTGATAGTTTGGATCTGCTCCAAAAGTAACTAATACTCCATTTATGAGGACATCATTATATTCAGCATCTGATTTGAATCCTCCCCAAGAATATATAACCCCATTGAAAGTTGAAGGATATTGAGATTCTATTTTTATATCTTCTGCTTTTTCAGGCATATTATAACGATAATTATAATAATAATTGTTATAATTATATGTTATGTAGGAATTTTTTTGGACAATATTCTCTAAAAAATTTTTTGCTTCTTTTGAAGTATATCCATAACATTTTGTCATACACTCTTTTAATGACATTTTGTTTCCAGTTGTTTCAGACATTCTTGCTTTTTCTTTTTTAGTAAGTTCGATTTCTTGATTTAATGCCCTGTTTACTATTGTATTAGTATATAATGCTGATTGGTTTGCTAATACTATTCTAATTTTTTCATATAATTCTGTTAAATTTCCCTTTCCTTTTGGAACTCCCATTTGTATTGTCCCTTTAGAATATAATGCAAATTTGTTATTAGATTCCTCAATTTTTAGACCTGTATTTAATTGAGTTCCTACTTTAAAATAAATACTTCCACCTGATAATATTTGACCATTTCCAGATAATTTTCCATTTATAGAAACATATCCATTTGTATATAACATAGTCATATTTTTATCTATAATTACCTTCTCGCCTTCTGTTGTAGGAATTTCATTAATTTGTTCTTGAAAAAATAGCTCTGTTGTAACTGCTTGGTCTATATCAAATTTTTCACTTGTGTTATTTTTTGTAATAGTAAATAAATTAAAATATTCTTCATCTAAGTTATCTTGATTTTTAGTCGGTTTTGCTATTACTGATTTTTTTAATGTTATTTTAGGACAGAATTTAGCTTTGATTTTTGTCGAATGTTCGTCTTCCTTATCTTCATCGTCTTCATCGTAGTTAATTTTATAATTAATTGGTATTGTTTCAATAGAAAAAATGTTTGAATAATGTTTATTTTTTGAGTCCCATATATTATTTGCTTCATTTATTTCTTCTTCACTTGAAAGACCATTGACTTTTTTGATAAGTTTTTTTATTAAGTATTTATCTTTGCATTTTTTGTTATATATAGCTTCTTCTTTAGAACCTTTTACTAACTCGTAATATTCATTTCCATTTTTATCTATTTTTTTTATACCATGTTTTTTTATGAATGCATCTTTTTCGGCATTTATTTCGTCTTGTACATCTTCTAAATCTTTTTGAAATTTATTTGAAATTTTTCCATCTTTCTCCATATAATTTTTATTTAATCTACAGAGAATATATTTGTTTGATTCTTCTTCGAATATTGCAACATAGCTCCCACTATCTATTTCTTCCGTCATCTTTTTTTTGTCTTGAGTTGTTTTAATGTTTTCAACATCATTCCATTGTATTTTTGGAAATAAATCATCTTTAGAGCTTGAATATTTTTCAAGATTTAAACCATATGTTCTTTTTAATTCATTATTTGTCTTTTTGCTATTTGATACTTTTGTTCCATTGTCAACTTTATCAATAATCTTAAATAATGTTCCATAATATATTTGTCCATTTTCTATTGAAATAGGAAAAGAGTATTTCAACTCACTATTGGCTTTTTTTTCTCTTGTTATTTTTAATGCTCCCTTACAATAAATCTCTGGTTTTGAATTTGCCATATTTGAGACTTGAAAAGTTGAGCTATCTCCAGATTTTTGCGGACAGTTCATACATGCTATCCTTTTCTGTTCTCTGCTCCTGCGTTTGCTCTCGTTTGATTTCTCCCTCCGTATCTTCTTGGCACAAGCAGG
>CADASF010000075.1 GCA_902790465.1 uncultured bacterium | reverse complement strand
TTCTTTTTCCTTTTGGCATTTTTTTATATCCTTTTTTTTTATTTTATTCTATTTTATTTTTGTCATTTTCTTTTTTTCCAAAATCATTATACCACTTTCAAAGCCTCGCAATGACAAAATGGCAGTATACAGGAATATATTGGATAGTTTATAGAAACTTTTAAATATGCAAAAACATTTTTTTTGCCAACACGCCCTAAAAATAAAAAAATAGTATTTTTGAAGATTATTATGAACTAAAAAATTGATTTCCGTGCTTTTCCTTTATTTTAATATTTATGAAAATTGATGTAAATGTTCCAATAATTTCTAAATAATTCACTCCACCAACCTGTGCGTTTGTTTGTAATATTTTCTGAAAACAATTTGCAAATTTTAAACATATTATTAGTTAAATTCGATGAAGCATAATTTACAGTATCTTCAAGATTAAGTTTTTCAATATTACATGCAGTAAGATATTGCGATATTAAGATATTTTTTATATCAAGTTCGGTTATTTCAGCATTTACACTAAAAAGTCTATTTAGAATTTTTTCAGTTTTTGAAACAACATAATTATTTATAGATTCTTCTTTTTGTAAATTATATGATTCATAAAAAGAAGAATCTTTTTTTGTGCAAATAATCATTATGTCAAGTGCTATTGAGTTTTTGTTTGATGTGTGAGCTCCTGTACGGCTTTCAGAGTGCAGAGGATATGCTTTTTTAATTTGAAAATTTGATTTAAAAATACTTTCAAAAATTGAAAACCAACTTTCTATTTTTTTATCATGAAAAGAAAAAATAAGATAACCTTTGTCTTTTAAAATTCTGTTACATTCTTTGAATACAATGAATAAATCGTTTGAATAATTGTCTTGAGTTTTTTGTGTTTTTGAATTAACAATAATTTCGTTTTCTTTTGGTGATAGAGGTTCGGTAAATCCTAAATTCTTTCCAATAGAACTGTAATAATTCCAAACATGAAAAAAATCTATTAATTCAGAATACATTATATTTGATCCAAAAGGTGGGTCTGTCAAAATAATATCAATAGATTTATCATTTATAAAAGATAAATTTTTCGAATCTCCACAATGTAAAACAGGTCTATTAACTGCTAATTCAATTATATTTTCTGTAGGTTTTGTTTTAACAATTTCATCAGAGTATTTTTTATCTGTGAAAATATCGTAAATATTTGTACAAAATTCTTTTGAACGAATTATTTTTTCAATTGTTTTTATAAAAGTTCCAGTTCCTAAAGTTGTTCCCCAAATATTGTTTTCAACAGGCATTGTTATTGGAACATAGGCATGATTAAAGAATATGTTACATATTTTATAGGCATTTGCTTGATACCTACAAAACATATTATTCATTTCAAGCATTCCTGAAAATGCTACTTGAAGCCAAAATTGAGAATCTTTATCTTCAATTTCATTTATAGATTTTAAAAGAGTTCCTAAACAGAGTAATTGTCTTTTGTTGAATAAATCACTAAATTTTTTGTAACCGTGATTTATAATTTGGTTTGTATTGTAACCTGTTGGTATTGTCTGTTGAGGAATCGGTAATCTGTCTTTTATTTGATTATATTCAAAACAGGAGGTTTCATATAATTTTATATCTTCATATTCTGATTTTTTATAGCTATGTGATTTACAATTAGGGCAGAAATATTCTAAAGCTACAATTTGTGTTGAAAATGGATAACCATCTTCAAAAGTATAATCAATTAAATTTTTTTCTTCTTCGCAATTATTACAAGTGAATTTTCCTTTTTTCACATATCCTTCTTTAGGATCGAAAATTTTATTTTTACAATTTGGACAAATTGCTTCTCCATTTTCTTTAAAATTATGTTCAAATAAATTTCCACATTTTGGGCATATTAGAGTAAAAATATTATTTTTGAATGAGATTACAAAACTTGAATAAAGAAAATGTTCTTTACAATTTGTATTTGTCTTAACTTTTTTGACATGGAAATAATACATTACATCAGCTGTTTTATGGCAATTTGGACATTCTGTTTCATAATATTTTTTGAGTTTTTCTGAAACAGAATTTTCTAATTTTTTCAGCTCATTTCTTAGATTATCTATGTTTATATCTTGAATAAGTGCTTTTGTAACAAATTTTGATAGAGGTTGCAAATCACAGCCGATTACTTTTGTACCAAATCTAATTGCTTCAAATAATGTTGTACCTCCACCCATAAAAGGATCGAGAATTGTAATATTTTCTAAGTTTTTGCAATTATGACTTTTGTAAATTTCATCAAAAATGGAATCTTCTTTAGAAAGTAAAGCTCCTAATAACATCATTCTAAAATTTAGAGTTATTCTTCTTGCAAAATATTTGTGAACAAAAAACGCAGGTTTCTTTCTACTTGCTTCTTTTCTTGCAAATTCATAAACTTTATCAAATGGAATATCCTCTAAAAAAGCTGAATTGTCAAAATTGTCTATACTTAGATTTGTTTTATTAATCATAATTTTTGCAATTAAATAATTATATTCTCTCTTGGTTTTAAATCTATTGCTGAAAATAGCTCGATTCCCTGTCTTCTAAGATCAAGAAGTCTCTGATATACAGCAGTTCCATACAAAATATTCAAAGCAACATCTGCCACTTTTCTATTTTTGTAATCTTCCATAAAAGAGCCTTTGCACCACTGATTAAATGTTCCTATTGCTGGACCACACCAAATTTGGAAATCAATTCTTCTGTCTTCTTGATCGACTATTGACCATTTTGCAGATTGTCCCAAATATGATCTAAAAATAAGAGCCATTTTAAATTTTGGGCTTGATTCTGCTTTTTTTATCATTTCAGGATCGGCAGTTTCAAAGAATTTTTTTGTGCTAAGCCAAATATTTTCAAGACTATCTCTAAATATTGTCGTTTCAAGAGATTTTCTTTCTTTTTCTGGAATTTCATCAATGTTTTGATATGCACAGTAGATATTGTACAATTTTTGGGCTCTCATTGGGAATAGAGTTCCCTTTTTTAATACCTGTACTTTTGCTCCTATTTCAAACATGTCTGCAGAAGGAGCTATTGCTGTGTCTGCTTGACTTGCCTGTGAAAGCATTTTTCTCACTATGTCAGATGTTCCTGATTCTTGACATGCCTGATTTATTGTTCCTGTTACAATATATGAAGCACCAGAGGCAAATGCCATTGAAGCTGAGGCAGGGGAGCCTATGCCTCCACCAAATCCTATCCTCAATTTTTGGGTGTATTTTTTCTGCATTTCATCTCTCAATTCAATAAAAGAACCGAGAAGAGATGGGGCAGGGCGACTGTCTGTGTGTCCGCCTGAATCTGCTTCTGCTGTGATGTCTTCTGCTATTGGAATTTCAAGAGCTAATTTATATTCTTCTTCTGTTATTTCTCTTGAATTTAGAAGCTCTTTTAAAATATTTTCAGGGGCAGGGGAGAAGAATTTTTTTGCAACTTCAATTCTTGAAGCCTTTGCTATTATTTTATTTTTTCTGACAATTTCTCCACTGTCATTTCTTTTTAAACCTTTTACAGCATATTTAATAAGTGCAGGAGTTAATTCAATATATGCAGAGGCTTCAGCAATATTTATTCCCTTTTTTAACATCAATTCAACAGTATTTTTTTCTGCAGAATAATTTGAAGGTGTATTTATTATGTTACAGCCAAATCTAATATTTCTTTGCAATAAATCGTCTGTGTCAATGTCGAGTTGTTTTAGTGAATAACCACCTGTTCCTATGAATCCAAGACAACCTATTTTATACAGTTCTTCAACGATTTTTGGAGAGCTTATGCCTTTGGCCATTGAACCGCCTATATATGGATATTTTATTCCATACGATTCACAAAATGATCTATCTCCTAAATCTTCCATTTCTATTGGCATAGAAAATGCTATAATATCAAGACCTTTTGATTTATCTGATGTTATTTCATTTTCTGTTGAATAAAATAAATTGCCATTTTCACTTAAAATAAAAAGTGGTTCTTTTATATTTTTTACGGCTTCTGCTATTTCATTTATGTTATTTATTTTTATTTTGTTTGTTCCAGTCCATTTTAGACCATATTTATTTTGTGTAGGCATCATTATATTAGTCCTTAAAAGTGTTATTATTTTTTACATATTCGAGAAGTTCAGATTTTGAATTTAATCTATCTTCAAGTTTCATCATTTTCTTAAATCCTAATCCATAAATTGGATCATCATCTTTTTGAGGAGAATTTATCATCTGTTCTGCTTTTTCTTTATATCCAACTTCTTTTATTGTATTATATTTTACCCATTCGGCAAAACCTTCTGAAAAAGAATGGTCTTGTGAATTTTTCATTAGTTCCATTTTTTTATTTTGATGATCCCAAGCATGACCATATTCATGAGCTAATGTTGCAAATGCCAATTCATAAGGCATTCCATTTTGTAAATAAATTGTATGAGCTCTTTTATTATAGAAATTGGATAATGAATAAGTTGTGTAACAGTATCCCAATACTCTTTGATCAGATAAGTATCCGATATTTTTTGTCCTATCTTTTAATTCTGATGATGAAGATAAGATAATGTTTTCATTTGGAACATCTACTTCGATTCCACAAGATTTTTTGACATATATTTTTACTTTGTCATATAGTTTGATTAAATCATCTTTGTTTGTTATTTTATCTTTATTGCAATGTGTACATAAAAGAAAATCGTCATCTTGGAATCCAATAAATTTTGTTGGTAATCCACAATTAAAGCAATGAGGGTGTTTTTGGAAACAATCTGAACAGCATTTTCCTGTTGGAAATTTATAGTATTTTGCCATTATTGGATTATTACATATTATACATTTTGGAACTTCATGAGCTATATAGCAATTTTCACATACTTTACCATAATTTCCATTGTAATATTTGTCTAAAATTTTATTGCAATAGTAGCATCTTGATGCTATATAATTTTCGAAACAGTTTTCACAATATTTTTCTTTGTTTGAAATAAAATATTTTCCAATAAGTTTGTTATTGCAACGATGACATCTTTCAACTATGTAATTTTCATAGCAGTCTTGGCAATATTTTTTCTTTTTTAATTTGTAAAATTTTGTAAGAGGATTGTTACATCTTGCACATTTTTCTAATATATATTTGTCATAACAATCTGGACAATAATTTAAGTTTTCATATTTCCAATATTTTTCCAATCTATTTCCACAGAGACAACATAATGTTGGATCAGAATATACAGGGGAAGGAATAGTTTTTTCTTCGGTTGTATCTTCCTGCTCATTTTCATTATCTTCTTCTGTCGTTTTTGATTCAATTCCACTAGAATCATTGCTGTTAAATGGTTTAAATCCTAAATTTCTATTGTTCCAACAGCTTTCACACAATGTTTGACCATCAGAAGTTTTTGGTTCACCTTCTATTTCTAAGCCACATACAGCACAATATTTATTGTCAAATTTTTCAGGAATTGTTTCTGTTTTATCTTTATCTTCTTTTTTTATTTCTTGTTTTTCGTTATTTTGTTTGTTTGCTTCATTATTTTTATTTTTTGAAGATTTAAAAAAATTTCTTGTATTTTGGGTAATTTGATTGAAATAGTTATCAAAATCAGAATTGTTATTTTTATTTGAAAAACAACCTGTGAGTAATATTGATGAAATTAAAATTGTAAATAAAATTAAAATTGATTTGTACTTCATGATTTTCACCACCAATCTATTTTATTTTTAGACAAAAAAAAGACAGGAAGAAAACTCCCTGCCTTTTTAATATTTTATTTTGCTTGTATTCTCTGTTTTAACTGTTCTATTTTTTGTCTTAAAGGTGGAGTTGCTAAACTCAATGGTTCCATCATTACATATCTGCTATAAAGCTGAATTGCAAGATCGTATTCTCCATATTTTTCAGCAAGAATACCTTCTCCTCTAAAAGCATCTGAATCTAGAGCGTTGTATTTCATTGCCTCTCCGTAGGCCTGTCGAGCTTGTTCATGTTTTCCAAGTATTGCATAGACATCTCCTAATACAGTCCATAGATTTGAAGAAGCAGGTGCACATTTTAACTGTTTTACCAATTTTTGAATCAATTCCACACCAGCTGTTTTTGCTTCTTGATTTCTTGAGTTCATTAGAAGTAATTTGATTCTTCTCAGTTGCATACTGAATAAATCTGGCGAAGCCTCTATAGCCCCTTCCATAACTGAAAGTGCCTCAGCGAATCTCCCTGTTTTCATCATAGCGGTTGCCAAAACAACTAAGAGTTGCTCATTTGCTTCTTTTGTTATATGTGAACATTTCAATCCTGAATTTGCAAGTGATTCAGCTGTTTTCCAATCTGAATGTCTTATATAAAATTCACTAAGTGCTAAATAATTTCTTGCATCTCTTGAAGATAATTCGAGGGCTTTTTGATAACAGCCTAAGGCAGTTGCCTCATCTCCCATCGCCTCACAGACGAGAGCAATATATCTGTAATTGCTATTTTCTTCTCTTCTGTAAAGTTCAAGAGCTTCTGGATAATGACCGAATTTATAATATAATTCTGCAAAACACAATTCCAATGCACGGTGGTATTTCATTCTCTGTGAGCCATCACCTGCTTGTGGAATTATGGAGCTATAATATGCTATAGCTTCAGATGATCTGTCAAGTCTTACATATATTCTACCAAGTTCATATAGTGCTTGGATATTTTTGTTGTCAATTTGTAGGCAACTTTGAAGTGATACGATAGCTTCGTCAAAGAATCCGCCTTGAATTTGCTGAAGTGCAAGTTGCAAGAATGAATTTGAATCACCTGGATGTGTTTGAATATATTGCTTGTAGTCTTCTATTAGAGAGGCATGCATATCAGCCCACTTATGAGCATAACCTTCTCTTGCATATAATTTTAGTAATTCTGATTTCCATTGACAATAACTGTTATGAGATTTTGCTTCTGGAAGTAAAATCAAAGCCTCATAATATTCTATTGATTGTGAAAATTCATTTGCAAGTCTGCAAAGCCTTGCAACACCTTCTAAAAGAGGAATACTTTTTGGGTGTAAATTCAGTGCTTTTCCTGCTATTTTTATGCCAAAAAGCATTACTTTATGTCTTTGTTCTTTGCCTAAATATGCTCCTTGCATTTCTTGGAAGAAGGCATGACCAAGAGGATCATTTGTCCCTGCTTGAAGACTGAATATTTTATTATATACAGTTTCGGCTTCTCCAAAATTACCCGATTTTACATAGTCAAGTGCTAATTTTTTGAAACTATATATGTCTTCAGGATTTAATTCTGTTGCAAGTTTTCTCCATCTTACAGCTTTTCCATATCCAAAATGTTCTTCATAATATTCAGCTAATTTTATTGGAAAATATGGTCTTTTAGAAATTGAGCATGCTTTTTCAAGAGAAGCTATAAGCTCTTCCTGCATATCAAGTTTTTTTAGAATTTGATATTCTACAACATAATTATCTTCATTATCGGGATCTTCTTGAATCTTTTGTCTTATTTCTTCTAAAGCAGCTTCTGGATCATCTCCTATGTGATCACCCAATACTTTTTTGGAAATAGCAATTTCTTCTTCTGTCTCTGAATCTTTCCTCTTTGTAGCTTTCTTTATTAGATAATTCTTTTCACCACTTTTTTCACCTGAAGCTTTATCAGACATCATGGGCTTTGAGGGTGTCGCTTTTGATGGTAAAGGTTTTTTATTCATTCTTTTTTATAATCTCCCGAATAATGTTAATTTTTGTATAAAATTATAAATTTCTACATGTTCCCTCAATCATTTCATCTGCTTTTTCTTCTGTAATTGATGAAACGAATGCAATTTCTGAAGCAAGTGTTTTTTTTGACTGTTTCAACATTGAAACTTCTTTTGGTGTTAATTTTTTAGCTCTTGAAAGCATTACCAAGTCTTTTATTACTTGAATAAGCATTTTAATATCAGAACTTTTTATTTTTTTTAAGTTGATATTATATCTTTCTGGTGATTTAATAGGTAAATCACTTTTATATTCCTTAAGATATTCAAGTAATTTTGGAATGTCTTCAATGTCTATCAACTTTCTTATCATATTTTTTTGTACATTTGTGTTGATAGTCATTTTTAGCTTTTCATTATTGAAGGATAGAGTAGCAAAATTATAGGTTGATTCATCTATAATTTTATCTTCTCTACTTTCAACACGACCGATGCCATAAACAGGATGCATTACAAAACCACCGAGTTTAAATAAATCATCTTCAGAATTGGCTTTTACTTTTTCTATATTTGGAATAGTTTTTTCAATGTTAAAATTACTCATAATTTATGGAATTCTCAATAAAAAAACAAATTCCTTTTAAATATAAGATGTTATTTTTCCTGCTATTCCTAATGCTTTTTCTTTTGTCAATTTGTCGGAAACTGCTTTTTCATCTGTTATTGTTATTGTTGCACAGGCTATTCCTATTTTTACTGATTCTTCAAAAGATTTACCGTCCATTAATCCTGCAATGGTTCCTGCTACAAGGGCATCACCTGCTCCAACAGAATTTATTACCATTGTTCTTACTGAAGGTATAAAACCTTTAAAAGTTTTTGAAGCACAATAAGCACCTTCTGATCCTAGAGTTATTATTATATTTTCAACTCCCATTTTTAATAGTTCTTCACTTGCATCTATTATATCTTTTTCGTCAGTTATCTGTCTATTTACTAAGGATTCAAGTTCTTCTTTATTTGGAGTTGTAAGTGTTACTCCATTCATGTAATTTTGAATACTATGAGCCCTGCTCGGTGAAACAGGTTCAACACAAATTGGAATTGAATATTTTTTTGAAATTGATAATAATTCAAGAAGTGTTTGATCAGGGATATCTGCATCTACAACCATATAATCAGATTCTTTTATGATATCGATATTTTCTCTTATATATTCAGGGGTTATTTCTGACATTATTCCCATATCAGAAATACTTGCATCGAGTTCTCCCCTAGAATTTATAATAGCTAAAAATATACCAGAATTTTCTTCACATTTTTTTATTTTTGATACATCTACTCCTGCATTTTTTGTTGAATTTATCAAGAGGTCTGAAAAGCCTTCATTTCCAACAACGCTTAAAAGTGTTGAATGAACTCCTAATCTTGCTAAATTTTCAGCAATATTTCTTCCTACACCACCTGGAGAAAATTCTACTTTTCCAGGATTTTTTGTTTTTGAAAATGTTTTAGTTCTACTTTTTCCTTTTATATCTATGTTTGAGGCACCTATGATTACGACTTTTTTATCCATTATCTATAACCTCCCTAATCAAATTCTTTTACTATTATTCTGCTTTATGTCTTTAAAAATATATAGCAACCTTTTTGGCTGCTATTTTATTTATTTTTTTATTTATTTTTTATTTTTTATTTTTGATATATAAAATTAAAATAATTCTGTTAAATTTTAAATATTCCTTCTTTTGGAAAAGATTTATTATTGTTAGTGTTATAAATGATTTATCAACCGCACTAATAAAAAACAGTTACTAAAAAAAAGGGGCTGTGAAAAAAGTAAATATATCGAATACAGCATTTTAAATATAGGCGATCGACTCAATTTTTAAGTAAATAATAATTTACAGGCTTAGAT
>CADASF010000074.1:14569-20211 GCA_902790465.1 uncultured bacterium | reverse complement strand
TTGTATTGCTTAAGATACAAGATAGGCTCGGTATTTGATAAATTTTCAAAATTGTCATTTAAATTATTTATTTTTTTTCCAAAATACTATACCAATTTATCAAAAATAGTTAAAAACTCGTTAGAGTTTTTAAAATATTACCCTCATAAGGAGGGAGCCGTGGCAATCTCAACCACTTTTTTATAAACTAACAAAACGAGTTAATTTACGAAAATTATATAAAAAAACTTTTTTCACAGCCCCCTATTGAAGGAGAAAACATATATGCAGAAATTACCTATTGGCATTCAAAGTTTTATAGATATTCGTACAGAAAATTATCTTTATGTTGATAAGACCAAACAGATTTTAAATTTAATTGAAAATGGTAAATGTTATTTTCTTTCTCGTCCAAGGCGATTTGGAAAATCACTTACAATATCGACATTAGAGGCAATGTTTAAAGGAAAAGCTGAATTATTCAAGGGATTATATGCAGAGGAATGGGTAAAAGAACAATCAAAATATCCAAATCCTGTAATAAAATTTGATATGAGCTGTTTAGGTTCTTATGAAAATAAAAAAGAGTTAAACAGATCAATTATAAATTATCTTGTACGGTATTATATAGAAGAATATAAACTCGATATAGTTCTTAAAGATAATGCTGGTGATGTTTTTCTTGATGTAATAAATAAACTGTATAAACAATTTGGTCAAGTAGTAGTTTTAATAGATGAATATGATAAACCAATAACAGACAATATAAACAATTTAGAAAAAGCCGAAGAAATGCGAGAAATTCTTCGTTCGTTTTATAGTGTTTTGAAAGGTTGTAGTCAATTAAAATTTATAATGATAACAGGTGTATCAAAATTTAGCAAAATTGGTGTTTTTTCCTGTTTAAATAACTTAAAAGATATATCTATGTTGGAAGAATATAGCGATATAGTAGGTTATACTCAGCAGGAACTTGAAAAATATTTTGTTGATTATTTTGAAAAACCGATGAAAAAATTTTCTTTTAGTAAAGAGGAGTTATTGGAGAAAATAAAAGATTATTATGATGGATTTTCATTTGATGGTATAGTAAGTTTATATAATCCATTTTCAGTATTAAATTTCTTTTCAGATTCAAATTTTGAAAATTATTGGTATGATTCAGCTACCCCTTCTTTTCTTGCCAAATATTTAAAAAAACATAAAATTAAAGAACCAAAAGAATATATACAAAAAAAAGTAACTTCAGATTTTACAAATTCTCATGAAATAGAAACAGCCTCTGTCGAGAGTTTTTTATATCAAGCAGGTTATTTGACAATCAAAGAAAGAACAGGCAATATTCTTGTTCTTGATTATCCAAATGAAGAAGTTCGCAGTTCGATGGATAGACTTTTTCTTGATAATTTTTATAATATAAAAGATTATGCAGGTTTTAGTAATGATATTTGGGAATCCCTCGAATCAGAAAATATTCCAAAGATTGTAGATATATTTAATGAAGCGTTAAAAGGTGTTCCCTATGATGATTATAATAACAGAGATGAATCTTGGTATCGAGATTTATTTTTGATGTTACTTAGTGGAGCTAAAATAACATATTTTTCTGAAGTACACACATTTAAAGGTCGTTCCGATGTAGTAGTAGTTTTTAAAGACAGATTGATAGTAGTAATTGAATTTAAATTTGCTTTAACTTCAAGACGGGTATCTTATCAGCGAAAAAAAGGCAAAGAGCAGATAGCATCAAGAGATTATGCTTCTACCTACAAGTCAACGAAGAAAATAATAACAGCCGTATTTGTTGCAAATGACGAAAAAAGGCAGATAACTTTATAAAACCTGTTCTTTTGAACTCACAAAAACAAAATAAAAACAGCGTGGAGAAAATTTTCCTCACGCTGTTTTATTTATCAAGTTAAGTTATTTATTAGTTGTTATTATCTATATTTCGCCAACAACTCCGTCAACTGTTACTGTACCATTGTTAGTACAACCTGTTGCATTACCCGTAATATTTCTAGCAATCACAATGTTATAATTTTCTGAGTTATTGTCTAAGACAATATTTCCATTATTTACACAATTAGAATAAGAAGAGGCACTAAAAATACATGTCTGTATGGAGCCAGTAATACCATCTTCTAATGTGTTGTTTGTTATAGTAATATGTCCGTCATTTGTGCAGTCATTCATTGTTTCAGCCTGATTTATAAAAGTAATTATTTGTAATAAATTAGTGTTACTGTCAATATTGATATGTCCATTATTTTTAAATTTATTACTATAATTACCTATTTGTATCCCACCTTTATTAAAAGTATTGTTTGTTATATTGATATGTCCAGTATTTTTAAATTTACCAATCCTATTAGCTATTAGTATCTGGGCTTTATTAAAAGTATTGTTTGTTATATTTATATTTCCTTCATTTTCGTTATCCATTAGAACTGCCTCTTCTGAATATGACATAAAAATATTAGAAATCTGAATCTGTGTATTTGCCTCGATTTTGCAATTATCAATATTAATATTTCCAGTATTTTTACAATTTTTGATAGTTGATTTCGCAGTTTGGCAAGAAATTCCAGAAAGATAAATAAGACAGTAATTATCATCTGAAGTAGTTTGTATATTGCTTAGTGATATTGTGGCTCTGTTTTCGCATTGTTCTATAGTTGAATTACTTGAATATCCTGTTATTGCTCCTAACATTATTTGTATAGAATGGGAATCTTGAGATACACTTATGTCTTCTGGATCATCAATAAAAAATATTGAATTTTCTCCTATTGTCAATTTTTGAATTGTTGCATTATATATTATAGGAAATAATCCTATAATATAATATTTTTGAGGATTTGCAATTACTATTCCATCTATTATGTTATCATTTCCGTCATAATTACCTTGGAATGCTGAGGATAATAGCAACTGTTCAGTGTCACTATTATTTATTGCTTCCACCATATCACTAATATTTATACCACCGATGGGGTCAATTCCTTTTCCTTCATTGTAGAAAGGTGCCTTTTCATTTATTACCTCAATAGTTGTATCAGTGCTTTTTGTATTTTCTTCAGTTTTGTTTATTTTTAATCCTGTCAAATGGCTAAAATCGATATTGGCAGTCTGCTTAAAGTTATTAGTAAAATATAGATATTTTCCTTCATCATCTTTTTTGTTTATGTTAACAAAATGACGAGGTGCAGAAATTATAAAAGGATCATTTTCTGTACCTGTACCTCCACCAAAACCTTGTTCATTGTCTTTGCTATTTTCAAAGTCAACATTAAATATGCCGTTTGTAGCTTCTACTCCATCATAACTTGAGAAATAGTCAAGAAGATTTTCTTCATTGTCATAAGTGAGGATAGCTTTTACTTTTAGATTAGCAGTATCTAAATTGCCATTAACAGATACAGTAAATTTAGTTTTGTCCTCTGCATTAGGTGTTGCTTTTAAAATCTCTTGATCATCAGCACTTGATTTTGCTGTACTGTCAACAGAATAATATATGTCTGCAAAAGCGATTTTGTCAGCTTGTAGCGAATCAGTCAATGTCAAAGTAAATTCTGTAGTTGCAACTTGTTCTTCTTCTTGTTGTTGGTTATTTTCTTGTTGTTGATTGTTAGCTTGGTTATTTATTGGAAAATATGGGTATGTAGGTGGTGTTGCTTTGCTTCCACCACAAGCTGAAGTAAATAGTGCAGTAATGATCAAACATATACACATTACTGCAAATTTTGTAAAGTGTTTCATAATTTTTGTCCTTTCTAAAGATCATGTTTGCCCTTTCTGTTTTCATGAAAACAGAAAGGGCACTTTTCAATAAATACATAATGTTATTTATTGAAAAGTGACCTTAAAATTTAATATTGAATCTATAATAAGGTATTTGACAAATTATTATAAATTCCTTTATGAAGCCTTTCTATTGCTATTTGCCTTTTTTGTTATATTTTGCTATAATAAAATTTAGACTTTTTAAAAAGTTGAGGTTGAAAAAAAAATGCAAAAATTACCTATAGGTATTCAACATTTTGAAAATATTCGTTTAAATAATTATCTTTATATTGATAAGACAAAACAGATTTTAAATTTAATAGAAAATGGAGAATGTTATTTTCTATCTCGTCCTCGTCGTTTTGGAAAATCACTTACTTTGTCAACATTAGAGGCAATGTTTAAAGGTAAAGCTGAACTATTTAAAGGATTATATGCAGAAGATTGGGTAAAAGAACAATCAAAACACCCAAGTCCAGCTATAAAATTGGATATGAGTCTTTTAGGAGATTATACAAATAAAAAAGAATTAAAATCAGCTCTTATTGATTACCTTGGAGATATTATAGATGATTATGATTTAAATATTAAACTAATAAACAATTCAGGTCGTCTATTAGTTAAGATAATAAATGAATTATATAAAAAAAATGGTTCAGTAGTTTTTCTTATAGATGAATATGACAAGCCTATAACAGACAATATAAACAATTTAGAAAAAGCCGAAGAAATGCGAGATACTCTTCGCTCATTTTATAGTGTTTTAAAAGGTTGCAGTCAATTAAAATTTATAATGATAACAGGTGTATCAAAATTTAGCAAATCAGGTGTTTTTTCTTGTTTAAATAACTTAAAAGATATATCTATGATGGAAAAATATAGCGATATAGTAGGCTATACACAGCAGGAACTTGAAGATAATTTTGGAGATTGGATTGAAACAAATTCACAAAAAATGTCTTTGAATCGAGAAGAATTACTTGAAAAGATAAAAAAATATTATGATGGTTTTTCTTTTGATGGTATAACAAGGGTTTATAATCCGTTTTCTGTTCTCAATTTTTTTGATGAGGGGAATTTTTATAATTATTGGTACGATTCAGCCACACCTTCATTCTTAGCAAAATATTTACAAAGTCATAAAATAAAAGACCAAAAAGAATTTATTCACAAAAAAGTATATATAAATTTTACAAATTCAAAAGAAATAGAAAATACAAGTGTAGAGAGTTTTTTGTATCAAGCTGGCTATTTGACAATTTCAGAAAAGAAAGGAAATATGATAATCCTTGATTATCCAAATGAAGAAGTTTCTATATCAATGACTCAGTTAATTCTTGATAATTTTTATAAAATTACAGACTATATGGGTTTAGGATATGAACTTTGGGAAGCCACAAAAAATGCAGATATAAAGAAAATTGTTGATATTTTCAATGAAGCCTTAAAACCTATTCCTTATGATGACTATCCAAATAGAGGTGAATTTTGGTATCGTTCATTATTTATGATGCTACTTTATGCAACAAGACTTTTGTCTTTTCCTGAACCACATACATTTGATGGTCGCCCTGACATTCTTATTCCTTATGATGATTGTATTATTATCCTTGAATTTAAGTTTGCTGAAAATGAAAAGGAAGTAGATAAAAAGAGGGCAGAAGGACAAGATCAAGTAAAGCGATATGCAGACAGTTATGCAAATTTTAAGAAAAAAATAATAACAGCCGTATTTGTTGCAGATGATGAGAAAAGACAAATAGTGATGTAAAGCTGGAAATAGTGATAATTTAACGCCTTGTGCTAGTTAATTGATACTTTAAAATCTACCAAAGAAAAGCCTATATCCCCCCGTGTTGTCATTGCGAGGGAGCTGT
>CADASF010000074.1:0-14538 GCA_902790465.1 uncultured bacterium | reverse complement strand
TTGATTTAGTAGTTTATAAAACAAATCAGGCAGAAATTGGGCAAATAGTGCCGATCGACTTAATTTTTAAGTAAATAATAATTTACAGGCTTAGATTGCGATGGGCTAAAGCCTCGCAATGACAAAGTGGCGGTATACAGGCATATATTGGATAGTTTATAGCAAATTTTTATTTACTTATTTTTTAAAATTAACTAACACAACGAGTTAATTTACGAAAATTATATAAAAAAATACTTTTTTCACAGCCCCCTATCGAAGGAGAAAAAATATATGCAGAAATTACCTATAGGTATTCAAAGTTTTGAAAAAATTCGTTTGGGTAATTATCTATATGTAGATAAGACAAAACAAATATTACAGATGATACAAAATGGAGAATGTTATTTTCTATCTCGTCCTCGTCGTTTTGGAAAATCTCTTACTTTGTCGACATTAGAGGCGATGTTTAAAGGTAAAGCTGAATTATTCAAGGGATTATATGCTGAAGAATGGGTAAAAGAACAAGCAAAACATCCAAGTCCAGTAATAAAAATGGATATGAGTTGTTTAGGCTCTTATGAGAATAAAAAAGAGTTAAATGATTCTATTATAAATTATTTGGAAAATTTTATATATCTAAATGATTTAAGTATCTCTTCAGAAATAGATGCTTCTAAAATGTTGTTTAATCTAATAATAAGATTATATAAACAATTTGGTCAAGTAGTAGTTTTAATAGATGAATATGACAAGCCAATAACAGATAATCTAAACAATTTAGAAAAAGCAGAAGAAATGAGAGAAAGTCTTAGTAAATTTTATATAGTATTAAAAGGTTGTCCATATTTAAAATTTGTAATGCTAACAGGTGTTTCAAAATTTAGCAAAACTGGTGTTTTTTCAAGTTTAAATAATTTGAGTGATATCTCAATGGACGAAGAATATTCCGATATAGTTGGATATACACAAGAAGAGCTTGAAAAATATTTTATTGATTGGTTTGAAAAACCAATGAAAAAATATTCATTAAATAGGGAAGAGTTTATTGCAAAAATAGAAGATTATTATGATGGTTTTTCTTTTGATGGAACAGTAAGATTATATAATCCATTTTCGGTATTAAATTTCTTTAAACAAGGTTATTTTGATAATTATTGGTATGATTCCGCAATGCCTTCATTTCTTGCTAAATATTTAAAAGAACATAAAATCAAAGAACCCAAAGAGTATATACAAAAAAAAGTATATTCAGGTTTTACAAATTCTCATGAAATAGAAAGTACAAGTGTAGAGAGTTTTTTATATCAAGCAGGTTATTTGACAATTTCAGAAAGAAAGGGCAATATACTTATTCTTGATTATCCAAATGAAGAAGTTCGTAGTTCAATGGATAGACTTTTTCTTGAAAATTTTTACAATGTGAAAGATGATGCAGAATTTAGTAATGACATTTGGGAATCTTTAGAATCAGAAAATATTCCGCAGATTGTCAATATATTTAATGAAGCATTAAAAGGTGTTCCTTATGATGATTACAAAGATAGAGATGAATCTTGGTATCGTTCATTATTTTTGATGTTACTAAGTGGTGCAAAAATAACATATTTTTCAGAAGTTCATACATTTAGAGGTCGTTCAGATGTTGTTGTAACATTTAAGGATAAGTTAGTAGTAATCGAATTTAAATTTGCTCCAACATCAAAAGATGTAGATAAAAAGAGACAAGAAGGAGAGGAGCAGATAAAATCGAGAGATTATGCTTCTGCCTATAAGACAACTAAAAAGATAATAACAACCGTATTTGTTGCAGATGATGAGAAAAGACAAATAGTGATGTAAAGCTGGAATAGTGATAATTTAACGCCTTGTGCTAGTTAATTGATACTTTAAAATCTTTGATTTAGTAGTTTATAAAACAAATCAGGCAGAAATTGGGCAAATAGTGCCGATCGACTTAATTTTTAAGTAAATAATAATTTACAGGCTTAGATTGCCACGGCTAAAGCCTCGCAATGACAAAGTGGCAGTACACAGGCATATATTGGATAGTTTTTAGCAAATTTTTATTTACTTATTTTTTTAAAAATTAACTAGCCCAACGGGTTAGTTATTGGGAAATAGTAAGGAAATAGGAGAAAAAACATTAAAAGGAGATGGTGAATTTTTAACTCTTGATTATCCAAATGAAGAAGTCAAAAGATCAATATCTCAATTATTTTTGAGAAATATTTATAAAATAGAAAGATATATTTCTTTAGGTGATAATCTTTGGGAAGCTATAAAATCACTAAATGAAGGAAATATTGAAACAATAGTTGAGATGTTCAACAATGCCCTAACTAAAATTCCTTACAATGACTTTAAAAAGGATATATTCGCTCCTTCTATCGAAGGAGAAAAAAAATGTGAATATTGGTATCGTTCATTATTTGTAATGTTGCTTCGTGGCGGTGCAGGTGTAACATCTTTTCAAGAATCTTTCAGCAAAGATGGGCGAGCTGATTTGGTGATTCCATTTGATGACAAAATAATTATTATTGAGTTTAAATTTGCAGATAATTCAAAAGAAATAGATAAAAAACGAGCAGAAGCCCAAGAGCAGTTAAAAAGATATGCAGAGAGTTATAAAAATGAAAGGAAAAAAATTATAACAGTTGCTTTAATTGCAGATAATGAGAAAAAACAAGTAGAGATATAAAAAGTAAGAGGGTAAAATGTCAAATTTAGAAGAATTGAAAAATACAGTGGAAAATCCGCTCCTTCTTTTGAAAGAGATAAAAAATAGTGGTGTGGAGTTTAGAAAAATTAGAGAAACTTGCATAATAAAATCAGGTGAATTTGCTTCTCCAAAAGAGCTTTCTAAAATTCAAGATGATTTGCATATTTATCCTTGTTATGGTTCAAATGGTTTAAGAGGATATATCAATAAATTTAATTATGATGGTGAATATTCAATAGTTGGGCGTGTTGGGGCTTGTGGGGCTGTTAATTATATTAATGGTAAATATTTTATAACAGATAATGCTTTTATAGTAAAATCAAAAAATGGTGAATATATTCCAAAATTTTTATATTATTTATTAATAAGTTTGAATTTAAATAAATATAAATTAGGTGGGGCTCAACCAGCTATTTCAGGGAAAATAATATATGATTTGAATGTTCCTATTCCGCCTTTGGACATTCAAGAAGAAATAGTGCGGATACTTGATCCATTGACAAAAGATGTAAATGAATTGATTGACTTGTTAAAGAAAGAACAAGAACTCCGTAAAAAACAATATTCATATTATAGAGATAAATTGCTAACTTTTGATGAATATACTCCAAAAATAAAATTAGGGGAAGTTTGTGAAAAAATAAAAAATATAAATTGGAAAAAAGAAAATAATATTTCAAAAAAATATATAGATTTATCGTCCGTTAGCAGAGAATTTCATGAAATAATAGATAATGAAGTAAAAGAAGTAAATTCTGAAAATGCTCCGAGCAGAGCAAGACAAATAATAAAAATCAATGATATATTATTTGGAACAACTCGTCCAATGTTAAAGCGTTACTGTATAGTTCCTGAAAAATATGATGATCAAATTTGTAGTACAGGATTTTGTGTATTAAGAATTGTTAATAAGGATGTATTGGTTAATTTTATTTATCATTGTTTAAGCACATCTAATTTTTATAATTTTATAGAAGATAATGAGCAAGGGACGACTTATCCTGCAATAAGTGATAATATATTAAAAGAGTATAAAATTCCACTTCCACCCATTGAAAAACAAAAAGAAATAGTTACTATTTTGGACAGTTTAGAGAAATATTATAATAATTTACAGAAAAGTTTGCCTTCTGAAATTGAAAAAAGAAAAAAACAGTATGAATTTTATCGAGATAAATTGCTAACTTTTTGATTTCTTTTAACCTTGTAAAAATTACAAGGTTATACAAGGTAATTACAAGGTTGTTTTTCGTAGTAGCTTTAGAATATTATTAACTTGACGCCTTGTGCTAGTTGATTAATATTTTACAATATACAAAAATAGCCACTATTTAGAAGCGATGTCATTGCGAGGGAGCTGTGCGACCGTGGCAATCTCAAAGGCTTAATTTAAATTTAGTAATTTATTAAACAGATCGGCTACATCATTATAAATAGAGGCGATCGACTTAATTTAGGCTTAGATTGCTGGGCTTCCCCCTCGTGGGGATATTTTTTTAAAAACTCGTTAGAGTTTTTAACTATTTCAAAGCCTCGCAATGACAAAGTGGCAGTGTACAGCCATATATTGGATAGTTTATAGCAACTTTTTATTTACTTATTTTTTAAAATTAACTAACACAACAAGTTAAATTATACTATAGCAACATTTTTAAAAATATGATATAATAAAACAAATGGAACCACAAAAAATGTCAGAAGAAATACAAATTAATACACAAGATTTAAGAGATTTACATAAATGGCGAGTTTGAAGATATTTCAACAGATATTGGTAAAATTGTTCATGATTTAAAATGTGTAAATCCTGATGAGATGTTATGTGATGAGTTGAGAAAACCTGCATTATATTTAAAACAAACAGAGGGAGGTTTTAAAGAAGTGGAAGCTATATATAAAGATAATGTACAAAGAATTATAGATGAATCAAAATCTGAATGGATTGCCCAAGGACTTATTGCTGGAAAAAGGGCTGGAATTGCAGAAGGACTTGAAGTTGGCGAGAAGAATGGACTTTGGAAAGCTGCTAAAAATTTATTAAAATTGGGTTTGCCTTTAAAACAAATAGCAGAAGCAACGACATTGGAACTTGCAGAGATACAAGCAATGACATTGACTATGGCATAAATAAAAGCCACAAACCAAAAAAAATTCGGGGCTGTAAAAAAAGTATTTTTTTATATAATTTTCGTAAATTAACTCGTTGTGTTAATTAATAAAAAAGTGCCTGAGATTGCCACGGTCGCATAGCTCCCTCGCAATGACATCGCCTTTATTTACTTTTTTCACAGCCCCCAGGGGGATAGATTGACAAACGATACATTTACACATCTTCATTTACACAGTGAATATTCTCTTCTTGACGGAAGTTGCAAATTATCTTCCCTTATGAAGAGATGTAAAGAATTAAATATGGATTCTGTTGCCGTTACAGACCACGGAAATATGTTTGGGGCGATAGAATTTGTTGAGATTGCACATAAAAATGATATTAAGCCTATTATAGGCTGTGAATTTTATTTGGCAAATCGCACAAGACATGATAAGGACGGCAAAATAGATGCAAGCCCATATCATTTGATTTTGCTTGCAGAAAATAATGATGGATATACAAATTTATTGGAACTCGTTTCAAAGGCAAATTTAGAGGGTTTTTACTACAAGCCAAGGATTGACAGAGAACTTTTACAACTTCATCATAAAGGTCTTATTTGTATGACGGCTTGTCTTCAAGGTGAAGTTGAACAAAAACTTTTATATAAAAGCGAAGATGAAGCAAGAGAAGCACTTGGATTTTATAGAGATGTTTTTGGAAAAGATAATGTTTTTGCTGAATTGATGAATCATGGTTTGGAAGAACAAAAAAGAGTAAATCCACTTTTGATAAATTTGGCAAAAAAGATGGATATAAAATGTGTTGCCACAAATGATGTCCACTATCTAAATAAAGATGACGCTCTTGCACATGAAGTTCAGATGTGCATACAGATGAACAAACTTTTAAACGATCCAAATAGAATGGGAAATCTTCCTGCCGAATTTTATTTAAAAAGCAAGGAAGAGATGTTAAAAGCATTTCCTGATATTCCTGAAGCAGTTTATATGACTTCTGAAATTGCTTCTCGTTGTCATGTTGAGATAGATTTTAATACATTGCATTTTCCTGATTTTGCCCTTCCTGATGGTTATACTCCTGATTCATATCTTCGTTATTTGTGTGAGCAAGGTCTTCCCAAGAGATACCATGAAGTAACAGATGAAGTTTTAAACAGAATGAACTATGAACTCGGTGTTATTTCTAAAATGGGATTTTCATCATATTTCTTGATAGTTTGGGATTTTATCAACTATGCAAGAGAACATGATATTCCTGTTGGTCCTGGTAGAGGTAGTGCTGCAGGTAGTATTGTTGCATATTTGATTGGAATGACAGATGTTGAACCACTGAGATTTAAACTTCTCTTTGAGCGTTTTTTGAATCCAGGAAGAGTTAGCATGCCTGATGTTGACACAGATTTCTGTGTTGAGAAAAGGGGAGAGATAATTAAATATGTTACCGAAAAATACGGAGCAGATAAAGTCTCTCAGATTGCTACTTTTAATAGAATGTTGGCAAAGGCTGCTGTAAAAGATGTTGGAAGAGTTCTTGGAGTTCCTTTACAAAAAGTAAATATGATTTCTAAATTGATTCCTTTTACTGCAAAAACACTCGATGAGGCAATAAATGGAAATCCAAAAACAGGTGTGCCACCTTCAAAGGAATTAAAAGACCTCTATGAAGGAGACAATGAAGTAAGAGAAATAATAGACACTGCAAAGAAAATTGAAGGTCTTGTCAGACAGGATTCTATACATGCGGCAGGTGTTCTCATTTCAAAAGAGCCACTTGCTCAGACAGTTCCATTAAAAAAGATGAACAATGGTGAAACAGTTTCTGAATATGACAAAAACTGTGTTGAACATATTGGTCTTGTTAAAATGGACTTTTTGGGATTGGAAAACCTCACAATTATTGACATCTGCCTAAAGATTTTAAAGAAAAAGGGAATCAATATTGATTTTCATGATCTTACCCTTGATGACCCAGAAGTATATAAATTGTTGTCTGAAGCAAAGACAGTTGGAGTTTTCCAGCTTGAAAGTGCAGGCATGCAAAAATATTTAAAGGCATTACAGCCGAGTAGATTTGAAGATATCGTCGCTATTTGTGCTTTGTTTAGACCTGGACCGTTGAAAACTGGAATGGTTGATACTTTTATTCAATGTAGGCATGGAAGAAAAGAAGTTGAATATCTGCACCCAATGCTTGAACCAATCTTAAAAGAGACTTACGGAGTTATTGTCTATCAAGAACAAGTCATGCACATTGCAAATAACCTCGCAGGATTTACAATGGCAGAAGCTGATAATTTGCGTAAGGCAATGGGTAAGAAAAAGCTCGATGTCATGTTGAAATATAAAGACCATTTTATGGATGGTTGTAGTAAAAATAATATAGATAAAGCTATTTCTTCTAAGATTTGGGATTACATGGAAGGCTTTGCAGAATATGGTTTTAATAAATCACATACAGTTGCTTATGGACTTGTCGCATATTATACTGCTTGGCTAAAAGTGAAATATCCTGTTGAATATATGACAGCACTTTTAACGAGAAAAAGTGATGACCTCGACAGGCTCAGTCAAATTATTGATGAGTGTAAAAAGATGAACATCAAAATTTTACAGCCTGATATAAATAAAAGTGGTACATTTTTCACTGTCGATGGAAAAGATATTAGATTTGGTCTCTGTGCTATTAGAGGAATCGGTCAAAATTCTGTTGATTCAATTATTGAAATAAGAGATAGAGTAGGGGAGTTCAAGACTTTTGAAGATTTTGTTAAAAAGGCTTCTTCTGCCATAAATAAAAAGATAATTGAAAATTTTGCTCGAAGTGGAGCTTTTGATTCTTTGGGTGAAACAAGACGGACTATAGCCGAAAATGTCGATTTTATAACTGGGTTTGCAACAAAGTCGGTAAGAGAAAAAACAAGTGGTCAGATTTCGCTATTTGATCTTCCTTCAGTTGAAAAAGATTTTTCACTCTTTGAATTGAAAAAATATCCTGAATATCCTGATGAAGTAAAACTTGAATATGAAAAAGAGTTGCTCGGTGCTTATGTAACAGGACATCCACTTGAAAGATTTAGATATATGTTTGATTCAGGTAAAATTCCTGTAACATGTTCTACTTTGCATGTAATGTCAAGTGGTAGCAGAGTAATGTGTGGTGGTATTCTCACTAAATATAAAGATTTATTGACAAAGAAAAATCAGGGGATGGCAAGTGGAGTTCTTGAAGATTTTACTGGTTCTATCGAATTTGTAATTTATCCAAAACAATATGAAAATTGCAAAGGTAAATTACAACAGGAATTACCTGTTATATTGAAGGGGAAAGTTGATGTTGAAGAAGACGATATGGATTATTCAGCAGATTCAGATGATGAAGATTCAGAATCAGAAAATAAGAAGAGAAAAGTTAAATTGATTGTAGAAGAAGCTACTCCACTTGATTCTGCAGATGCAGAGGAATATTTAAAAAATAATGCTTCTAATACAAAAAGATTTGGCTGTCTTGTAAAAGTTACAAATGAGACAGGTGCTAATTTAATAAAATTGAAAGAAATCGTTGTCGAACATTTTGGAAATATGCCTCTATATATAGAGATTTCAACACCTGGGGGAATGACTTCTATAGAAGCAGGTAATAGGTATAAAGTTGATGGTTCAAAGGAATTTAGGGATAAAGTAGAGAAGTTAATGGGTAATAAAACAGTTAAAATTTTGAATTAAAAGGTGAAAATTTTTATGAAAAATATTGTCATGGATAAATTGACAAAGTTTTATTCTGAAGCTTCTTTTAATGAATTTTTAGATGAGTCTTTGTTAAAATATCAAGGAAGAATTTTTTCTTTGTGTTTTTTGTCTAAAACAATACAGAGAGAATCTTTTAATGATATGCAGTATCTTGTTTTAAAACAACTTGCAAATATTGTGAGAATGAATGTAAGAGAACAAGATGTTATCGGTAGGCGTGGCAGTGGAATTATAATTTTTATGCCAGATTTTGAATCTATTGATGCAAGTGTTTTTGCAAAGAAGATTAAAGATATTTTTGACGGATATGTTTTTACACATCTTGATTCAGGAGAAAAATTTTCTGCTGTTCTCGATTATAAAATTGCCGAATTTCCTTTGAATGGACAAAACAAAAAAAGCCTTATTCAATATCTCGATTCATCAGAATTGAATCCAGTTTTTGAAGATGACGACGACTTTTAACAACAATAAAAAAGGGGCTGTGAAAAAAGTAAATAGTTTGTTTTAGCTTCTTTTCTAAAAGAAAACATTACCCATGGAAAGAAATAAAAAAAACAGAGACTTTAAAAAAGACTCTGTTTTTTTTTAGTTTTCATATGGTGGTTTAAAAACTCCACCTGCATGCATACCTGGTTCCATTCCTTCTATTACACCTGAAGATGAATTGACAGCAAATTGCGGTTGTATTCCAGGTTCAAAACCTTGATTTATTCCAAAGTTTTGTTTTAATGCTTCTATGTCTATATTTGAGGAACTTGCAACTTCATTTTCAGGTCCTTCTACTTCGACAGTATCAGAAACATTTCTTGTTGCTAAAATATCTGGTGATTTTTCGGCAATATTGGGAATTCGATCTTGGCTTGAATAAATCGAGTTTAATGAATTAACTCCAGCATTTGCCGAATTTATTGCATTTACCACTCTCATCACATCCTTTGATGATCTTAATATCATCTTAATCTTTTATTTGTCTATATTATACCACAATCTTAATTTCCCTCAATTATTAATATGTAAAATTTAATGTATAATTGTTAAAAATCTGTTAAAAAGTGTTAAAATTTATAATATTATTTCAAATTTCCAAAACAAAAAAAAATCCTATCAAATATTTTGATAGGATTTTTACTAACTTTTTTAGCGTTATTTGTTCATTTCCGCAATTTCATCATTTCTTGAAGGAAGAATTTCAAGAACTTCACCATCAACAGTTATATTTGTTTTGCTTGATGCAGGAAGATTTTTCTGTTCTCCTGTCAAAAGCTCTTCTCCTTCTTTTAATTGAGAAAGTGCCTTTTGTAGTTTTGCCTGAGCTTCAACAGCTTTTTGAGTATCAAAGAATGTTCCAAAATATTTTGAAAGAGTATCAAGATTTTCTGGTACGCTTGGATCTAATGCTGCCATTTCTCTAAGCTGGTGATTCAAAAGTTCAAATTCAGCTTTTGTCGTACTTGTGTTATAGCTTGATGAAACAACATGTATTTTAACACCTTTTTTACAAACTTCACCAAGAAGTTCTTTTAAATCTCTGTTTGTGTCGATTGCATTTTGTTCAATTGTTATCTTGTCTGAAGCTCCTAGGATTCCTGCTTTCATCCATTGATCTGAAAATGTTCCTCTTCCTATTCTTATCATCTCTTCATGTGTTATCATGCAACCGATTCCTTTTTCTTTATCCATTGAATCAGCACTGAGAGAATGAGCTCCTGAATATGCTTTCTTTTTGTCAACTTCTATGTAGTTGTTATTGACTTTTTCATCAGTCATGAACTGGAATTTGACACCTGCACTCTTTAGCTCTTTTATTGATTCAGCTGATTTCTTGTCAGCTTTTTCCATCAAAACATGTACAGCTACGCCCTTTTGAGCTTTTTGTTTGATAATGGCTGTCATCTCTTTGTCAGAGAGTTCTTTTGTTGTTATGATAATGCTTTCTTTTGCATCACTAATTAAATTTTTGAGTTGTTGTCTTGCATTTCCAGGGCTTGTTACAACATCAGAAACTGGATTTGAAGCAACACCTTCAGATACTCCACTTAGGTCATTTAGCAATATGTTTTCAATATCATTTACTTCCTTAGGAGCAATATTTATGACTCCATAACTATTGTTATAAGCAAATGCTGATTTTGAAAGGTTGTCTGGGAATGTTATTGCTTCTTGACTGTCAACTACCATTGATGTTGATGTTGGTGGCTTGTATGTTGGATCAGCCCATTGTACTTTTACTCCAGCTTTTTGTAATGCTTCTGCTGTTTCAATATTTGTTTTGCACTCTGGATCCCAAGGGAATGGGTTTTGAGGCATGACAACAGATACATCTACGCCTCTTTTTGCTGCCTTTATCAATGCACTTCTTGTTGCTGTATCACTGAATAGACCTGTTTCAACAATTACAGATTTTTCAGCTGTTCTTATTGCATTCTTGAATGCAGAACCTATTGCCTTAGGATCTGTAATTATCATCTTTGAAGGTATTTCAAAACCTTTTTTCTGATATTTGTTAATAATTCCATCGAGTTGATTTGAATCGTCATGGAAAATGTAACCCAATTCTCTGTTTTTGTCTATTGCAGATTTACTGAAGTTTTGAGAACCTACATAAGTTTTTCCGTCTTTTGTATCTGAGTCAACATTTACTGCTTTGGCATGGATATATGGACTGACGAGGAAATGTACATCAGCACCTTTTAGATGTAGATATGCTGCTGGCTGTAAATTGTTTTGAGCAATACCTGGGTCTGTTATTGTCAAATCTGCTTTTACACCTGAGTCAATTTTTTGAGCTAATAAATCTACAACAGCTGCGTCTGTGATTGCCTGTTGGAGTACAGATATTTTCTTCTTTGCTCCACTCATCATCTCTTGTAATTTGCTTCTTGCGTTGTCAGGGCTTATTACAAGATTTGTTTCTCCCAAGTCAGGAAGATCAACTCTTTCCCAATCAGAATTGAAAATTGTCTCGATCTGGTCTACAACTTTTTGATCGTCAATTAAAATTGCTCCTAAATCAAGGTTCTTGCCAAATGTAGAACTTCCTAAATTACCTGTCAAAACAAGAGCTTTCTTTCCGTCAAAGACCATGCTCTTTTCATGTGTAACACTTGTTTTTGAGAATTTTGGATTATCTGGCTTATATTCTGCTCCTCTACTGACCATGTCATCAATAAATGGCTTACTTGGATCATCTTGAGTGTGTGTCCAGTAGAAAGGATCGTTTTCAACCATTAAACGAACCTTTACGCCTCTGTCTAAAGCTCTGTGGAAGGCTTCAGTCAATTCAGGAGTATTTGCTGTAACAATGTAGATGTGAAGATCGATTGATTCTTTTGCATCATCTATCATACTTACAAGAGTTTCTAAGCCTTTTTCTCTCATAACCATGATCTCAGGAGTTTTGATGACAGCTGCAGATTTATCAGATTCTTCAGATTTAGCAGTCTGTATAACATCAGAAGAAATGCCTACATCTGCTATTTCTCTACTTCTGCTTGTGCTTTCAGTATTTACAACGGCTTCAGCCTGTTTTATACCTTCTGTTTTTCCAACAGATGATACTGTTGGGGTCATAGCGAAATTGATTCCACTAATATTCATAAGACTGCTCCTATCTTCCCTTCTTTATGATTTTTTTTATATCTCTTAAAAAAGTGACGAGAGAATTTATATCATCTAAAAAACCAATTATATTTACAACATTTCTTGTTTCTTTGTCATATTTGAATTCTTTACCTGCAATTACTATATTCTGCTCTACATATCCAGTCTGTGAGGCATATTGATATCTTATATGACCTTTTGGATTAATATAAATTTGATGGTTTAACCCATCTTCTTCTTTTATTCCGTTTATTGTTTCACTTTCGGTAACATCAAATCCATCTTCTTCAAGAATTGCTGTTAATACTTCACTATTGTGATTCCAGCTCATATTTTGTTTCTCTCCGAATGAATATTTTTTATATTATTTATTAAATAATTTATTTATTCAAGATTATACCATAAAGTTTTATTTTATGGATATTTTTTTTGTTAATTTCTTGTTACTTTTTCAATAAATTAAGTGTTTTTTAATTTTTGATTAATAATTGAATTTTTTTTTATAATATGTTATAATAAGCAAAATGTGTCTTTACTTTTGTCTTCTTTTTTGATATAAAGTTCTGACATTAAAGTTTAGAGGAGGGAACAAATGCAGTCAGTTAAATCGACTTCCGTAGCCATGCCACAAGCACCTGCTGCTTCTGCTCGCCCTGCGATGCCTAATTTAGCAGGAAACAATGCTGTAAGAAATTTCAATGGTTTTAATCAACCTATGCAAAATGGTTTAATGGGACAGATGGGACAGATGAATAGGGGAGCCATGTTACCTCAACAGGGCAATATTCAAAGACCTAACATGCCATTTACACAGCAGTTTAAAAATAATGTACCCAATAAGCAACAGCCAGCAACTGGTTTAAATAGGGGAATGAATTCTGTCTCTAATTCTCAGGGAATGCAACAGCTTTCAAAATTGAATGCTCAATTAAATGCTGGTCCAAAAGTTTCTATTTTTGAAACCTCTCCTTCATTGGCAGGCAAACTTCCTGAATATCCTGAAGCAGCTTTTGAAAAGTTGAATAAGATGATGGAAGACAATAAACAGACAAGAGATTCAGCTTCTCAAAAATTGTCTCGTCAGCTTTCTGATATGAAAGAAAAATTTTTCGAAAATTACAGTTATAAAACTGAAAAAGGCGAAGATGGAAAGCCAAGAGTTGCAAAAGATGAGCAAGGTCGTCCACAGCTTCAACAGGGAAAAGAAACATTTGAGCAGAGAATTGCAAGACAAGAACATGAGGCATCTGTAAGTAAATCATATTCTGATTATTACACAAGCGTCAAAGAGAATTTCCTTGCGAATGAAAAACAACAGATAATGCAGTTTCTTCAAAATCATAGAAATGAACTCAATAATCCAACTATTCAGCAAGAGCTTCAAAAAATGCTTGCTGAGAGTGAGAAAAAAGCTCAGAAACTCAAAAGAGATATTGATTCTCAAATGCTAGAATTAGATCTTCCAGATGAAGAAATGAGAAAGTTCGCAAGAGAAGAGAAAAAGAAACTCTACAAAATGGAAGACGAACACAAGAAAATGGAAGATTCTTCTGCAGAAGCACATGAGTTGATAATGTATCAAGATCAGATGAATGCTCTTGCATTAGAGGAAAAGAAAAAATTGAAAGAGGCTTCAAATGATGAAGTATTTCTCAGAAAGCCAGAAGATTTCTTGAAACCTCCAGCCCCTCCAACACTTGCAGAAATGCTTCCACCTTATCTCGTTTCAGCTCTTTACAATATGGGTATTTATGCAATCGAATAAATAATAACAATAATAAAAAACTGTGGTTGAAATTTTCAACCACAGTTTTTTGTTGTTTAGATTTAGTGCTTAGTTAGTTGCGATAGTTAGCACTATGTTTCACGAGAAAAACATGTAGCTTTTGGATTACGCCATTTGTGCTGAGATTGTCTGAACTTCATTTAATGGCAAATTTAAATTTTCTGCAATTTCTTCAAGACTGTAAATTCCTTTTTTTATCATTCTTTTTGCTGTTTCCAAAAGAGCTTTCGCAATTCCGAGCTTTTCGCCCTCCGTTCGACCTTTTTCAATTCCGAGCTTTTCGCCTTTTGCAATATATTTATTTTTGTTCTGTTTTATATATTTATCTGCAGTTTTTTTGAGTGTAGGTGATAGTTCCATATGTCCCTCCTCTGTGTTTTTCAAAAATTTTACCTTTTCTGCCAAATCTTCAAAATAAAATTCATCAGGATTTTTACATTGAAAATCATGTACAAGTTTGCCAATATCATCATTGCCTTTATATGAACCATTTACATATATAATATAGGAACGGTCATTAAATGGTTTATGATTGTGTTCAAATGTTCTTTGAATCTTATAAATAGGCAATCCCTCTCCAAATACA
>CADASF010000073.1 GCA_902790465.1 uncultured bacterium | reverse complement strand
CGGTAAGCTCGGAAGCAAAATTGGTGAATTCTTCGGCAAAACAGTCGGTGGAGTAGCTGGTGCAATCGGCGGAGCAGTAGTTGACGGTGCAAAGTCTCTTTGGAAAGGTTTAACAAGTATTTTCTAAGTTTGTAGTATTTTGAAATAATTGTAAATTTTGAATAAATATTAGCAGAAGAGCCATGCTCTTCTGCTTTTTTTAAGGAGTTTCTATGGATTTATTAAAAAACATGATTGGTGGAACACCTACAAAAGGATTAGATGTTGCGGCAGCATCTATGGCTATTTCAAAGATAATTAATACAAAAGGACAAGATTCTAATTCTATATTACAGGCATTGAAGCTATTTTTAAGTACACAAGAAAAGGGAAAAAATCAACTTGTTGATACTGTAAGAGACTTTGTAAATACCAATACAGGAACTTCTGTTGCTATCATTGATGGTATAAAAAATATATTGTCTAAAAATCTTCCTAAACAATCTGCAAATTCTGCTGTTGATTCAAATATAGCTTCAGTTGCAGGTAATTTGATAGGTGGACTTTTTGGAAAATAGGGGCTATGAAAAAATAAAGTAGAATATATGTCATTTCATACCCTCATGATTAAAAAAAATGTCATGACTAAGAAAGAATGTTTGTGTGTAATTTGACATAAACATTCTTTTTATTTGCACGAAAAAAATTGAATAGTTCTTTTTCTTAAAATAAATAAAAACAATAATTTATATTAAGAAAAAAAATCAAAGGTTTTTTTTTTATATTGTTGAAAATTAATTTATAGCTTTTTATTTTAGGAGGATTGCTTTTCTATGAATAATCTCAAGAATATGTATGAAATGCAGAAATTGGAACAAGAAAATCGTGGTGATGAAACACGTTCCCCATATATAAATGAACTTATAAAACTCGTCAAAAGAATAAAAGAAAATAATGCTACTCAAGAAGAACTTGTTGAAAATGTCAATACATTGACAGAAATGTTTGATGGTTTGAAACAAGTTGCTGATTATCTAAAAGCAACACAACCTCCAAGTGATGATTTTGAAACAAATTATGCTCGCCTTCAAGAGTTGCTTTCACTTTGTAAAGATACTCTTCCTGAGTTTGAGTTATATTATGAAGATGGAAATGAAGAACATCTTGATATTCCTCTTGAAAATATAAAAAAGTATGTTGCTGAAATTTTTGAAATAACAGATGCATTCCAAAATGTTGAGCAGAACCAAAAGGTTTATGCTGGTTCTATAGAAATAAATGAACTTTTGAGAATTGGATATGGTTATTGTGACGGTATTTATGAGCTAGTTCCATTCATTGAAAGAGTAGATGTAGCCGCTGAGACAATAAATAAATCTTATACTCAAATGAAAGTTCTTGCTGAGCAACCAGCAGATACAAAGGCTCTTGAGAAAAATATGCCTGAAATTTTGAAAGTTCTTGAAGAAATAAATGAGGCTATTTCTAAAGTTAAAGAATTTACTTCTGCAGAAGGAAAAGATAAAGATGGAATTCGCAAGAACCTTGAAATAATTGAAAAAGGTGCAAAAAGAATTTCTGAAATTCAAGCAGAAATAGCAGAAGAAATTGCTAAAATTGAAGAAGAAAAGACAATGAGAGTCTGTCCATGGTGTGGAGCTAAGACATCTATCTATGAGAAGAATTGTCAGAAATGTAATAAATTGTTGCCTCCACCTCCAGAGGGACCAGTAGCAGAAAAAAGTAGTTTAAATGTTGTTGCTACTGAAGGTGGAGTATCTGGACAAGGTGCTTCAGCTAATAATGGTCAGAGAATTATAACTCCAAATGTTGGTAAAATGTATAAAGCTGCTCTTGCTCTTGCACAAGGTGAATCTACTCCTGAAGAATTTGGCAAAATGATCGAATGGTATGGCGGTCTCACAGACAAAGCAAAAGCTGATTTTGAAAGCATTACTGAACCTGAAGATATGTCAGCTGAAGAGAGACAGCTCTTTAATGAAGCTTATGAACTTTTCAGAGATGGTGTATATATTGCTATTGATGGATTGAATGAATTGCAAGCATATTTTGCTGATAATGATTTGTCTCATATATCTAATGGTATGAACTTGCTCATAGATTCAGGAGAAAAGATGTACATGCTTGAAAGTATGGGAGATATAATAAGTAAAAGAATCGAAGCAGGCGGAGCACCAATAAATCCTGATGGCACTCCTTATAAAGAGGAAGAACCAGCTGAAGAAGCTCCTGTCCAAGACCCAGGTCTTGCATAAATTGAATTATAGTTTTGTTCTTTAGTATAAAGATTCACAGAAAATTTTCTGTGAATCTTTTTTTTGTGTTGACTTTCTACTTGTTTATTTGTTATTATTTTATTTTGGTAGAATTTTTTTAGGATTAATTTTATGATTACTGTTACTAATTTAAATAAATCGTATGGCGGGGATTCTATTTTAGAAAATGTTTCTTTTAGAATTTTGCCAAAAGATAGAATAGGTTTTATTGGTTCAAATGGAGTGGGAAAGACTACTCTCTTAAAAATACTTGCTGGTCATGAACAATATGATTCAGGGAGTATTGTTTTTGAAAATCCCTCTACAAAAATTTCTCTTTTGTCTCAGCTTGTTACATTAAAACCATATAATAAGGTTGCAGATGAGATGAGGCTTGCTGTATCAGATATTTTGGGAATTGAGGCAGAGATAAGAGCTGTTGAAGAGGATATGAATCTTTTTGCAGACGATCCTGAAAAGCTCGATGAAGCAATAAAAAAATATGGTGTTCTTCTTGAAAAATACGAACACATGAATGGTGATGATATATCATGGGAAACAGATAAAATCCTTTTGGGACTTGGATTTTCCCTTTCTGATAAAGACAGGTATGTGAGTGAATTTAGCGGTGGTTGGAAGATGAGGCTTGAATTTGCAAAACTTCTTTTGAGAAAAAGTGATCTTTTAATGCTCGATGAGCCTACAAATCATCTTGACATGCATGCCACAGAATGGCTTGAAAATTATCTTGCTTCATATCCAGGTGCGATAATTGCCGTATCTCATGATCGATATTTTTTGAACAGAATATCTGCAAAGACATTGTATCTTGCAAACAGGCATGTAAAATTATATACAGGCAATTATGATTCTTTTGTAAAACAAAAAGATGAGGAAGAAGAACTTCTCTACAAAAAATACAAAGAACAACAGAGAATGTTGGAACATGATATGCGTTTTATTGAGCGTTTTCGTTATAAAGCCACGCTTGCAACAAGAGTCAAAAGTAGAGAAAAAATGCTTTCAAAAAAACAATTAATTGAAGCTCCAATGTCAAAGGAAAAACAAGTGCATGTCAATTTTGATTTTGATTCAAGACAGATGACAAAAGTCATGGAAATGCATGATCTTGAAAAACATTTTGATTCTTTGACTGTTCCACTTCATGGTGATATTGAAATAAATGCAGGTGAGAGAATAGCGTTTATCGGAGAAAATGGCTGTGGAAAATCGACACTTTTTAATATCATTTCAGGTCATGATCGCAAATATCTTGGCAAATTGAAAGTTCATCCTGCTGCAAATATAAAATATTATTATCAAAATCAAGATGTTTCATTGATTGATTCAAATACTGCTTTTCAAGAAATGGAGAGAGTTGCACCAAATGGTATGACAGTTACAGAGATAAGAACTCGCCTTGCTGCATTTTTGTTTTTTGGAGACGATGTTTTTAAAACTGTTTCTGTTTTGTCTGGTGGTGAGAGGGCAAGACTTTCACTTGCTATGCTTTTATGTTCTTCTGCAAATGTGATAATGCTTGATGAGCCTACAAACCATTTAGATATTCCGTCAAGAGAAGCACTTTCAGAGGCGTTAAATTCATTTGAAGGAACTGTTTTAATAGTTTCTCATGATAGATATTTTATTGATCAAGTGTGTGATAGAGTTATTGAAATAAAAGACGGTCGTATGGAATCATATATGGGTAACTATTCTTGGTATCTTACCAAAAAACAACAGCTAGCCAAAAAGAAAGAATTTGAAGAAAAAAATGCAAAGAGAAATTCTGAAATTAAAAGTGTAAGAAAGACCATTTCAGTCAAGCCCAAAACAGTTTCTATCGAAAAACAGATAAAGGAAAAAGAAAAAGAGATTGAAAGGGCTGAGCTTAGATTAAAGACTACTGAAGATTTGATGAGTGATCCTGATATTGCTTCTGATTTAGCTAAGATTTCTAAGTTGTCTGAGGATTATGGGAAAATATCTGAGGAGATAGAAAAACTTTTTGCTGAATATGAGGAATTGACAGAACAGCTTGAAAATAATGGTTAAATTGGATAAATAATAGGATTTTACAAAAATTGATTTCCGTGATAGGAGGACGACGGAAGAGAGGGGGAAAAGCAAAAAGTTTTTCTATTGAAGAGAGGACGACGGAAGAGGGTAGAGAAAGAAAGTAAAAAGTTTTTCTATTGGAGAGGGGATGACGATATGGAAAAGTTGTATATTAAAAGTAGGACAAAATTTGATATACCAGCTGATTTGGTTTTGTCAAAAGAAAATAAAGCAATTTTAATTGTTGTACATGGTTTTGCAAGTTCAAAAGAAAGTCCGACTTGTAAAAGGCTTGAAGAAATAATGCCTAAAATTGGAATTTCAACTATAGCAATCGATCTTCCAAATCATGGTGAAAATAAAAATGATGATTTGAAAATAAAATCATGTCTCGAAGTAATAGAAGACACAGAAAATTATGTAAAATCTCATTTTCCAAATATCCCAATATACTTGTTTGCTTCAAGTTTTGGAGCATTTTTGGCATTGTTATATATAAATAATAAAAAATCGAGTGTAAAAAAAGTTTTTCTTCGTTGTACAGCTGTAAATATGAAGAAAATTTTATTTGATTCTACAGAACCTTCTGAATGGGAAGAATTAAATAAAGAAGGATTTATTATAAACTCTCATTTTTTAAGACCTGTTAGACTTTCTATTGATTTTTATAATGAAATTGAAAAATATGATCTGTTTAAAATTTTTTCAAAACCAAAAGATATTTTATTAAAGATGGTTCATGGGGATTGTGATCAAATTGCTTCTTATGCTGAAGCTGTCAAATTTTCTAAACAATTTGGAATAGAGCTTGAAACAATTAATGGAGCAGATCATGTGTTTTCTAAAAAAGAATATTCAGATATTGTTTTTAATTTAGCAAAAAAATTTTTAGGGTAACTTTATGGATAACAATGAAAAAAAACTTGATTTATTAAATGGCGATGTCAAAAAAGTTTTGATTTTATTTGCACTGCCTTTTGTTTATGCAAATATATTACAGGCATTATATGGTGCTGTTGATCTTTTTGTAATTGGTCGTTTTTGTGACTCTTCTGCTGTTTCCGCTGTTGGAATTGGAACTGAAATAATGCAAGCCGTGATCGGTATTATTTTTGGATTTACTTCAGGAGGAACAGTCATAATAGGACAATATTTTGGAGCAGACAAAAAGAAATGTGTAAGAGATGTAATAGGAACAATGATTGTTTTGTTCGGGGCTTTTTCTTTAATTATGACAGTAGTTTTATTTTTTGTTGCAAGTCCATTTATTGAATTTTTGAGAACACCGAAAGAAGCAGTAAATTTTACTTTACAATATCTTGTGACTTGCTCTTTTGGAATATTGTTTTTAGTTGCATATAATGTATTGGCCGCAATTTTAAGAGGTCTTGGTGATTCCAAAACACCTATGAAATTTATAATTTTGGCATGTTGTATAAATATCGTATGTGATTTTATTTTGATTGGATTTTTCAAAATGGGACCAATGGGAGCTGCTATAGCTACAATTTTCGCACAATTTTGTGCTGTTCTTTTTTGTTTTTTTCACATAAAAAAGCATGGTGGGCTTTGTGATTTTACATTTAAAGACACTGTTTTTTCAAAAATGGAAGCTTGGAATATTTTTAAAATTGGAGCTCCTATGGCTGTTGCGATTGTTTTAATAGATATTTCTTTTTTGATAATGACTGGAATAATAAATTCAATGGGACTTATTGCCTCTGCTTCTCTCGGTGTTGCTGAAAGATTATTATGGTTTTCATATATTATACCAGAATCGCTTTCTGCCGCTGTTGCAGCTATGACAGCCCAAAATATTGGAGCCTCACAACATCAAAGAGCTAAAAAATGTTTTTTAGTAGGATTTTTGATATCTCTTGCTTTTGAATTAGTTCTCTATATATTTATATTCTTTAAAGGTGAGTTATTGACAGCTATTTTTACAACAGATCCTGATGTCATAAAATGTTCTGCTGATTATATGAGATCTTTTGGAATAGAATGTGTAATAGGTTCATTTATTTTCAATATAAATTCATTTTTTATTGGTTATGGTCATACAACTTTTCCAGTTGTTCACAGTATTATGGCAACTTTTCTTGTAAGGATTCCAATGTCATATTATTTGAGTAAATTGCCAAATGCAACGATGTTTGAAGTTGGTTTTGCAGCACCTTTAGCTTCTATACTTTCTGTAATAATGTGTATTTTCTATTATAAGACAGGTAGATGGAGGATCAGTAAAATATTAAACAAAGAATAAAAAAAATGTTGATTTAGAAATTTCTAAATCAACATTTTTTTTATCAATTTTTATTTTTTGTTTTGTTTTGCCCAAGTATCTTTGAGAGCTATTGTTCTGTTGAAAACAGGGTGTCCTTCTGTTGAATCTTTGTCAAGGCAGAAATAACCTGTTCTCTCAAATTGAACGACATCTCCTACTTTTAAATCATTTACACATAGTTCAGCTTTTGATCCTTTGACTATCTTTAATGAGTCATGATTTACAGTGTCAAGGAAGTTTTCAGCTGCTGATGGATTTTGGCAGTTAAAGAGACTTTCATAAAGTCTTACTTCTGTGTCAACACAGTTTGTAGCACTTACCCAGTGGAGTGTGCCTTTGACTTTTCTTCCGTCTGCAGATGTACCGCCTTTTGTTTCAGGATCGTAAGTACAGTGGATTTCTTTTATCTCTCCATTTTCATCTTTTACAACACCTGTGCATTTTACATAGTATCCTGCTTTTAGTCTTACTTCACGGTCAGGAGCCATTCTGTAGAATCCTTTTACAGGTTCTTCCATGAAGTCATCTCTGTCTATGTAAAGTTCTTTAGAGAAAATGACTTTTCTCTTTCCTTCGTCCATGTTTTCAGGGTTGTTTATTGCTTCGACTTCTTCAGTCTGTCCCTCTGGATAGTTGTCGATTATCAATTTTACAGGATTGACAACAACCATTATTCTCTTTGCTCTCTTGTTGAGGTCTTCTCTCACACAATGCTCCAAGAATGACATATCAACTGTGCTGTCTGCTTTTGCAACTCCGATTTGTTCGCAGAAGTTTCTGATTGCTTCAGGTGTGAAGCCTCTTCTTCTCATTCCTGCAATGGTAGGCATTCTTGGATCGTCCCAACCATTTACATGGTGTTCTGTTACGAGTTGAAGAAGTTTTCTTTTGCTCATGACTGTTCCAGTGATGTTGAGTCTTGCAAATTCGATCTGCTGTGGTGGATTCTTTATTCCCAATGTTTCGAGATACCAATTATATAATGGTCTGTGAATTTCAAATTCAAGTGTGCAGATTGAATGTGTTATTCCCTCTATGCTGTCAGAGAGACAGTGTGCAAAATCGTACATTGGATATATACACCAATCATCACCTGTTTTGTGGTGTGTTGCATGTCTTATTCTATAGATAGCAGGGTCTCTCATGTTGATATTAGGAGAAGCCATATCTATTTTTGCTCTCAAAACAGCTGAACCATCTTCAAGTTCACCATTTTTCATTTTTTCAAAAAGAGCTAAATTTTCTTCAACACTTCTATCTCTGTAAGGGCTGTTTTTGCCAGGTTCTGTCAAAGTGCCTCTGTATTCTCTTATTTGGTCTGGTGTGAGTTCACAGACATAGGCTTTTCCCATTTTTATGAGTTCAACAGCATATTCATACAATTTTTGGAAGTAGTTTGAGGCGTAATACATTCCGTCCCACTGGAATCCAAGCCATTTGACATCGTTCATGATTGAATCAACATATTCTGTATCTTCTTTGCATGGGTTGGTGTCATCAAATCTCAAATTACATGTTCCATTGTACTGTTTTGCTATTCCAAAATTGAGGCAGATTGATTTTGCATGTCCAATGTGGAGATAGCCATTTGGCTCTGGAGGAAATCTTGTTGCTACATGATCTCTTTTTCCAGTCTTTAAATCCTCGTCAATTATGTCTCTTATGAAATCATTAGGTTTCGTTGTTTCCATTTTTTTACTCCGTTTTTATTTAGTTTCTTCCTTTGCAAATTTTTCCAAAGCAGAAATTGCTTCATCAAATCTTGTTATACATCTATATACACCTAAAAGTGCAAGTGATTCATATAATGGCAATGACTCACCAACTCCAGCAACTGCTACTCTTACAGTCATGTGAAGTCCTCTGTTGTCAAATCCATTTTTCTCGACAATATTTGCGAGACATTCTCTAAATTCTTCAGGTGTATTCAATTTTGTTGCATTATCTTTAAAAACTTTTTTAACAGCTTTTAAAACTTTGCCTGCTTCTTCAAATGAAATTTTTGCTTTTTTGAATTCTTTTGAATTGTAATTCATTTTCATTCTGAAGAAGAAATCTGTTATTGAATTGACTTCTTTGTCAAATCTACGGAATCTTGTTTTTACTTCTTCTGCAAGAACTCCTAAATATTTCATTAGATATGCAGTTCTTTCAGATTGGTATTTGACAAATTCGTCAATGCTCATTCTCTCTGTATATGTATTATTTATTGAATCGAGTTTTTCATAGTCGAAAGCAGGACCACTCGTCGAGATTCTTGCAGGATCAAATTCTTTGTCGAGTTCGTCCATTGTGAAGATGTCCATTGCACTTATCTCTTCTTTTGTTTTGCCTTCTGTATTTCTTGAATAGCCCATGAGTGCAAGGAAATTCAAGAGTGCTTCTGGAGTATAACCTGCTGCTCTAAACCATCTTAGTGAAACTGGATTTTTTCTCTTAGAAATTTTGCTTTTGTTTTTATCAGGATTTCTCAAAAGTGAGAGATGATAAAATTCAGGAACTTTCCAACCAAAGGCTTTATATAAAAGGATATGTTTTGGTGTTGAAACGATCCATTCTTCGCCTCTCATTACATGTGTAATTCCCATTAAATGGTCATCTACTACATTTGCCAAATGATATGTTGGGAATCCGTCTGCTTTTAATAAGACCTGATCATCTATTTCAGAATATTTTCTTGAAATTTCTTTTTTTCTTGTATGATCAAAAAATGTTATAAGTGCATCTGGATCATCATCTGGAACTTTAAGTCTGATGACATAGGGGATACCCTGTTCTTCTTTTTCTTTTATCTGTTCAGGGGTCAAATTTCTACAAGGAGAATCTGAAGCAAAATAACCAACTGCAGGGCGTTTTTCCTTTTCCTGTCTCGTTCTCATTTCAGCGAGTTCTTCTTTTGTACAGAAACATTTATAAGCAAGACCTTTATCAAGGAGTTCTTGTGCATATTTTCTGTAAATTTCTGTTCTCTCTGATTGTCTGTATGGTGCATAAGGTCCACCAATGTCTGGACCTTCGTCCCAATCAAGACCAAGCCATCTGAGAGATTCAAAAATTGCCTTTTCTGAATTTTCAGTATATCTTGTTTGGTCTGTGTCTTCGATTCTCAAAATAAATTTGCCATTGTGTGATTTCGCAAAAGCTCTGTTAAATAGAGCTATGTATGCTGTTCCGACATGTGGCTCACCTGTTGGAGATGGAGCTATGCGGACACGAACTTCATTTTCCATTTTTTCCTTTTCCTCCTCTGTCTCAAATAGAGCTATCTTTATGGATCTTTGGTTAGCTGTAAATCGTTATTAATTCGGAAGTTAAATAATTTTCAAAAATACGATACAATGTTAATATTTTTTATTTTGTAGCTGTAAGGCAATGAACTGAATCAGTTTTTTTCGTAGTAGATATAAAAATTTAAATGTTAATTATCGAAAAAAACTGTCTGAAGTGAATGCCTTATTGCTAAAAATAAAAAAATAGTATTTTTGAAAATTATTATGAACTAAAAAATTGATTT
>CADASF010000072.1 GCA_902790465.1 uncultured bacterium | reverse complement strand
GGTAATAGATTATTATATTCACTATTATAATTATGAAAGACCTCATAGTGCTTTGGGATATAAACCTCCTTGTATTGCTTAAGATACAAGATAGGCTCGTTATTTGATAAATTTTCAAAATTGTCATTTAAATTATTTATTTTTTTTCCAAAATACTATACCAATTTATTTAGCCGTGGCAGTCTAAGCCTATAAATTATTATTTACTTAAAAATTGAGTCGATCGCCTATATCGTAGAATGAGATTATGATCTATTTAATAAATTGCTAAATTAAAATTAAGTGGTTGAGATTGCCACGGTATCACAGCTCCCTCGCAATGACATCGCTTCTAAATAGCGGCAATTTAGGTATATTTAAAAATATTAATCAACTAGCACAACCACTTTATTTAACAAAAATTATTTTTTATGAGAGAAGGACGACAGAAGAGACAGAAGAGGAGGGAAAATGGCAAAGAAAAAAGTTGAAAAACTTACAATAGAAGAGAAATTAAACAATGCACTTATTCCTGTTGATAAACAGCCTTATGAGATACCTCAAAATTGGTGTTGGGTAAGATTAGAATCAGTAATAAACTTATATAGAGGTGTTTCCTATGGTAAAAATGATGGTCATAAAAAGAAAGAACAAGATGATGTTTTAATTTTGCGTGGTGGAAATTTAGGAGAAGGATATATCCAAACAGAAATAGATAATGTTTATGTTAATAAAAAATTGGTAAATCCTGTTCAAATTGTAAAAAAATATGATGTTTTGATTGTATCATCAACAGGAAGTAGTACAGTTATAGGAAAAGCAGGAATTTCTAATATTGATTACTCAGATGTTGCATTTGGAGCTTTTTTAATGTTGGCTCGTCCAAAAGAACAATTTAATAAAAGTTATATTGATTACTTCTTTTTAACAGATATTTATAGACATAGAATTAGATTACTTGCCAATGGTACAAATATTAATAATGTTCGTGTTGAGCATATAAATGGAACGACTTTTCCCCTACCTCCACTTGCTGAACAGGAACGTATAGTAAATAAACTTGATAATTATATTTCCAAAATCGATTTAGCAAAAGAAAAAATAGAAAAAGTTGTTAATTTATCTGATAATTATAAGAATTCTGCACTATTAGATGATTTGAAGAAAAATATTTTAACTCGTGCATTTGGCGGAATCCTTGGAACAAATAATCCAAATGAAGGAAATTCAATCGAATTATTAAAAACAGTGCTGTAACTACCGACTTAAAAAACGGACAAGAGACATAAACGACATGAAAATAACAATGCTTGGGACAGGCAAGGCTGTTGTTACAGAATGTTACAACACTTGCTTTTTAATTCAAAATGAAGACCAACTCCTTCTTGTTGATGGCGGAGGTGGCAATACAATTTTTAAACAATTTAAAGAAATAAATTGTAATTGGCTAAATATAAAACATATTTTTCTTACACATACTCACATGGATCATTTAATGGGTATTCTTTGGCTCGTGAGAATGTTCACACAAAGAATGAACAAGGGAAGATATGAGGGCGAAGTATTTATTTATTCAAATGAAGAAGCACTTCAAATAATAAAAAAGATTGCTGAAATGCTTTTACAACCATCAGAAGTTGCTTTTATTGGTAAAAGACTTCATTTGATAAAGATAACAGACGGAGAAGAAAAAGAAATAATAGGTCAGAAATTCACTTTTTTCGATGTAAAATCAATAAAAACTGTTCAATTTGGTTTTATGATGAATTATGAAAATGGCAAAAAATTAACTTTTTGTGGTGATGAACCTTGTCATAAACATGAAGAAAAATATGTAAAAAATGCCGATTGGCTTATCCATGAAGCATTTTGTATAAAAGATGATGACAAAGAATTTCGCCCTTATGAAAAAAATCATTCAACAGTTGATGATGCCTGTATCTTAGCAGAAAGATTGGGTGTTAAAAATTTAATTCTCTGTCATACAGAAGATACAAATATAAAAGAAAGAAAAGAAAAATATACAAAAATTGGACAAAAATATTTTCATGGAAATATCTTTGTTCCAAATGATTTAGACACTATATCTATATAGGGACATAAAAGCTACAACTGTGAAAAAAAGCACAAAAAATGACATTTTTGTAACATTTTTTAAGTTTTGTTCTCAATTTTTAAAATTTAAAAAGCCGAAATTATATCTATAAAGTAGTAAAGTCTTCCTTTTGGAAGGCTTTTTATTTTTTGTATTGTGAAAAAAATAACAAAAAAAATACTTGACATTTTTATACTTTGCTACTATAATACGCAACCGGTGAGATTTAATCGTGTAATATTTCTCAATATTACAATCCAATATAAAATGTTTTTATATGTTTTTCAATAAATTAAGCAATTATATTTAAGCCATATATCAAAAATTTTCTAAAGGGGGTGAAAACATGAGAAAACATTTTAATTTTATCTTACTCTCTTTATTATTAGTTTTTACTACATTTATAACAACTGCATGTGGCAGTTCAAGCGGAGAAAGTAGTGGAGCTTGTGAGTTCTATGGATATGTTTCACAGCTTACACTCTCTAAATATGCTTTTACTATACAAAAAGGTTCAAGCGATAATGTAATCGCTTATGTTGATGGTGTTGACAAAACAAAAGAAGTAACATTTACATTACAATCAGAAAAAAGTGCAAGCAAATCAGCTGTTACAACTGTAAAAAAAGGACTCATAAATGCCCTTGAAGTTGGAACATGTGTTTATAATGTACATGCAGAACAAACACAATCAGACAAGACTTTTACAGTTACAGTTATCGATCCAGCACTTCCAACATTAGAAGTTTCTCAAAATGAATTCGAATTGGGATTTGTAAACTATAACAATGATGAAAAAATAACTGTTATGCTCAACGGGCAAGATGTTACAGATAAAGTTACTTTTACTTCTACAGACGATAATATAGCATTTGTTGATGAAAACGGAAAAATTCATGTCGTTGGAGAGGGAGAAGTTAATATTATAGTTCACCTCGATGGAGCTAATGATAACATTGTACATATAAAGGTTACTAATGAAAAAAATAATATAAAATATGAACATGATTCACATATTTATGAAACTGAAGATGGACTCGTCATATACCAAGGAGAAACAGGAGACCTCGATGTTATAATTGATGGACTCGACAAGACTAATAGTATTATTTATACATCAGCAAATGAAACTATTGCAACTGTTAATAGTGAAAAAGGACACGGAAAAATACATGGTCTTGAAGTTGGAAAAACTGTTATTAGTATTAAGTATGAAAATACCAGTAAAAACACAGATTCAATACTTACCAAAATAAATGTAACAGTATTACCAAAGCCAGAACTTGAAAAAGATTTATTTAGTATGTTAGTTGGAACTACTGACCAAATTAGAGTAAATCTACATACTGCTAATATTACAAATGATTGCACATTTACAACAAACGACAACAAAATAGCTAAAGTTGATGAAACAGGAATAATTACTTCAGTTGGATGTAAAATAGGTACTGCAACAGGAAATACAAATCTAAATGCACAATATACCGATCCAAAAACAGGAAGAGTATTCGATTTACCTATAACTGTAAATACTTATAAAACAACACTACCAAATCGTAAAGATGATGGTAATGATGGAGTCAATCCTTTCTTCTTGACTGATAAAGAAAAAGAACAGATGATAAAAGTCCTTATGGATACAGGTATGATCTCAAATGAAAATGACATTGATAAGATAATTGGTATTGACGAAAATGGAAATGTTAAAGTTGTTATAAAAACAAACGAAAAAGAGGGAACAAAGATAGCTGTCATTTCATACGAAGACGGTTCTATTAAATATATTTCTACAGAAACAGTTGACAAAAATGGAGATATCACTGTTGACCCAAATGAATCTCAAAATAACGAAATTGCTACATACAATGAAGACGGAACACTTGAAGAAATAATTGTACCTGGATTCTACGACAAAAATAATAGATTGATAGCCTCTTGGCAAGATGTAACAGGCGATAAAGTTGATAAAAAAGGGTATTTAGTCTTTGACGAAAATGGAAACAAAGTTACTATAGATGACAGTGAAAGAAGTGAAGAATACCAAGGAACAACATGTTGGTATTATGAACAACATTCTAATATTAATGGTCTTAAGAATTCAGATGGCACTATCAATGAAGGAGACTATAGAAATCATACTCAACATTTCTCAAATATATTAAAGGAACATTCAGACTTAGGAAATGTAGCAACAAAACTTGTTATGCCTGAAGGCATTAGAGTTATTGGACATTATGCTTTTGTAAGTTGCAAAATGAAATTAGATACAATAGTTTTTCCAAATACCTATGATGGTGTCACATTAAACGCTGATGGTACAATAGAATCAATTGAGGGAATAGGCGGTACAATGTCGCTTGTAGGTAGCACATATCCTAAGAGACAATTAATGAATTATGTAATTAGAACAGATAATCCAAATTTCGATTCAATAGATGGAGTAATCTACAGTGAAGACCATAAAACACTTATTGCCTGTCCAATGAATAAACAAAAAGTTAGAGTTATAGACGGATGTGAAATATTCGAAGAATGTGCATTTGACGGAAATAGTGCCATCACATCAGTAGGACCTCTTGATAATGAAGAAGCTGATGTTAGAGTTCCAAGTAGTGTAACAACTTTGTATTGTAGGACTTTCAGAATTTCTACCTTAAAATGGGTTGAATTTTGGGATGGACTAACCTGCTTTGGACATCCAGAAATAAATAAAAAACAATCACCTAATGGAACAAAAGAGTATGATAAAACAATTACTTCTGATGTCAATGCTAATGGTTCTCAGATATTTAAAGATTGTAAAAAGTTAGAATATGTATATATACCTGCAAGTGTAAAACAAATGGGATATACTTATAACGCACAAGATAAGAAATTTGAATCATTTGCTCATGCAGCTAACAATAACACTCAATTATACTGTGAAATAGAAGAACCTGAAAATGGCATTTATCCACAAGGATGGAATCTATATTGGAATTCACGAGTTGGAGTTAATGATGCTGCTAATAATGCACAACGCATAAGTACACAATGGGGCATCTCTCGTGAAGATTTCAGAAAAAATTGTGAAGATTAAAAGTAAATAAAAAATAGACTTTGTGGAAGTAATTTCACAAAGTCTATTTTTTTTACATTTGTTTTAAAAATTATCTTGCAAGAAGTTCATGGGTTTGTCTTAACATTTGTCTTATAGGCAAATTATATGGACATCTCTTTTCACATTTTCCACAATCAATACAATCTGTTATATTTGCCTTACATGCTTTGTATTTTCCCAAAGCCCAATCTTTCAAATCATATCTTTCATAATATGCTTTTGCTGTAAAAATCACAGATATAGGAATATTTTTGCTACATGGCTGACAATAATCACATCTTCTGCAGAAATCAACACCTAAAAGATTTTTTTCTTTTTCGATAATATCTCTTTCGGAATCGGTAAATTTACCATCTCCATAACAATTCAAAAAATCCGTCATATTTGATTTTAATTGTTCTGCATTGTCAACACCTGGTATTATACAGTCGAGATTTTCTTCATTGGAAAGATATTTAAAAGACAATCCCCTATTTGTTATCGCTCCTCCACCAAGAGGCTTCATAGCAATAGTTCCCATATTGTTTTCTTTTGCTTTTTTGAATACTGTTTTTCCATCAGATTCAATAAAATTAAACGGAAATTGAACAGTTTCAAATTTTCCTGATTCAATGCCCATGACGGCTGTTTTCATATTATGAGAAGTTATGCCTATATGTTTTATCAATCCCTTGTCTCTATATTCAAGTAGTGCTTTTAAAGCACCATTCTCCGAGAGAATCTTATTTAAATCAGTTTCATTACAAACAAAATGACATTGATATAAATCTATATAATCTGTCTGAAAATTTTTAAGACTTATATCCATTTCTTTTATCATGCCCTCATAATCTCTACTTTGAGCCTTTGTTGCAATAACAAAATTATCACGACCAACTTTTTTTAAAGCCTTTCCGATGAGTTCTTCACTTTTTGTATATCCTCTTGCAGAATCAATAAAATTAATTCCTTGTTTGATAGCTTCAGACAATATCTCAACAGTGTTATTTTCATCAAATCTCTGAAGAGGAATACCACCTATTCCCATAAAAGAAACTTCAAGACCAGTCTTGCCAAGTTTTCGTCTTTCCATATAAACTCCTCTCTTATCTCTTCTCCTCATTGTTACTCTACATCAAATCTAACAGCAATAATTGTAATGTTGTCAGCTGTTTTATTTTTATAAGCTCTCTTTATAAGTTTTTCAGTTGTTTTCTTTAAATTACCTCTTGAAGCAGTTACGATAGAAACAATTTCTTTATCTGAAACAACATCTGTAAGACCATCTGAACAGAGAATCAAATAACAACTCTCATCAACATCAAAAGATGTAACAGAAGGCTCTATAGAAGAACTATCTGAAGGACCAAGAGCTTGTGTCAAAGATTTTGCTCCTTTAGCTTTATCTGCTTCTTCTCTTGTTTTAAAAATACCACTCTTTAAAAGATATGAAGCTAAATTATGATCTTCTGTCAACTGTTTTATTGCTCCATTTTTGATTAAATAACATCTGCTATCACCAACATGGGCAACATAACAACGCTTACCAGTGAAGAGTGCTGTAACAGTAGTTGTTCCCATTCTTCTTGCCTCTGGAGGAATTCCTTCATCTTCATTTATTTTGAGAACAACATCATTTGCCTGTTTAATAGATTCAATCAACAATGTATCAAAATCATCAAATTGAAGAGCATTTGGAGAAAGCATGAATCCCATCAAAATTCTTTTGAGTTCATTTACAGCAGCAGCACTTGCTACTTCTCCTTTAAGGTGTCCCCCCATGCCGTCGCACAAAATATAAAGACCAATTCTCTCATCATTCATAACTCCATCTTCATCTGGAAGAATGAAGTTCATCTCTGATCTGAAAAAATTATCTTCATTATTGTCGCGAACTGGACCTACATTAGTCTTTCCATAAGAACAGACATTACAAACATTATTTTCCATGATAAAAATTCAATCCTTACTTATTATTTTTTTTAGAAATCAAAAGCTTCGACAACCCAAATTCCAGCTTTTGAGCTTTCACTCCATAAATTAAAAACAATCTTCTTTCCTGTCGAATCAATTGCAGGAGACCACCAAGGAGCAGAACCTTCTATTGGAGCTCCTTGGAAAGTATTATGTTGAACCAATCCCATACCCTTCTCACGACGGAAAAAAATCCATCTACCATCTGGGCTAAAAACTGGTTTAAAAGCATGATCCAATCTATATTTATCTGCAGATTCTACCAACTTAACAGATTTTGGAGGCACATCTGCAATTTCGACTCCTTTTGATGACTGATATACAATCTTTTTGCCAACAGGGGACCAACTCAAATTCTTTTGCCAAGTATTTTTCTCTCTTGTAATTTGAGTAATAGAATATGGTTCAAGTTTTATCACAAATATATTAGAATAATCCATTGTTCCCTTTGTAACATAATCTCTTGCGGACAAAAAAGCAATAGAGTTACCATCTGGACTCCAAACAGGAGACCAATCATCAAGGGCGGACAAAACCCTAAAATTATTTCCGTCAGGACTAATTATTCCTATTCCGTATCTTCCATTACTACCTTTAAAATAAAAAGCAATTTTATCACTTTTAGGAGACCAAGAAGGAGCCATTCCATAAGTAAGTCTTCTTGTTTCCTTAGTAGCTAAATTCAATATATATAGTGCATATCCTCCACCTTCTGGAACACAATAAGCAGCTTTTGTTGTATCTGGTGAAAAAGCAAAATATTTAACAGGTGCAGCTATCTTATATAATGTCTCTATTCTCAAATCACCAGGAACAGTTTCGAGTTTCATATTTCCAGAATTATCCTGTTTCCTTATATTTTTCCATTTATCTCTCAATCTACAAATAGTAGAGCCATCATCAGCAACTGTCCTATAATAAATAAAATATCCATCCTTAGACCAAGCTAAATCAGTGGCCTTTGTCAAGGTCATATGTGAATAGCCCCATCTTTTTCCAGAATAAGTGTTATCTGCAGAATATAAAGGTGTAATAGAAAAATAAATAGAAAATAATAATATGAAAATATATATATAATACTTCATAAAATAAAGCCCTTTCTGACAAAAAGCGAATTAACCGCAAAAAGGTATTTCAGCAAACAATAAAGAACTTCCTACCTAAAGAGAAAATTAATTTTAAAAAAGTATAAATAAAGGGGAAAAATCCAAAATGCTTGATTTAAAATTTATATTAAAGAATATAGATTTGGTAAAGAAAAACTGCTTAGACAGGAATATCAATGTAAATATTGATGATTTGGAAAAATTGGCTTCTGAAAGATCATCTCTTATTGGAGAATTAGAAGAAATAAGAATGAATCAAAATCAGACAGCAAAAGCTATGAAAGCAAAACTTTCTGATGAAGAAAGACAAGAACTAATAAAAAAGGGAGCTGAATTAAAAGCAAAAGCAGCTGACCTTGATGAGAAAACAAAAGAAATAGATGGAAAAGTAAAAGAAATCCAAGCAAAAATTCCAAACATGAGCCATCCTGATACACCTGTTGGAAAAGGTGAAGAAAGCAATAAAATAATATGCTTCTATTCAGAACCAACAAAATTTGACTTTGAACCAAAAGATCATGTCGAACTCGGAAAAGAATTAGACATTCTAGATTTTGATGGTGGTGCAAAAGTTACAGGTCAAAAATTCTATTTCATGAAAGGTGATGGTGTTCTTCTTGAACAAGCACTTATCAATTTTGCACTAAGAAAATTAATTTCTAAGGGATTTGTTCCACACATAACACCTGATTTAGCAAAGAACTCTGTATTGTTTGGTACTGGATTTAATCCGAGAGGGACTGAAGCCCAAATTTATTCCATCGAAAATACAGATATGTCCTTAATTGCAACAGCAGAAATCACACTTGCTGGGTTATATTCAGGAGAAATATTAAAAGAAGAAAATCTCCCAATGAAAATAGCAGGCTATTCACATTGTTTCAGAACAGAAGCAGGTGCTTATGGAAAATCTTCAAAAGGACTTTACAGAGTACACCAATTCAGTAAAGTAGAAATGTTTGCATATACAACACCTGAAGAATCAGAAAAAATGCTTGAAGAACTCCTTGGAATAGAAAAAGAAATATTTGCAGAGTTAGGTATTCCATATAGAGTTATAGAATGTTGTACAGGTGATTTAGGTGGTCCAGCATACAGAAAATATGATATAGAAGCATGGATGCCAACAAGAGAAGGTGGTTCTTATGGTGAGGTTACAAGTACATCAAATTGTACTGATTACCAAGCTAGAAGATTAAACATCAAATACAAAGGCAAAAACACTAAATCTGCCTCTTATGTACATACTTTAAATGGAACAGCTATAGCAGTAAGTAGAGCTATAATAGCAATACTTGAAAATTATCAACAAAAAGATGGAAGTGTAAGAATTCCTGAAGTTCTTGTTCCATTTATGGGTAAAGAGATAATAACAAAAATCAAATAAAAAGGGAGATAAATATATGGCTAAAAAAGAGGAAAATAAAAACAAAGAACTAGCAGATATTGACTTCGATATAGATGTAGATATCTCTGATATAGTTGACACACCTGCTAAAAAAGGCTCTGATATAGAAGACGATTTAATGGATGTCAGTGATATAAAAATAGATATACCTGATAAAAGAGACAAAAAAGATCGCAAGAAAAAAGAAAAAAAGAACAAAAAAGTTCCATACAAATCAAAAAAAGAAAGAGCCGAAGAAGAAGCTAGACTAAAAGCTGAAGAAGAAGCCAAGAGAAAAGCTGAAGAAGAAGCTAAGAAAAAAGCCGAAGAAGAAGCCAAGAGAAAAGCTGAAGAAGAGGCTAAGAGAAAAGCCGAAGAAGAGGCCAAGAGAAAAGCTGAAGAAGAAGCTAAGAGAAAAGCTGAAGAAGAGGCTAAGAGAAAAGCCGAAGAAGAAGCTAAGAGAAAAGCCGAAGAAGAAGCTAAGAGAAAAGCCGAAGAAGAAGCTAAGA
>CADASF010000071.1 GCA_902790465.1 uncultured bacterium | reverse complement strand
TGAAGAACTTGTTACAGAGCCAAAAGCTGAAGAACTTGTTACAGAGCCAAAGGCTGAAGAACTTGTTACAGAGCCAAAAGCTGAAGAACTTGTTACAGACCCAAAAGCTGAAGAACTTGTTACAGAGCCAAAGGCTGAAGAACTTGTTACAGAGCCAAAGGCTGAAGAACTTGTTACAGAGCCAAAGGCTGAAGAACTTGTTACAGAGCCAAAGGCTGAAGAAAATTCTAAAGATATTTTCTTACTATTTTCTGAAGAAGTTGAAATGGAAGATAGGATAGAGGAACAAAAAGCTATTGATGATTTTGTATTTGATGAAATTCCTATAGATGATGAGGTTGAATTTGATAGTTATTTAGATGATGAGTCTATTGAAGAAGAAGATATTTTTGATGAAGATGAAGAAGCATTACCTGATATTGATGATTTTGAAGAAGCATTACCTGATATTGATGATTTTGAAAAAGATAAAGATGATGAAGATAAAGATGATGAAGATAAAGGTGATGAAGTATTGAGTGAAATTGATGATATAGAAGAAGATGAAGAGGTTTTTAATGAAGATGAAGAGGTTTTGCCTGATATTGAGCTTTAATTTTTGGCGTGTTGCTAAATTCCCTAAGTCGTTGGGGGAAATATGATTAAAGATAATTGGAGTAATAATATAACATTTTTAGAATCTACTGTAACAGTATTTGACGATTTGAAAAAAAAGGCAAATAATGGAGCATTAGAAGGAACAACCATTGTATCAGAATTACAAACAGGCGGTCATGGTAGATTAAATAGAAATTGGATATCACCTAAAGGAGGTCTTTATTTTGCTTTTTTGATAAGACCTAAAAAACAGTTGATTGGACTTTCTCTTGTAATAGCACTTTGGATTGTTGAGTTTTTGGATAAACAAGTTGATATTCATTGTGATATATTGTGGCCTAATGATATATTTATAAATGGCAAAAAACTTGGTGGTATTTTATTGGAGGGTACAACAGGAGAAAATAGTTATATATCTGTTGGAATTGGTTTGAATATAAATACCGAAATAAAAGATGAGGGCAAAAATCCAGAAGGAATAAATCCAATATCTATATTTGAGTTGACTGGAAAAAAATATAATTTAAAAGAATTTATTAAAAAGTTAATCGATTATATTCAAGTTGAATATATCAAATTTGAAAATAGTTCTTTTGATTATTATATTGAAAAAATAACGGATCGTTCTCTGTTAAAAAATAGAAAAATAGAAGTCATTGATGATGTGTCTTATATTGGAATTGCGAAAAAAATAGGTTCTAATGGAGAACTTATTTTGATTGATGAGAATAGAAATGAAAAGAGTATTTGGGTTTGTAAAAAAATTAAACTTTTATAATAACTTGTTTTCATAAGCAATATTCCATAATTAAAGATATTTGGTTCTATAAGATGAAGCAATTTAACTCCTAATTTTTTGGGGAGTAAAAATGGGGTTTTAGATGTTAAGATATTTTGTTACATTTATTTTTATATTTTTTATATTTTCTTCTTTTTGCTACTGTAATGAAATCTCTGATTCCAAAATAGTTACAGATAAAGCTAAAGCAGTTTATTATTATCAAAAAAGTGCGAATTATATTAATAATGGATATTCAAGATTGGCAGTTGAAAATCTTGAGATGTCTATAAAATTTGATCCTTCCTATGCTATTTCTTATATGATATTGGGAGATTTATATGCAGGAGATCCTATAGTGCTTGATTATAATAAAGCAATTGAATTTTACAATATTTTTTTAAGTAAAATGGATGAGGATTCTTTAGTTTATAAAAGTGATGTATATAAAAAAATTGCTGATGTCTATCTTGAAATGTCAACTATTGTAAATTTAGATGAAAAAAAGAGGATTGAAATCTTAAAGAGTTCTTTGGAGTTTTATAAAAAATCTCTTGAAGCCCCTTTTTCAGAAGATAATTCTCGAAATAGAACTCTTGTTTTCATTTCATTGGCATATATAAATACTAAGTTTGGAAATTATTCTAAAGCTATGTTTTATATTGATAAATCAGACCCAGATATCTCTAAATATTTACCAGAGTATAATTTTTGTTATGCTTTGATAAATATGAAATTGGGTAAAGATGATGTTGCTATAAAATATTTTGAAAAAATTGAGAAAGATCAATCACCATATTTTCATAGAGCAAGTATTTGTCTTAAAAATATAATAGCTAAAAAAAATAATGAGAATGTTATTTTTGGATTTTTAGTTGCTATTTTTTTAATACTTTGCATGGTTCTTATTTTCTTGATTTACAGGTATTTTTATAAGCATAAAAGCAGAAAATTTTCTATATCTGATTTAAAAGAAGTTAGCAAAGGTGTTTGGAAATATAAAGATAATGTAATGGATAATTTGGAAAAAATATCTAATTTCACATCTAATATATTGATGAGTTTGACAAATTCTAAAGGAGCATATTTCTTTTTTGTCAATGTAGATAGGACTAAATTAAATATATTAGATGGAGGAAATGTAGGAGAATTTGATTTTTCTGTTGTTGAATTGAATCATTCTGAAGTAAATTCTAAATCGTGGTTTGAAAGAAGAGGAGCAACACCTTTTTTGACAAAAATGGAGTTGTCTGAGCAGTCATATTTACATGCTTTTCCAAATATTGCTGATTTTGTAAAAAAATGTAATATTGATATAGGTGTTCCTATATATTATTCTAATTGGTTTATAGGAATGGTCTATCTTTCACATTGTGAGAATTTAAAAATATATGAAAAAAATATTAATGAGATAAAAATGTTTTCTGTCAGAATGTCTCATATAATAGCAGAAAAAATCGAAAGCGATTCTGTATATATAGACCAACAAACAGGACTTTATAATGGACTTTATTATGACAAAATGATAGAAGATTTGACAAAAGAAAGTGAAAAATCAAATACAGAATTTTCTGTTTTAAGGATTTTAATTGATAGATATCAAAATCTTGAAGATATTTTTGGAGAAAGTTATCTCATGACAATGAGAAATATTGCTATTGATTTGATTAATGAAATTTTGTCTTGTAATTTAGTCATTTGTATTATTTCTAAATGTGAATTTTCGGTTATTGTAAAAAATGTTGCATTTGATGAACTTTATTCTAAAGCAGTTGTATTACACAAGAGAATATCTGATGTTCATTTGACATATCAGTCTGATTATTTGACAACATCTATGGCTATTGGCAGTTTTTCTCCAGCTTCATTTGATATTGAAACATTTAAAAGTTCGCTTGAATCTGCATTTATTTTTGCCATAAATAATGGTGGAAATCAAATTATAACTATTGATGAGTTTATTCAACAGGAAAGAGAAAAACTTTTAGAAACAGCTTTTGAAGATATTGATGAAAATGAATTTGATTTTATGAACGAAAATGAATATCTGTATAGCTATTCTAAAAAAGAAGCTGAAGAAGAAAAACAAGAATCTAAAATTGAGATAGAAAATAAGAAAGAAGCTGAAGAAGAAAAACAAGAATCTAAAATTGAGATAGAAAATAAGAAAGAAGCTGAAGAAGAAAAGCAAGAAACAAAAATTGAGATAGAAAATAAAAAAGAAGCTGAAGAAGAAAAACAAGAAGCAAAAATTGAGATAGAAAATAAGAAAAAAGCTGAAGAAGAAAAGCAAGAAGCAAAAATTGAGATAGAAAATAAAAAAGAAGCTGGAGAAGAAAAACAAGAAGCAAAAATTGAGATAGAAAATAAAAAAGAAGCTGAAGAAGATAAACAAGAAGCAAAAATTGAGATAGAAAATAAGAAAGAAGTTGAAGAAGATAAACAAGAATCTAAAATTGAGATAGAAAATAAGAAAGAAGCTGAAGAAGAAAAGCAAGAAGCAAAAATTGAGATAGAAAATAAGAAAGAAGCTGAAGAAGATAAACAAGAAGCAAAAACAATAGAACCTAAGAAAGAAATCAAAGAAACAGGAAAAATGTATAAGAATCCTAAGAAACAAAAAAAAGCTGGAAAAAATAAGAGTAATAAAGGAAAAAGATATTAAATATAAAAAAGGTTTTTTAATTGTTTTGTCTAAAATATAAATTTACTTTTTAGAATTTTTTTATTATAATATTAGATATTTTTTATATTTAATTTATAAAAAATTCATGGTTAATAATTGTCTTAATTAAATAATTTAGAAAATAGAAAAGAGTAGAGTATGTCTTTCAATACAAGTGGAAAACTTAGAAAAGTTGTAGCTGTCGGAGATATTCATGGTGATTATTATAGAATTCTTAGAATATTAGAAGAACAGCAAATTCTCATTCCTGGAACTCTTGTTTGGGATCCTTTCAGTGATAATGTTGACTTAGTTTTCATCGGAGATTATGTTGATTGGAGAGGGGAATTACTTGAAGGAGATAAAAAAGAATGGGATAAAGGTCCTTATAAAGTTCTTTGGCTTTTGAGATTTCTTATTGAAACAACTGAAAAGTTGAGGAAAAAATATAAGACTTTTAAATCTAAGGTTTATATAATTATGGGTAACCATGACGACATGATGATGGAGTCTCTAAATATTTTTAATTTATTGGAAAAAGATGATGTTGAACAGATTGTAAACGACCCTACTGGATATGCTGTTGTTGCACAAAAATATATGGATTCAGGAAAAGATGTTTCTGTTATAATGGATGCAATAATGCGTTTTTTGAATTGGTATGTTCAGGGTGGACAACATACAATAGATAGTTTTGGGGGACTTTATGAATGGAAAAAGTCTCTTGAAGGTGATATGGGAGAATTTTTAAATAAATATTTGAGGCTTGGGGTTATAATAAATAATAAACTTTACACTCATTCAGTACCCGATAAGAAAGAATTTTGGGTAAATATTGAAAATGCTGGAAATATAAAATGTGGCGTTAAAAATAAACTCAAAGAAGCATTTTTATGGGGTAGGAAAATATGGGGCTATGATTTTACAACAGGACAGAGAACAAAGCCACATACTTCTGCTGAAGTGGATGAAATGTTGAGAATGTGTGGGGTAAAGGGATTTGTTGTTGGACATACACCTATGAAAAAGGATTATCCTGTAATGGCTTGTGAAGGTAGAATTGTCAATATTGATTTACATGGTATTCCAGGAAGTCAGCCTTATGTAGAGATATATTATAAGGATGATTCAGAGAAAGATTCTTCTAAAAATAAAAAAGGTAAAAAATAATATTTAGTTCAAAATTATGCAAGCCGTCTTTGCTTTTTATTTTCAAAAGATAGACGGCTTTTTTATTAACTAACAAAAATTGATTTCCTTGATAATTACCCCCTAATAATATACAAGACAGAAAGACAACATGGAGATTGTAAATGGAAAAGATAAATGCTGAATATGTAAAAAAAGTTTCAGAAGATGTTATAAAAGAAATAAGTAACCTTATTATAGGAAAGGGAGATGTAATAAGGCAGGTTTTATATGCTCTATTTTGTGAGGGTCATGTCCTTCTTGAAGATGTCCCAGGTGTTGGAAAGACAATGCTTGCAAAAGCATTTAGCACTGTTTTTGGTCTTACAAGTGGAAGAGTTCAATGTACATCAGATTTATTGCCTTCAGATATTTTGGGAGTCAATATTTATAATCAAGTAAAGGGAGAGTTTACATTTAGACCTGGACCAGTTAATAATAATATTGTTTTGGTTGATGAAATAAACCGTGCTAATCCTAAAACGCAATCTGCATTGCTCGAATGTATGGAAGAAAGACAGATAAGCTCTGATGGTGTTACTATTCCAGTTCCAAGACCTTTTATGATTATAGCAACTCAAAATCCTATTGAATATGAAGGTACTTTTTCTCTTCCTGAAGCACAACTCGATAGATTTTTCTTAAAAACATCTATTGGTTATCCTGATTTTGATTCTGAGTTTTCTATTTTAGACCAAAAAGAATCTCAAAAAGATAAATTGGTAAAACCTCTCGATCCACTTCCTGATTTAATGGCAATAAGGGAGTTTGTAGAAAATGTTTTTGTAGAAGAAGGAGTTAAAAAATATATTGTTTCTCTCGTCAGAGCAACAAGAGAGGATTCTGCAGTATTTTTGGGATCAAGCCCAAGAGGTTCTATTGCACTTCAACATGCTGCTAAAGCTGTGGCTGCAATAGAAGGAAGAGATTATGTTATTCCTGATGATGTTAAAAAAGTAGTTCACCCTATTTTAGAACATAGAATCAGGCTTTCATATTCTGATTCTTCGTCGATTTCGTCTTTTCTTGATAAGATAATGAATTCAGTATCTGTACCTATATAAAATGTATTTGTGAGGATTTTATGAAAAAGATTTTATTTTTATTCACATTTATTTTATTCACTTTTATATGCTATATTCCAGCATTTTCTGCTTATAAACCACCTACATCTGATATAATTGTTTTTGTGGATGTTGAAGGTGGAATAAAAAAAGATATTTCAGAAGCAAGTAAAGTTCCTCTTTTTTGTCTCTATAAAGATGGTCGTTTGATATATTCAACGATAGGGGAGGACAATCTTACTTTTTTAATGGAAGCAAAATTAAATGATGATGAAATTGACAGAGTCAAGAGCTTTTTTTCATCTTTTGAAGAATGGAATGATATTTATGATGATTGTCCTTTGAAGGACATGCCTATTGTCAATATAACTGCAAATATTGACGGAAATGTTAGAACATTTTCTATAAGAGGCATTGATTATGCTATGAGTCAAAAGACTATTCCTGCTAAATTAACATCATTTTATCGTTATGTTGCCTTTTATTCAAATGATGAAGCTAAAGAATATGAAGCAGATGAAATTTACTTATATGTAAAATCAGCTTCTACTCCTGATCCAGATTCAATTTATAGGCTTATAGGGTGGAGAGTAAAGATTAATTTGGAATCAATTATTGAAGAGTCTGGATTAGCAGGTGTTTCATCTGTAAAATTGACAGGAAAAAATGCTAAAAAGGCTATTAAATGTTTGAAATATTTTACACCTTATATGACAGGAGACCTTCCTGTTTTTGTAAGACAACAGGGTAAGTATTATTCTCTTGCTTTTAGACCTTTATTGCCTCATGAATTAAAATAGAACATTGAATACGGAAAACAATTTTTTAGTTCATAATAATTTTCAAAAATACTAACATTGTAGCCTAATTTTGAAAATTATTTAACTGCAAAATTAATAACAAAAATTGATTTCCGTGCTTCAAAAATTGATCCCTGTAGGTGATGGGACTAAGGATGATGGAGAAAAACGGAAGCAGTAAGAGTCTGGTGGCTCTCGCCGACTTCAAATCGGTTGGAGGATGATAAATTCTCAGATGGTTCGATTCCTTTCTGCTTCCGCCATTTTTTATTATTTTTGTCGTAATTTTCATAAAAAATTTACAAAATTTAACTTCTCTTTTTGTTTTATTGTGTTATAATATATTTAAAATTTAAGAATATTATTATATTCTTTTTGAGGGGAGGAACTATGCAGACTATTGGAAGTATTTCAAGTAATATTTATGCTCAAGCTCCAAGAACTGAATTTTCCGAAATTAAAAAGCCTACATCTGATGATTCACAGGCTATAAGTGATGGCTTTGCAAGAAGTGAACAGACTTCTTCAACAGATGATTTAAATAAACTTCGTTCAGCAATGTTAAGTCGTTCTGCTTCAGTTGAGACAGCTGAAGTTTCATCAATTTCTGCAACTACAGCTGATAACATTCTCGCAGATGCAACAGATACAGCTTTGTCAGTAGCAGGTTCTATGGTACCAGGTCCTGCAGGAACAGGTCTTTCTTCCATAAGAATTTTGTTTACAAATGATATTCATGGTGCTGTATTGCCATCTGAAGACAAAAATAATCCTTCAATCTTGAAAGGTGGTCTTTCAAATCTTTCTTCAGTTATAAAAGAAAAACAAGCTGAAGCTCCTTCAATCACATTAGACGGAGGAGATTGGTTCCAAGGTACATATATCGGTGGTATGGACAAAGGCGAAACAGTCATGAAAGTTCTCAATGAGATGAATTATGATGCAACAGTTGTTGGTAATCATGATTTTGATTATGGTCTAGACAATTTACATCATCTCGTTGATACAGCTAATTTCCCTGTTCTCGGTGGTAACATCATTGAAAACAGTACTGGAAAGGTCATGTCAGGTGTTAAGCCTTACATAATGAAAGAAGTAAATGGAGTTAAAGTAGGTGTTATTGGTGTTGCAGAAGATAAGACAGCAACAGACACAAACGCTGAAAATACAGTAGGACTTCATTTTGAAAATTCTACAAATACTATAAATAAATACAAAAAAGAGCTTGAAAAACAAGGTGCTCAGATGATTGTTGTTCTTTCACACAATGGTCCAGAGGTTGATGCTCGTATGGCACAACAACTTGAGGGTGTTGATGTTATAGTAAGTGCTCATAGTCACCAAGTTATCAATCCTCCACGTGTAATTGGAGACACTCTTTTAGTTCAATCAGGTTCAAAGGGAATGAATTTGGGACAGTTGGATTTGGTCTATGATCCAAAGACAGATAAAGTAGTATCTTACACAAGTGCTTCAAATTCTATTACAAATCAAAATTCTTCAAAAGACCCAGCAGTAGAAGGAGTTCTTGCTCCAGTCATGCCTGAAGTCAATAAAAAGATGGGTGAAGTTGTTGGAGAAACAACTGTAACTCTTACAAGAAGAGGCAGATTCCCAGAGACAATTATGGGAGATATAGTAACAGATAGTATGAGACATGCCACAGGTGCTGATGTAGCATTTACAAATTCAGGTGGTATCAGAGATGAAATTAGACCTGGAAAGATTACTTATGGCGATGTATTCAAAGTTATTCCATTTGACAATGGTATCGTAACAATGGATTTGACAGGAGCCCAGTTAAAAGGCGTCATGGAAGAAAGTGCAAAGAGAAGCAGAGGTACTATTGAAGTCAGTGGAATGAAGATGGATATAGACCCAAGAAAGCCAAAGGGTGAGCGTTGTAGCAAGATCATGGTAAATGGTGAACCTCTTGATCTCAAGAAAACATATAGAGTTGCAACAGCTGATTTCCTTGCTGGTGGTAGTAATGGATATACAGATTTGACACAGGGCAAAAATGTAAAAGATGAACACATAATTATCCGTGAAGGTTTGAATGATTATATCAAACAACATGGGCCATTTACAGAGTCAAATGCAAGAGTTGAAGGAAGACAAAATTATTTAGCTCCAATGCCTCAGCCATATCCACATCGTTAATATTTTGAACAAATAAAAATAGGGTTGTGATATTTTCGCAACCCTATTTTTTTTAATTGTTAGGATTTTCTAAAGCCCAACATTCATTGTCGAGAATTTGACCATTCCAAATTTTTTCTGCATATTTTAATGTCCCTTCGAGCTTGAATCCAAATTTTGATAAAAGTCGTTTTGATCTTATGTTAGAAGGATAACAATATGCAGAAATTAATTGCAATTTTAGAACTTCAAAACCATATTTTATTATTGGAGTCAATGCTTCTGTCATTATGCCTTTTCCCCAGTATTCTTCTGCTATGGCATATCCTAACATCATCACATCTTGATTATCCCTTTTAGGGTCTTCGATCATGCCTGCTTGTCCAATTAGTTTATTTGTTTCTTTTAAGACAATTCCCCAAACTGTATCTCTATTTAGAAAATATAATTTCATTGTTTCCAATGTGTCATTGAGACCTTCATGGGGTTTCCAACCTGCATTTATTCCAATATTTGGATTTTTTGAATATTCAAATATATCGAGAGCATCATCTTCAACTGTTGGTCTTAAAATTAATCGTTCTGTTTCAAAAATCATGTTCATGTCTTTTTTTGTATTATTTGTTTTTTTTAATATTAATTAAATTAATGCCTTGTGCTAGTTGATTAATATACCAAAATAGCCACTATTTAGAAGCGATGTCATTGCGATGGAGCTGTGCGACCGTGGCAATCTCAACCACTTAATTTAAATTTAGTAATTTATTAAACAAATCTGGCAGAAATTCTATAAATAGAGGCGATCGACTTAATTTTTAAGTAAACAATAATTTACAGGCTTAAAACTCGTTAGAGTTTTTAACTATTTCAAAGCCTCGCAATGACAAAGTGGCAGTATACAGGCATATATTGGATAGTTTATAGCAACTTTTTATTTACTTGTTTTTTTAAATTAACTAGCACAACGAGTTAAATAGTACAACAAGTTAATTTTAATATGGTGAAATCATCATTTCTTCCTGATCCATAAGTCCAGAAGGATTTTCAGCCATATTTTTTATTGTTTCCAGTGTATTTTCAAAGGCTTTTTGATTCATTTCTGCTGCTTTGAAAATGAGTTCTTGACCTCTTTTAGCAAGTTTTTTACCTTCATCTAAAATTATAGTTCTTGGATCATATTCATATCTTTTCAGATGTTCTATTGCCATTAACAGAGTGTCTATACCCATAAAACCTGTATCAATTTCGCCTGACATATCCCCTGTTGTAAAATCTGTTGTTTTTTCTTTTTTTATTGTTTCTTTGATTTTTTCAAGTCTATCTTTTTCTTTGTCTAAAAATTTCAAAAATTCGTCTTTTGTCGTCTGCGTAAGATTTAACTTTATTATTTCTCTTTCAATCATTGAAGGAGGACATTTTAATTTTGATTCAGCCATAGTTTTCTCCCTTGTTTTTTTATTTTATTTATTATATTTTTGCTTTGTTTAGAAGCATATTCAATGTCTTGTTCCAATATTTCAGATGAATAACGGAGTTTTTGGTATGTTTTGAAAAATTCGATTAAATCGGATTTGAAATCTTCTAAAACTTCACATTTATTTATAAATTCATTTATTGTTTGACCATCTTCTTTATAAATATTAATTTTACTCAGATATTTAAAAATCTTTTTTCCTTCATCTGATATTTTTTTCCTTGTTTCTATTTTTATATATTCTCTTTTTTTGTTTCTTATAATTACTTGTATTTTTTCTTTATTTTTTATAATGTAATATATTGTAATTGCAACTATAAATATCGCTATTACATAAATAATAATTTTAAAATAAACAGATTTTGTTATTTTATTGACATTTTTAGACATTGATTCTAAAAGATATTCAATATTTGTATTTTTAGAAATTTTTATTTCTGAAGAATAACTTGGGGTTGGATCTAATTCGATTACCCCATGTTTTGTTATAACTTCAACCCAAGCATGTGCATCTGATTCTTTTATTTCATATATTCCGCTGAATGGATTAAATTCTCCTTGGGTAAATCCAGTAACAAGTCGGCTTGGAATTCCATTTAACCTACATACGACAACCATTGCTGTCGCAAAATGTTCACAAAATCCTTTTTTTGATTCAAAGAGAAAATAATCTGTTGTTTCGGCATTTTCTGGAAATTTTTCTACATTGAGATCATAAGTATAATTATTTTTTAAATCTTCACATATTGCCAAAGCTCTTTCAAAATCATCTTCATATGTTAGAAATTTATTTGAATAGTCAAGAAGTCTTTCGCTAATTTTATCTTCTGGAAGTTGTAAACATTCACTTACTCTATCATAGAGGTCTCTTTGTGTTTTGATACTTCCTATTCTTCTTTTTTTGAATTTAAATGGGATTTTTGCTAATTTAGGTCTGCTACTTATACAAGTATAACTCATTCCTTTTTCAAGAACATAAGGAGAAAATATTTCTCTATGATTTCCCATATATAGTTGATTACCAGGAAAATATAAAAGACTACAGAAATTCGCTGTATATACAATATTTGACATATTTTTTTCTATATTGAATGTCTGTATATTTTGAGTTTTAGGATCTTCTGGGAAAAACTCTGTATAAATGACATTGTCAACACCGTTCATTTCAATAGATTTGTCAGGATTTTTTATTGACCATTTATTGCCATCATATTCTGTAAAAACTCCCCCTCTGTAATATGAAGGGTAAGAGGCTTTTACTCTCATTACAATATCATCAGAAAGTGTACCTCTGTAATTTAAATCCATACTTTCACCAAAACCAAAATAACCATTTGCAGGTTGTACAATTTTAGTTAATTTATCGCCTGTATTGGTTGTTGAAGATGAAGAATCATTTTTATTTTCTTGTTGTTTGTTGATAAAACTTAAGTGTTTAAATAGTTCAAAATTGTATATGTTTACATTTTTGAGACTTACTCTTGGTAGCAATATAAAAAATATGCTACCAATAAATATACCTAATATTATTGTTATTATTGAATATGTAAAAGCAGGTAAAATAATATTTTCTTTTTTTTGATTTCTTTTTCTGTTTGGAAGTATGTTGTCTGAGATTGAATTGTTTGAATAAAAATTTGAAATTCCAAATATGACTAAAAAAATTAATGCAAATATTAAATAAATTGTTGACGATATAAAAAATGCTCCTACAACAGTCAATATAAAACTTACTATGAGTGAATATTTTAAATCTCTTGAACTTGGAAGATCAAAGCTATGTAGAGCTTGCAACCAACATAGAAGCAATGCTACAGGAGCAGCAGGTCCCAAAGGACTTGTCATAAAATTTTCGAAAAAATTTAATAAACTTATTATCATAAAAATAGATATTATTATTTTTACGATAATATATTTATTTTTTGAAAAATAGTAACTGAATATTGATCCAATTAAAATAAGATTCAATATTAAAAATGATTCTGTTGGCCATTCTATAGCCCAAAGAGTTAAAAGGGCTGAATATAAACCAGCAATACATGTCAGCAAGCGGTATGATATTGATGATTCATATTCCCAAAGTGCTTTATTTATTTGTTTTATTTCATTCATTTTGTAAATAGAAGTTTCATATTTTGATTTTTTGAATAAATGAAAAATTGCTCTTTATTTTCTGTTATATTTTTTGTATAAAGTTCATATTCATTTTTTTTCATTTTTTTATATGAAGAGGCATTAAAGAGGGAAATTACTAAATTAATACGCTCTTTAAAACAGATTTTACTTATTTTATTTATTTTTTCTGGATTTGCAGTAAATAGAAATAATGTAGATATTCCATTTTTCTTCATATTTTTTATTGGCAATGTTTCATTAATTTCTTCAGGTTGTAGAGTTGCTAATGTTTGCAAAAGTTCATCTCCAGTTCCATTGTTTAGCTTTTTATTAGATATCACATAGGATTTTATTTTTGTTCTTGAACAATATCCTATAATTCCTGCAGAAGCTGTTATCATATCTTCAAATGGCGTTTCATCATCTTTGCCAAAAAGTGAATATTTATCTCCATCTATAATTACAGCAGTTTTATTCATTCTTTCAGATGAGAATTCTTTTACAAGCAATTTTCCTTTTGCTGCACTTTTTTGCCAGTGTACAAGTCTGAGACCATCTGAAGGTACATGTTCTCTTAGACCAACAAACTCAGATTCTGCAGTTAATGATCTAAATTTCGAGCTTTTGTCAGATTGATATTTTGATAAATATGGAATCTGTTTGTAAACAGGTTGTTGTGGAATTATGGTTATTTTGTCTTTTGTTTGAAAATTTTTTTCAAGAAAAAAGAATGTAAAAGGAAAAAATGATTGAATCGATATTTTATTTAATTCATGAAGACCTCGTTTTTTTGCTATAAATTCTGAGGTTATTGTCTTTTCTGATTTTGGAGGTAATATTTTTAATTCTCCGCTAAAAATTTCTTTTTCTGTACAGTAGTTTTTTATTTCATCTTTAATCAAAATAAAAAAAGCTGGATATGATCCATTATTTTTTAATGTATATGATATGTTTAAAGATTCCCCTGATGTATATAATGGATATAAACTTCTTGAAATTGTTATGTTTTTTAGATTTAAATAACCAAGAATAGGGATAATAAAAGTTATTCCAAATAGAAAAGATGATATTACAAGAAAAAAACCTGTATTTGTTAAGATTGAGGCTATATATAGAAAAATAGCCGTCAAAATTATTGAAGCATAAGAGAAATATCTGACGACATATTTTATTATTGTTTCCAAATTTACAATTCCTTTAGATTATCGAAAAAATTCACACTTTATATATTATAACATATACTGTTAAATATGGCAAATAAAAAATTATTTTTAATTTTCCCTTTTACTTGCATTTTTTTTAATTATAATATAGAATATTAGATAAATAAATTTTATTTTAGAGAAGACAAAAAATGGATATTATATTAAACTTAATAATAACAATTGTATTAATATTGATAATACTTACATTTCACGAATTGGCACATGGTTGGACTGCTTGGCAATTTGGAGACCCTACGGCAAAATATGAGGGACGACTTACACTAAATCCAATTTCACACCTCGATCCAATAGGGGCTTTATGCCTCACTGTTACTGTCTGTCTTGGTTGGCCTGCTATGGGTTGGGCAAAACCTGTTCCAGTCGTAAGAGAAAGGCTTGCAAATCCTGCCGTACATCTTCCAATAGTAGCACTTGCAGGACCTGTTTCTAATTTTATAATGGCATTCATAGGAGCAATATTATTCCAACTTTTGGGAAGAATGCCTCTCATGAATATTATTTGTATTAGATTTATACAAATAAATTTAGCTCTTGGTCTTTTTAATCTTATACCTATTCCTCCACTTGACGGATTTAGAATTTTAATGGGATTGCTTCCACAAAATATGGCAAACAATATTGAATACAAAGTTTCATCAAATCCAGCATTTCAATATGTAGGAATAATAATTGCAATACTTATTGCCAATGCTATTATAATGGCACCATATAGATATTTATTTGGATTATTAGTTGGGTAAAAAAAATTTGGAGATAAAAACAAAATGAAAAAATTTTTTATTATAACTTTGGCGACTGCCATTTTATTTTCCGCAGGTTGTACATCAACAAAAACAAACAACATGTTCTATCCAATGAATCAAGGTTCAGTTTGGAATTATGAAACAAACCTAAAGACACCAAAAGGCGAAAAGACATTTACATCTGAAGTCAAAGCAGGTCAACAGGTAAATGAAAATGGAAAATCTTGTACAGAAATGATTTACAATTCAAAATCATCTGTCGAAGTAAATAAAAAAGAATATTACACCCTCGACAATGAAAAAGTACAGCTTGTTTCTTCTAATTTTATGGGTAAAGAATCAACTTATGAGCCACCTATGACAATTTTACCTGCAGAAAAAGACGAAGAAACAAAATGGGAGTGGTCTGGCAAAATAAATGGTGTCGAAGCATATGCTCAATTTTCTCTTACTAAAGGAAATATGGATACTGTCATAGACGGAAAAAATGTTACAGCAACAAAAGTAAATTCTGTTATCATAATGGCAGATGACAACACTGTTATAACAGAAGACAGATATTTTGCTTTCGAAAAAGGATTGATAAGAAGTGATGCCACAATTATTGAAAAAAATGATCCCAAAAACAAAGTAGAAATAAATACAATAATGAAAGATTGTAAAATAACTGGAGTAGATAAATAACATGAAGTTCTACATGGTCAGTTTAGGGTGTGCAAAAAACCTTGTTGACTCTGAAACGATAATAAATATTTTAGAAAAAAACGGACACGAACTCGTATTTGAAGAAAATCAGGCAGACATTGTCTTAATAATGACTTGTGCCTTCATAAAAATGGCAAGAGATGAAGCCGAAAGTGTTATAAACGAATTTACAGCAAAAAAAGAAAAATACGGCTTTAAAGTCTATGTTGGTGGTTGTTATGCCAAAAGATATTCATCAGAAGTAGAAAATAGATTTCCCGATGTTGATGGTTGGTTTGGAATTTCCAATTTATCGAAAATTACAGAACTTTTGACAGAAAAAGAAAACAAATTAAAAGAATCATTTGAGATACCAAGTGAATATGAAAAATACACAGGTCGAAAGCTAACAACTCCTTCACATTGGGCATATTTAAAGATATCTGACGGCTGTACTCACAAATGTGCATATTGTGCTATTCCAAATATAAGGGGAAAATATAGAAGTAGAAGCATTGACGACATAATAACAGAGGCAAAATATTTGGTTGATACAGGTGTAAAAGAATTTCAAGTAATAGCACAGGATACTGGACTTTATGGAATAGACCTCAACAAAAAACACATGCTTGTTCCACTTCTCGAAAAACTTGAAGAGATTTCAGGGTTGGAGTGGATAAGGCTTTTGTATATAAATCCATTTTCTATGCCAAATGATCTCATTGATTTTATGGCTTCTTCAAAAAAAGTTGTAAAATATCTCGATATTCCAATGCAACATGCTTCTGAACATGTTTTAAAATTGATGAAAAGAGCAGGAAATGGCGAGGAATATTTAAAACTTCTCTCTGACATAAGGAGCAAAATTCCTGAAATTGCAATAAGATCGACATTTATAACAGGATTCCCAGGTGAAACAGATGAGGATTTTGAGATATTATTAAAATTCCTCGAAGATGCAAAAATAAATCGAGCTGGATTTTTTAAATATTCAGATGAAGAAGGCACTCTCGCTTTTGACTACCCAGATAAAGTTGATGAAAAGACAAAAGAAGAAAGATATCAGAGAATAGCAAAAATACAGAGAAGAATTTCATCTGAACTCACAAATCAAAGAAAAGGCAAAGTAGTTAAAATCATAATTGACAACAAATTTGACAGTCTTTCAATGAGGCATATTTCAGACCAATTCAGAGACAGAAAAATAAGGCTTGTAAATAGTTATATTGGAAGAACTGAGCAGGACGCTCCAGAAGTTGATGCAATAGTTCTCGCCTATGGCATACCATCAAGTCTGAATTTAAAAACAGGTGATTTTGTTAATGTAAAAATCACACATACCAATATTTATGACAGTGCGGGAAAATTTGTAGAGTAAAAAAATGGCGAAAATAAAACAAGAATTACCAGAATTACAAAAAAGAATAAATACAAAACTTGGTGGGGAATACTTAAACGAGGCCAAGGAACTTTTTAATACAGGCGAAGAAGAAAAGGCTAAAGAACTGCTAAAAAAAGCCATAAACCTGAGAGGTAATCAAAATAGAAATTATGCCTGTTTTTTACAAGCTCAACATATGAAAAATTTGGATAAAGCGATAAATGTTTGTGAGGAATTACTCCTGCAAATGCATCCCTATGATCCATTTAACTATGACATAAAAAAGCATCTTGGTCATCTATATTTAAAAGTATCTGAAAATACTCATTCAGCTGTTATAAGAAGAGAATATGAAAATGATGCAATAAGATATTTTCTTCAGGCTTTACAAGTAAATCCAAATGATTATGAAACATTAATAAATGTTGCAGAAACTTTTGACAAAATTGGAGAAGTCCAAGGTGCAATGTACATAACCCAAAGGGCTATTGATCTCGCTCCTAATCTTCCAACTGCTTATGAAATTAGAGCAAGGGTTATAAATAATCACTATGGCGATTTTCACAATGCGGTATTTACTTTAAGAGAATTTATAAAGACGAATAATGCTACTTCATCGACATATATCACTTTAGGTGATATATACAAAATGAATGGTTGGTTTGAGCATGCGGACTACTACTATAAAAAAGCATTTGAAGATAAAATCACAGATGACATAATAAAGGTAAATTTCTTTATGATACTTTTAGCAAATGGCAAAAAAGCTGAAGCAAATAAACTTTTAAGTGAAGTGTCATTAGATGATATATATTTAAAAACTTGTAGATGTATAAGCGAACTTAATATGTCTTCAACTTCAGATGATTTAGAAGAGATGATAAAGAATTTTTTATATAGTAATAATCGCAAACTATATGATGACCTTTTGGGAGATATAATAAATCAAATTGCAAAAGAAAAGCAAGACGATAAGGAATTATATTTTTTGACAGGGTTGTTATATGAAAAAAGTTATGATACTTGTAAAAAAGATTATTTAAAAACAAAGGCTAAAAAGGCTTTTAATAAATCAGAAAATCAAGAATATATTTTAAAATATGCAACAAAAAAAGAATATAGGACAATTACTGGAAGTGATAGACCACGTAACCACCCAACAAAAAAAGGAAAAAGTAAGCAAATAGATAATAACTAAATAAACAATATTTTTTACGAGTGCAACTAACGAACCTATATATAGGTTTGTTAGTTGCACTCTGCTTTTTTTATAAAAAAAGCAGAGGGCAAAGATCTAAATATTAGCTTCTAATTTTTACAAAATTGATAAAGGAGAAAAAAATATGATTAAGAAGCACTTTGCTCTTTTAGCTATATGTCTTTTCTTTATAGCTATAATCACTTCAGCTTGTGGAGGTGGTGGCAAAACTACTCCTCCTGACAATTCTGCACTTTACTATTTATTAGCTCAACAAAATGCTAATAACAACCAAGAACAGCAAAACAATCAACAACAAGAAAATAATAACCAACAACAAGAAAATAATGAGCAGGAAAACGGAGTAATTGAGGTTACCCTTGACGATGATGTACTACAAAAATTAGGATATCAAAAAGAAGAAAAAACAAAAACAATAGAAGGGTATGAAGTGACATATTATACTCTTTATAATCTCAAAAAAGGTGAAGAAGAAATAACTTCTATTGAAATTCCTTCAACTTTTACATATGAAAACAAAACATATAAAATAACAAAAATTGGAAATACGGCTTTTTTTCACTGTTTATCACTTAACCATATAACTATTCCTGAAGGTGTAACAGAAATTGAAGATGGTGATGCTTATGAAACTGATGAAAATACAACACCTTATGGTTCTTTCGCTGGGGTAGGAGGTTTAGCACCAGAAGGAATAACTATAGAGCTTCCAAGTAGTTTAACAAAAATTGGAAAGAATGCTTTTTATGCTTCTACAATCACAACAATAGAAATTCCTGAGAGTGTAACAACTATTGGAGGATATGCTTTTTCAGCTTCTACTATCAGAACAGTAGAAATTCCAAGTAGTGTAACTACTATTGAAGGAGGTGTTTTTGCTAATTGTCGAAATTTAACAAATGTAACTATTCCAAGTAGTGTTACAACTATTGGAGAAGATGCTTTTTATAGAGTTGACAATATCAACATAAGCGAAGAACAAAAATCATTACCCAACTATCCTTGGGGAGCTAACAAAGTAAACGGAATATCAGTATCACTTTAATAAAAGCAGGAAACAAAAAAATCCAGTCGAGAATCCAATCTCAACTGGATTTTTTTAATTTCCTGCTTTTCGGTAAAAGCTATTTTTGCATATTTAAAAGTTCCTATAAATTATCCAATATATGCCTATATACTGCCACTTTGTCATTGCGAGGGAGCTGTGCGACCGTGGCAATCTAAGCCTGTAAATTTTATAATATTATTTCAAATTTCCAAAAGTCATTTATTGACTTTTGGATTTTGCAAATTAATTTTTAACGCAGAAAACTATAATTTAGCACTATATTTTCTGAATGGCAGATAATTTTATTAAAATTTGAAATAATATTATTATTTACTTAAAAATTGAGTCGATCGCCTATATTTAAAAGAGTGTATTCACTCTATTTAATTTTTGAACTGCTCCCATTTTTAATTTTGTCAACTTGCTTATTTATTTTTGATATGCTAAAATAAAAAATAGAATTTCATTCTTTTAGAAAAGTAAGGAGAAAAAACAATGCAAAAATTACCTATAGGTATTCAAAATTTTGAAGATATTCGCAAAGAAAATTATCTTTATGTTGATAAGACAAAACAGATTTTAAATTTAATAGAAAATGGTAAATGTTATTTTCTATCTCGTCCTCGTCGTTTTGGCAAATCTTTAACAATATCGACATTAGAGGCAATGTTTAAAGGAAAAGCTGAATTATTCAAAGGTCTTTATGCTGAGGATTGGGTAAAAGAACAAACTAAAAGTCCAAATCCTGTTATTAAATTAGATATGACTGGCTTAGGAAATTATAAGACGATAGAAGAACTTAATAATGCACTTATTTATATTGTTAAAAATTCTATAAAACAATTAAATATCTCTTATGATGAAAATATAAATAACAATGCTGGACTCGTATTTTTTCAAATTATAAACGAATTATATGAAAAATTAGGTAAAGTTGTTATACTAATTGATGAATATGACAAACCAATTACAGACAATATAAACGATTTAGAAAAAGCAAATGAAATAAGAGAATTTTTGCGTTCTTTCTATGGTATTCTAAAAAATTCGACAATAAGTGATAATGTACATTTTGTATTTATAACAGGGGTATCAAAATTTAGCAAGGCTGGAGTATTTTCAAGTTTAAATAATTTAGAAGACATTTCACTTGATAAAAATTATAGTGATATAGTAGGCTATACACAAAAAGAACTTGAAGAAAATTTTTCTGATTGGCTTGACAAAACGGAAAAAGAATTATCTATTGATAGGGAAGATTTAATTGCTAAGATAGAAGAATATTATGATGGTTTTTCATTTGATGGGATAGTAAGAGTATATAATCCATTTTCAGTTTTAAATTTTTTTAAACAAGGAAATTTTAGTAACTATTGGTATTATTCAGCTACTCCATCTTTTCTTGCTAATTATTTAAAGAAACACGAAATCAAAGAACCTAAAGAATATATACAAAAAAGAGTAACTTCAAATTTTACAGATTCCCACGAAATAGAAAATGCAAGTGTTGAGAGTTTTTTATATCAAGCAGGTTATTTGACAATAAAGGAACGAAAAGGCAATATACTTATTCTTGATTATCCAAATGAAGAAGTGAAGAGTTCAATGGATAGTCTTTATCTTGAAAATTTTTATAATATAAAGGATTTTGCTGGATTTAGTAATGATATTTGGGAATCTTTAGAAGCAGAAAATATTCCACAGATAGTGAGTATTTTTAATGAAGCATTAAAAGGAGTTCCCTATGAAGACTACAAAGATAGAGATGAATCTTGGTATCGTTCATTATTTTTGATGTTGCTTAGTGGGGCTAAAATAACATATTTTTCAGAAGTCCATACTTTCAAAGGTCGTTCTGATGTTGTCATAACATTTAAAGATAAATTGGTTGTAGTTATCGAATTTAAATTTGCTCAAACTTCAAAAGATGTTGACAAAAAGCGACAAGAAGGAGAGAAGCAGATAAAATCGAGAGATTATGCTTCTACTTATAAAGCAACTAAAAAGATAATAACAGCCGTATTTGTCGCAGACGATGAAAAACGACAAGTAACTTTGTAACCTATTCAAAAAGTAACGGAAATCAATTTTTTAAACTGCAAAATTAATAACAAAAATTGATTTCCGTACTCAAAAATGGAAAAGCAAGCAAATAAATAATAACTAAATTAACAATATTTTTTAATGAGGGCAAATATCTAAATATTAGCTTCTAAATTTTTATAAAATTGATAAAGGAGAAAAAAATATGAAGAAATTTGCTCTTTTGGCTATATGTCTTTTCTTTATAGCTATAATCACTTCAGCTTGTGAAGGTGGTGGCAAAACTACTCCTCCAAGCTATCCATTTATTCCTGTTCCGACACCTACTCCGACTGTATCACCAACACCAGAGCCAACACCAACTCCAACACCTACACCTAAAAAATTTCCACTTGAACTTTCACAAACAGAATTTACAGTTAATATAGGAGCTACAGACAATATCACCGTTACATTAAATGGTGAAGACATCACACAAACTGCTACTTATACTGTTGATCAAGAAGCAATAGCCAATGTTGAACAAGGAGTAATTACTGGTCTTTCTGCTGGTGTTGCAATTGTTACTGTAAATGCTGAAAATGCAGAAGAAGAAAAAACATTTACTGTTAATGTTATCGATCCAAGTTTGCCAAATCTCGAAGTTAATCCAACAGAAGTTAATTTGATTATTGAAGAAGAAGCTAATGTAACTGTTACACTAAATGGTGAAGATGTTACAGAACAAGTTACTTATACATCTGATGATGAATCAATAGCAACTGCTGAAAAAGGAAAAATTACTGCACAATATAATGGAGGAACTGCTAAAATTGCAGTTTCAAAAGAAGGTGCTAATAGTACAACTATTACTGTAAATATTACAGATGATTCTGAAGAAGTTACACTTAACTATGATAATGTTTTAAATATATTAGCAGGTTATAATTTTAATTTTAGTGAGCATAATATTAGAAAAGATGGTACAATTGTAACAAATCTTGAAATACCTGCTATTGTTAAAAATTATGCTGGTAAAAAATACAAAATTACAGGTATTGCAACAGAGCTTTTTGCTGATTTTCAAAATTTAAAAAGTGTAACTATTCCTAATAGTGTTACTACTATTAGAAAAGGGGCTTTTGACAATTGTAACAATTTAAAAAGTGTAACTATTGGAAATAGTGTTACCACAATTGGAGAAAAAGCTTTCACTTATTGTGATTCATTAACAAGTGTATCTATTCCTAATAGTGTAACTACTATTGGAGAAAATGCTTTTTATCGTGTTGACAATATCAACTATGACCCCGAAAAAATGAAAGCAGAAGGCTCACCTTGGGGAGCTAACAAAGTAAATGGAATACTAGTAAACCAAAATTAGATACAAAAAAAATCCAGTCGAGAATCAAATCTCAACTGGATTTTTTAAATTTGTCAACTTGCAAAGAAAAATACTGGAATACATATTTGCTACTTCTAACAAGCAGAAAAAAAGGATAAAAAGAACAAAAAAAAGAAAATTATATTATATTTTTAAAAACAGGTGGAGTTCAAAAACAATGGACACAACAATAGATAAAATAGGTCAATTTGAAGGACAGACAGTTAGATTAAAAGGCTGGATATATAACAAAAGATCAAGCGGAAAAATCGTATTCCTTCAAATAAGAGATGGATTTGGAATCATTCAGGCAGTAGCAGTAAAATCACAATTTGCACCTGAAAAATTTGAGGAAATCCAAAAAGCAACTCAAGAAAGTTCAATAATTGTAACAGGTTCTGTAAGAAAAGATGACAGGGCTCCAAGTGGTTATGAACTTTCTCTTGAAACATTCGAAGTAGTTGGAACATCTGAAGACTATCCAATCTCTCCAAAAGAGCATGGAGTAGATTTTCTAATGGAACACAGACATCTTTGGCTGAGATCTGCAAGACAACACGCAATAATGAAAATAAGAAATACCATTATAAGGTCTTGTGAAGATTATCTCAGAAAAGAGGGATTCTTACGCATAGATACTCCAATTTTGACACCTGCAGCATGTGAAGGAACGACAACACTATTTGAAACAGATTACTTTGACAGAAAAGCATATCTCTCACAGAGTGGTCAACTTTACAATGAAGCAAACTGTATGGCATTTGGAAAAGTTTACTGCTTCGGTCCAACATTCCGTGCAGAAAAATCAAAAACAAGAAGACATTTAATGGAATTTTGGATGCTTGAACCTGAAGTCGCATTTGCAACTATTGAAGATATTATGGAATTAGAAGAAAATATGATCTCCTATATGGCTTCAAAAGTAGTAGAAGAAAATGCAAATGATTTAAAATCAATCGGAAGAGATATTTCAAAGGTAGAAGCAATAAAAGCTCCTTTCCCAAGATTGCATTACAACGATGCAATAGAACTTCTTCACTCACATGGAAATGATCTACCTTGGGGCGAAGATTTTGGAGCAGATGAAGAAACTATCATTTCATCACAATTTGACAGACCTGTATTTGTACACAGATACCCTGCACAATGTAAGGCTTTCTATATGGAACCTGATCCAAAAGACCCAAAACATGCACTTTGTGCTGATTTGCTTGCTCCAGAAGGCTATGGAGAAATAACAGGTGGCGGTCAGAGAATGTCTGACTATGAGATGTTGAAAAACAAGATTATTGAGAACAAACTTCCATTAGAGGCTTATGAATGGTATCTCGATTTGAGAAAATATGGAAGTGTTCCACACAGCGGATTTGGAATCGGAATCGAAAGAACTATTACTTGGATTTGCGGAATTGATCACCTCAGAGAGACAATACCTTATCCAAGAATGTTAACTCGTCTCTATCCGTAAATAATAGAGTGAAACTTATTAAAGGGGCTGTGAAAAAAGTATTTTTTTTCACAGCCTTTTTTTTATATAATCTTCGTAAATTAACTCGTTGTGCTAAATGCAAAAAAAATAAGTAAATA
>CADASF010000070.1 GCA_902790465.1 uncultured bacterium | reverse complement strand
TCCAAATGTAGGCTGTTCTTGTACTTCACCAAACCCAAACGCAGGTTGTGGAGGAGTGCTTTCACCAACAGATTCTGAACCAAACTGACCAAATGCAGGTTGATCTTGTCCAAATACAGGCTGTTCTTGTACTTCACCAAACCCAAACGCAGGTTGTAGAGGCGTGCTTTCACCAACAGATTCTGAACCAAACTGACCAAATGCAGGCTGTTCCTGTCCAAATGCAGGTTGATCTTGACCAAATGCAGGTTGTTCCTGTCCAAATGCAGGTTGTTCTTGTCCGAATGCAGGTTGTTCCTGTCCAAATGCAGGTTGCTCTTGTCCGAATGTAGGTTGTTCCTGTCCAAATGCAGGTTGTTCTAAAACAGTCTTTCTTGAACGCTCTACAGTCTGCTCAAAATCTTGCGAAATATCAGAAACTGTTTCAGATTGGATAACAGTTTCTCTAGGTATATCAACTTGTTTAGTTTCATTTGCAGAAAATCTATCGCCTCCGTATTTCTTTAATACATCAGCTCCCAACTTACCAGTAGTTAAAAATTCAGAAAGAAGACTTGATTTTCTCTCATCTTCGGCCATCTTTTCTTCAGCTTTTCTTGCTTCTTCAGCTGATTCTTGTGAAATATCTTTATTTTCTTCAGAATCTGCTTCAGCCAATCTCTCTAAACTAAATTCAACTCTATTTCTTTCACGTTCTGCTTTATCTTCTTCTTGTTTAGCAATAGAACTCAAAAGAATTGAACTTTTATCTTTTTTAAGAGCAGATTTATTAATTCTTGAACGAAGTCCTCCCATTGGTCTAACAACTTCTTGTTCTTCTTCCTGAACATCATTAGATTCAATGTTTAAATTATTCTCATTGTCTTCTGGTTTTGAATCAGAGTCATTATTTCCTCTATTTCTCATAGCAAGAGCTTTTTTGGTCAATTCTTTAAATACAGACTTAGACATGACCATAGTTGACTTTGAAACTTGTGTTGTTTCTTCTTCATTAGTTCCACTGAAAAAGGCATTTATGAGACTACCCTTATCATCACTTGAAGCAGCATCTTTACTTGCCTTAAAGTCTTGATTCAACTTTTTGTGAACAGCTGGTAATTCTGCATCTATTTCTTCTTCTGTCTTTCTGATAGCATTAGGCTTTGCAGTATCATCTTCCAAAACTTGATCGAGTAACATTCTCGATTTTTTGTTCTGTTCTTCCTGCTCTTTTTCAGCCTGTGCCTTTTCAGCAAGTGCTTTCTTTTCTTCTTCAGAAAGTTTCTTTTCGCCAGGGAGATTTGCCTTAAATTTAAGTTTTTCCCTAACAGCTTTATTCACATTTTTATAAAGGTATGATAAAAATTTTTCAAACTTATCCATATCGTTATATATAATTAATTTTTTTGTATCATAAATAATAGAAATTTTATCTAAATCATCAATTAAGCCAGTTATATCTTTCCATCTTACAATAGCTCTCGAATTATTCAGTGTACTTATAACATAAATACCTGAAGTAGAAATCTCATATTTAGTTGTCTTCCTATTAATTGCAGCCATAAGGCAAGGAGTTTTCCAAAACAGAAGCCCTATTCCTATAAGTGCATACCAATAACCTGTAATAAAATCAATATGATGAGTCTTTAAAGAAGCAGATGTCGTTCCTTTAAACGCCCCATAGTTAAAATTTACGAAAAAAAAGATTAAAAACAGGACTATAGAAAGAATAAAATAAAACAGCCCCTGTTGCATTTCTCTTTTTATAACTTCTTCAGGGTATTCAAATTTCATAAATCAAACAATCCTAAATTTAATGTTTCTATTAATAAGAAAAATTTCAAAAGTTAATATTCATTTTTTATTTGTTTTTTACCTTGTTTTTTTAAAGGATTTAAATAAAAAATTATCAAATTTTTAGAATGATTTCATAGAGAGACAAAAATATGAATAATATAACTAAAATAAAAGAATCAATTTTTTCATTTTTATCAAAAGTTGCAGAACAGAGACATTTAATAGCATTGAGAGATGGAATGTTAGCTTCTATCCCAATAATTTTAGTAGGAAGTACATTTCTACTCCTCGGCTCACAATGGGAAGTAATAAACAAATATTTTCCAACAATAGCAAATTCAAATTTTGGTCAATGGTACTCAGCAAACCAAGGAAACATATTAATTCCATTTAGATTTACCATGGGAATGTTGTCAGTATATGTAGCTTTTTCCATAGCTTGTTCACTTGCTAAAAGTTATAACATGCCAATACTTCCACAGGGGATGGGAGCTGTGGCATGTTTCTTTCTCACAATGAAACCTGTCAATATTCCTATAATACCAAATGGAAGACCAGAACTATTGATAAAATTGAGACCACTTGGTGGAGATGGTCTTTTTCTTGCTATAATATGCGGGCTTTTGACTGTCGAAATATCACGACTTGTGATGAATCTTTGGGATAAGATATCAAAAAAAGAAAACTGCAAAGACAATAAAGAGAGTCAAGATAAAGAAAACTCTATAGAATGCGAAGATAAAGAAGATAGCAAAAATTCAGAAAATTGCAAAGACAATAAAGAAAATCAAGATAAAGAAAACTCTATAGAATGCAAAGACAAAGAAGATAGCAAAAATTCAGAAAATTGCAAAGACAATAAAGAGAGTCAAGATAAAGAAAACTCTATAGAATGCAAAGATAAAGAAGATAGCAAAAATTCAGAAAATTACAAAGACAATAAAGAGAGTCAAGATAATATACCGCCTGCTGTTGCTGAAGCATTCATGAGTTTTTTACCTCTTTTAATTGTGATATTTCTTGTTTGGGCTATATCTTATTTATTTAATATAGATATATATTCATCATTAATAACGATGATGAAACCACTTGAACAAATGGGTGATACTGTCTATTGTGTTGTTGTTGTGAATATATTCATGCATATATTTGGCTTTGCAGGGCTTCATGGCATATCAGTAATAAATGGTGTATTTTTTGCACTTTGGCAAAAATTTTTGTTAATGAATACAGAAATGCATGCCATGAATTTAGGAGCTGTACTTCCAACAATAACAGCATATCCATTTTATCAATGGTTTATATGGGTAGGTGGAGCAGGGACAACACTTCCAATTCCATTCATGTTATTATTTTCGAAAAATAAACATCTTAAAAATGTTGGAAAAATTTCATTGATACCATCTCTATTTAATGTAAATGAGCCACTTATTTTTGGAATTCCAATAGTAGCAAATCCAATATTTTTAATTCCGTTTATTCTTGCCCCAACATGTTGTGGAATAATATCATTTTTTGCATTTCAAATGAATTTGGTATATCGTCCATTTATAGAAGTTCCATGGGTTCTTCCTGCATTTTTTGGAGCTCCACTATGTTGTCAAGATTTAAGAGCTTTAATTTTATTAGCAATAAACATGACTGTAAGTGCTTTCATCTGGCTTCCATTTTTAAAAGCCTATGAAAAAAAATTATCAGAATCGAGAAAAAAAAGTGATGAAAAGTAAAAAAATATTTTTACTAATAATTTCGATATTTATTTTATTTACATCTATGGCATATTCAGAAGAAGTTTCATCTATATCTGTAAATTATTATGACAAATCTTGGGAAATAAATGAAATTTTAATGGATGAAAATTTTGATCCCAAAACAGGTGAAGGAATATATATTCCAGCTGAGACAAATTTTATAAAAGATTTAAAAATTTCATGTTCAAAATCATCATCAGGAGAGACAATAGCATTTCATTCACAGAGCAGTGATATATTTTTTTCAGAAGATGATTTTTCTTTTGACAATTCAGAAAAATTTGAGCTAAAAAAAGTTGGATTTGCAAAAGATGAAAATGGAAACTTTTTCATTCCACTCCTTCAATTTTGTAGAGGTCTAAACCTCGATTTTTCAATTTCTACAGAAAACAAAGAATCAATAGAAATCAATATATATCCAACGATTGTGAAAGTTTCAGAAACATCAGAAAATGGAAATAAAAATGTTATATTTACATCTTCTGCTCCAATCCAACTTGAAGAAAATAAAGATGAAGATGAGTTACAAAATAACAAAGAAATAAAAGTTATATTTGACAAGGCAAAAATATCTCCAAATTTTGTAAATGAATGTAAAGAAGTCGAAGTCATAAACGAAACTAAAAAAGATTCAGAAGATACTACATTTAATGTAATATTCCCTGAAAATTGGAAAGGTTTTGTTGGAAAGTCATTAAGTGGTACCAATGTTACTGTTGACTTTTTGCCAAATTTTGACTTAAAAGGTGGATATACTTCTGAAAATATAGAAAAAATATCAAAAAGTGATGAATTTATTGACATAGAAGCAAGTGGAGCTTTTCAATATTTTTGGAAATACAATAAAGATGAAGATGATTTAACAGTAGAAATACCTCTTTTATCTGCTTCAGATATAGACATAAAAGAACTTCCTAAAGGCATAAATCTAAATTACATAAAAGCTGGGTATGGTGCAGTAATATTTAAATTCGATTGTGAAAATGATTTTGAATTTTCAAGTCCAAAATCAAATATATTGAGAATCTCATTAAAAAGCGACAAAAAAATTTCAGAGAAGGGAAATGAAGTTACAGGTCAACCTTCACATTCTGCAATAATTGTCATCGATCCAGGTCATGGCGGAGGTGATTTAGGGGCTGTCAATAGATATGTAAATGTATTTGAAAAAGACCTAAATTTGCAACTTGCACTGAAACTTGGACAATATCTAAAAGAAGCAGGCTATAAAGTCATATTTACAAGAACAACTGACAGAGATGTAACTTGGGCATACTCACCAGATAGAGTAGAACTGCAAGCAAGAGCAGATGTTGGAAATATAAATTCAGCCTGTATCTTTGTAAGTGTTCACTGTAATGCTTCTGTAAATAGAAATGTAAAAGGTTTTGCTGTTTATTGGACAAAGCAACAGGATTATGAACTTGCAAGAAATTTTGAAAATGATTTTATCGATCCTTCACTTGATTTGATGAACAGAGGAGCTATCAGAGGTAGTTATTATGTATTGAGACATACAAACATGCCAGCAATAATAGTTGAAACAGCATTTGTAAGTAATCACGAAGAAGCTCAAAAATTAAAAACAGAAGAATTTCAAAAAATAATAATGAAAAATGTAGCTGACATTTTATGTAACTACTTAAGAATGAGCAATATATAAAAAAAAGGGCTGTGAAAATTTCACAGCCCTTTTTTTGTTACTTGATTTTCCCTTCTGCAAATACACCTGTTGAACTTACGAGAAGTTTTCCATCTTCAGATCGAATCTCACCTTTTACAAAATGAAAATTCTTTTCACAGTGATCATAAGATGCTTTTATAATAATCTTCTGACCTATTGGCACAGGCTTTCTAAATTTTACTTCCATTCTAACAGTAACAGCCATGATTTTATTTATTTTAATCAATTGCCAAGCCATGACTTCATCAAGGAGTGTTGAAGCAATTCCGCCATGCAGTATTCCTGCATATCCTTGATAAAGTTTATCTGCAACAAATTCACAGACAACAGAATTTTCAACTTGTTTAAAATCCAAATGAAGACCTATTGTATTTTTACTTCCACATGCAAAACAATATTCATCATCTTCAACATTTAAATCAGCCATCCATTATTTCACCTCTCTTTCAATCAATAGTTTAACAACTCCATTTTTTAATATTTTTTATTTACAGACTTTTTTGCATAGACTCAAAATAAATGTTAATCTTCTTTAAGTTCTTCAATAGTTTTAATATCATCTCTATCAAGAACATATCCAAAATCTTTTCTAGCATAACCTATAAAAATCTTCCCATCTTTGAGAGTTATTTTCACTTTTTTGTCCATATAATCCCAAAAATCTATCATTTCTTTACCTTGTGAATCTTTAATCATTTGACAATCCCAAAAAAATAAATGTTACTCTTCTTCAAGTTCTTCAATAGTTAAAATTTCATCTCGTTCAAGAGCATATGAAAAATTATCATTACACTTTATACTAATTTCATCATCTCCACTTTGACTATCAGCCCAAGTGCTAAAAGCAAATGGATAACCTATATAAATTTTCCCATCTTTGAGAGTTATTTTTACTTTTTTATGCATATAATCCCAAAAATCTATCATTTCTTTACCTTGTGAATCTTTAATCATTTTACAATCTAAAAAAAATAAATGTTAATCTTCTTTAAGTTCTTCAATAGTTTTAATATCATAGCATAACCTATAAAAATCTTCCCATCTTTGAGAGTTATTTTCACTTTTTTGTCCATATAATCCCAAAAATCTATCATTTCTTTACCTTGTGAATCTTGAATCATTTTCCTTTTTTCCTTTTTACTTGGATAATCTAGAACAAGATGTGTTCCTTTTTTACCAAAACGCACCGTAATGCCCCTAATATCCCCACGAAAATCAATTTTTTAATTCATAATAATTTTCAAAAATTCATTTAAGTGTAATAACCCTATTTAAAGGCGATGTCATTGCGAGGAAGCTATGCGACCGTGGCAATCTCAAAGTCTTAATTTACTTTCCTAATCTTTTAATTTTTTCTTGATAAAATTGTACTACAAAATTACTGTTGCAATGTTTGTTAATCATTATTTCTATTTCTTTCTTTTTTTCTTCTATTTGTTTTTCAGAAAATTTATAGTTACTCCAATTTTTATTTGCTAAAATACAAATTTCTAATAATTTTTCAAAATCAAGAACTCTCTTATTATTTGCATAATATTTATTTTTAATGTTTTTCGTTGTAGTTACACGAATATTAGCTTCATAAAGAGAATTTAGAACATTGCTACTTATAGTTTCATCTAATGTAACAAGAAACATTTCTTTAGCTCCAGTTCTACTCATTTCTTCAGGGACTTCTTGCCAACGCTCTCTTAGTGTAGTCTTTGCACTTATAAGAATAACTTCGCTTTTATCTTCTGTATATTCAATTACACCTGGAACAATAATATCAACTAATTTGCTTAATCCCTTATCTGCAAAATATTTTTTTCCTATATTCCCTTGACTATCAAGGGAAATTCCTGAGCCTATTAAAATTAATTCAATAATTGCTTCAAATTCTTTTCCAGCCCTACTTCTTCTACTTTGTGTATTTGACAGAGAAAGTTCATAAATTTCTTGTGGAAAAGAATCAATAAACCACTCTATTGCTTCTAATGGCTTTTTATCTTTTATTTCATCTTCACTTATTAATTTAGCAAGAGTTTCAGACATAAATTTACGCTCTATTGGCAAATAGGTATTCCATGCTTCATCTCTGATTTTTTCTATTATATAACTTGCATTTTTTACAAAAAAAGATGGATTTTTCTTAAAAAATCCTAATTTTTCAAAACACGAATATACTAAATCATAAGGAGTTGGAAAAAAATTTTCTCTACTATCTTTAATTATCTTTGAATAAGTCATGTTGAACCTCTTGACAAAAATTTAATTAAAAAATATAATAGGAATAATAAAAGGACATTTTAACCTATTTTAATTACAGAAAAAAAAATTATGTGCATAAATATCAAACCACAAGAATTAATAAAAAACAAAAGAATTAGATTGCAAATGACCCAAAAAGAATTTGCAGATGCTCTTGGAATGTCAAAATTTGGCGATAGAACAATAAGAAGATGGGAAGCTGGAGAAACAGTCCCTTCAACTCTTGAATTAAAAGCTATTTTGGCTTTTCCTGAAAAAATTCCTTTTCCAAATCCTAAAAAAGCAAAATATAAAATGATTGATCTTTTTGCTGGTATAGGTGGAACTCGTCTTGGCTTTTTCCAAACTAAAAAAGTAAAGATTGTTTTCACAAGCGAAATAGACAAATTTGCACAAAAAACATATCGTGCAAATTTTGGAGATGAACCTAAAGGCGATATTACAAAAATTTCATCAGATGAAATTCCAGATCATGACATTTTAGTTGGTGGTTTTCCTTGTCAAGCATTTAGTCAAGCAGGATTAAAACTTGGATTTAATGACACAAGAGGCACACTATTTTTTGAAATAGTAAGAATACTAAATGATAAACACCCCAAAGCATTTCTCCTTGAAAATGTTAAAAACCTTGTAAATCATGACAATGGAAAGACTTTTGAAGTAATAAAGAACAGTCTAAATGAATTAGGATATGCTATTAAATATAGTCTATTTAAAGCAAAAGATTTTGGAGTTCCGCAAAATAGAGAGAGAATATATATTGTTGGTTTTGATAAAAAACAAGTTCCAAATTGGGATAAATTTGCATTTCCTACCCCACCTTGTACACAAACTCGAGTTGGCGATATCTTAGAGCTATTTGTCGATCCTAAATATACAATTTCAGATGAAATTTGGATCGGTCATCAAAATAGAAAAATAAGAAACAGAGAAAATGGAAAAGGCTTTGGATATACCCTTTTCACAAATAATAGTCCTTATACAAATACTATTTCAGCACGATACTATAAAGATGGTAGCGAAATTTTAATTGAGCAAAAAGGAATGAACCCAAGAAAAATAACTCCAAGAGAAGCAGCAAGATTACAGGGATTTCCTGAAAATTTTATTATTCCTGTATCTGACACACAAGCCTATAAACAATTTGGAAATTCAGTTGCTGTACCTGTCATTCATGCAATAGCAGAGGAAATTGTGAAAATTTTGGGTTAATAACATTACAATTTATTTTCTTTTCTAAATGGTGAATTTATCAAATCATAAAAAAACTGGGGTTGTGAAAAAAAGTAAATAGACCAAGCATATAATCCTAAATATAGGCGATCGACTCAATTTTTAAGTAAATAATTATTTACAGGCTTAGATTGCTTGGCTTCCCCCTTGTGGGGATTATTTTTAAAAAACTCTTTAGAGTTTTTAACTATTTCAAAGCCTCGCAATGACAATGTGGCAGTATACAGGCATATATTGGATAGTTTATAGCAACTTTTATTTACTTATTTTTTAAAACTCAACTAACACAACGATTTAATTTACATAAAAAAACTGGCTTATTGATAAAAAACATCAAAAGCCAGTTTTAAATTTTTCACTTTTCACTCCATAATTTAGCAACTCTATTTTTCAAATCTTCAAAAGTTCCGTCATTATATATTATGACATCTGCCAAATCGCCATAATATTTATATTTTTCTATCTTTTTAATAGCCTCTTCCCTCGAAATATTATTTCGATTCATCAACCGAGAAATTCTATTTTCTCTCGAAATATCGACATACCAAATCACATCTACAAGATATTCACATTTTGTTTCAAAAAGAAGGGGAATCTCAACAACAATATCTCTATTTTTATTTTCAGATATTGTTTTTTCGATTTCTCCAATTATCGCTGGATGTGTGAGTTCATTAAGTCTTTTTAATTTTGCAGGATCGGCAAAAACTATTTTACTCAACTTATTTCTATCTATATTTCCATCAATATCGAGAATATCTCTCCCCCACTCTTCAATTAAACTATTAAAAAGGGGCATGCTCGGCTTTATCATTTGATGATAAACTTCATCTGCCGAAATTGTAAAAACTCCAATATCTTTTAATATATTTAAAACAGAACTTTTCCCTGCTGAAATACTACCAGTTATTCCAATTACCATTTTTTCTTTTTCCTTTTCTGTCTTCCATCGTCTGTCGTCTCTCTATTGTCTCTCTATATTATACATATTCAGAAAACACTAATCAAATAAATCAGAATGTGTACCTGTACCAACAAGAGTTAAGGTTATAATGTCTTCTTCAATTAGATAAATCAATAGCCAATCAGCTTGAATATGACATTCACGAAAATTCTTAAATTTTCCATTTAAAGAATGATCTTTATATTTAGCAGGGAGCTTTTTCCCTTCCCTTAATAAATCTATTACATTGTCTAAAAGTTTTATCCAAGCCTCGTTTTTGTATCAATTTATAATTTTTTTTATAACTTGATGTGAATTTAATCTTATACATTTTTTAATCTTCTTCAAGTGCTTTTTTTAATTCTTCAATAGTTGAATAACTTTTTACACTATCATTCCTCGAAATTCTCATAGCTTCTTCCATTGCTTCTAAAGTTTTTTTATTTGGGATTTCTCTTCTAATTTCAAATGGGATACGCTGTTCTCTTACACTTTGTCTTAAAAACATTGTAATTGCTGTTGTCATATCAAGTCCAAAATCTGCAAAAAGTTCTTGAGCAGATTTTTTTAACTCTAAATCTAAATTAATGTTTGTACTAACTTTTGGCATGTTAACACCTCCATATTATATATATATTATATCTCTAATATATGTTTAATGTCAATATATTTATATCGTAATTACCTAAAAAAACTGGGGCTGTGAAAAAATAAAATAGTTTTATCACAGCCCCAGTTTTTTATATCAAAAATTTTTATTCTTTTTCTTTATCTTTTTCCTCATCTTTATCAAGTTTAATTTTATCCTTGATATTTTTCTTTACCTTTGGATTTTCTTCTTTATTTTCTTTTTTCTCTTCCTTATTTACTTCAGAAGGATTTTTAGCCTTCTCGATCATCTTTTTAGCATAAGGATTTTTTGGATTTATATCAAGTGCTTTTTCATAGTAATCAACAGCAGTTGAATAATCCCTTATATCTTTGTAATATATATCACCAAGTCTTACAGGAGCATAATATCCCTGTGTAATCCCCAAAGGATCGAGTTCTGCACATTTTTTGTAATACTCAATGGCTGTTTTATAATCGCCTTCTGCTTGGCAAGCACATGCATAATAAAAATATGCGTCAGGATATGTTGGATACATAGTTATAATTTCTTCAAAATAACTTTTTGCAGCACCATAATTTTTATCATCATTTAAATAAATATCACCTATTCTCTCGATTGACATAGCATCATTAGGATCAATTTTTACAGCTTTTGAAAAATAACTTCTTGATCTTGGAATCAATCTCTTTTGAAAATAGACTGTTCCCATTCCATTATATGCAAGAGCCAAATTAGAATCGAGTTTTAATGCCTCTTGGAACATGTTTGTAGCTTCTTCAAAAACATCGTCATGCTCTAAAATACTTTTTCCAAAATACATGAATCCCAAATAACATTTTATATAAGGGTCTTTAGGATTTGAGAGTGCTTTTTCTTCATATTCATTTAAATATGTCGTAATCTTCTTTGTGTTTTGAGCACAGCTCATCAAATACATCATGGCTGTACTGTTCCCTTTTTCTGTTTCAAGTATTGATTTAAACACTTCTGCAGCATCGACATAATGCCTTGAATAGTAGAGTGCAAGTCCTTCTTTCATTTTATCTGCTTCTTGTGCATAGACATTTGCAAAACAAAAAACAAAAAATACTGAAAGACTTATAAAAAACAAATTCAAATATTTTTTCATATTTTTCCTCCATTAAAAATCCCGCTCTTATTCATGACGACATCGGAGCGGGATTTATTCGAATATTTTAAAAAAATTAACCTTTTACAGCTCCCTTTGTAAGACCTTCAACAAGGAATCTCTGTAGGCTTAAAAATACAACCAATATTGGAAGAGAACCCAAAACAGAAGCTGCAGCAAACTGTGTCCAGTTCATTGAGAATTTACCACTGATGAATCCTCTAAGTCCAACAGCAAGTGTATATTGTGAAGAATCTTGAAGGACGATAGAAGGAATCAAGAAATCGTTATATGCTCCTATAAATGTAAATATAGCTATAACAGCCATGATTGGTCCCATTATAGGAAGAACAATTTTTACAAATGTCTGCCAACGTGTAGCACCATCAATATAAGCTGATTCTTCAAGTTCTTTTGGAACACTTCCGTCAATATAACCTTTTATGAGCCACATATTGAAAGGAATATTTCCACCTGTATAAATTAAAATCAATCCTGGCAAATTAAATCCTATAAATCCTGCTGTCCACTGATCAAAGAAGTTTAAAAGATTGTAAAGAGCAACCATGGCCATAGTTGCAGGGAACATTTGGATTATGATTAAAGCGACAAGTCCCTGTTTTCTAAATGCAAATCTGAATCTTGAAAAAGCATAACCTGCCACACAAGTAAATATAAGACAAAGTGCTGTACTTATCGAACAGACTATAAAACTATTTTTTACCCAAAGCCCAAAATCGGATTCTGTCAAAAGTTTTATATAGTTTCCAAGGGACATTTTAGAAAAATCTACATTTTGACCTGAAAACATATTACCTACATCTTGAAGAGAGGCATTTACAATCCAAAATACAGGCATCAAAACGGCAATCGTAACACCGATCATGACCAAATGTCTAATCGCCAAATCCAAAGTATTTTTTTGTTTTTTATTCATAATAATTTTCTCCTAAAACTCGATTAAGCGATTTTTTAATCTTCTTTAAAAGCACCAGTTGCTTTGAAGTTTATGGCACTGAGACCACCAATGATAAAGAATATCAATACAGCATAGGCACAGGCAAGTCCATATTGTGATAAGTTAAACGCAAGTTTATATGTATAACTTACGAGAATATCTGTAGAACCTGCTTGACTTCCAGGCATTGCTGGACCTCCAGCGGTCAAGAGATATATACCGACAAAGTTGTTAAATGAAAAACTAAAACTTGTTATCAAAACAGGCAACATTGAAGACCTAAGCTGAGGAAGTGTTATTTTCCAAAACTGCTGAATTTTTGAAGCACCATCAAGAGAAGAGGCTTCATATAATTCAGAAGAAATTCCCTGCAAAGCTCCAAGTGAAATTGACATCATGTATGGGAAACCAAGCCAAAGATTAACTGTCAAAACAGCAACTTTTGCCCATGCTCCATGTGTAAGCCAAGGAATGTTTTGACCTATTGCAAAAGTCGAAAGATGTAACCCAATTCCCCCGAAACATGTATTAAATAAATCAATAGACCAATTTACTATTCCAAGCATAAATGTAATGAATGGCATTAATCCAGGAATACTGTTCAACATATTATTGATTGAGCCATAATCTGTATTTAAAAGACCTGTCCACATCAAAACAGTAATAAAACTTGGAACTGCCCAAGGTATAATTAAAAGTGTTCTGTAGAAATTTGATCCCTTAAAATCCTTTTTGTTCAATATCAAAGCAAGTGCAAGACCTATTGCAAATTGTCCAAAAACACTGACCAAAGACCAAATCAATGTCCACCAAAATACAGCAATAAAAGTTCCAAATTCACCTGTCGTCAATATCTTTGCGTAATTTTTAAGTCCGACAAAATCAAATTTATCAAAGTGAAAAAGACTGTAATTTGTAAAAGACAATAAAAAACTGTAAATATTCGGAATGACAACAATCAAACCGACAAAGAGGAGAGCTGGTGCAATATAATAATAGGGGTACAATTCTAATTTTCGTTTATTCATTTTATTCCATCATACCTTTCACATCTTTGTTTATTCTTTTTTCTGCTGTACTTAAAGCATCTTCAGGCTTCATTTCTCCCCTAAACATGAGCTGAACAGCTTCTTTCATCGGTTGCCAAACAGCGTTCATCTGAACTATATTTGGAATAGGAGTTCCTGTTGAAGCAGAATCAAGAACGCCTTTCAAAACATCATTTTCTCTTGATTCAAAATCATTTAGATAAGAGAAAGAAGAATAAGCACTAACTCTTGAAGTTGAAGATACATAAGGAACTGAGGCAAGTCTTGGATCTTGCTGTGCATCATATCGAGAAGGCATTCTTGCACCTTCAAGATAAATATCAACTTCTCCCTCTTTGCTACAAAATTCTTTCATAAATTCAAGAGCTTTTTCTTTATGGAATGATCTGCTATTTAAATAAATACCCTGAACTCCAACAAAAACAGAAGGATTTTTTCCATTGTCAAGTTTTGGCATTGGAGCAATTCCTGAATTTATACCTCTTTTTTTGAAATCAGCCAAAGCCCAAGGACCATTAAAAGTGAACAAAAGCTCATTTTCCATAAATTTTGCATTTGCAATATCTTTGCTCATTCCTTGTGGAATAATTTTATACTTGCCTCTCTGTTGGTTTAAATCACAAATGTATTTTGCAGCTTCAATAGCTTCAGGGGTATCCAATCCAACATCATTTATATCAAGTCCATTAGGAGTATCTTTAAATATATATGCTCCATATCCACCAAAAAATGCCCAAGTAAAATAGAAATCTTCGACTTCATACAAAAATCCTTCTAACTTTTTACCTTTACAAGCATCAAAATTTATATATTCTTCATATTTTGTGCCTCTTAGAGAATCCAAAGTTCCTTTATTTGCATGTTGTGCAATTTCTATCAACTCCTTCATTGTTTCAGGAGCTTTTTTTACAAATTTTTTATTATATATAAGACCTGCAGCCTCCACTGATATTGGAAGTCCAAACAATTTAGCCTTATTATTGTCATTTAAATCAGGACTTGAAAGTGCCTTTAATGGAACTTCAAGAAATTCTTTTGATTCATCTTCTGACAATTCTATTGGAGCTATAAGTTTAGCAGTTGCAAAACTTCCAATCCAATCATGTGGTCCTGTTATGACATCTGGTCCTTTAAAAACAGGTCCTGCTGTTTGATATTTTGCCCTAAGTTCCTCAAAAGGAACTCTGACTATTCTGACTTTCCAACCTTCATTGGCTTTTTCAAAACGATCTGCAGTGGCTCTGATTGAAGCAGATTCTGTCATATCTGTCCAAAGCACAATTTCTTTCTTTTCATTTTGATTTTGTGATGAACAAGAAGCCGTAAAAAATGCCAATGTAAATGCAATTAAAACAAGAAAGATGTTTTTCATGTTATAGATTACAGCCTTTCAAAAATATAATTTTTGATAATTTCGCTTTTATATATATGAAAATCCTTTAAACATATATATATATTATTATTATATTGAATAAATATTATAAAGAAGGATTTATAAAAAACAAATTTAAAAAGATCATGACTAAAAATAAAGCCTCCCTTTAGTTGAGGTTTGGAGGGTAAAATTCATGAAAGCATTAGTAACTGGTGGAGCTGGATTTATAGGCTCAAATATTGTTGACAGGCTTATAAATGATGGTCATGATGTCATTATACTTGACAATTTATGTACAGGTAGAGAACAAAATATAAATCCCAAAGCAAAATTTTATAATATAGATATAACAGATTCAGCCATAGAAAAAATATTTGAAGAAAACAAAATAGATGTTGTTTTTCACTTAGCTGCTCAAATAGATGTCAGAAAATCTGTATCAAATCCAATTTTTGATGCCAAAACAAACATAATAGGTGCAATAAATCTATTAAATATGATACAAAAGTATAAAGTAGGAAAAATAATATACTCATCAAGTGGTGGAGCAGTATATGGCGAACCTACAAAATTACCTGCAGATGAAACACATCCTGTAAGACCATTGGCTCCTTATGGAATAAGTAAACACTGTCCAGAACATTATATAGAATACTACCATGACCTATATAATGTAAAATATACAATACTCAGATATGCAAATGTATATGGTCCAAGACAAGATCCTCTTGGTGAAGCAGGAGTGATTGCAATATTCATGGGCAGAATGTTAAAAGGAGAAACCCCAATAATATTTGGTGATGGCAATCAAACAAGAGATTATGTATTTGTTGGTGATGTTGTAAATGCCAATATCTCTGCAATAGATAAGGGAGATAATCAAATATATAATATAGGTACAGGAAAAGAGACATCTGTAAATGAGATATATGAGGTTTTAAGCAAACTTATAGAAAACTCTCCAAAAGCAATATATGAAGCAAAAAGACCAGGAGAAGTAGAGAGAATTTGTTTAAATACAGATAGGGCAAAAAAAGAATTATCTTGGAGTGCTGAAGTAACACTTGAAGAAGGTATCAAAAAAACACTTGCATTTAACTCATCATTGTAATAACTTGGAAATTAAATAATTGGTTTATTTCTAAAAAACAATTTAAAATAAAAAAATAAATAAAAAAGAAGGATATATAAAAAAGAAATAGAATTTTCATGAGACATAATGCAGAGCGACAAAAAATCATCTTCAAAATTCTTTATGAAATTAGATGAAAAAAAAATATAAAAAATATAAAATAAAAAAAAGGATATATATATTTTTTATAGAATTGTGTTAAGTCGTAAAGCACAAAATTAAAAAGATTTTTAAAAGTGTTCAAGAAGTCGGAATAATACTCTCCGACTTACTACATTGGCTGACAATATAAAAATAGATAAATCTTTGGAAAAGAAAACACGGAGACTTTTCCGAAAAAAAAGAAGTTATCTTTGGAATAAATAAAACAGCCAAACACTTATTAACTTATTTTTTCGGAGGTTAAATCACTATGAAGAAACTTTCAGTTCTTCTCGCAGGTCTTGCAGTTTGCTGTTTCGCAGCTCCTGCATTCGCTGCACCAGTTTTCCCAGATGTTCCAGAAGAGCAT
>CADASF010000069.1 GCA_902790465.1 uncultured bacterium | reverse complement strand
AATGAGATTAAAAGGGTATTCTGAAGAGCAGATTAATGATATACTCGGAGCTATAAATTAATGGAAATAGAACAAATTCGTGAATTAAGTGCTGATGAACAACTAAGAAGAGAAAACTAACACTAAAGGCATACACTAAAAAATATAGTGTATGCCCTTTTTATATTCTACCAATCTATAACCTTATCAACAATAATTCTTTGTTCTGTTGCAGTTTTTCTCAAATAAATTCTTGTCGTCTCGATGTTTTCATGTCCCATTAAATCAGCAAGAAATGCAATGTCATTGCATTTTTCAAGAAAACTTTTTGCGAATCTGTGCCTAAAAGAATGAGGATATACAACTTTTGGATCGATTCCATAGCGTTTGGCAAAAACTTTTAGCTGTCCTGAAATTCCTCTTGGAGTTATTCTTTCCCCAAATCTATTTTTGAACAAATAGCCACTTTCTTGCATTGTCTCTGATAGCCATTTAAGAGCTTCTTTCTGCAATGCTTTTGGAATATATATCCTGCGAACTTTTCCGCCCTTTGAATATAAATCCAAATATCCCATTTTTACATGTTCAACTTTGAATTGTACAAATTCGCTGATTCTTGCACCAGTTGCTCCGAGAAAACGAACGACAAAATACCAAAAAATCTCATTGTCTTTTTTCAGTGAATTTTTCAAAAATTCGTAGTCCGCTTTGCTTATCACATTTTCCAAAAAAGTTTTCTGCTGTATTTTGATTAGTTGAATATTCCATTTTTCTTTTCCTATGCTTTCAAGAAAAGAATTTATAGCTCCTAATCTCAAATTTACAGTTTTAGGCTTGAAATTTTCGATGAGCCAAACCTTGTAGTCACGAAGTTTTTTCTGTGTGATGTGATCGCCAAATTTTTCGATAAATTGTTTCACCGCAAAAATATACGAAGAAATTGTGTTTTTCGAGAGATTTTTTTCCCTCAAATGTCTTTCAAATTTTTTTAACATAAAAGAAAGACCTCCTTTCACCAGCTAAACTGGCAAATAATAATTTAGAGGTCTTTTATTGCTAAATCAAGGTTAATTTCTATGTGTGTTTTTTGGCTACTGGATAAAGTTCATGTTTTGGATCATACCACAAAATATAAAAAATATTTGATTCAATAAAACCATAAATCCTCGTTGTGCTATCTAATCTCAAAGAATAAATTTCTAAATTTTCGTTAAGACCTAACTGTTTTAGTCTTTCTTTTACAAACTTTAACATTTTGTCTAAATTACTTATTTTATGATGAAAATGATAGCCATCAATAAAAATTTCTTTAAATGTCATTGATTCAAAATTTTTAAGTTTTGTGAACAGGGAATTTTTACAATCCAAAATGCTATATTCTGAAGTTAGATCACTGTAGGTGAATCTCCAAGATGGTTTATTGTTCAAAAAATTTTGTTTAATATCATCAACAAAAATTTTTTCTTTTTCGTTAGTTATAAATTCTCTTTTTGAATATATATTTATATTTTGTTTTTTGTTCTTCTTTGTCATTGTACTGCCAATAATCCACTATAATAAGACTGCATCAATTTTTTTGAAATTATATTATCACAACTCATTCCAGGAGGAGTATTTCCCCTTGATTCTTTCCAAGGGCGTTCAGAATGTGTTAAATAACTTAAAACTAATGGAGGTTCTTTACCATAATCATTTATAACCATATCAACAACCATTTTATCTCTATCAGTTAGTCGTGCAGATTTAATCCCTTTAAAATCTTTTAACGATAATTCAAATTTATCTTCATGAAGTTTATATAATTCAGTGCAAACTGGACCATTTGGCCAAGCCTCAAATTCTTCAGGAAATAATGGCATTTCGTACCAAGCTAAATTCCAAACTTGGCAATAATAAACTAATTTTTGAAGTTTCATTGCCGTTATTTTTCCTGTTTTCTTTAATATATATTTTGCAACACTGAATAACTTTGATTTTGTTTCTTGCATTTTAATTATTCCTTTTTTTTCTTTTATTGTACCATGAAAACAAAAACAAATCAAATTTTATTTTTCTGTCAATTAATATATTGACATACTCCTCATAAATTTAACGCATTGTGTTAGTTTAATCAATATTTTAAAATAAATCCACCCAAACATGCTACTATTTAGAGGCGATGTCATTGCGAGGGAGCTGTGCGACCGTGGCAATCTCAACCACTTAATTTAAATTTAGTAATTTATTAAGTAGATCACGCATATTTTAACTATTTCCAAGCCTCGCAATGACAAAGTGGCAGTATACAGACATATATTGGATAGTTTATAGCAACTTTTTATTTACTTATTTTTTAAAATTAATTAGCACAAAAAGTTAAATTGGCACTAATACAAAGTTTTGGGGCATAATAAAGGGAACGATTGCAATTTTCTATAGTAATTTCAATAACAAATGAACTTAGAAAAAGAATGGTTGTTTTTAGAAATTAGATATAAACTTTAGGGTAAAATTGTTTAGTGAGTCTTATTATGCCCCAAAACTAAAACTTGCAAATTGGTCATAAGTAAAAAGAAATATTAGCAAATAGCATAGAACAAAGATAAATGTTATCTTTGTTGTGAAAAAGCGAACGACATCACAATTATTTTTTAATAAAATTTTATAAAAAATAATTGTGTTTAGAGTGAGCGGTTCATAACAAAGTAACATTCGGCAGAAAACAAATTAAATTATTTTTCTGTCAAAGGTTCGATAATTTTGAACAATTCCTCAATTTTGGCAACGATTCGCTTTTGTTCCGCAAGTGGAGGAAGAGGAATCAGCATTTTTGTTATATGTTCTTCTTTAATGTTATTTATATTTGTACCTGAAACATTATTTCTTATATGTTTTCTGTAATATTCTGAACTGAAAATTACTTTTATAAAGTTAGATAAATAACTCAGTTTAGGTCTTATTATTCTTAAAAATGCTCCTATTTGTGCTGATTCATCAGTGGCAATAACAAATGCAGGTTTTCCAATTACTGCTTTACTTCCAGTAGAAGCTACAATCAAAATATCATTTTCTTTTATTGTTTTATCAATATCTTTAAAATTTTCTGTTAAAAAAATATCATCATTTTTATATATTAATTTTGTATCTTGAATATTACCGCCTCGTAATATTCTTATATTTCCACTTGGATTGACATTTTCTTTATTATATGAAGTGCCACCAATAACGGAAATGCAACTCCCTAACCTTACCCATTCCCATGAACTTGGAATTTCAAAAGGTAATTCATCATTTATACATTTTTCTTCCCCATTTGCAAATTTCTCATAAAAATCAACACTGCCCTCATTTTGAACCTTCTCATAAGAAACATCATGCTGAGTTGCACTTGTTTTTCTATAAATAAAAGATTCGTTCTTATCTTTTTTGATTTTACCAACTTTTATAAGCTCTTGCTTTTCTGCTTTTATCTTTTCAAGAAGTACGCTTGCAGGTTCATCGTTTGGGTCTTGTTTTACAAGTTTGCCTTGAATTGCATATTGTAATATTGATTTTTTGAACTTATCTGGAAATTCACTGTCCAATTTTTCCAGCTCGTTATAATTTTCCTCATATTCATCAACAAGTGGCAATAATTTTTCCAACTTCTCAACGATTCGCTTTTGTTCAGCAAGTGGAGGAAGAGGAATTAATTTGGGATAAATCATAGGAACTGTTAATTGTTGAATACTTGTTCCTACTCCATCATATTTTTTTAATAATAAACTAAATACTCTTTGTAAATATCTTAACAAAACAGATTTAAAAGGAATTAAAACTATTAATCTTACAATAGGAGTATAAGGCTCATCACGAACTACAGAAAATCCTATTGTTCCACGAGCTGAAACAGTTATGCTTGGCTCGGTAATTCTTGCAATATCTGTATAACCAAATAATCCATTATTTTTTTCACCATTTGAATAAATTGGAATGTTTAATTCTGAAGTTTTATTTTTTGAATAATTTAAAGGTTTATCACCGCCAGCTGTTATTGATTTACATACACTCCCTAACCTCACCCATTCCCAAGAACTCGGAATCTCAAAGGGTATCTGCTCGGCTATGCACTGTTCTTTATCCCCTATTTTCTCATAAGGCACCCCATCAGGATTTCTATAAATAAAAGATTCATTCTTATCTTTTTTAATTTTACCAGATTTTATAAGCTCTTGCTTTTCTGCCCTTATTTTTTCAAGAAGTACACTTGCAGGCTCATCATTTTGGTCTTGTTCTACAAGTTTTCCAGTAATTGCAAGATGTAATATTCCATTTCTTAATTGTCTTGGGAGCATTTCAAGAGCCTCTTTTCTAAAAAAAATAACTTCTCATAAGCAAAACTATAAGAAGTTATATTATACAAAAAAAAAATAAATCTTTCCTATAAATAAAAAAGGGGTGTGAAAAAAGTATTTTTTCACACCCCCTTTTTTTTACCGATTAGTTAACAAACTATGCTAATGCTTCAGGTTGATATGTACTGTTTCCAAATGCCAAAATTAGTATAAAAATTGGAGATAAGAACAGTAATCCAAAACCAAACAGCACACTTTTACCAAACGCTTTAGCCAATCTAAATACTAACATTATTACATAAACAATATTTACAATTGGAACAAAGAATAATAAAAGGAAAGGAAGAAGGGGTCCTTTTGGCCATACAACTTCACACATAACCCAAACATTATAAATAGGTACAAATGCTGCCCATGCTGGCTTGTCTGCTTTTTTAAAAATTTTCCAGTAAGCAATAATAAATATCAGTGTCACGACAATGTCAATAATAAGATTTGGTCCACTAAACATTCCTGCTGCTAAATCTGATAAATCAGGCATATAAAAACCTCCATCTTTTCTAAAAAAATAACATCTTATAAGTCATGATGTTATAATTACAACAAAAAAAACAGATTCCCCTTTTACAGAAAATCTGTGTGTTTTTTGCAAATGAATAAAGTTTATTTTTTCTTTTGGTTGTACAATCTTACAATTTCTGAAGCCAAACTTTCTGAGGTCATAGAATCTTTAGAAACTTTTATCCCCATTTTTTTCAATTTCTCAGAAATAATTCCAATAATAGGAACATCAAGTGAATATTTTTTCAATTTCTCTCTATTTGAAAAAAGTTTTTGTGGGTTTCCGTCAAAAACAAGATTTCCTTTATTCATGACTAGTACTCTATCTGCTTCAAAAGCCTCTCTCATAAGTTGTGTAACAAGAATAATAGAAATCTTTTCTTCTTTATTCAATGTCCTGAGAGTATCCAAAATTTTTAATCTTCCATAAGGATCGAGCATTGAAGTAGGCTCATCCAAAATAATATATTTAGGCTTCATCGTCAAAACAGAGGCAACTGCCACCTTTTGCTTTTGACCACCAGAAAGCCTGCTTGGTGAAGTAAACTTATATTCTTCAAGGTCTGTCAATTTTAAAGCAAAATCTATTCTTTTAAAAATTTCATCTCTCGAAATTCCCAAATTGCTTGGTCCAAATGCAAGTTCTTCTTCCACAGTTGAACAGACAATCTGACTATCTGGATTTTGAAAAACCATTCCAACATTTGTTCTTACATCATATATCTTATTTTCATCAGAAGTGTCAATACCATCTACCAAAATATTTCCTTTATGTGGAAATATAAGGGCATTTAACATTCTTGAAAGGGTTGATTTTCCGCTTCCATTATGTCCCAAAATAACGACAAATTCTCCTTCTTCAATTTTAAATGAAACATCAGATACAGCTTTTATCTCATCATCTGTCTTGTAATTATAAAAATAAGAAACATTTTTTACTTCTATCATATTTTTACTAAAAAAGCATTTTTTTTCTTATGGAGTATGAATAAACTTCCTAAGAAAAAAAATAATAATATTTTGTCATTTTGCTATTTTACCACAAAATAAAAAACAAAGCAAATTTTCACAATACAATTTCAGCTCATAAAATTATTATTACCGCAATTATATAAAAAAAGACACTTGAAATAAATCCAAATGCCTTTCACTTTATCCTGATGAATTTTCATTCACTAGTTAACAAACTATGTTAATGCTTCTGGTTGATAGGTGGAGTCTCCGAAGGCCAAAATTAGTATAAAAATTGGACCTAAGAATAATAATCCAAAACCAAACAGCACATCTTTACCAAACGCTTTAGCCAATCTAAATATAAACATTAATAGATAAATAATATTTACAATTGGAACAAAGAGCAAAATACAAGGAAGAATTGGTCCCTTTGGCCATACAATTTCACACATCACATATATATTATAAATAGGAATGAGTGATGCCCACCCTGGCTTGCCTGCTTTCTCAAAAATTTTCCAGTAAGCCACAAGAAAGACAACTACTAGTGCTATATTAATAAGAAAAGCCATTCCACCAAATATTCCAGCAGATGAATCTGACATAAAAAAACCTCCTAAATTTATATAAATTATTAAACAATCTATTTTATTATATTCAAATAAACAATTTTCCTGTTTATTTTTCAACATAACAAGTTAAATAATTTTAAATATAGTCGATCGACTTAATTTTTAAGTAAATAATAATTTACAGGCTTAGATTGCCACGGTCGCACGCTCCCTCGCAATGACAAAGGGAGAGTATCTAGGCTATATTGGATAGTGTTCAGCAACTTTTTATTTATATATTTATTAAAAATGTTTTGCCAGTTAAGTAAAGTTTTTGCTTTTGCAAAACATTTTTGTTTTATATATAGATTATAAATACTGACAAATATAAAAAAAAAGCTCTCAAATATTTGAGAACTTCTTTTTATTATAACAGTTAATTTATCAAACTATACATTGAGTTTGAGGATAACCATATGAGCTCCGTCACCTTTTCTGAAACGATATTTGATTATTGAAGTATAACCACCATTTACTTCAGTAAACTGTGCTTTTACGAGATCAAATAAATCTCTGGAGTCTTGGTTACAACCAATTTTTGAAAAAACATATCTCTTTGCAGCAAGATCATCTTTCTTTGCTGCAGTTATAAGTTTTTCAACAAATTTCTTTACTTCTAAAGCTCTTGCGTGAGTTGTCTCGATCTGTCTTGCTTGAATGAGAGAACGGGACAAATTACGGAGCATACTTAAGCGATGAGCGTAATCTCTTCCGAGAGTACGTGTATTCGTTTTATGTTTCATTTTGTCCTCCAAAATATTTGTGGGATTACTCTTCCCGTGAAGAAGGCATAAGGGAAAGATGATACTGCTCTAATTTCTCTCTTATCTCGTCAAGAGATTTTTGACCAAAATTCTTCAGTTTCATCAAATCATCTTCTGAATAAGCTATAAGATCTCTTACAACTTTTATAGAAGCACGTTTTAAACAGTTGAGAGAACGAACTGAAAGTCCTAAATTTTCTATGGACATATCCAAAGATTGATCCTCTCCATCTGCATCTGATTTTGCCATTGATGGACCTTCGACTTGCGGAGGTTTAATATCAGTAAAGAATCCCATATATTCTCTGATTATATCTGCAGATGTACTCAATGCTTCATGTGGAAGAATACTTCCATTTGTTTCGATTTTCAAAATAAGTCTGTCATAATTTGTAACTTGACCTACACGAGAATCTTCAACAACATATTCAGCTTCAACTACTGGATTAAAGATTGAATCTATAGGAATCATTCCTAAAATCTGTTCTGAGTTATCATGCTTATCTGCAGCAACATATCCCTTACCTTTTTCTACTATTAATTCCATAGAAAGTTTTGAATCTTTGTCAGTAAGCTCTGCAATATATAAATCAGGATTGAGAATTTCTACTTCAGGATCTGGCTGAATATCAGCAGCAGTTACAATACCTTCACCTTTTACCTCAAGTTTTAGAGTCTTTGGATAGTCTGTAAGCAAATCGAGTTTCAATTTCTTTATATTCAAAACGATTTCTGTAACATCTTCTACAACTCCAGGAATTGTTGAAAATTCATGCAAAATTCCATCTATATGAATATGAGTTACAGCAGAGCCTTTTAATGATGAAAGAAGAACTCTTCTGAGAGCATTTCCTAATGTTGCTCCAAATCCTCTTTCTAATGGCTCTATCACAAATTCTCCATAAAATTCTGAATTCGAGGAAGAGACTCTTGGTGTTTCTATAAGTTCTAACATAAACACTACCTGCTTTCCTTCGGATTACTTAGAGTAGAACTCAACGACAAGCAGTTCGTCAACTTGAGTGTCAATGTCCTCTCTTGCAGGTAAAGAAACAACTTTACCGCCGACTTTTTCATAATCAGCTTCTAACCACTTTGGAGCTGTTTTGTTCTTTGCATTTTCAGCCATATCAACAAAATATTGTTTTGCTTTGCTTTTTTCTTTTAAAGAAACAACTTGTCCAACTCTTACTTGATATGATGGAATATTAACTTTCTGTCCATCTACTGTAACATGTCCATGACGAACAATCTGTCTTGCTGTACTTCTTGAACTTGCGAGACCAAGTCTGAAAATTACATTGTCAAGGCGACGTTCGAGAAGAACAAGGAAGTTTTCACCAGTTGCACCCTTTTGACTTGCAGCTTTTGTGAAGTAATTCAAAAACTGCTGTTCATTAAGTCCATAAATACGGCGTAGTTTCTGTTTCTCACGAAGTTGAACTCCGTAGTTTGAAAGTTTTCTGCGTTGCTGTTGACCATGCTGTCCTGGAGCATAATTTTTCTTTTCAAGTGCACACTTAGGAGTATAGCAACGTTCTCCCTTTAAAAACAATTTAACACCTTCACGCCTACATAAACGACATACAGGTCCTATGTATCTTGCCACGTTTTTTTCTCCTATTAATAATCTTTCTATTACTAAAAATACTTTGCTTTTATTTTTTTATTCTTTTGAGTTGCAAAAAAGCGATAAAAACTATACTCTTCTTCTCTTTGGAGGTCTGCAACCGTTGTGAGGAATTGGTGTTACATCCTTTATTACGGTAATCTCCAATCCTGCTGCCTGAAGAGAACGAATTGCGGCTTCTCTTCCTGTTCCAGGACCTTTTACATAAACTTCAATGGATCTCATTCCATTGTCGATTGCTTTTTTAGCACATACTTCGGCAGCTGTCTGAGCAGCAAATGGTGTGCTTTTTCTTGAACCTTTAAAACCAAGTCCACCAGCACTTGCCCATGAAACAGCATTTCCGTTTGTGTCTGTAATTGTTATTATTGTATTATTAAAAGTTGATTGAACATGAGCAATCCCTTTTGGGATTATCTTGTTTTCTCTTCTTTTACCTCTGACTACTCTCTTAGCCATGTCTTCCTCCTTATCTCAAATTATTTCTTCTTACCACTTACAGAACGTCTTGGACCTTTTCTCGTTCTTGCGTTTGTTTTTGTACGCTGTCCTCTTACTGGAAGATTTCTGCGATGTCTTATTCCGCGGTAACAGCTTATTTCGATAAGGCGTCTGATATTAGAAGCGATTTCACGACGGAGATCACCTTCTACCTTGTGATTTTTCTCTATTTCATCTCTGAGTTTAACTGTTTCTTCTTCAGTTAAATTTTTAACTCTTGTATCTCTACTGATTCCAGTTTTATCGAGAATATCTTGACTTGTTTTTTTACCGATTCCGAAAATGTAAGTAAGTGCAATTTCAACTCTCTTATCTTTCGGTAAATCTACACCTGCTATACGAGCCAAATCCTCACCCCCTAACCTTGAACCTGTTTATGTTTTGGATTTGTGCAGATAACTCTAACTTTACCCTTTCTCAATATGATTCTACACTTATCACACCGAGTTTTAACTGATGGACGTACCTTCATGTTGTTTGTAGCTCCTTTTTAAATTGTACCAGTGAATAATTTTATTTAAAACGATATATTATTCTTCCTCTGGTCAGATCGTAAGGGGATAATTCAACTGTTACCTTATCCCCAGGGAGAATCTTAATAAAATTCATTCTTATTTTGCCTGAAACATGTGCCAAAACTTTATGTCCCTGTGCCAATTCAACTCTGAACATGGCATTCGGAAGAGCTTCCATCACAGTTCCTTCAACTTCTATATTTTCTTCCTTCATAAAAACACCCTTTTAATTGAGACCGTGAAATTTTTCTGTAATTTTCAAAAAAACTAAATGCCATTTTTTTATTTACAGACTTTTATCACATACCCTTTTAATTTTCCTTTGGAGGGAATGGATATTCTTCCTCTTCAGAAGCACCTTCTGGAAGTGTCAAAATTCTTGGGCCTCTCTCAGTAAAAGCTATAGTATGTTCAAAATGAGCTGATTTTTTGCCATCTTCAGTTACGATTGTCCAACCGTCCTCAAGACATAAAACCCTATGAGTCCCAGCATTTATCATAGGCTCAACAGCAATTACCATTCCTTTTTTCATCAAAAGACCTCTTCCAGCTCTTCCATAATTAGGAACTGCTGGATCTTCATGCATACTTCTTCCTATACCATGCCCGACAAGATCTCTTACAACTGAAAAACCCTTTGATTCTGCATATTGTTGAACAGCATGTGAGACATCTCCAAGATGATTTCCTATAACACACTGCTCAATTCCTTTATATAGAGAATTTTTAGTTGCTTCAAGAAGTCTTACATCTTCAGGATTTGGGTCATCTCCAACAATTACACTAAGTGCTGAATCTGAACACCAACCATTATAGTAAACTCCCATATCAAAACTTACTAACTCACCCTTTTTGAGCTTTCTCTTATTTGGAATTCCATGGACAACTTGTTCATCAATAGAAACTGTAATTGTCTTTGGATAACCTCTATAATTTTTAAAAGCTGGAACTGCTCCCATTTTTTTTATCATAGATTCGGCTATTCTGTCAAGATCATTCAGAGAAATTCCTTCATGAGCATTTTTTGCTAACTCTGCGAGAACTGCTGCTGTTATTGTGCCAGAATGACGCATCCATTTAATATCTTCATCTGATTTTACAGTAACCATAAAAACTTCCGCTAAAAAAATAACATTTAAAAAATTATGTTAAAAGACACTTATTCTTTTTATCATAAAAGAAGCACTTATGTCAAGATCATTCAGCAATTTATTTTGATTTTTTTTATAATATTATTTCAAATTAATTTTTAACACAAAAAACTCTAATTTAGTGTTATGTTTTTTATTACAAAAAAGTGAATCAAAAATTGAAATAAAATTAATTATAAATAATCTTGAAAAAATTCGCCTAAAGTGATAATATTCCAAAAGATGATAAAATTATTATAAGGAAATAACATGTATAAAATTTTATTTGACGAAATGAAAAAAAGAGAGATAGATTGGGTTATTCTTTCAGGAGAACGGCAAAAATCGACTGACATAAGATATTTTTTAAAAGATTTGACATTTGCCTCCCCTGTAATTTTGATAAAACAAAATGGAGAACCTATAATAGTTCATAATATCCTCGAATCTGAAGAAGCACTACAGTCAAAATCAAAGACTATTTGTAGAGATGAAATAGTTTCAAGAGAAGAAATAAGAAAATTTTCTTCTTCAAAAGACCAAACAGAACTTTTCATAAAAAAGTGCATAGAAAAATTTAAAATATCTGGAAAAATACTCTTACTTGGAAATCAACCATTTCAAAAAGCATTCATGATATATGAAATAATGCAAAAAATAGACGGAGTAAAGTTGGCAGATATAAAAGATTCCGATATTATGAAAAAAGTAAGAGAAATCAAGACCCAAGACGAAATAGATAAAATACAATCTGTTTCAACAAAAGTTTCAGGAATATACAAAGAAATAAGAAATCTTCTTAAAAATGGAATAATAAAAGATTCTCTTCTTTTTGACAAAAATGGAAAGCCAATAAAATTGGGAGACATAAGGTTTTTAGTTGAAAAGATAATAGCAGAAACAGGTCTTTCAGGTGCAGAGATTCCAATAATTTCAATGGGAGAAGAAGCTGCAAGTCCACACATGACAGGAAATGTGGAAATGCAGATAAAAGAAGGAAGTCCAATAGTAATTGACATATTTCCAAATGACAATAAAACTGGATATTTTTCCGACATGACAAGAACATTTTGTGTAGGGAAACCGAGCGATTATGTAAAAACATTATATAATCATGTAAAAGAAGCATATGAAATAGGTAAAAAATCTGTAAAATTAGGCGATAAAACAAGTCTTCCTGATATAGCTGTTTCTGATTTCTTTGTACAAAAAGGACATAGAACATCGAGAGACAATGCTGGAACTAAAGAAGGATATATTCATTCATTAGGTCATGGTGTTGGTCTTGATGTCCATGAAGCTCCGAGTGTAAGTTTTATTGCAAAAGAAGTTTTTCAAAAAATGTCAGTATTTACAATAGAGCCAGGGCTTTATTATAAATCTAAATCTGCAGGAATAAGGCTTGAAGATACTTTTTACTTAGATAATAATGGCAATCTCAAAAATCTTACATCATTTCCGATGAAGTTATCAGTTGAGGAAGATATATAGTGCGTGTATTTTATTAGGCAACTTTTTGGGTGAAAAGAGGAAGTAACGGAAATCAATTTTTTTAGTTCATAATAATTTTCAAAAATACTATTTTTTTATTTACTGCCGAATGTTACTTTGTTTGAAAAAGCTCACTCTAAACACTCGCAAGCTCATGATGTCGTTCC
>CADASF010000068.1 GCA_902790465.1 uncultured bacterium | reverse complement strand
ACTGGCTGAGCTTGCAAAGGCTGTGTTGGTACTGGCTGAGCTTGCAAAGGCTGTGTTGGTACTGGCTGAGCTTGCAAAGGCTGTGTTGGTACTGGCTGAACCGATATATTTGATTGAACTTCAGCAGTATAAGATTCAACACTTAAAACTGTCGTCTCAGGCAATTCAGCATATTTAACATTTTTATGTTTATTTTTATTTGCAGAAAGTTTAATTGCTTTATTATTTATATTATCTGGAGAATTTCCAGATGTTCCCAATGTAATTGAATTTGAAACAAAAACCTTTTCAGATGTCACCAATTTATAAAGTGATAAATTAGTCAAAATAGGATAATTGAAAACTTGCTCAAGTTCCTTTATATAATATAAGGCATCTAAAGGATTTGAAGGCATAACTATCCATTTTCCATTTGGAAGAAGAACTGATTTTGTCTTATTCTTTGGAAAAGACCAAAATATTTTTTTATCAAGATTTTTCTTAAAAATACTTGGAAATTGTTTTATAAGTAAAGAATGAAGTTTAACAAAAAAATCTTTAAAATTATCAACAAAATATATGTTTTTCTTATATGAAAAACAACAAATCCTAATTTTTGAAAAATCATCACTGATAAAATTTTTAGAATTAATTGGTCTAACAGAAATAACTACATCTGTTAAAGAATTTGTATCTTGAGATATTTTACTATTATCCATAAAATTTTAGTTCCTATAACACATTTTTGAAGTTTATGAAATTATCATAATATACTATTTTTTTAAAATATGCAGGAATTGAAATTATTTTATAAAATTTACTTTTTTATTTTTCAAAAAAATTAAATAAAAATCCTTTAAAAAAAATTGATAATATATTAATATTTAGACTTATTTTTTAATATGAGAAATATAAAACTTGTTATTGAATATGATGGTTCATTCTACTGCGGATTTCAAAAGCAAAAAAAAGATGGAATATTGACAGTACAAGATGAAATTGAGTATATACTAAACAGAGTATTAAAACAGGAAATAGAAACAATAGGTTCTGGAAGAACAGATAGTGGAGTTCATGCTTTAAATCAAGTTGTCTCTTTTAAATATGATGGAGATGTTACAACAAATGAAATCCAACGAGCATTAAACGCAATGTTACATGGCAAAATAATAATAAAATCCTGTGAAGATGTTCCACTTGATTTTCATGCTCGATTTTCTGCAAAAAAAAGAACATATAGATATTATATTCTAAACAGAAAGTTATATCCTTCTATTGGGTATAACTATGTATTTAATCTAAGAGATAAGCTCGATATAGATATAATGAAGCAAGGAGCAAAATTATTTATTGGTGAAAAAGATTTTTTAGCTTTTTCTTCCTCTACCGATAAAGATAAACCAACAATAAGAAAAGTATTTGATTCTAATGTTTATACAGGCATAGAATTTATAGAAAAATATGGAAATATTGACATACCCATAAGAAATTCTTGGATTGAAGATCTCGTTATATATGAAGTAACAGCAAATGGTTTTTTGAGAAGTATGGTCAGACTTATGACAGGAACATTAATCAGAATCGGAAGAAAAAAAGGTAGTCTCAATGAAATAACAGAGGCGTTAAGAACAAAAAATCAAGCACTTGTTCACAACCCAGCCCCTGCTCATGCACTATTTTTGACAAATGTTGAATATTAGGGCTTGTGGTGAATTTTCTTACTTCCTATCCTTTACTAACTCCAGCACCTGAAATTTTACTTCTGCCTTCTGCTATTTTTTCTATTTCGATCTTTGTTTTTATGGTGTCCTTCAATGACTCAACATGAGAAATCACACCGACCGTCTTCCCTTCACCAGCCAAGCTATTTAACACATAAAGAGCATTTGCCAAAGAATATTCATCAAGTGTAGCAAATCCTTCATCAATAAAAAGGGAATCTATCTTTATATTTTTTCTCGACATGCTTGAAAGTCCCAAAGCAAGTGCAAGGCTTATCATAAAAGTTTCACCACCAGAAAGATTGCTTACAGGACGAACAATGCCTCCTTGCTCTAAATCCTTTACATATAATGGCATATCTTCTTTCTTGGTTTTAGATTCTGCATTATAAATAGAGAGAATATAACGACCACTTATTTTTTCAAGATACTTATTTGCGTTTTTCAATAAAAAAGATAATGTTATTTTTTGTGCGAATCCTTGATATTTATCACCAGTAGCAGAACCAATAAGATCATTTAATTTTTCCCAAGGATTTAATATTCTTTTTCTCTCTTCTATTTCTTCAAGAATCTTTTTTGACTGATATTTTACCTTCTCATTATCTGATAAACGAATATTAATTCCACCAATTTCAGTAGTAATATCTTTTATTTTATTTTCAAAAGATATTATCTCATTATCAAGAGAATTTACATCTATATCTTCACTAATTTTTAAAGAAATTTCATCTATAATATTTTTTACATTCTTTAAATTTTCTTTCTTTGAATCTAATTCAATTTTACTTTTTTCAAAAGATATTTTTTTAGACGAATATCTCTTATCTAAATCTTCACTTTGTTGATTTAATTTATCTTCTTCTTTTTGAGGAGAACCTGAATATGTTTCATCATCTTCAAAAAGTTTTGCTATTTTATTTTGCAAATTTTCTATTTCAAGAGAAATATTTTTTACAGATTCTTCCAATTTAGAACATAAATTTATATGTATATCCAAATTATTTTTCAATGATTCGATAGAAATCTGTTTTTCAGATAACTTTCTTTTCAACTCATCAAAAGACTTTTCATCTTGTTCTCTTACTTTTTTTCGTTCTTTTAACAAAACAATTGTATCATCGCCAAAAGTTAATCCATATTTTAGGAAATAGTCATTTAATTCCAAAGATATATTTTTTATATTATCCCCTATTTCAGAAATATTTTTTTCTAAACTGGAATTTTTAACTTTTATTTTTTCTATTTCATTCAAATAACTATTGAATAAATCACTATTTTTATCAAATTTTGAAGTTAAATTTTCAATTTCCAAATCAAGACTTTTTAAAGACGAATAAGTTAATTCTGTATCTTCTATATCTTTACTTGTCTTTTCTATTTCTGTTAAAATATTTTCTGGGCTTATATTAAGCTCTTTACAAATATTAACTAATTCTTTAGAAATCAAATTATATTTTTCAAAAAATGATTTCATATTTTTGTCCAAAAAAGAAACTTCTGTCTCAAATTTAGACTTTTTACTTATAAAATTTTGAAATTCTGCTTCCTTTGATTTTAAGTTTGATTTCAATTCTTTTAATTTTAATTCATAAATTTCTGATTGTGGAATATTGCCAATAGCATAAGGATGTTCTAAAGAACCACAAAGTGGACAGGGTTTGCCATCTTGCAATGTCTTCCTTGCCTCGTCATATTCCATTATATTATTTATAAATTTTAGAGAATTTTCAAAATTATCTATATCTGATTCCAATTTATCTTTTTCACTTTTAGATTTTTCAAGTAGATATAATATATTTTTTAAATCATAATGCCTACTTTCAATTTGTTTTCTTGAAATTTCGATATTTAGTGAAAGTTCTTTCGTATTTTCGTCATATTCTTTTGCATTGTTCAATTTTGTTAAACAATTTTTTAAATTGAACAATTTTTCTTGAACATCAAGCAGAGATAAATCATTATATTTTTCTTTTCTTTCAGTCTTTAAAATATCAATAGATGATTTCAAATTAATGTTCTGTTCCCTTAACTTCGCTGATTCAGTTTCTAATTTGTTAATTTCATCAACTAAAAGATTTAATTCATTTTTTAAATTCTGTTCTTTTTCTTTCTGCCCATTCAATAAATCAAATTTTACTTCAATCCTTGTAAATTCATCTAAAAGCGAATGGTCTATTTCGGTTTCTTTTAATTTCAATTCCAAATTTGCTATTTTTTCTTTGAGAACAACAATATCATTTTCAACTATTTTTAAATCATTTTTCTGCTTCTCAATAATAGAAATTTCCTCATTTAAACTTTTCTTGTCTCTTTTTAAAAAGTTTGTTTTTTCCTCAATAGATTTATTTTCAGCAAGAGCTGTTCTTATCTTATCCATTTTGGACTTAAAAAAAGAGTCAAAATTTATTTTCTCTTCCTGAATTTGATTAAACTCACACTCATTTTTAAAGACTATCTCTTTTTGATTTTCAACAGAAATTTCAAGTTCTTTTAACTTTTTCTCTGCTTCGAGCTTTTTTGTATATACTTCTTTTAAATTTCTCTTATTTTTTATATCTTTTTCAAAACCTTCTATCAATTTTTCTTTTAAAATCAAATCAGATTTCAAATTATTCTCTTCTTCATCTGTGAGCAATTTTAAAGAATCCTTTTTTGCAATAATATCATCACGCAATTTTTTTTCATATTGATATTTTTCAAATACTTTAATTGAAATTTTTCTAAAAAAATCTGTCTTTGTTATCTTTTCAAGTATTTGAGTTTTATTATTCTTATCTGATTTTAAAAATTCAGTAAAAGCTCCCTGTGCCAACAATACAGATTTTGTAAATTGTGAATAAGTCAATCCAATTTCTTCTGCTATTTTATCTGCATATTTCGAAGAACTACTCTCTTTTAATACAAGTTTTTTATCTCCATTTTCTTCTTTATATAGATAACAGACGGTATCTTGAAGTTTACCTAAAGGATTTTTTCTTGCTCTTGCCTGCTCAAAACGAGTTAAATAAATAAAATCATTACATTCAAATTCGACTTCGGAAAAACAATCTCCAGTTCCCTTTGACATAATTTCATTTTCTGATTTTCGAGCAGTCTCTCTTGGACTTCTTCCATAAATTCCCAAACACAGTGCATCAAGAATTGTTGTTTTTCCAGAACCAGTCGGTCCAGTTATAGCAAAAATTCCTGAATTAAAATCACTTGTAGTAAAATCAATACTCCATTCACCTTTTAGTGAATTTAAATTCTTAAATTTCAATTTTAAAATCTTCATTTACTATTCTTCCACAAAGATATTTTTTTGTACGAATATTTCCAATTATTTTATTATACCACAATATAAATGATATTTGCAATATTTACAAAAGGACATTATATATATAAATAGAAAAAAATAAAAATAAATTACAAATGGAGAAAAAATTTTATGAACATAATAGATGAATTAAACAAATATATTGAAAGTAGCAAAGAATTTGTTTTAGCAACGGTTGTTGAAGCAACAGGAAGCACACCAGCAAGAGCTGGATTTAAAATGATAATTTCAAAAGATGATTTTGTCGGAACTGTCGGTGGTGGTTCTCTTGAATACAAAACAGTTGACCAAGGAAGAGAACAATTAAAAGAAAGAAAAAGCATATTGAAAGAATATGACTTGGCAGAAATAGGTATGACTTGTGGTGGTTGTGTAAAAGTATTTTTTGAATATATGCCAGGTGGCAAAAATCTATATATTTTTGGTGCAGGACATGTTGCACAAGCTGTCAGCCCAATAGCTAATCTATTGGGATTCAAAGTAACTGTAATTGACAATCGTCCAGAAGTAGCTACAAAAGAAAATCACCCAAATGCTTATAAAGTCATCTGTTCTGATTTTAAAGAATATATTGAAAGCACCACATTTCCAGACAATTCTTATGCAATAATTGTTACAAACAAACATAAATTTGATGGTACTGTTTTAAATGCTCTTTGTAAGATACCTGAAAAATTTGTCTATATAGGAATGATTGGATCAATTCACAAAATTGGCTTAGTTATGGAAGATCTCAAAAACAATGGTGTTACTGATGAACAAATTGAAAAAATTTATACACCAATCGGACTTGATATAGGTGGAAATTCACCTGCAGAAATAGCTGTTGGAATTATGGCAGAAATAATAGCAATAGAATATAAAAAACCTGTTCCACATATGAAAAATAAATGGGCAGGTTCTAAAGAAAAATAAAATAACGGAATCAAAAAATGAACGACAATAGAAATGGATATATAAAAATACCAAGATATATAAAACTTGATAAAGAATCGGAAGCTAATTTCGACATCAATATTGATTATTGTGCGATCGATGTATTTCAAATGGGAAATAGAAATATTTTTCAAAATAAAATAGAATATTTTATATCAAAAATAGGTATAGCATTTATATATATATTCTTATTTTCATTTATTGTAATTTTATTGCCAATCATATTTGTTTTATTGCCAAATGATATAATAGATGAATCCATAAAAAAAACAGTGAACATTTTACTAAAAAAAGAATATTTAATTATGCCTTTTATAATTAGTATCTCCCTACAAGTAATAGCTTCATTAAAAGCTCCAAATAAAATACATCTAAATATATCTGACACTGGAATAAACATTACATCAAATCTAACAGAAAGAGGAAATGTTTTTATTGAAAAAGCCATTATAGAAGATATAGTTACAAAACCTAATTACTATAAAGGTAATATCTGTTCATATGATATAATATTGAAGTGTATTAAACCATTATTATTGCCACAATCCAAACGAACGGTAAAAGAAGTAACATTGATTTTGAATATTGAAATAGATCAAGCATCTGCTGATTATATAAAAGACGAAATAAAAAGCACATTAAATTTAACTTCTTGTGATAGTTAATTATATTTTAAAAAATCACGAAAGGAGACAAAAAAATTGAAAAACTTTTCTAAAATTGCATTGATGTGTATTTGTTTACTCATAACTGCAATGTTCACTACTGCATGTGGAGGTGGAAGTAAAGCAACCCCTCCAAGTTATCCTTATTTCCCAATTAATAATCAGGCTAATAACAATGGAAATAACAATGAGAATAACAATGGGAATAACAATAATGAAGAAGAACAAAGAACATCTGTAGAAGTAACACTTACTTTGACTGATTCGTTAAATTCTGAAAACATTGCAAAAGCTGATATTTTTTACAAAGTTGAATCTACAACGAAATCAACAAGTGCTGATGACAAAGAAATTTTACAAGCTGAACCACAAGCAGATGATAAAACAAAATTTACTGTTACAGCAACTGGAACTGGCGATCCTGCTAATATAAAAATAAAAGCTATTATCACATATGACAGCACTGGAAAATGTATTGATTACTTCTCCAGTTACAATGGCATAGAAGGAACAAATGGCAATTTTGATATAAATTTTGAAAATAGCCAAGACAACGAAGAAGGTTTTGGCGGCGATGGTACAGGAACCGCAGAACATCCTTTTATAATCTCTCAACCTCGTCATTTTATAAACATAAATAAAAAAGATGAACAGGGCAAGTATCTATATCTTGATAAATCATTCAAACAAACAGCAGACCTTGATTTTACACATCTCACAGGATTAAAAATAAACAAAGCTGAAGAAGACAAAGACATCACTATTGATGTTAAAAACGAAAAAGCCCCTTTATATAATGACGGAAAAGGAATTGATCCTATTGGCAACTATAATCTTGAAACAGAAAATCAAGAAGAATTATTAAATGGAATGTTCAAAGGTATTTATGATGGAGATAATCATATAATAGATGGAATAGTAATGGCAAATTCTGAAAAAGAAAGTATAGGATTATTTTCAAATATCTATAATGGAACTATTCAAAAATTGACAATAGGTGAAAATTCAATATTTTTTATTGACAAAACTAATAAACATGAGACTACATACATAGGAGCAATATCAGGAATCTCATTAGGTTACGAAGCTACAACAAATATTGAACAATGTGAAAATAGAGCTAAAATATTGCTAAGTAAGATAGAATTTTCTTCAGATTATGCTTATTGTTCTCTTAATATATCAGGAATTTCATATGATCCAACTGCTCAGGTTACCATAAAAAATTGTAAAAATACTGGAAGTATAACTATTGATAGCTGTCAACTAAAGGCAACAACTATCCCATTATTTTATGTTCGAAACTTCTTTTCAGAAAAAGCAAGTGAAAATACAAATGAAGGACATATCAACATAACAAACAACAAAAGTTTAAATAATGGAGAATTAAATATACAGAATCATTCTGATAAATTCACAAATACTGGAAATATAACTGTTGACAATAACACCAATTTAGGAAGTATATACTTCTATATAAATGCCGTAAATAGTAATGATACAATGAATGACAGTAGAAATGACGGGTATATGACAATTACCAACAACAAATTAGATAATAATAATTCTATAGAAGTGGTTGATTTTTATGCTGGTTCATATTCTAATTGTGTAAATAAAGGCAATATTGTTATAAATAACAATTCAAATTATATAATTACAAAAGCCAAGAATATTTATGCTACTAATGATGAAACAGGCTGTACAAACACTGGAACAGTAACTGTAAATGGAGTAAAAGGCGAAATATAAAATAACAACTAATATCTCATCTCGGTAAAAAAAAGTGTGTGTAGAATGATTTTTATTTTCTCCACACGCTTTTTTTTTACATAATCGCTATTGTTTTACTCCATTAAGTGCCTTTGCTCCCCAAGGTGAGCCTTCTGCATCTCCATTGTAATTTACATTTGGAACATCGAGAAAAGCATTTTCGCCTATTGTTTCTACAGAATCAGGAACAGTCAAATTTAAAGATATACAGCCTGCAAAAGCGTACTCACCTATATGTGTTACCGAATTAGGAATATCTAAAGACTTTAGAGCGATACAATCACAAAAAGCACTATCATCAATATAGTCAAGACCATTTGGAAGAATTATTTCCTCTAAAGATGTACAACCTCCAAAAGCACAGTGACCTATATAAGAAACACTATCTGGAATAACTATTTTCTTTAAAGATTTACAATCATCAAAAGTACTCGTATCAATAAATTTTAGTCCAATAGGTAAATTTACATTTTGCAATGATGTACAATTACAAAAGACTCCAGAATCAATCTCTTCTACTGTATTTGGAATAGATACACTTATCAATTTCTTACAACTTACAAAAAGGTTTTCAGCGATTTTTTTAATTATACATTCCTTTCCATTATAAATATAAGTTGGAGGAATTTCAAGAGAAGTTACAATATCTTTTCTTTCAATAGTATAACCTATTATTGCAAGTGTTTCATCATCTAATTCAGCATAATATTTTACACCTTCAGGAAATTTAGAATTTTCAAAAGCAGGGCAATTTTCAAATGCGTCAATTCCAATTTCTTTTACACTCTTTGGAATATCGAGAGAATATAAAGAAGTACAATTTGAAAAAACATTATTATCTATCACTTGAAGTTTTTTGGGAAGTTTAACTTCTTCTAATGAAGTACAATAACCAAAAGCATTTTCGCCTATTGTTTCTACAGAATCAGGAATAACTATGTTTTTCAATAAAGTACAATAAGAAAAAGCATTAGAACCTATAATTCTGACAGAATTAGGAATTGATATATTGTCTAATGAAGTACAATCACAAAAAGCAATATCTTCTATAGCTTTTACAGAATCAGGAATGACTATATTGTTTAACTTGTGACAATGCCAGAAAGCCGAAAATTTTATTTTTTTAACATTTTTGGGAATATCAATATTTTCGAGTGAAGCACAGTTACTAAAAAGTCCTATTGATATTTCCTTTATTTTTTTTGGAAGTTTTACCTCTGTTAAAGAACTACAAGAAGAAAAAGCACGAGGTTCTATTTTCGTAACATTTTTGGGTATCGAAATTTTTTTTAATGATTTACAGCAAACAAAAGCAGATTCTCCTATTGTTTTAAGAGCAATATTTTTGCTATATGAATAACCTATATTTACTTCTTCCAATGATTCGCAATGCCAAAAAGCATTTTTACCTATTTTTATAACTGTATCTGGAATTGTTATACTTTTTAAAGATTTGCAATATTCAAAAAGATTTGCTTTAATTTCTTGCAAAGCTCGTGGAATCTCTATTTTTTCAAGTGATTTATCATTATAAAAAGCACTTTCACCAATCTCTTCTATCCTACTTGGAATATCAATACTTTTCAAATTAGGACAGTCACTAAATGCTTTTTTTCCTATTTTTCTAACTGTTTCAGGAATAATCACATTTTTTAAATATTTACAATTACTAAAAGCATTGTTAGCAATAGCAATTATTTTATAAGTATTTCCATTGTATTCATAAGTTGCAGGAATATCAAGAGAAGTTACTCTTTTTTTATTCTTGTAAATACTAAAATATTCGCCTTTTTTCTCTATTTGATAACCCAACTGCTTTAAATGCTTATTGCTAAAAGATATTTCAACTGGTCCAGTTCCATTTATTTTCCTTGCTCCCCAAGGTGAGCCTTCTGCATTTCCATTGTAATTTACATTTGGAACATCGAGGAAAGCTTCTTTGCTTATTTCCTTTACAGAATCAGGAACAGTTAAATTTAGAGATTTACAATAAGCAAAAGCTTCATTATCTATTTCTTTGACACTGTCAGGAAGGATAACTTCACTCAAAGGACAACCAATAAAAGCACTAAATTCTATTTTTGTAATACCATTTGGAATATCGACTTGTTTCAATGAAAAACAATCTTGAAAAGCATACTGAACTATTTTATCAAGAGAATTTGGAAGGCTTACACTTTCCAAGGAATAACAATATGCAAAAGCACCTGGACCAAGCTCTTTAAGATTTTTTGAAAGAGTTACATTTTTTAAAGAAGTACAGTATTCAAAAGCATCATAATCCATTGAAATTACACTATCTGGTATTGTTATATTTATAAATGATTTACAATCTCTAAAAGCACATTCACCAATAGATTTTACTGTATTTGGAATAGTTATATTTTCCAATGCAGTACACCCATCAAAAGCAGAACTATAAATATATTTTAATTCATTTGGAAGAATTACACTTTTCAATGATGAACAGCCTTTAAAAAGACTTTGATCAATTTCTTTCACTGTGTTTGGCATAGTTACACTTTCAAGAGCCTTGCAACCTTCAAATATACCAGCTTCAATTTCTGTTATTGTATATTTTATTCCGTCACAAATATAATTTTCAGGAATATCAATAGATGTTACTGGTTCACCATTTTTGTATATTTTTAATTCTTTGCTATCTTTATATTTTACTTTATCAGAAGTAATACAAAATGCTTCTATTTCTCTATCGTCACAGGGTCTTCATCAACCCATACTTCATCTTCTGGTCGTCTATCTACATCATATCCCAAAATTTTCAAAACATCATCATTTAATCTTGAACAAAATTTGACATCATCAGCAAATTTAATATTCTTTATTGCAGGGCAATTTTTAAACGCATCAATTCCAATTTCTTTTACACTTTTTGGAATATCAACAAATTTTAATGATTTACAATTTGCAAAAGTCGTTTTTTCAATAATTTTTAGATTATTAGGAAGTTGGACATTTTCCAGTGATTTACAATCACAAAAAAGGTTTTCTCCTATTTCTTTTACAGTGTTTGGAATAACTATGCTTTTTATATTTTTACAATCAGCAATAAAACCCATTCCTATTTTTCTTACACTCTTTGGAATAACAAGTTTTTCTAATTCTATACATTCGTTAAACGCCCAATTATCTATTTCTTTCAAATTTTTTGATAATTTTATATCTTTTAATGAACAACATCCAGAAAAAGCTTCATGTTCTATTTTAGTTACACTATCAGGAATAATAACATTTTTTAATGAAGCACAACCTTGAAAAGTACAAAATTTTATTATCTTTAACCCATTAGGGATAGCTATATTCTCTAATGAATAACAATGCCAAAAAGCACATTCTTCTATATTTTTTACATTTTTAGGTATGGCTATATCTGTTAATGAATAGCAATCATCAAAAGCCTCATTTTCTATTTTAGTTACACTTTCTGGAATAACAACACTTTTTAAATCTTTACAACCTGAAAAAAGTCCTTCACTTATTTTTTTCAAACCATTTGGCAAAATAATATCTTCAATAGCTGAATTATAAAAAGCTCTTTCTTCTATTTTTGTAACACTATTTGGAATGACAACTTTTTTTAACTTTGAATAAAAACCAAAAGTTCTAAAGCTAAAAGCCTTTTCCCCTATTTTTTTGACACCTTCTGGAATAATGACACTTTCCAATAATCTAAAGTTAGAAAAAACTTCTTTTCCGATAGAAATTATT
>CADASF010000067.1 GCA_902790465.1 uncultured bacterium | reverse complement strand
TTTTTAGTTCTTTTGCTTTTTCAGGGTATTTTTCAGCCCAATTTGCAAATAATTTTTTCCATTCTTCATGGGCTTTTTTCTTTGCTTCTATTTTTTCTGAACAGAATTTTGAAACTTCTTCAGGTACATAGAAAGTTTTGTCTTCAGGAAGTCCAAATTTCTTTTTCATTTCTTTTATTTCATCATCACCTAATGGTGAACCGTGGGAACCAGCAGTATCCTGTTTTGTTGGAGCTCCATAGGCAATATGTGTTTTGAAGATTATGATCTTTGGAGAGCCTTTATAGTTAATGGCTTCTTCTATAACTTTTTTGATTTCTTCTTTGTTGTGTCCATCTGCATTATATACTTTCCAACCATAGGATTCATATCTCTTTGCAGTGTCATCACTGAAAGCTATATTTGTATTTCCCTCTATTGTGATGTTATTGCTGTCATACAATAAAATGAGATTGTCCAATTTTAGATGACCAGCAAGAGAACATGCTTCAGCACTTACTCCTTCCATTAGACAACCATCACCTGCAATGGCAAATATGTTGTGATTAATAATCTTTATATCTTCGGTATTGAATCTTGCCTGTGCCATTTTTTCTGCAAGTGCCATTCCACAAGCCATAGCAATTCCTTGACCGAGTGGACCCGTTGTACATTCTATCCCAGGAAGTGAACCATATTCAGGATGTCCAGCTGTTTTATAGTCCCATTGTCTGAAATTTTGGAGGTCTTCTAAAGTTACTTTATAGCCAAATAAATGAAGTAATGAATAGAGAAGAGACGAGCCATGTCCAGCTGAAAGAACAAATCTATCTCTGTTTATCCAGTCTGGTTCTTCTGGATTGAATGAAAGATAATCACTCCAAAGAACTGATGTAATATCTGCAGTTCCCAAAGGCATACCAGGATGTCCAGATTTTGCTTTTTGAACAGTATCTGCACATAGCATTCTCAATGTTGATGATAATAAATCCATAATTACCCCTTTTTCTTATATTTTTTAGTTATTTTTTGAAATTTCTTTTTTATACTTGTTAATTCCTTTGAATATGTTATAATGTAAAAGTATAAAGTTCCAAAAATTAGCAGAAATCAATTTTTGGAAAAAATTAAGTTTACCAATATGCCCTAAAAAGTTAAGAATTATGAAAAAAATAAAAAAGAACAAAAAAAATAAACTTGTAAATATTACAAGACAAAAAGAATTAAAAAACATAGAAAAAATAGAACAAACTGCAAAAAAAGTGGAGAAGAAAAGTGATTCAAACAATAAATTTCTTGATAAACTTGAATCATTTATGGAAAAACCAATATATCCTATTTTGCTCTTATTTTTTACAGGGGTTCTTATAAGATTTTATTTGGCATATTTTCAAAAAAATATATTTTTATATACTGATGAAATTTTGTTACTTGAAGCCTCTAGATCATTAGCTTCTTTAAGTCAAATAGAGGTTCGTTCTGTTCTATATCCATTTCATCATATTTTATATCCATTGATTATAGCACCTGCAAATATATTTTCTAATGGAATTGTTGTATATGCTTTTATAAAATTTATAAATGCAATTTTGATGAATTCTGCAATTTTTCCAGTTTGGTTAATATCACGAAAGATGGCACCTAAAAATGCAGTTTTAATCTCATTTTTATCTATTTTTATTCCAGATTTATGCTTTACTTGTAGTGTATTAGCAGAAAATCTTGTATATCCACTTGCAATGTGGTTTTTATATTTTTCCTATAATTATTTGACAGATGAGAATAATAAGAAATGGCTTTCTATGTCTATTATTACTGGGATACTTTTATTTTTTACAAAGGCATCAAGTTTTTATTTTCTCGTTGGATTTTTGCTATTTGCTTTTGTAAGATATTTTATTAAATCAAATAAAAAAGTTAGGATTATATCCTCAATTTCTCTTTTTGTCCTGATTCTTTTATTTGCTTTTATTTCTCCTCATATATTCAGAGGATATATAATAACTTTTGAGTATTTCAAAGATCCAAATAGAATTTGGACAATTTTTCGTTATTCTTTTTATTTTCTTGGATATATATCTGCAGGTTTTGGTATAGTCCTTTTGGTGATTCCCATATTATTTAGAAATTATCTTTCTGAAGATAGTAAAAAAATGCTATCTATGATTTTATTTATTTTGGGAACAGCTGTTTTCACTGTAACTTTTATGGTCTCAATGTATGAAGATTATCCATCTTCATCAATGACACCTCATTTGAGATATTTTTTCCCACTTGTAATACCTTTTATTTTACTTGTATTTTCTATTGATTTTGAACAGACAAAATATAAAGTTACAAATGTACAAAAAATAATTGCTGTATGTTTTATCGTTTTTATGCAAATTTGTATAGGGCGTTTTCCAGAAGGTAATTATACGGCATTTATGGATATTGCATATTTGAGGGATTCGTTACTCTGTCCATTTTTGAATTATTCTTTGGGAATTATAAAAATAAAAGGTAGTCTGTTTGATATTTTGAAAATATTAATTTTAGTTATTACAATAATTTTTGCAGCTCAAATTTTTAAATCTCATTTAAAACAGATGAAAACTTTTGCAATATCACTTTTTATTGCTCTTTGTTTGATAAATAATTACTTGTCATATAAATCAGCATTTTCAGTAACTGTTCATGATGCAGATATGTTAAAAACGCAGATATGTCTTTTAAATGAAAGTTTAAAGGGAGCAAAAGTTCTTTTGATAGGAAAATATTCTGCAAGTGAGAAAATTTTTGATACATATACAAAGTTAAAATATTACTATACTACTTCTTATATGTATAATAAAGCACTGAAAAATAATTATAAAACTGATGTAAAATTGCCATTAATTAGTATGCAGTGGAGTCCTGAACACGATCCTGAAAAAGCAAAGGCTTCAAGATGGGCTAGTCCAAATGTCGGAATTGATGTATATGATCCTTATTACACAATTCCTGATATAAACTATATAATAGTACCTAAGTCAGCTAATTTTAGTTTGATTTCAAATAATTTATCACCTGTTTTTATTTCAGGGCTTGTTGACTTTAAAGTCTATGCTGTAGTTAAATAGATTTTGTTGGTTGAAACAAATTATGTCAGAACAAAAACAAAATAGAAAATTTATAGACTCAATTCAGATACTTCGCTTGATTGCCGCTTTTTTTGTTATTTTAGTCCATTGTGAAATAACATTATCAGGGGCTTTTGCTCCTGATATGTTTTTTGTTATAAGTGGATTTATCATATTCTATACAACAGACAATGAATCTAAAATTAAAGGTTTTTTGCCAAAAAGGTTTATTCGTCTTATACCACTTTATTGGATTATAACGATATTTACATACTGCATATTGCTTGTGAAGCCTCAACTTTCAATAATGAGTGAACCTACACCTGAATATTTAATAAAATCACTATTTTTTATTCCATTTGTAAACTCAAAAGGAATTAATTTTCCTATAGCTTGTATCGGTTGGACTTTAAATTATGAAATATTATTTTATATTTTGTTTTTTGTGTCAATCTTGATTAGCTTTAAATATAGGTTTTGGATTGTTTCTGCTCTTACTTTGTGCTTATTCTATTTGGGGAAAATATTTGGAGCGAATAATTTTTATCTCACTTATTGGTCTGATAGTGTGATTCTTGACTTTATATTTGGGGCATGCACTTATTTTATAATTTTTAAATTTGAAAAGATTTTATTTTCAAAATTTGGAAAATTTTTTTGTGTCATAATTTTTATAGCTTCTTGGATTTGGATTTTAGGGAGTTTTGGAAATGGAATTGAGAGAGGTTTTAGATTCGGATTTCCTTCTGCACTTATATTCTTATCTTCTTATGTTTTATTTATAGATTTTAAGTTCCCTAAATTTTTAATTTTAATTGGGAACATGAGTTATTCTGTTTATTTTATTGAATATTTTACCACTGCAGTATATAAACTATTTAGAACAAATTCTATTTTTATAAATGTCATTTTATTTATATTAATGCTTATAGTTACTTATTTGATTTCTTGGTATAGCTATATTTTAATAGAAAAGAAATTGTCTGAAAAATTAACTTATTTTGTTGTAAAGAAATAAAAAAACTCATCAGAAAATTTTCTGATGAGTTTTTTTTAGTTATTAAATTAAAAAATAATTAAATTTTTTTTCTAAAAAATATTAAAAATGACAGTTTTTGTCATAGATAATGTTTTATAATAACAACATATAAAAGATTTTTACTGGGGGACTTATAATTTTATATGGAATATGGAAAAATAGATAGAGTTCTTGGTCTTTATACAAAACTTATGGGTGGATATTCGATAAGTAAATCAGATGAAGCAGATACATATGGGGTAAACGAAAGGACAATTCAAAGAGATATAGATGATATAAGAGATTTTCTCGAATCTTCAGGAAATCACACAGGTTTTGTAAATTCTATTGTATATGATAGATTTGAAAAGAAATATCACTTAGAAGAAATTTATCATCTCAAACTGACAAATGGTGAAATACTTGCAATTTGTAAAATATTGCTTGATAGTAGAGCTTTTGTTAAAGAAGATATGATAGAAATGTTAAATACTCTTATTTCTTGTTGTGTCCCTAAAAAAAATCAAAAACTTGTCATGCAACTTATTAAGAATGAAGAATTTCATTATGTTGAATTGCAACACAAAACAAGATTTATTGATACTCTTTGGAATTTGGGAGAGGCCATAAGTAAATGCCGTTTTGTTGAAATTAGTTATAAGAGGACTAAAGATAAAAAAACAGTTAAAAGAAAATTGAAACCTGTCGCAATCATGTTTTCTGAATATTATTTCTATTTGACTGCTTTTATTGATGATGAATCTGTAAGAAAAGATTTTGATGTGATAAATGATTCATTTCCAACTATTTATAGAATAGATCGAATAAAAAGTTTAAATGTTCTTAGTGAAAGTTTTCACATTCCTTACAGTAGTCGTTTTGAGGAAGGCGAATTTAGAAAAAGAATTCAATTTATGTATGGCGGAAAGTTGCAAAAAGTTAGATTTAAATTTTGCGGTAATGATGTTGAACCTATTTTGGATAGATTACCTACAGCTAAAATTGTTGATAAAGACGATGAAGGATATATAATTACAGCCGAAGTTTTTGGAGAAGGAATATATATGTGGGTAAGAAGACAGGGCGAATTGATAAAAGATTTTGAAGTTCTATAGCCTCAATAATATTTTTTCCACCTTTTTTTTTAAAAAATAGGTGGATTTTTTTTATTTTTTTTGATAAAATATTAAATCGAGGTGTAAAATATGTTTTGTAATAAATGTGGTTGTGAGTTAAAAGATGGAGAAAATATTTGTTTAGCTTGTGGGAATGATATTACTAAAGTTGATATTCCTGATTTGATGGAAAAATTAGAAAAAAATGATAGTCTATATTTTGAAGATATAGTAGAATTATTTAAATTAATGATTGCTTCTATTACAGGAAAAGAAAAAAATAAAAAAATAAGAAATATAACTATAATTTTTGTATATGTTATTGGAATTTCTTTATTTATTTTTTTAGGAGCTTTTATTCGTCCTATAGGGTATTTTATTTTAAATATTAAAAATTCTTTTGATTCATTTTGGATGGCATTTGGAATTTCTCCTCGAATAGGTGGAGATATTTTATTTTTTGGAATATTTATTGGTATTATTTTTATATTAAAAAAAAATAGCGAAAAGTGAAAATAAATAATATTATGAAAAAATATTTACTTTGCTTTGATTTAGATGGTACTTTGATCGATTCAAGAGGAGATATTGCAGGTTGTATTAATTATGCACTAAATCAATTTGGATTAGAATCCATATCTGAAGAGACTATCGCTGATTTGGTCGGTCACGGAATAAGAAATACAGTTGTAAAAGCCTTAGATTATTTAAATGATGAATCTGCCGATAGGGAAGAAGCAGGCAATTTAGCTGTTGATTACTACGCAAAAAATCCAGTAGTAAAAACAACTGTCTATAATGGCGTAAAAGAGGGCTTAAAAAAATTAAAAGAGGATGGATTTTATATTGGTGTTGTTACAAATAAAATTCAACCTCTTACAGAAAAAGTGCTTTCTATTTTAAATATAAGTCAATATATTGATTTTATACATGGGGCAGAATGTGGATATCCATTAAAACCTGCTCCTGATTCTATTTTATCAATGATTAAAAAAGCTAATGTTTTGAAAGAAAATACTTTTATGATTGGCGACGGAATGACAGACATAAAAACTGGCAGAAATGCAGGTGTAAAAATATGTCTTGTTACTTATGGATATAATACACCACAAGGTGTGGAAGTCGATATGAGAGTCGATTCTTTCGCTGAACTTACAGAAAAAATATTATTTGTCGTTAAACTCTAATTTAATTAATGTTTATACTTTCTTTTATTATTTGTATATCTTGCTAAAATTTTTGCAGAAATTATTCCTTGTAAAATAAAACACATCAAACCAAAAAATCCAAAATATTGGAAATTTTTTGGTAATATTGGAGATATTATTTTGAAAAAAAAAGCAAATATAGGAATAGAATCTGTAAATATTACAGATATAGGAATTGGATATGTAAGTATTTCAGTCATACCAATTGGAAATGTCCAAGAGGCATTTCTGTAAGATTTCCAACCTATATAGTGTTGTGTTAAATCTCCACTATTTAATAACCAATCAGTGTAACATGGATTTAAAATGTTGATTCCATATATTGAACAAAATATAATAGAGGATATAATGCTTATTAATATATATGTAGCTTTATCTGATTTTGTCATTTTATTTTAAAATTTATGCATATTTATTTTATCATATTTAAATTTTGATTATTATTATATCAAAAAGACATCTAAAAAATATTACATTTTAGTATTATTTTAATATTAATTTTATTATAAAAATAAAAATATAGTTGAGATATACTAAAAAAATAGTTTAATATAATGATATTTTTTTAGTATCTTATTAAGATTCAAAAAAAAAAAATAACTTTTAGTAGTTTGAAATCATGGCTAAAAATAAAAAAGACTTTATAACAATGTAAAGTCTTTTTTATTTTTATAAAATTGAAAAATTATTGTCTATTTTGTAGCCTCTTCAATAAAATAAGAAATAACTTTATGGGCTATGAACATTCCAAAAACTGTCGGAACAATCATACAGCTTGACTGTGTGCCTCTTGTTCTTCCTCTTTCTGAAATTTCATTTTCTTTGGGAGGAATTGGTTTTATCGGTTGTTCTGTTGAATAGACAGTTTTTATTTTGTTTGTTCTTATATTGTGTTTTCGCAAAATACTTCTTATTCTTGTTGCAAGACCACAATTTACGACATCGTCAAGCCTTCCATATTTTACTTTGGATGGATCAAGCCTCCCACCTGCTCCCATTGAAGAAATAAATTTTCTTTTTGAATAATAAAGTCTTTCTATTGTTGCTATTTTGGGATTTAAACTGTCAACAGCATCAATGCAAAAATCAGGATTGTAAGATTCTATTATATCATCATAGGCTTTAGAATCCATAAATTGATTATATGTTAGGATATTTGCTTCTTTGTTAAAGGATAATATCCTATTTTTCATTACTTCTGTTTTGGGTTTGCCAATATCTCTGCCATCTGCTATCGAAAGCCTGTTCATGTTGCTTTCTTTGACAACATCGAAATCAACTAATAATAAGTTTGATATTCCAAAACGAGCAATCGCATCACAAGTCGGACCACCGACACCACCTAAACCAAAAATAGCAACTTTTTTATTTTTTATTTTGTCAAAAATATCTTCTCCAATTAGAAGTTTTACTCGATCAAACGATTCCATTTTTGTCTCTTATATTTCCTGCAAATAGATTCTTCCATTAAGACAGCTCTGTCTCACTACTATTCCTTCAAATCCGTTTGCATATCTTATGAATGATTTCTGCTGTGCAGGAGGTACATCTACATAGTATGACTTGGCACTTGGACCAGGAGCAACTATGTATTTTTTTAATTCTTCAATATTGTTTTCAATTTTTTTCATACTGTCATCAGCAATACATATTTTGTTTCTATTAAATGCTACTTCTGGAAGTGTAAAAGTATCATTTGCATGTTTTACCATATAATTTGTATAATCTTTTGCTTCACATGCCTTTACATAATACATAAATAGATATTGCCAATTTCCATTGTCTGTAACAAAAACAACTTCTTCCCCTGTTGCTTCGTTTTTTACTTTTATATTTACATATGCTGATTCTGTTGAAAACTCGCTAAATCTTGCAAGTAATGTTTTTTCCATTTTGTTGTTCTCCTTTTTTATTTGTTTTTCTTGTTTTGCTTCACAAGGTAAATATGCAACAAAAAAAACAAGAATTAAACTAAGACTTACAAGTGATAAAATTTTTTTTAACATTTAAAAATCCTCCTAAATTTTTACATTTTTAGCATAATGTTTACAAAATTTATCCAAAAATTTTAAATTATATAGTTTATTCTGTATGTAGGGCTTGTTACTAAACTCCCTAATAATTAATTTATTTTGATTTTAAGGTATAATTTATGAGATATTTTGCTCTATCTATAATTTCCTTTATTTTTGGCTGTTCTTTTATAATAGTAGAAAATAAATTTCTTTTATTTATTTGTTTTATATCTTTTTCTCTTTTTATTTTAATGAAAAAAGATGATGAACAGATTTTAAATAAAATATTGTGTCTTTTATTTTTTATTTTTGGAATTGTTCATTCAAATTCCTTTTGTTTAGATATTGAATGTTTAAATAAAAAAATATCTGATTATGAAGGAAAAAAGATAAAAGTTTATGGGAAACTTAAATCTTTTTATATTTCAGAAAGGAGTGTAAAAATAATATTTGAGTCAGAAAAAATCAAGTATAAAAATATAAATTTAAAGTTTTCTAAAAAAATAAAACTTCTTTCTTTTTTTCCTAAAAAAGATTTTGATTTTAAAATTTTATCTGGTTATGGTTATAATTTTGAAATTGATGGAATTTTGACTAAGATTTATTCTCCACAAAATCCACTTGTATTTTCTTATTCAGAAAATCTTTCCAATAGTAAAATATTTTTTAAAATAGATAATCCCAAAATAATAAAAAAAGAAACAGGTAAAAATTTTTCTATTTCTGATTTTGCAATTTATTTAAAAAGTAAAATATTTTTTTATATAGACAAAAAACATTCTGATTTTGTAAAGCCTGTGATAATAGGTATTTTATTTGGTGATAAATCACTTTTTACATCAAGTCATAGAGAAATTTTTGAAAAAACAGGAACTCTTCATATTTTGGCTGCTTCTGGATTTCATATTTCAGTAATTATTCTATTCTTTTTGTTTCTTTTTAAAAAAATAAAATTATCTCCAACAATATCTTTTATAATTTTATTGCCAATATTATTACTCTATATGAATATGGCAGGAGAATCTCCAAGTATTTTGAGAGCAGGAATTATGGCTTTGCTTTCTTTACTTTCTGTTTCTTTAAATAGAGATTGTGATATTATATCTGCACTTTGTTTTGCTGTTGGATTTATGATTTTTATGAATCCTTTTAACATATTGAATTGTAGTTTCTTGTTGAGTGGGTCAGCAATTTGTGGAATTATTTTTTATATTAGATTTATAAATCAAATTATTTTATTAAATTTTAAGTCTCCATTTAATAAAATAATAGAATCAATATTTTTAAGTCTTTCAATAGAATCTGTAACACTTCCTATATCTGTTTTATTTTTTTGTCAATGGACACCATTTTCTTTTTTTTCGAATATAATTGCAACTCCACTTGCTTCTGTTATTTTAATTTTTGGATTTTTAGAACCAATATTTAATATATTGAGTCCAATTAATGAATTTATTGTTTTTTTGATGATCAGTTCATTAAAATTTTTGTCATTATTTAAATTTTCTCGAATTTTTTTGTGCTCACCGTCAATATATTTTGTTTTTTTATATTATGCTATTTTTTTTATATGCTCTTATTTTGATTTTTTTACAAAGAAAGTGAAAAAATATTTTTTCTGTTTTCCAATTATTTTTATACTTTTTTTTGTATCTTATTCTCTATTGATTCCATATTTTTTTAAACCTCCGAAATATATGGAAATTCTGTTTTTTAGTATTGGTAATGCAGATTCATCGTTGATTATCACACCAAATGGAAAGAAGATTTTGATAGACTGTGGAACATCTGGTATAAGAAAGGGAATTGATGTAGGAAAAAATGTTATAGCTCCATATCTTTTGAAAAGTGGTATAGATAATATTGACTATGTTTTTATTACACATGAACATGAAGATCATTTAGGAGGTCTTTATTCTCTTTCAAAAAGAATAAAAATTAAAAATTTGTTCGCTTCAAAATTTATTGCTGAAAAATTTGTTGGATTGGAAAAGGCTAAGCCAATAATGGCAGGTGATATTATAAATATATCTGATGATATAAAAATAAATGTTTTATCACCTTCAAGTGAATTTTTTTACAATGATATAAATTCAAAATCTCTTGTGTTAAAAATTGTATATGGTCAAAATTCAATTTTGTATTGTGCTGATATTGATTTTGAAACAGAAAATAAAATTTTAAATTCATTTGATGTAAAATGTGATGTTTTAAAAATTGCACACCATGGAAGTATTACATCTTCATCAGATGTATTTTTGAAAAATACGAAAGCTAAAATTGCAATAATTTCATGTGATAGGGGAGACATTACCCATCCATCAAAATGTGTTTTGGATAGACTTACAAAATATGGAATAAAATATTACAAAACAGATGAAATAGGTGCAATAAGGTTGGCTGTAAGAAAAAAAAACATTAGACTTATTCAGAACAGGGAAAAATTGTAAAAAAGCATTTGGGAATAACTGAAGAAGCTCAAATCCCCTGTTCTGAATAAATCTAATATTCTTTGGTAGGTATATCCCCCCTTTAAAGGGAGGATATACCTTTATATATAACTGTACTATACTATAATACTATAGATACTATAGCAAAATTACTTTGCAGCAAGTTTGACGAGTTCTACTGCATTTGGCCACCAATCCCACATCTTGTAGGTCTGTCCATTTCTCTCGAAGGAGCTTACGAAATTTTCTTTGTTGAATTCAACATTGATTGATGTGATACCAAGTGATTTTACACTCTTTACTTCGCCTGCATCTGCAATTCCGTTTCCGTTTGCATCCTGC
>CADASF010000066.1 GCA_902790465.1 uncultured bacterium | reverse complement strand
ATTTGTCAATAATTATTTAAAGATTTTTTGAAAATATTTTATTTTTAATAAAAAATTAATATATTTTTGAATATTTTTTTATATTTTCATGTACTATATACAACATCATTATCAATTGCAACTGGAATTTCTGAATGTTGTGCTTCTTGTTGTGTTTCTTGGGGGATTTCGTTCCTTACAACATTATTTTCAGAAGTTGTAGATTCATTAAATTGGTAATTTATGATTTCATCTGCATTAATAGGTTCAAAAACTTTATGTCCTAAAATTTCTGTAAAAAGTTTTACATATTTTACAAATTCTTCAAGTTGACTTTCTTTTTCTTCATTTGGATTTCCTATTTCTGGTTCTTTGTTATTTAGTACATAATATCTATTAGCTATTTTGGCTAAATTATAGAATTTGTTTTCAAGATAATTTAGATCGTCAGTATCTATTGAATCTGTATCTTTTATTGTAAAAGTAATGGCTTCAGTCCAATCGTTAATATTTATATTTTGATTATTTTGATTTTTATGTGGTTCTAATATACGCCCTAATAGACCATTTCCATTTGCTCTTTTGATTGCCTGACCAACATATATAGTTGGTTTATTTTCTTTATTTTTTCCAAAAAGAAAATAGATACCAAGTTTTTTTAGAGGTTCCATTTCTTTTGCTTCATTAATTTTATCTTTAGGTATTTTATAGGCAATTCCGATTCAATTTTTAGTTGCACATTTAATTCTGCCTTTTAAGTCTCCATCCATTAAATATAGATTTATCGCTTTAGTGTTACTCATTTTTTTACTTCCTTATTTTTTTGAGAATCTCTTTTATATTTTTATAAATTCCTAAATTTTTCCTTTTATTTAACAAGGTTTATCCTTTTGGAAAATTGAAAAAATAAATTACAACTCTATTGAGATAATTGATACATTTACAGCTGAGAAGATTATTAAAGATTTAGAGGAATAAAATAAAAATACTTTGACGAACCACTGTTAATCTAAAAATAAAAAAATAAGGAAGTTTAATTTTATGTCAAAAAAAAATATAAGCAAATATATTTCACTTATTTTACGGCATAAGCCAGAGGAGATAGGCATATCTCTTGATGAACACGGATGGGCAAATGTTCAAGAGTTGATAAAAGGTATAAGTAGAAAATATAATTTTGATATAAAAACATTGGAAGAAATAGTTGCAGAAGATGAAAAACAGCGTTATTCTTTCAATGAAGATAAAACTTTGATTCGTGCAAATCAAGGACATTCCGTTTCTGTAGATGTCGAGTTGCAAGAAATTATTCCACCAGATATTCTTTATCATGGAACTGGTGTTAAATATGTTTCTTCAATAGATAAAGAGGGATTAATTCCAAAATCAAGATTATATGTCCATTTGTCAGATAATTTGGAAACTGCTGAAAATGTAGGCAAACGACACGGAAAACCTGTTATTTATACTGTCAAAAGCGGTGAAATGTATAAATTAGGCTATAAATTTTATCGTTCTGTAAATGGTGTTTGGTTGACAAAAAAAGTTCCAAGTAAATTTTTGGAAAGATAGAGGGGATACGTTCCTACAACTTTTGTTATTTTTATAACAGAAACAGATGTATTTGGAGAAGGCTTGTCTATTTATAAGATTCAAAGAACATTTGAACACAACCACAAACCATTTAATGATCGTTCTTATATCATATATGTAAAGAAGAGATAGCAGAAAATTTAAATTTGCCATTGAGTGAAGTTCAGACAATCTCTGCACAAATGGCATATGTATAGTAAAAAAAAGTTGTTGTGATAATCATCACAGCAACTTTTTTTATGTTTCTTCTTATATTTCTACCTGTAACTTATTCCGTTCGTCGAGGATTTTTACTGTTTCTTTGGCTATGTTGATTACATTTTTAGCCAATTCGAAGATATAGCGTGGGTTGCCGTATTCTCTTGTATAGTCATTTAGATCGTTGATTCGTTTTTGTAATGTAGTTTTCAAGGGAAAACATAAAGTTTAATTTATTTTTTACTTATGAATCAAGTTTTTATTGTTTTTTATTATCTATTTAATATTATGGATTTTTTTTAAAGTTTCTCTATCATCAACAAACATATAATGCCTTTTTTTTCCCTTTTTCATCATAATAATACCTGTGATCATTACAGAAGTTATCTGTAATCATTTCTCCTTTTAAATACATTATATAACTATCTATATCTATATATTTTGGATTGAAATAATCTAAATCTTTTTCTAATTCTTCTATCAGTATCAAAACTCTATTAATAAAAATTTTATAAAGTTTTTCATCTTCAAGGCAATACTTAAATAGTTTTTTTTCTAAAGTAGCAACTTTTTCTAACTGTTCTTTCCAAAGATTTTTCCATTCGCCTTCATCTATAGGTTTACCAAAATAAGAAAAAACTTTATCTCCTCGCAAATTTTTAGCTATTAAATTACAATCGAAGTTCTTTTCCATATTTAGCTTTATATTCCTTTTTTACTATATATCCCATATATCTCTTGATAATTTTCTTGGTGTAGGTGAAGTTACATTTTTTTGAAATTGTTTCAAAAATATACTAAGTATATGCCTAATTTTATTTATTAAATAAAGTAAATTATTATTATAAGCATATACTTAATCTACAATAGTAGACATTTTTAATTTTTATTTCAATACACGCCTCAATAAGGAGGCGAAATTTACAAAAGTAGAGATTTATTATTTTATAGAAATTTTTGTTTGTTTATCTCTATACTGTTAATGTACAATCCCCGCAGATATTATACAATAAAAGATAATACATTGCAAGGCATTTTAGAAAATTAATGGTTCTGCAATATCTAAAGTCGTATTTTTCCCCATTTTTTCGATTCTATTCTCCCAATTATTACCAAGTTTATAAAATCTGATTGAGTCTAAAGTATCTTCAATCACCATTTTTAATTGATGTTTCATAAAATTAAAAGTGGCATTGTCAACATCTACTTCAAATGTTGAATTTTGAACCCTTATACCATATTTTTCGCATATTTTGGCAACTTTTCTAAGCCTTTTTTGTCCTTCTGCTTCTATGGTATTTACATCGTAAGTAACTACAATTCTCATTTTTACCTCTTCTTTTTATTTTGTTATCTCCAAATGAATGGAGGATATTCATTTATATCTCCTCGAATATGGCTTGCCAATAATTGAGCTTGTGCATATGGAATTAATCCTATTTGAATTTTTTCATCAAGATATGGATGGATAATTTCTTCTTTTTTCCTATTTTGCCAGTTTTGCAAAATCATTTTTCTTGCTTTATCTGTCAATAAAAATCTTCCATTTTCTTCTTTGAAATCATCTGCTTTAATTTGCTTTTTATTTGTCAGGCTAATTGCAAATCTGTCACAAAGTGGGGCTCTCAATTCTTCCATTAGATCGAGTGCGAGGGATGGTCTTCCTGATCTAAGAGAATGTAAAAATCCAACTTGTGGGTCAAGTCCAACACATTCAATTGCAGTTTCGCAATCAATTTTACACAGAGTGTAAATAAAAGATAATAGAGAATTCATTCTATTTCTTGGTGGGTGTTTAGTCCTTTTTTCAAATAACATAGAATCTTCTTTAACTGTTTGCATTTGTTCAAAAACGCTAAAATATACAGAAGCTATGCAACCTTCTATTCCTATAATGCTACTTACATTTTCTGCATCTTTCAAATTAGATGTATATTCCGATATTATTTTAACTGCTTCCGTTAATTTTTGAGCTTTTTTCTCTTCTCGTTCTCTTCCTGCTCTTTGTAAAAAAAGTTTGCTATTTAAAATTTTTCCATATATAATATTTCTTGCAATGTTAATTCCTTCTTCGGTTTCTGACATTTTATATTGTTTTGTTCGCAATAGGACATTTCCATTGACTGGACCTTGAAATTTACCTATAAAATTGTTATAAGAATCAACATAATAAATAGAAATATTATTATATAAAGATTCTTTTAAAAAATGAGAAGTTATCGTATTATTTTGGGCAAAAAATACGATTGATTCTATGTTATGAATAGGTATATATTGCTTATTTTCAGAATCTTTTATTTCTATAACTATGTTGCCATTTTTGTAATGTACATAACTGTTTGGTGTTAGAATATATATTACGTTTTTAAGTTTTTTCATAATTTTTCACAATCAGATATTATTTTTTGCATATATGAAGATATATCTTTATTTAATTTAGGCATACATTCATCATATAGAGAACATTTTTTACATTTTTTTGAATAATTACCCAGTGGAATTTTTTGGTTTTGTATAATATCTTTTATTCCTTTTATTCCTTCTAAAGTTAAATTTCTCAAATTTTCATCTATATTAACTTCGAATCTTCTGTGAGAGTTTATGTAAAATATTGATCCTTCTTTAATAGATAAATTAAATGTCTCTTCAAGGCACATAGTCTGAGCAGTCAACTGTATTTGATATTCCAAATTATCTCTAACTTCTCCATGTTTGTACTCAATTGGATAAATTTCTGTCAATTTATTCGATTCATCATAAAAAAATTCGATATAATCACAAAAGCCATTTATTCCTAAACTTTTTGATTGGACATAGAATTGTCTTTCTATAACTTTTCTGCCTCTTTTTTCTTTTCCACCTGAATGTACTATTTCGTGTTGGATAGTTCCTTCACTTGTATATTCATTGTCTTGCCATCTATCTTCTAAAATCAAAAATCCAGTTCTTCTTTTGCAAAAATAATAATGTGATAAAAGAGATATAGAAATTAATTCATCATCAATCATTTTTAAATTCCTTTTTTTGTGTGGGATAGAGATGTGTTGGCAAATCCTTAATTTTAAGAACTTACCAACACATTATATATTTTATTTAGTTACTTTTAGCCAGCTATTTTTTGAAATTCCGCAATTTTCTTTGTTTTTGTCGAGCCAGTTGATTTCTCCAAAAGCATCTTCTTTTAGACCAACATCAACACCATTTGGAATTTCATTTACTTTGATAGAAATATCATAATCTTTATAGTTTCTTGCTACTTCGATATCATATTTTCTCTTTATATCTACCAAATCAAACAATTTATGAGCAGGAGCACAGCCGATAACAGCTTGTTTTTGTCTTTGTTGTGGATTTGTGTCTGTTCCTGTATGCTTGAAGATTATAAGAGGGGAGATAACAGACATTTGACCTTTGCTTGCGGATCTATCGTGTTCGTACATATTTAATATTGATTCAAATAGTACATCAAGGTCTCTCTCATCAAATCCTGTTCCGTTTTCATTTTTTGAATTTGTCTCGTAATGTGCCAAATTTGCACTTATGAATCCCCTGACTTCGTAAAGTCCATAGGAGATGAACTGCTTTCTTCCTATTGTTCTAAGTTTGTCTCCGTCTTTAGAATCTTCATCTTTTTTGTAGTTTTCTGCACTTTGTGTTCCTGAAGCATTGTCTGCTACTGACATTCTTGTAATAGCTATATCTTGTGGATATATTGGGTCGATAGATCTTCCAAATGTAAGTTGAACTGGTCCTCTAACTTGACCTGCATTTGGACCTGTTGAAAGAACTCCACCAAATGTTCTTACATCAAAAAATCTCTTACAAGCTGCTTCTCTTCCTTTTTTTACACCTTCTTTTGATTTGTTGTCTGGCATAATACCAACAGCTTCTTTTACTTCTGCAATAAATCTGTTTGTATTTGTTGATTCTTGGATTATGATATCCATTCCATCTTCATCACCGTGTGCTAACTGTACATAGTTTCTGATTCTGCGTTTTATCGATACGTCTGTAACATATCCATGCATGTCTTCACTGTCAATTCTTGGAGCATTTCCCATATCAGGATCGCCATTTGGATTTCCATTTATACATTCGATGAAAAACATAAATTCATATCTATTACTAATCGACATTTTCTTTCTCTCCTTTATCTTCTTTTTTTCTAAATATTGTTGCATATTGATGGTAGCACCCTATTGCAAATTCTGATTGTTCTATTAATGTACATCTTTTGGGTAAGCTACTTGGCAATTTTTCTGAAATTTCAGAAAGCATTTTTTTATAGAAAATTTTTGTACCTTCATTTTCTATTTTTGAAAGATGGTGTACTGCTAATTGAGATAATTTGCCGAATACAAATGCAGGTGTTGTGCTTGCAGAACGAAAGAATTTTTCTGTAACTCCTGTATTTACATTTGGATTTGCTGTACTTTGAATATTTGAATATACTGCAAATAATCTTCCCAAATTATAACTAACACTGTCATTGTTTTTGTCTAAATCAGATGCCATTTTATTTTTTACCTCCTTTTTTCTTAGTAACCAAGCCTTTAAAAGGGAACAGGCTATTCTATCTGGGCTCTTTATTCTCTTCTTGTCATCACTTTTCAAAAGTTCTGAGTTTATATACACAAGTGCTTTAGTTGCTACTGTATCTGGTAATGGAGTATTTTTTATGATTGCATATAATATCTCTGTACTTATTTTCGAGAGTTCTTTATTCATTCGGTCAAATGGATTTTTTTGAACAGATTGAGGTTTTAGTAATCTATAGAAATAGTTAGAAAGTTTTTTAGGTTTCCAACTTTTTGAGGAATCTAATAGTTTTAAATCCTCATACCATTTTTGAATATTGTTACAAAGTTCTTCATATCTGCCATATATCCAACTTTTTACAACCATTCGACCACCAGCTCCAGCAAGTGCCAAAATATAATATATATTCTCAGGAGCAGATATATCTTTTCCTTCCATTAGATTTTTTATTATTTCACTTGCTTTCTTGAGGTCTTCTTTTTTCTCTTTTTCTTCTGCTATCTTCTCGGTTTCTTCATCATATTCATCTTCTTCAAAGAGATCAAAATCAAGAGAATTTAATAAATCTAATTCTTTAGAAATAGATTCTTTGTACCAGTGAAGCATTTTACAACCAGGTATATTTGGATATTTTGCATTTTTTATAAGATCTTCTATTGCTCCCTTTATAGCTGACATTGCTTCTTCGGAAACACAGGCATTTTGGGCTTTTTCTAATCCATAAGAAGCAAATGCTGATTTATCACAAGAAATGAGAGCATCCCCAGAAGAATGTCCTCCAACTGATTGAAGACCAGCTATTTTTGGAGTTGTATTCATAGGAGTAACAGATTCTCCAGTTATAAAGCATATCATAGAATTATCGGAATCTTGTTCTTTTGATATTGATTTTTCAGCTTTAAATCCTCTGTACCAAATTTTAAAATTTTCTAAATCTTCAAGAAATTTTCCGTCTATTGTAAATCCAATTATATCACCTGATTTTATTTTGTTTTGTTCAAGTTCATTTTTGACTTGTTCAAATTTTTCTTTGTCATTAAAAATATTTAAACAAGCTGTAGCTTCATCGACAGATTCGGATATTTCTTCTATTTTGTTCCAAAAAAAAGAATGTTTATTTTCTGTTGTCTTTTTTATTTCTCCATTTTTTTCAGGAAGGCAGAATATTATTCCAAATTTTTCAACAGGAAAATTACATTTTGTCGAACCTAATGCTTCACTTCCAATATCTGGAGCTAATTTTTTCTTTTTATTTTCTTTTGTTTGGTAAAGCAAAACATTTAAAAATTCGCCTTCTTTAGATAGGTTTATATAAGCCCTTATATTTTTTTCAGACCATCCAGGTTCTATTGCGAGATTTTGCTTTATTGCATAATCATATAATTCAGCCAGCATTACAACCTCCTCGTTGGTTTTATGACTGACTCGTCGTCATTGAATTGTGGAATATCCATAATTCCATTATTCATTTTTGCTTTGAACAATGTTATAAATGACTTGATACCTTTTGGCTTTGTGATATCAAAAACATCATATAACATCAAACCAATATCAAGAGATTCATTTATTGGTTTTTGATTTTTATTTCTTTCACCAAAATATGCAACACATTCTCTTGTCCCTAAGTATGGTTGATAATAACATTTTCCATTTTCAATTCGTCTTATTGCCTGTTCATAAATTTGATTCTCTGTAATTTTGCCTTTTTGTAAGATTTCTATGTTTGCTGTTATCCTATACCAAACATCTTTTAGCATAGTAGTCTGTCTTTGAGTTCTGCCTTTTGCTGTGTCATCTGTGCTATCTGCATATATAACATTGAATTGAGAATCTATTTTGCCTTTGACTTCATTTCTTTTGAAACTGATAAATTTTATCGGTTTTAATACTTCAATTTTTTTCACTTGCCAATAGAATTCTTCTGGTTTGTTATATATTGCATTTAGTACACCTCTGATGGCAGATGGCGTTGGAATAGGGTAACTCAATCTTTCCACTTTACATTCTGGACGAGTAAAGCAGGCAAAATCTCCCCAAATTTCTAAAACAATATCTTTTGCCAAAATTCCCTCCTTTTTAAAATATTATATTTTCTTCGTATTCATCGAGGTCTAATCCCAATTTATCATTATATGCGTTTTCAATGTCCGAGCCTAAAAAATACCACCCACTTTCTTGTTTTTGTTTTTTGTTGTATATACAATAATATATTTTAGAGAGTTTTTCATCTTTTTTTCTGTCTATGTATATATTTAAAGTAATTGGCATTGCCTTTTTTATCAATTTGCTTGTCAAGCCATTGTTTACTATTTCATCTATGATTTCATTGTATAGTTCAGTTTGTTTTTTGTATGGAACTATTACCTTTATCATATCAGCATTTTTTATGAGTTTATATTCTTCTTCTATTTTTTCATAATCATAATCTTCGATTGCTTTTTTTAGTTCATTTGATTCTGTATTTAGATTAGATAGAACTTCATAGTATTCATTGATTATTTCTGTATTTTGTAAATCCAAATTATTTGAATGTCTGTTGAATACTATTTCGGCTTTCTTTGCTTGATTTCCATAATCTTCATCTGGATATTTTTCTTTTTCAGTTTTGAATATAATTAATTTTCCATGATTTTCGTTATTTCCGTTTCTATTAACTCTTCCTGCACTCTGTATAATTGCTGGAAGTGGTGCAAGCTCTCGGTACATTATATCAAAACTGATGTCAATGCCTGCTTCAATGCATTGAGTAGAGATAACTATACATTTTTCTTTACTTTTTTGTCTTTCTTTTATCTCTTGTATTACATCTGATCTGTGAGCAGGGCAGAGATTTGAACTTATATAAAATAGTGATTCTTCTTCTATTTTTTCTCTTAGATATTTGTATAATTCAACAGCTGTTGATTTTGTATTGACTATAATGCAACAATTTTTTTCTTCAATTATTCTATCTGCTATTTCTTGAACAGTTCTTTTTTCTTCTGTATCTATTTGTATTTCACATCTCTTGCTATTTGCAAATATTTCATCTTTATCTTTTATTATCTCTTTGGGTTGCCATTTTACATCTTCGAATTTGTCAAATGCAGGTTGAGTTGCTGTAGAAAATACTATACTACAACCATAATTTTCAGATAGTAAATTCATCGTTTTTATTGTTTCGCTTATTATATTTAATGGCAATGTTTGTGCTTCATCAAATAAAATAACAGTGTTTGTCATATTATGTAATCTTCTGAGATCAACTGCTTTATATTTAAAAAACGATTCAAAAAAATTTACTGAAGTTGTAACAATAATAGGAGCTGTATATCTATCGACAAAAATTTTATTATCTTCATCTAATTTAGCTTGGCTATGTATTTGTAATAGATCAGGACAAATTTGTTTATATATTTCAGCATTTTGTTCAATAATTGAAAGGTAAGGGAGAACTATTATGATTCTTCTCAAATTATGTTTTTTTGCATGTCTTAAAGCAAATGCGAGCATTGCAAGTGTTTTTCCAGAGCCTGTTGGAGCTGTTAATGTAAATATTCCTCTTTCTTCTTGTGAAGACTCTATACAATTTGCCAATACTTTATTTCTGATTTCATTTATTTTTTTATTGTCATTTGATTTATCTTGTATCTCTTTTATGAATTTATCTAATTCTTTGATTAGTTCATTTGTTTTTAGAGGTTTACTTTCCGACTCTTCAAAACTTCCTTTGTTTTCCCATTCGCAAGAGTCGGAATAATCTGCATCGACAAGACAAGAAAGTAACATTCTTGTAAAAAGTTCTTCTGCAAATATATTTTCTTCAAATTTTGGTTCTGTAACACTTATTTTTTTTGCTTGAATTTCTTTTTTGAAAAGTGATACAGCTTTGTTTAATTCTTCAAGCGATTTTATTGAAAATGATTCTTTTTTATCATCTAAAGGTATTTTATTAGGGATTGTTAGCGTATCTTGTAGATATTGCTTAGTAACTTTTGTACTTAAATTTGAGTGATGGGAAAATATTACTTTGCTCCTTATTGGTAAATAATCAAATTTTTTTGAGATTCCTACAATTGCTCCAGCTGAAGTATGATCTATTCCATGTTTTGTGCCTTGCAATACTTGCTGAAAATCTTCTGAATATTTACCCAAATCATGGTATAATCCGCAGAAATAAGCTAAAACAGGATATCCAATTTCACTTCCAAATTTTTCTGCTAGTTTAGCAGTACCAATTAAATGATCTTTTAAAGTTTGCCAATCGCCATTTTTGTTTTTATGACCAGCATAGTAAATTTTATCCATTTTTTGAAATCCTTTCTCTTATTACCTAACAAATGTAATTTAACATATTTTTATTTTATCCTCAAATTCTTATTTTGTCAATAGGTAAATAAAAAAAATATTTGCTTTTTTTTTATTTATGGAGTATTATAGTAAATATAGATAATAACTTTATATGGGACGGTAAGGTTACTATCTATATTTATAATTCGCCTTTTAAGGCGTGTATTGAAATAAATTTCATTTTTTAGGTAATTTTTGAGGCTAACTATATCTTGCTTCTAACTGGGTTATAGTTAGCCTATGTCCCACTATTTTGAAACTTTAAACTATATTTTTTGTAATACTTAAGTTCTGATACATAACGAAAAACATAACTATATCATACGTAAGTTACGTATAATTTTACGTAGTATACGTAAGGGTTTTAAATAAAAGCGAAAGGTGCTAATAAACTAATATTAGCACCTTTAATACACACCTCGTAATGATGAGGTGAAGTTTTTTAAAAAATAGAACTATTACATAACTCAAATTTCATTACGAAAATATAGTTTTGAAATAGTTATGAAAAATTTTTAAATTATTCAAAAATAACTTATAATATTCACTTTTATATATTCTATCTAATAAATTTTAATCCTTTTATTTTTTTAGATTTAGAAGAAAAATATGGAATCAGTTAAAAAGCCATATTTTAGGGCTGATATTTTAAGGAGTATTTGGTCGCAGTTGTGCCAAATAAAATTCATGTTCCTCTTGTGGAATATTCAAGGCTTTTATTGGGCTTTTATTGCATTTTCTGCAGTCATATTTAAATTTTGCATCAATGACTTTATATTATTGATAATAGCTTCTGCCATTCCTTCAAGTTTTCCCTGTTGTTTAGCTTGTTTAGCTTGTTTTCTTGCTTTTTTAGCTTCTTTTTTAGCTTTTTCTATCTCAATTTCAGCTTTTTTTCTTTCTTCTTCTCTTACTTTTTCTATATCTTCTGCAAAAAGTTTAAACATATATTTTCTCCCTCCTTCTGATTTTAAATATTCTGATCTTTCTTTGATTATGGGACAAAGCATATCATTATATTTTGTACAATGGAAGTCGTGAATCATCCTTCCCAATTCGGTTGTTGTATCATTATAAGCTCCATTAATGTAGATTATGTGTGATCTGTCATTGAATGGGATTCTTTCCGTTACATTTCCAGCCTCATCTTTTATTTCAACAAATCTATCTATACAATAAATAGGTTGTCCTTTACCAAAATAGTCTGTTTCTGTAAAGAAAATAGTGAAATTTTCTGATATTTCTTTAAAATCTTGGCTTGCGGTGATACTGATTCCGTCAAAAGATGAACTATAAAATCGAGCTCTTTCAGGACTTGCTCCATCAGGAAGTCTTTGT
>CADASF010000065.1 GCA_902790465.1 uncultured bacterium | reverse complement strand
CTCAATTTTTAAGTAAATAATAATTTACAGGCTTAGATTGCTGGGCTTCCCCCTTGGGGGATATTTTTTTAAAAACTCTTTAGAGTTTTTAACTATTTCAAAGCCTCGCAATGACATTGTCTCTAAATAGAGGCTATTTGGGTAGTTTATAGTAACTTTTTATTTACTTATTTTTTTTAGTGAAGGAAAATTTTCATTTTTATTATAAATAAAATAAAAAAACATAAGAGAAAGGGGACATAAAAAATGAGTTTGACTGCTGAAATTATATCTGTCGGAACAGAACTTTTGCTTGGTGAAACAATAAATTCGGATGCTGCTATGATATCAAAAGAACTTGCAGACCTCGGAATAGATGTATTTCACCACAGTGCCGTAGGCGACAACAGAGGAAGAATAAAAGAAATCTTTCAAACAGCATTAAATAGAAGTGATATAATCATATTTACAGGTGGATTAGGCCCAACTTATGACGACATAACAAAATCAACTATAGCTGAACAACTTAATTTAAAACTTGAGAAAAAAGAAGAAATAATCGAGGACATAAAAAGATATTTCAAAAACAAAGCAAAAGATATGCCACCAAATAATGAACTTCAGGCATTGATACCACAAGGAGCAACAGTATTAAAAAATGACTGGGGAACAGCTCCAGGTGTTATGATAGAACATGAAAATAAAAAAATATTTATGTTACCAGGTCCTCCATTTGAATGTAAAAATATGATGAAAGAAAGAGTTGTTCCGATTCTTTCCAAAATTTCAGAAAAAGCACTCGTTTCAAGATATATAAGAATAATCGGCAGAACAGAATCAGAGACCGAACTTCTTTTAAGCGACATAATGACAAAAGGAGTCAATCCAACAGTTGCTCCCTATGTAAAAGACGGTGAAATCCTTGTAAGAGTTACAGCTTCAGCAAAAACAAAAGATGAAGCATTTAAATTGACAGAGCCAACAGTAAAAGAAATAGAAAAAATTTTGGGAAGTTCTATATATGCAATAGATATTGACTCACCTGAAGAAGTCCTTGTCAATCTTTTAAAACAAAAAAAGATAACTATTTCCTGTGCCGAAAGTTGCACAGGTGGTGGTATTGCCCACAAAATAACAGCAGTTGCAGGTGCTTCAAATATTTTCCCAGGTGGAATAGTTTCTTATTCAGAGGAGATAAAAGAAAATATTTTAGGAGTTGATCCCAAAATAATATCTTCATTTGGTGTTGTTTCAAAAGAAACGGCTGAAGCAATGGCAAAAAAATGTTGCGAACTTTTCAAAACAGATATTGCAATAGGTGTAACTGGATATGCAGGCCCAACTTTTGGAGAAAATGATTCTGCAGGTCATGTTTTCATATCTATTTTTTACAATGAAAAAAATACAACAGGCGAATTTCACTTTTTAGGAACAAGAGAAAGAGTTAGAAACAAAGCTATAAAACAGGCATTAAAAATGGCAATAGAGCAGATAAAGTAACTAAAAAGAGGCTGTGAAAAAATAAAATAGTTTGTTCTCTGCTTTCGCAACTTTTTGGGTGCAATACATTTTATAAATATAGCCGATCGACTCAATTTTTAGCTATATAATAATTTACAGGCTTAGAAATAGTTAAAAACTCTTTAGAGTTTTTAACTATTTCTAAAGCCTCGCAATGACAAAGTGTTAGTATACAGGCATAAATTGGATAGTTTATAGCAACTTTTAAATATGCAAAAATAGTTTACCAACACACCATAAATACATAAAAAAAGGCATTGTGGCGATATGACCACAATGCCTTTTTTAGAAACACTTTAGCTAAATAAAAGAAAATAAGATTCACCAAGAAGGATAAATGCAAAAATAATACAAATAATTTGCCATTTCAAATCAAGACTTGGTTTTTGTATAACTGCAAGAATAAAGAAAAACGAAATCAGTTGCAAAACAATCATATAACACATTTTGACATTTAATCCAAAAAATGGAAGATATTCTGGAAAGACCCAAGCACAAAAAAGAATAAATGGAAATACAAGAATAGAAATAACAGCCAAGAAAGTAATAAATTTATTACCTTCTTGCACTTGTTTATTTTCATCTACTTTATTATTATCTAATTTATTTTCATCATTATTTATAGTCATTTTCTATTTCCGAAAAACTACCATTCGTCTTCTTTTTTACTGTTTTCGTCCTTATTTTTATTACGGTCAACTAAATGAACTCTTTTTGTCAAAAAAGAAAAAGGATCTTCTGGATATTCATTTACATCTTCATCATCTTCTAATTCATCATCTGATGATTCTTCAGCATTATCTTCTTCTTTTTTAGCTTCTTTTTTCTCATCATCTTCAGCCTTATACTTTGCTCTTAAATCATCGAGATTTTTTGCCTCCATGATTTCCTTCAATTCTTCGCCTTCCATAACTTCGCAGTCAAGTAAACGCTCAACAACAAAATCCATTCTTTCTGTATATGACAAAAGAGTTTCCTTTGTTTGAGCATAAGCCTCATCAATTATCCTCTTAACTTCAGCATCAATAGCTTCAGAAGTCTTTTCACTGCAAGTACGCTTATTCATTATATCTCTACCAAGAAATACATTTTCATTGTCTTTTCCGTAAGTAACAAGTCCTATTTTATCACTCATTCCATACTTCATAACCATTTTTCTTGCAAGTTCTGTACTTCTCTCAAGATCGTTTGAAGCTCCTGTCGTAACATCTCCAAATACAATTTCTTCTGCAACTCTTCCACCGAGCAAAACAACAATTTGAGCGAATAACTCTTTTGTACTCTGCAAATGTTTGTCATCTTCAGGCATACTCCAAGTTACACCAAGTGCCATACCTCTTGGAAGTATAGTAATTTTTCTTACAGGGTCTGCTCCTGGTGTTACAAATCCAGCAATAGCATGACCTGTCTCATGATAAGCAATAGTTTTCTTTTCCTTTTCAGAAAGAACTCTACTCTTTCTCTCTGGTCCCATTATAACTCTTTCAATAGCCTCTTCACACTGAGGCATTTTGATAGTCTTTTTATTTTTTCTTGCAGTTAAAAGTGCGGCTTCATTTATTAGATTTTCAAGGTCTGCACCTGAAAAACCTGGTGTCCTCTTTGCTAAAATATCGAGGTCAACACTCTTATCAATCATTTTATTTTTGACATGTACTTTTAAAATTGCTTTTCTGCCATTGACATCTGGTCTGTCAACAACAATATGTCTATCAAATCTTCCCGGTCTCAAAAGTGCAGGATCGAGAACATCAGCTCTGTTTGTTGCTGCCAAAATAATAACACCATTATTTACTTCAAAACCATCCATTTCAACAAGAAGCTGATTTAATGTCTGTTCTCTCTCATCATGTCCGCCACCATAACCTGCTCCTCTCTGTCTTCCAACAGCATCAATTTCATCTATAAAAACGATACTTGGAGCAGATTTTTTAGCTTGTTCAAAAAGATCTCTAACTCTTGAAGCACCAACACCTACAAACATTTCTACAAAATCTGAACCACTTATGAAAAAGAAAGGAACACCTGCTTCACCTGCAACAGCTCTTCCCAGTAAAGTTTTTCCTGTACCTGGTGAACCCAAAAGCAAAACTCCCTTAGGTATTCTTGCTCCAATTCTTTTATATTTACTCGAATGCTTTAAAAAATCGACTATTTCCCTAAGCTCTTCTTTTGCTTCTTCTACGCCAGCAACATCTGCAAATGTAACTTTTTTCCTCGAATCAGAGAGTTTATGTCTACTTCTTCCAAAAGAAAAAGGTCCACCACCAAATCCTCCTCCACCGCCATTTGGAGAATTCATCTGTTGATACATCATAACGGCAATCAAAATAATAAAGACAATAGGTAATAAATTTAAAATAATAACCCAAATATTAGATTTTGAAGGTTCAGCTGTTATTTTAACACCTTTCTCCTCCATAATTTTAAATAATTCTATATCTTCTGGATTTGGTAGATATACTTTAAAATTTTTATCTGCAGATTTACCTGTAGAATCTGTGCTTGTATAAACTCCTCTTGCTTCTGGATATGACCAAATTATTTCTTTTAATTTTCCATCTTTTGCATTTGTTACAAGCTCACTATAAGGAATTGTCTGTCCCTCATTTTGATGAGCATAAAACATGTAAAAAAGTATAGTAATTAAAAAAAATACAAAAAGAAACTGTCCACCTATTCTTCTCAAGGAAGTTTCCCCCTTAAATAAAAAATTCTAAAAACAAACAAGGAATAATTATATATCTGATTCAACAAAAAATGGAAGATTTCCAAAGTGTTTATTTACATCAACTCCATAACCAGCTAATTTAACACTCTGACTTGAAAAACCGACATAATCGAATTCCAATTTGCTATTTTTCTCTTCTGTTCTACTGTCAACAAAAACACATGTTTTTACTTCAGTAGCCCCACAATTTTCTATAATATTTTTCAGTTCAAAAATATTATTTCCTTCATATATTAAATTTTCAACAATTAAAATGCTTTTTCCAAAAGGCGAAAATGAGAGAATATCTTCAAAATTAAAACTATCTGTATTAATATCATCAAGTTTAAAAGAAAAATCTACATATATATCAGATTTCATCTCTCTAAAAAGGTCTGATGCAAAAATAAAAGATTTTCTTGAAAAAACAAAAGCATAAATTTTCTTATCTCTAAAATCATTATCTATTTGTTTTGCAATATCTTTTACCCTATTTTGTATCTGTTCTCTTGTAAGTATAATATTAAAATCCTGCACAAAACACTCCAATTATTTTTTTTCAGCAAGTACAACAAAATATTTTTTTGTAGAATCAGTAACTTTTACTTGATCACTTATCCTAAAACCTGTAACCCACAAAATTTTATCGCAAGAATCAACAAGAAGAGGAATTTTATCCCTCATTTTCAAAGGTACTTTTTCATCTGAAAAAAAATCTTTTAACTTCTTTTTTCCCTTCATTCCAAATGGCATAAAATAATCTCCATTTTTTCTAAATCTTAAATAAATTGGAAAACTTATTTTATCATAGTCAAAAACAGCAGTCATGCCACCTTTTAAAATAAAATCAGGTCTATTTGTTGAAACATAAGAAGAAAAAACTAAATCAGATTTTTCTACAATTATACCATTTTCAAAAATCTGTTTAAAAAAATTGTCTTCTTTCTTTTCATCCTTGTCCTTAATTGAAAAAATCAAAAAATTATAATCTCGTAAAACTGTAATATCTCTCAATATTATTTTTTTCCCTACCTCAGAATCAATTAATGAAATTACTGATTCACAGGAATCAAAATCAACATCATAACTACTTCTTAAAATTTTCATAAAAACAATACGAATTACTGCACGCAAAATAGCTAAATGAAGATTTTTTATTTTCAAAATATCAAGATATATTTTTCCCTCATGTTCATGAGTAGAAGCTAAAAATTCACTTTCTGCAATTTTAGAAATAAAATTACCTTCTTCCGATAAAATAGAAGCCATGTCCGCAATATTTTTATTTATATTTGGATTACAAGTTTTTATAATCGGAATTATCTCATTTCTAACTTTATTTCTAAAATAATCAGATGTATTGTTTGTTTTGTCCTCACAAAACGATAAATTTTCAGCAGATAGTAAATTTAAAATTTCACTTTTTGAAATGTCAATCAATGGGCGTATATAAAAATTTTCTCTAACAGGTAATATTCCAGCAAATCCAACACTGCCAGTTCCCCTTATTATTCGCATAAAAATAGTTTCAGTTCTATCATCGGCATGGTGAGCTGTCGCAATTTTAGTTGCTTTCACTTCTTCTGCATATTTATTAAACTCTTCATATCGAACTTGTCTCCCTGCAAGCTCTTCGGAAATTTTAAGTTCTTTTGCCTTAGCAGGTACATCTACTTTTATCACTTTACAAGGAACATCAAACTTTTTACTAATCGAAACAGAAAAATTTTCATCTCTAAGAGCTTCTTCTCCTCTTATACAATGGTTTATATGTATAGAATACAGCTCTAAAGAATACTTTTCTCTTATAAATGAAAGTGAATAGAGAAGGGCAACAGAATCAGGTCCACCAGAAAGAGCAATTACAATTCTATCGCCATTAACAATCATAGAATATTTTCTGATTGTTTTTAAAAATTTTTCCAAAAATAACTTTTGCATAATTGAAAATATAAAAAAAAATAGCAGCGAGTGGAATCGGACCACTGACCAAGGGCTTATGAGTCCCCTGCTCTACCTCTGAGCTACGCTGCCATAAAACAATTAAATTTGTTTATATTTAACATTCATTATTATAACTATTTTTTTTCAAAAGTCAATAGATAAAACAAATTTTTTTTATTTTTTTTATTTTTTATTATCTAACTCTTCATTCATCTTCTCTAATTCTTCATTCAGTTTATCTACTTTTTCATTAAATGAGTTCATTTTCTCCAATTTTCCATATACCCAAGTTATGCCAAAACAACATATTCCGCCAATTCCAGTTGCTATAGTTTTTGCTAAAAATACATCTGAATATCCCAAAAATGAATCGAATATGATGAACTTTAAAATCATTAAAAGAGAAGCAGACATTCCCAAGACTCTCAGACTTTCAGCTCTTATGTTAAAACCAATATATACACACATAAAACCGAATACAAATCCAACAAGACTCATGAATGGAGATACAAAAGAAAGATCAAATAACCTCAAAATCGAAAACCAAAATAACAAAAATCCTTCGAGTCCACATATCCATATATTATCTTTGAAAAATTTAACAACAACACAACTTTGTAGATATAGAAGAGCTGAAGAAAATGCAAATATAGATAAAAGAATGTAAAACTGTGAAAAATTCAAAATAAATACTACAGCTATCATAAAGTTGATAAAACATATTGTGTTGAAAAGAACAATATATTTTAAATCAACTAAATAATTTACATAATCAAACTTTCCTTCAAATATACTTGTCAATCTGCTAAATGCAAATAAAGCAAATTTGTTAATGTCATTTATAATTTCTTTTCTCCACTCTTTAAACCAACCAATAAAAGCTAAAAACGATATAAAACATGATGAAAATACCGAAAATATAGCAGCTATAGGTGCATATTCTTTATTAAAAAAAACATCAAAAAAATCAAATCTATATGGACGACTAGATACATAAATATAATCTCCAATATAGTTAACAAGGAAAACACATACGAATATTTCTATAGCATAAAAGACAACAAACCTATAAAATTTCGAACTACTGAATATTGAATATAATATGATTAGATTTACTACTACAAATAATAAAAATGCTACAACATTGGGAACATGGTTATAAAATAAATTGTGGGAAAATATCAATAAATCAAGAATCAAAAAAGGATAAACACATAAAATATATTCTTTCTCTTCTTTTTTATTGTCAAGAATTACTGGAATTATCATAAAAATTGACAAACCGCCAATCATTGAATATTGAACTACAAAAAGAACAACAACAAAAATTCCTGCAGCTAACCCTGTCAAAGATAAAACTAATTGTTTATATTTTGAATATTTATTTGCCAATAAAAATATACAGGCATTTAAAACAAAGTAAACAAGACAAGCATAAACTAGTTCAAATTTTAAAATAACACCAAAATAATTTACAATATCAATCAAAGAAAATAACAAAACAAAAAAGACAGAAAAGAAAATTGCAAAGCCATTTTTTTCTTTAATAAACAAATCACGGAGTATAAGATAAAAAGATATTAGCAATAAAAAAGAGCTTGTAGCAGTATAAACGTCTTTATCAATAGCAAATAAAATCAAAGCAAATCCAGAAATTAAATTCATGTAATCTACAACTTTACATTCATTTAATGTCATATATTTCTTTGAAAAATAATCTATATAGATTCCTGTAAGAACTAAATAAAAATATACAATCCAATAATTATCTATTGTTTTATCAAAAACTATACCAATACCAGAAAATGAGGCAAATAACGCACCTGCATAAGCTATTGCGACAATAAAAAATTGTTTTGTATATTTATAAGAATATATAAATGACCAACTCCAGAATCCAGCCAATATAAGCATAGAAGTAGAATCAATAAATTTAAATGCAAAATGCGAAGCCAAAATAGCTACTAAATAAAGTCCTGAACCAGTTCCACTCATGAAAAAAGACAAGATATTTTTCTTACCTTTTAAGAGATTCTGGAATCCCAAATAAGTCATTACAGTAGAGAATGCCAAAATTATAAACAATTTTAATAAATTATTTTTGGCATAAATTGCAAGATAAGAAGAGCCACAGATCAAAATCAAAATTATAGAAGCCATTAAAAAGAATTTTTTTATAAATTCAATATAATTGTTGTTTTTTGCTTTTTTAGGTTCTGAAGCTTCTTTTTTAGTTCTATTTTCTTCATTTGCCTTTTCATTTTTATTTTCAAAATTAGATGACTTATCAGAAGAAGATGAACCTTCAATCTTTTTAAAAGGGTCCTCCTCAAATTTGACATCCTCTTTTTTAGTTTGTTCTTCTACATTTTTTATTGGTTCTTCTATTTTATCTTCTTTTTCTTCTTTAGCTAATTCTATTTCTTTTTCTATATTATCAACTTTAGATTCTTCTTGAGAATCTTCTTTTTTCATTTCTGAAATAGAGTTTCCAACTTCCTTAACAGATTCTTCAACATTTTTGACAACCTGTTCTAATTTTTCAGGTTCTATGTTAGTATCTGACAACTTCAAGTTTGTTAAAATACTTTTTATCTCAGCAACCTGATTTTCTAAAGCCTCAAATCTTTCCAAAAAATCACTTGACAATTTTCTTTCTTCTTTTTCCATATTTATTTCCTATCAATCTTCTTTCTTTTTTATCAAAACTATAGGAGTTTGTTCATTACCATTTCCTGCAGGATTACATTCAAGAGCTTTTGCAAGATACTTCTTTAAATCTCCAGTCTGTGCCAATATATCAAATTTATGAAGATCATTTGCATCAATAACAGCAGCATCCATGCCTGTTTCTTTCTTGACTGCTTCCATCTCTTTTTGAGCATTTGCAGGTCCCATGACAACATATTTATCAAATGGTGGCAAAGTACCTGTACAATCGTCAATAACAGAAGCATCCTTTCCTGCAACACGATAAAAATCACCAGAACGTCCTACTATTCTACCCAACATACCAATTACAACCGCAAGAATAATTCTCCAAGTTCCAACTTCGTCCATGGCCTTTCTCATGCTGTATGGAGAAGAAAGACTTGAATCTGGTAAAAAGAAATGACTTAAAAATGTAGCCAATCCACCTGGATTTACATCATCAACATAATAAACCCTGCTTTGAATTATTGCCAAAGCACTTTCTGCTATAGTGAAGATATTGTCTTTGTCAACTTTTATATATCTCTTTATAATATCAGACAACTTTTCACCAGGCATCAAAATATGAGTTCTTACAGGTGTTACAAGAGATTTTAAATCAGCTGGAGTTTCTTTTGTAAGTGGCTTGTCAGGAACTTCAAACATTGATGTCAAATTCAATGGTTTTTCTGCTTCCTTAAAATCAGCAAACTTTAAAGGAATCTGAGTTCTTTTAAACTGCATTAAACCTCTTCCATAATGTCTCATCAAAAGATCGACATTGAAAGTTTCAAGGTCTTCTTCCTTGAATTTACCTTCTATTGAAAGAAGAATTTTCAAAGTAGCAGTTTTATTTGGCTTTAAAACCAAACCTTCCCAATAATCGTCAAATCTAACATTACCCATGTTTATTATTCTACAGGAAATAATATTATATCTAAAAATATCCCCTTTAGGTTGTAATCTTGCGTTTAGGTCTATAATCAAACCATGTTGTTTTCCTGTATTTACAATAGGAACTTCAAAAGCAAGTTTTAAACCTTTTTCATCTTTTTCATACTCAAAATTTTGCAATTTTTCTAAATCTGCAAAAATATTACAATCCCCATGTCTCCACTGCATTATCTTTCCTGCAAGGAAAAAGAGAAAGATACAGAAAAAAATTGCAGATACGACAATTACTATAACACTCATAATTTTTATAAAACCTCTAAATTTATTAATTTTACAAAAAAGATTTTCTAAAATAATTTCTTTTCACCTTCTTTAGAGGAAAATATTATATTATTCAAGAAATTTTAAAAATTATGTTTAAATTTGTAGCAAGTAATAACGGAAAATATTGTGCAATGCAGGAAGATAATAAAATTACCTGCACTCAAGATAATGAAACTAAGTGGACAATGGAATATCCCTATAAAGTTTTTAAAATGTTATTTATTGGGGATAATGGTACCATTGTGGCCATTGCAGATGATTCTGTTATAAAAATATATATTGATAAATATTCAACACCTGAAGAAGTAGAATGCCTTTCCAAAAAAAGTTTAATTGAATCAGATTCAATATTAACTAATTTAAACATAAATGCAAATGGTTCTCAACTTTGTTTCAGTACACAAAATAGAACTCACAACTTTGCAGAAGGTGTACAAAACTTCTTTACAATACCAGGAGCAAAAAAGAGCCTAATAAAAGACAGACTACACTTTTGTAGTTTATTGACCTCTGACAAAAAAGATTATTATGAACATAAATCAGAATATTCAGAAGAATATAAATTTTTATGGGCTGTATCAAAAGATTTTTTTTGGCTTGCAATAGTAGATCCTGATAAAAAACTCGGTATTAGACAAACAAAAATTTCCCTTATAAATGTACAAGAATTCACCGTATATAGTGAAGAAACACTTAAATATAATGCCACGGCAAAAAGAATATTTGTAAGTCTATCTGGAACAATAGCTGTAGAAGTCGAAGATGACAAAGGTAAAGCAACAATATTATTCAAAATTCAAGAAGCACCCGTAAGACTTGATATGAAGAAAGATCAACATCTAGATAATTTGGGAATGGATTATGTTGCATTTAGAAACTCAGAAGACGAAATAGTTATAAAAACATTTGACAACTATGTAAAATGTTATGCTCCTTTTAATTCATTAAATCAAATGGGAATTCCATGGTCTCTTCAATATATCGAAAAAAATGACATGCTCTTATTGATGTATGACAAAGGTCAACTATCAATAAATAGAACTTCTTTTGATTCTCTATCAACAGATTCAAAAAGATGGCAACTAATAAAAGAAAGATTTATGGAAGAAAAAGAACAAAACGAAGGACCACAAATTGTATATGCTCCCAATAGATTCAGTTTACATAAACAGGTACGAAAGCCAAAGATAATAACAGACCCTTTAGGTCCAAAAGAAAACAAAAAACAAAAAAGTGTATATGCTCCAACTCCTATATACAGAAGACCTTCTTCAAATAGAAAACTTAGTTTAAGTTTAGAAACAACACCTAAAATAAATCTAAATAAACAAAATAATACAGACTATTCAAGCATAGATTCTTTTTTTGGTGATACAAATAATGCCGACAATGAAAATAATCAGCAAAATAATTATTATGATCCTAATCCACAATATGATTACGAATCATATATTGAACCCCAAAATCCAACAATTCCAACTCCAATAAGACTAAATAAAGAGTATGAAAATAATGAGGGATTTAATTATTATTCTGCAATAACAAATGAAGAAGAACCTCCAAAGCAAGAATACATGCATGACATGATAAGAAGGATATCTGCCGAAAAAAGTAGAGCAATAAGAATTATTGAAGCCCAAAATAATATGCAGGGTATGCCTAATATACAGGGTATGCCTGATATGCAGGGTATGTCTAATATGCAGGGTATGCCTAATATGCAGGGTATGCCTAATATGCAGGGTATGCCTAATATGCAGGGTATGCCTAATATGCAGGGTATGCCTAATATGC
>CADASF010000064.1 GCA_902790465.1 uncultured bacterium | reverse complement strand
ATATAAATATTCATCAGGTAACATTGAATCTTTAGTTATTGCTTTCTTTTTTATATCATCATCTAATTCAAATTTATTTTTTTCTCTCCAATTTTTAGTAAGTTCACCTTTAAATGCTTTGTGTAAAATTACATATTTTCTAAATTCATAAGAATCAATAACTTTTTCTAATTTTTCTTTTGCCTCATCGAGTTTAGAAATATAATTATCAAGTTTATTTACGATTCGTTCCTGTTCAGCCAATGGCGGAAGAGGAACTGGAATCCTATCCATATTTTTATGAGTTAATTTTAATCTAGTTGAGCCATTTACATACCCAAAATAATCAAAAATATTTAAATAATAGTTTAAATATATATTCCCATTTTTCCCATAAAAAGATTTTAAAATATGAGCATGATTATTAACCCAAGCCTTGCCATCAATTATATATGATTTATTTTTATTCCAATCTAAAAAAGGTGCACCATCTTCTCCAAGTAAAACTAAATGTTCATTTGTTAAATAATCATCAATCCAACCTATTTGCCCTGTTGCTCCATAATACGGAATATCTCCAACTCTATTTTCTCTTTCTTTAGCATTTATAGGTTTACGCATATTGTCTAAAGATTTAGCAAATCCTCCAGTAAGTCTCACCCAACACCAATTTTGAGGGATTTTATAAGGCTGGTCTTTTTCTAGTACAAGTGCATTATTAATTTTCTCTTCTATTGTAAGTTCTTCAACTTTTTTCTTCTTTGCCATTTTCCCTCCTCTTCTATCTCTTAGGTCGATCTACTTCATAAATTTCTAAACTTAAATTAAGCCTCTGAGATTGCCACGGTCGCTCCCTCCTTGTGAGGGTATTTTTTTTAAAAACTCTTTAGAGTTTTTAACTATTTGTGGAGCTCCCTCGCAATGACATCCCCTCTAAATAGAGGCTACTTAGGTGTATTTAAAAATATTAATCAACTAGCAAAAGGCATTAAATTAAATTATTTTCTCAATATTTATGAAAATTGCTGTAACTCGTTTTGCTATTTGATTTTAAAAAATAAGTAAATAAAAATTTGCTATAAACTATCCAATATATGGCTGTACACTGCCACTTTGTCATTGCGAGGCGTAGCCGTGGCAATCTAAGCCTGTAAATTATTATTTACTTAAAAATTGAGTCGATCAGCTCTATTTAGAATGAGATGCGTGATCTACTTAATAAATTTCTAAATTTAAATTAAGCGGTTAAGATTGCCACGGTCGCTCCCTCCTTGTGAGGGTATTTTTTTAAAAACTCTTTAGAGTTTTTAACTATTTGTGGAGCTTCCTCGCAATGACATCCCCTCTAAATAGAGGCTACTTGGAATATTAATTCACCGAGTTAATAGAAAGATTGCAAACATGCTCTTTTGCTTCAGTTTCTTCTTTTCTATACATTCTCTGTCTTAACATAAGAGAATTAAAATCAACCAAATGACCGTCAAACTCTGGTCCATCTATACATGCAAATTTTGTTTCATCCCCTACTTGAACTCTACAGCCACCACACATTCCAGTTCCGTCAATCATAATAGGATTTAAACTTACAACAGTTTTAATTCCGTACTTTTTTGTCAATTCTGCTACAGTTTTCATCATTATAACTGGTCCAATAGCTGTTACTTGTGCAATTTTCTCTCCTCTATCTATGAGAGATTTCAAACCATCTGTAACAAATCCCTTAATTCCTTTTGAACCATCATCTGTTGCAATAATAACTTCATCACTTATTTTTTTAAGTTCATCTTCGAGAATCAAAAGACCTGAATTTCTTGCTCCTATTATTGAAATAACTTTATTTCCTATCTCTTTCATGCTTCTAACAATAGGATATATTGGAGCAATTCCAATTCCACCACCAACACAAATAACAGTCTCGTCAGTTTTGTATATCTCTGATTTTTGACCGAGTGGACCAACAAAATCTTTTACATAATCACCCTCATTTTTTTCAGATAGTAATTTTGTAGAAGCTCCTATAGCTTGAAATATAATAGTTACAGTTCCTTTTTCTCTGTCAAAATCTGCTATTGTAAGCGGAATCCTCTCTCCAAATTCATCTATATTTACGATTACAAATTGACCTGCACATGCTTTTTTGGCAATCTGCATTGCCTCTATTTCAAATTGAAAAACATCTTTTGAAAGAATTTTCTTTTTTATTATTTTAAACATGATCTATCCTTCTTTTTTTAGATAAAAAAATAAGTGTTGAATCAAACAAGACCAACACTTATAAAAAAACTGAGGCGGCAGGATTCGAACCTGCGATATCGGATCCAAAGTCCGATGCCTTACCACTTGGCCACGCCTCAATTCAACAGACACTATTATAATTAAAAATGTTAAATATGTCAATATATTTTGAAAATTTTTTTAAAAATATTTTTATTTAATTTTTACAGAATTCATCAATTTATCAACATCTGATGTATTTTCAGGCTTTGGAAATTCTGCAATTAAAATATAAATTTTACCATTATTTGTTGTAGAAAAAACTTTTCTAATCTTATTTGATTGCGTTTTTCCCTCAATGACAGAATATTTAGTTCCATTAAATGTTGTTTCACTTGCCTGCTTTGAATTTATCTTTCCAATAGCCTTTTCAGCTTCTCTTTTTGCAGAAGATTCATCACTTCCTCTTCCTGATATTGGCTTATAAACTATGAACATTATCCCTTTTTCAAAATTTGACATAACCCACATATATTTATCATCTGAATTAGATTGTTGCGGAACATCTGCCCATTCTGAAGTTATAGTCATAGAGATATCTCCTTCAGGACTTTCAGCTAAAATATCAGTATTTTGAATTGCAGGAGAAGAAATATTTGCACTTGCTGGAACATTCATTAAGTTTAATTTTTGACTTGCAAGCTGTGCATAAGGAGAATTTGATATTTGACTACATTTATTTAAAAATTCAATACTGCTATTTTTTTCTTCTTCTGTTGTCCCTGCAGCGTAAATCAAACCAATAGCATATAGTGATTCGGCATCATTAGGATTTATACCAACAACAGTTTTAAATTCACCTAAAGCCTCTGCATATTTTTTCTCTTTTGAATATGTCAAAGCAAGTGCTTTATGAAGTTCTGCAGAAAATGGAAAATTTCTACTCGCTTTTTTATAACAAGCTTCAGCATCAAAATATCTTCCCATTTTATAATAAATATTTCCCATATTTATTGCGGCCTTGATAGAATATGGATTTTTGACATTAGCCGTCTTATAATAGTTCATGGCTGATTGTGAATCGCCTCTTTGTTCAGCTAAATATCCAAGATTTAAATATGCTTCAACATAATTAGGGCGTTGTTCAGTTATTTTCTTAAAATTTTTCTCTGCTTCTTCTATATTGCCACTTTTAGCTTGTAACATAGCCAACATATTTCTTGCATATACATTATTTGGACTTTTTTCAAGTGCAGCTTTTAATGTCTTACTTGCTTTCTCAGTATCTCCTGACATTATTTCCTCGATTCCCTTTGTATAAAGAGCAATACTCGAATCAGGATTTATTTTTGCCGACTTTTTCCATTCTGCTACAGCTTCTGGAAGTCTGTCCATAGCTTGATATGCTACACCAGTATAATAATATAGTTCTCCTGCCTTTGGAAATTCTTTCTTTATTTTAGCAAGCATTTTTATGGTCGCCTCATATTTACCTTTTTCAATTAAACTTTTGGCATAATTGGCACTTGCTGCTAAAATATTATTTTCTGCATCTTTGTAGCCAGGTTTTATAGATAATGCCTTGTGATAAAGTTCTAATGCCTTATCATAATCTTGCATTTCTGCATAGATAAAACCCAAATTATTTGCAATAACATGACTTTGTTTCATTTTTAAAAGTTTTTCATAACATTCAGCTGCCTGAGAATATTGTTTTTTCATAACCAAATTATCAGCTTTTTTCTTTAAATCATCAAATTGAGTAGCCCATGAAAATGAAAAACAAGATAAAACCATAACTAAAACTAAGAAAAATATTTTTTTCATGATTATTACCTTTCAATTTTTTTATATAAGTATAGTATGTTTTTTTCTATTTATTATTTCTTATGCCTTTGTTAGAAAGCAGTATATTTTATTTTTTTTCACTAAAAACTAAAAGACCTTTTATATTTTCTCAAAAAAATTACACATTTTATCCACTTATCCACAATAAAAACTTTTAAAATGTGGATAAATGATCATGACTTATAACCATGACTTATTACAAAAATATAATCTACTTTTTTAAGAAATAAAATTCAACATATTATTCACTGTTATTTCCACATGTTTTTTTACAACTAAAAATAAAATAAATGCTTGACATAAAATAAATAGAATGCTAAAATTCAAAGAATAAATAATTACATTTTTTTTTATCATGTAAAAATCATAATACATTCTTAATGATATTCTACTTAGAATGTATTGGAGGAATCAATAAAGATGGAAGCAGTTATTTGGATTGTTTGTTTTATTTATGGAGTAGTTTGCTTTACTCTCACTGGAGCAGTAATGTTACAAACTTCAAAAGCTGAAGGTTTAGCAGGAATACTTGGTGGTGGTATGCAGAACGATTTCAAAGGAAAAGAAGCTAAAAATAGCAGAGAAGAAACATTTAAAACTTGGACTAATTACCTTTGTGTTGCTTTTGTAATTCTATCAATAATTTTGAGTTTTTGGTTTACACATATGCCAATAGCAAAATAGTAGATTAACATGAATTCAAAAAATATATTTACTGTAATAATATTTAGTATTTTTTGTTTCTTTTCTTGTTCATCTTGTACAGAATGTTTACAAGATAGAGTAATAGAAAATAAAATAAAAGTTGCGGTAAAAGGAAAATCATATTCACTAAATCCATATATAGCAAAAGAGCAGAATTCTCTTGAAATAAGGGATCTGCTTTTTTTGAGTTTTTTTGACTGGGATGAAAATTGGAATATATTTCCTCGCCTTGCTGACAATGTCAATCTAAAAAACTTTTATAGGGATTTAGACGGAGAGCATACATTAAAAATAGATATATCTCCAAATGTTAGATGGTCTAATGGTCTATTTTCAAATACTGGCGATATAACATTTTCTTGTATCGCCATATCACACCCAACTATCGAAAAAATAAATGAATCATGGTTTTCAGATATGGGAAAAATAGAGTCTATAAGTCCATATACATTTACATTAAAGCTGTCAAGAGCAGATTTATCTTTTATTCCAGACTTTAGACCTATTCCATTTTACGCACTAAAAGATTCAATGTTTTCTGATTCAAATTCATTTTTTAAAGACCCTGTTAAAATATCTCTTGTGTCAAATGGACCTTATAAGATATACAAATATAAATTAAAAAATAGGGCTATTTCAAATGTAAAGTTGATAAAAAATGAAGAATATGTATCAGATACAAACATTGATGAAATAGATGTAGACTATTATTCAAACATTTCAAACAAAACATTTGAAAAATATTATAAAAAATATGATTTTTTGCCTTCTTTAAATAAAGATCAAGCAGAAATAATAAAAAAAGATAGTGAATATAATGTATTCTCCTGTGAGGGAACAAAACTTTTTGCAATATTTTTTAATATGAGAGGAATAACATCTGATGTCCTCTTTAGAAATGCAATATATAAGCAGATAGATAGAAAAAAGTTAGCGGAACAATATCTTGATGAAAGTGCAAATTTTGCAGAGAGCTTTTTTAATAAAAGAAGATATGATTTTATTCCATTATTTGACTATCAATATTCTTCAAATGAGGCTTTAGATGCAATAGTTGATGCTGGAATGTCAATAAAAGATGGTAAAGTTGTAATAAATGATAAACCAATTCATATTACAATAGCAACAACACCAGACTCTGCAAATGTAGCTAAAATGGTTGAATCTGATCTAAAAAAAGCAGGAATAGAAACAAAATTAAATATATATAAATCTCTTTCTTACTATGATATTTTAGATTTAAAAGAAAAGCCTGATATATATGTTATATCTCTTGAATCAGACCTCTTTACAGAACCTGGATCAATATTTTCATCTGGAATGGGAAATGTCTATTCTAAAATGCCTTATTCAGATATGTGCCTTTCAAATTGGAGAGATGAATATAATACAAGACTTTGCATTGATTATATAAACATTTCAGATATTGAAGAAAGAAAAAATATTTCTGAAGAACATCAAAGACTTGTTTTTGAGAATCTTCCTGCAATTCCATTATTCTTTGATTTTAAATATTGTGCTTCTACAAAAAAAATTAATGGAATAAAACCACGAGGTTTCGGTTCCGATATGTGGAATGTCGAAACTTGGAAAGTTAATAACTGATGTCAAAACTTCTAACAGTAAAAAATTTATGTATATCTGCCAAATCAGATAAGGAAACAGTGGATATCATATCAGATGTATCTTTTTCCTTAAAAAAGGGAGAAATGTTTGCCATTGTAGGTGAATCAGGAAGTGGAAAAAGCATAACAGCTCTTTCCATAATGGGTCTTCTCCCAAAGAATTTTTATATTTCATCTGGTCGTATTGAATTTAACGGCAAAGATTTAATAGATATATCAACAAAGGAGAGAAGAAATATAATTGGAAGTAAAATTTCAATGATATTTCAAGATCCTTTGACAGCTTTAAATCCACTTTTGACAATAGGCTTTCAAGTTTCAGAAAATTTGATAACACATGGAAAAATGAAAAAGAAAGATGCACTTGAAGAAAGTGCTAAACTTCTTGAAAAAGTAGGAATAACAAATAGTAGAGAAAGACTTTCATCATATCCACATCAACTCAGCGGAGGTATGCGTCAAAGAGTTATGATCGCCTCTGCTATTTCAATGAGTCCTGAACTCTTAATAGCAGATGAACCAACTACAGCTCTTGATGTTACTGTTCAAGCGTCGATCATGCGTCTCATAAAAAAATTATGTAAAGATAATGATTCTTCATTGATGTTAATTTCTCATAACCTTTCACTCGTGAAAAATACATGCTCATCTGTTGCAGTAATGTATAGTGGTTCAATACAGGAATCAGGACTTTGTGAAGATGTACTTACAAATCCATTACATCCATATACAAAGATGTTAATTTCATGCCTTCCCAAAATGGACTCATCTGAAAAATTAATATCTATATCAGGAACGCCTCCTGCCCCTTCAGAAAGACCAAATGGTTGTTCTTTTAATCCAAGATGTCCAAATGCAACAGACATCTGTAGAAAGAAAACACCTGAATTAAAAGAAGTCAAAAAAGGTCATTTTGTAAAATGTTTCAATTTGGAGGGAAATCAATGATTGAGCCTCTGATTAAGACTGTTAAATTAAAAAAATACTACTCCGTTTCATCTGGTAGCTTTTTTAACAGAAAAAAAACAATAGTAAAAGCAGTTGATGGTGTATCAATTAAAATACAAAAAAAAGAGACTTTGGGAATATTGGGAGAATCAGGTTGTGGAAAAACAACTTTAGGAAGGTTAATTCTAAATCTTATTAAACCAACTTCTGGAAAAATCTTATATAATGGTAGCCCAATACAAAATATAAACCCAGAGTTACAGATAATTTTTCAAGATCCATATTCTTCTTTAGATCCTTCAATGACAATAGAAGAATCTTTAAATGAGCCAATGGTTGTAAATGGTATTGAAAGATTAGAGAGGGAAAAAAGAATAAATAACCTTCTTGATAACATAGGTTTTTCTAAAAATATATTGAGCAGATATCCTCATCAATTCAGTGGTGGTCAGAGACAAAGGATAGTTATAGCAAGGGCATTGACATTAAAACCTTCATTTGTTGTAGCTGATGAACCTGTTTCAGCACTCGATGTCTCGATTCAAGCTCAAATATTAAATCTTTTAAAAGATTTGAGGGAAATATATTCTCTTTCATATCTATTTATTTCACATGATCTATCTGTAGTCAAATATATAAGCGACAGAATCGCTGTGATGTATAAAGGTAAAATACTTGAAGAAGGTAATTCCGACGATATTTGTACAAATCCAGTACATCCATATACAAGACTTTTGATAAGTTCACTTCCTGAATATTACTCACAACATGAAGATTCAAAAGAAATAGAAAGAGAAGAAAAAGGAAATTGCGTTTTTTATCATCGTTGTCCATTTGCAGATAATAAATGTGAAAATGCAGAAAGTATAAAATTTAAATTATTGGACAACAATCATAAAGTCAGATGTTTAAAAGCAAAAAAATTTTATCAAACTAAAAAAAGTGGATAATAATTCAAATTAGGTGTCAATAAACTTTATAACAAAAATAAAATTTGACGATAAATTTAGTCATGGTCATAGAGCATGGCTAAAATGAAAATTTAGCAAAAAAAGATGTGGATAAGTGAATAAAATTATTTTTCAATTTTTTTTAGTAGGCATGGCTATAATACTTTTTTAGATATAAATATATAGATATTTTTAGTTGAAAATGATGTGGAGAAATGATATAGATAGGCTAATAAAATGCTTTTAAAAGTTTGTGGATAAGTGAATAACAAAACATATTTTCCACAAAAAATGTTTTGTTCACATGATTTTGTGAATTCTATGTGAATGTATTGTGTTTTTATGTGTATCATTACTTGAATAGAAAAATTATGTGAATTTATATTCACATAGAATACACGTTAAAGATCGGCTTATAATTGATCTTTAGATTAATTATCCACAATATCCACATATCCTATAACTAATATTAAATTATTTATAAAAAAATATAAAAAATACAAAAATAATAGAAAATAATGATAAAAATTTAAAAAATAAAAAAAATATAATCATGTGTATAAATTGTGAATAAGTCATGTTTTAACATGAAAATTAAGTGGATAATATTATAAATTAAAAGAAGTCATGGACATTTTTTAAAATTTTATCCACCTACAATTTAAAAAAAATGTTTATAAGTGGATATTTTCAAAAATGCCTTTTTATTGCCTTCTTAGTGTTTTTTATTTGAAGGATATTAATTATTTTGTTTAGAAAATTATTCACATTGTATTGAAATTATTAATCTCGATGTAGGTAAAGGTTGTAAATATGTCTGGAGATTTAGATATAAAAAATATATGGGAAAAGTGCTTGAAATATCTTGAAAAAAAGATTGACACAGTTACTTTTGAAACCTGTATAAAAAATATAAGCCCAATTAAATTTGAAAATAATGTCTTTGTTTTAGGAGTTACACCTTTTGCACTCAGTAAAATTGAAAAAAATGATTATTACAAAAATTTTATTGAAATGGCTGTTCAAATGCAAATAGGTGATTTAGATCTGTCTATAAGATTTGAAGAAATGGCTGTTGAAACTAAAGTCGTAGTTGAAGAAGAATCAGAGGATATTTCTTCAGATGAACCTATTAAAATAAATGGTGCTTCTTCTTTTTACATTAATCCAAAATACAAATTTGAAAATTTTGTTGTTGGAGCGAGTAATGAGCTTGCACATAGTGCTTGCTATGCAGTAGCTTCAAATCCTGGCAAAGCATATAATCCTTTGTTTATATATGGAGGGGTTGGACTTGGAAAAACGCATTTGCTTCAGGCCATTGCAAATACAGTTTTGAGTAAAAATCCAAAAACAAATATTGAATATACTTCTGCTGAAAAGTTTACAAGTGAATTCATTTCTCATTTGAAAGAATCAAAAACAGAGATATTCAGAAGAAAATATAGGAATGTCGATTTCCTTTTGATTGATGATATGCAGTTTCTACAGAATAAAAAAGAAACTCAAAATGAGTTTTTTCACACATTTAATGAACTTCATTCGGCAGGAAAACAGATTGTTATCACAAGCGATCGTCCTCCAAAAGAAATTCCAAATATTTCAGACCGTTTAAGTTCGAGATTTGAAAGTGGTTTAAAAGTCGATATACAGCCTCCAAATATTGAAACAAGACAGGCTATTTTGATGAAAAAAGCTGAAGTTGAAAAAATATATGTTCCACATGATGTCATAAATTTTATAGCAGAAAATATAACAACAAACATAAGAGAATTAGAAGGAGCTTTGACAGGGGTTATTGCAAGAGCATCTTTAAAAAATCTTCCCATTGATATGAATATTGCAAAAGAAGCATTGAAAAATGACATATCATATAAAGAGCGTGATATAAATATTGATGAAATTCAAAGATGTACTTCTAAATATTTTGGAATAGATGTCGCTGATATAAAGAGTTCAAAGAGAGATCAAAAATATTCTATACCTCGCCATATAGCTATGTATCTTGCACGAGAAAAGACAAATATGTCCTATCTTGAGATTGCTCGTGCTTTCAATAAGAGCGATCACACCACTGTCAAACATGCCTATGAAAAAGTTTTGGCAAGTTTAAAGAGTGATTCAGACGAGACAAAAAACAGTATCAATAACATAATTGATATGATTAAATCTTAAATATTGCGGAGGTTTTTATGTATTGTGAAGTTTCAAGAAAAGATTTGTTAAATGCACTTTCTGTTGCTTATAAAGCAATAAGTGCTAAATCTCCACTTCCAATCCTCACACATTTTTTGATAGAAGCAGATGAAACAGGTTTAAAAATCTCTGCAACAGATTCAGAACTTGGAATTGAGACATCTGTAATTGCTTCTACTACAGAGAAGGGGATATTTACAACACCTGCAAAGACATTTTTTGATATAGTAAATCTCCTTTCAGATGATATTATTAAATTAAAATTTGATGAGAGAAACAATGATTTTACCATAATAACAGACAGTTCTTCTTGTTCTCTTATGACATTAAATGCTGAAGATTTTCCAGAGATTCCTCGTTTTAATGAAGGTCATGATTTTGTCATAAAGCAAAAAGATTTTAAAACAGCTATAAAAAGTGTTCTTTTTGCTGTTGCAGGTCCAGATGAGACAAGAGCTGTATTGACTGGTGTTTGTATAACATTGTCAAATGGAAAAGCAGAATTTGGAGCAACTGATGCAAGAAGACTTGCAATAGTCTCTGTTCCTGTTGAATATGAAAGTAAAGAAGATAAACAGTATATAATTCCGAGAAGAACTCTTGACGAGATTTCTAAATTCCTTCAGTCAACATCTGAAGAGCCAGTTTATGTTGGAGTTAAGAAATCATTGATGTTCTTCCGTGTTGGCAATATTTTTATTACTTCAAAGTTGATTGATGGAAATTATCCAAACTTTAGGCAGTTCATAAATGATAAACCAAAATATTCTATTGCACTTTCAAAAAGTGAATTGTCATCAGCTGTAAAACTCGTTTCAGTTGTAGCACAGGATAGAAATTATTTTAGAAGGATAAAAATAGATGTATCTGAAGATAGATTGAAACTTGAATCAAATACTCAGGATTTGGGAAGTGCATCAAGAGTTATAGAATGTAAAATCAAACCTGATGAAGATTTTTCAGTTGCATTCAATGGTCAATTTATACTTGATTCACTTACAAATATAGATGGTGATGAAATTTCATTTGAAGTTTCAAGTCCAGAAGCCCAAGGTGTTGTCAGATCAAAGGAAAACCCAGGACATATCTGTATAATAATGCCTATGAAATTGTAAATAGTTTTTTGCAAGTAAAAATCTTCTGTATTGAGTATCTACTCTTCAATACAGAAGATTTTTTTTATTAATTAATATGAAATATTCCATCTTGTTTCAAGTTATAATGGGTTAGAGATTAAGCCATAGAAGTTACCATTTGTGCTGAAAGAGCCTTAATTTTTTCAATATCTAATTTTGTTGCTTCAGCTATTTTATCATTAGGAATACCTAATTTTAATAAATTTTTTGCTGTTTCTAAAAGAGCTTCAAGTTTTCCCTCTGCTCTTGCTTCTTCTTCAATTTGCATTAAATGTAAATCATATTGCATATATGTTTTCTCCTTAATTTTTCAAAATTAAGGGGCTTCAATGCTCCTCTTAAATATG
>CADASF010000063.1 GCA_902790465.1 uncultured bacterium | reverse complement strand
GCTGAGTGGGAGAGTAGAACGTCGCCGAGATTTTATTTTGCCTTGTAAGTGCCTAAAGTTATACAACTTTAGGCACTTACAAGGCAAAATTTATTTTATTCTTTTTTATTTACTGCTATTTTTTAGTTTATTGTAATTGCTTAGATAGAGATTATTGTTATTTTATAAAAATAGAAAGATTTTAGAGAGATTTTATAGAAAATAATTTTGTACTATACAAAAGTTGCTAATTTAAATTATTTAGGATGTATTGGTAAACTTTCCAAAAAAGCCTCTATTTAGAAGATATGTCATTGCGAGGGAACTGTGCGACCGTGGCAATCTAAGTCTGTAAATTATTATTTACTTAAAATTAAGTCGATCACCTATGTCGTAGAATGAGATGCTGGATATACTTAATAAATTACTAAATTTGAATTAAGCGGTTGAGACCTAAATTATTTAACGAATAATTATAATTGGCGAATTTGACTAAAAATGGGAAAACTAAAAATAGGGTAGGGGAAAGGCAATGAAAATATCAGAAGCCATAAAAATTATAGTTGATCAAAATGACAAAAAACTTTTGACAGATTCCAAGAGATTTAAATCATGTTTATTTGATTTGTGTTCAGATAATCCCAAAGAATTAAAAATCGTTAAGAGAGCATTAGAAGATGAAATTTTAGAGAGAATATTTGGAAATGAAAGAGACAATGTAAAAATTGCAAGGTTGAGAGATGAATTTGAAGACCAAGGAATGACTACAGATTGGAGTGAGTTTGTAATAAGTTCATTTGCGGAAGCTCTTGCTTGGAATTATACTCAAAAGTACAAAATCAACAAGTGCAGCAAAATCAGTCTTCAAATCAGACGGATTGGACTTGTTCTTGTGGCAGTGTTAATAATGGAAATTTTTGTGGCAATTGTGGAAAATCTAAACCAATTCCAAAAAATGCAAGTTGGACTTGTTTTTGTGGGAATTTAAATAAAACTAAATTTTGTACAAATTGTGGAAAGACAGAACAAGAAGCAGAAGAAGCAAGAAGAAAAGCCAATCCTTTTACAAATGCAAAAGTTGGTGAGTTTGTGAAATTCGGTTCTTATCCACAGAATGCGAATGCTGATATTGCTCCTATCGAATGGCAGGTGTTGGTAAAAGAAAATAATAAAATGCTTGTGATTTCGAGATATGGCCTTGAAGCAAGGCGTTTTAATGGTAGTTCAAATAATTGGAAAAATAGCGAGATTCGCAAATGGTTTAATGATGGTTTTGGTAGTTTTTATAACAAAGCCTTTAGCGAACAAGAGAAGAAATATATAAATTCTTCTTGTTTATCAGATGTTGGTACATCTGATAAAGTATTTCTTTTGAGTAAAGAAGAGGCAGAAAAATATTTTGCTAACGATAATGAGAGAAAATGTAAGTCTACTGGATATGGAAGGGCACATGGTGCTTATGTAGCTGATTATGGTTATGGTATTTGGTGGCTTCGTTCTCCTGATCCTTATAATAGTCTTTTGGTTTACGATGTCGTTATTGGCGGTGCCCTCAATGTCCGCCATGTTGGGTATGATAATACTCTTGTTCGCCCAGCTTTGTGGATCAATCTTTAATCTTTTAATCAAAAATTAACTTATTGTGCTGTTTAATTGATATTTTAAAATCTGTCCAAAACAGCCTCTATTTAGAAGAGATGTCATTAGCTGTGCGATCGTTGTAATCTCAAGCACTTAATTTAAATTTAGTAATTTATTAAGTAGACCACGCATCTCATTCTAAATAGAGGCGATCGACTTAATTTTTAAGTAAATAATAATTTACAGGCTTAGATTGCTGGGCTTCCCCCTTGGGGGATATTTTTTTAAAAACTCGTTAGAGTTTTTAACTATTTCTAAGCCTCGCAATGACAAAATGGCAGTATATAAGCCTATATTGGATAGTTTATAGCAACTTTTTATTACTTATTTTTTGAAAATTGCTATAACTAGCACAACGAGTAAATTTATAAATAAGATTTAGTTTCTTTTTTAAAAAAAACTTGACATTTTATAGCTGTCCTAAATAATTATTGAATTTTTTTAAAAAAATCTTGCATATTTTTTTTATTTGTGTTATACTACTTAAACAATTAAATCTCTGAATTTTGCGGAGTGGGTTTTTCCTCACTCTTTTTTTTTGGGAGTGTTTTTTAAAATGTTGTCACCAGATAAATTAAAAAGAGTTCAGTCCATTGCTAAAAAAACAGCTGAATTTTGTGGCGTTGAACTTGTAAAAGCCGATTATGTAAAGCAAGGAGCAAGAAATATTTTAGATATTATAATATCTAAAGAAGGTGGTATTTCCACTGATGACTGTGAAAAATTCAGTAAGGGAATATCAAAAAAACTCGATGAAATAGATATTATAAAAGAACCTTATTTTTTAGAAGTTTCTTCACCTGGGATTTCAGATTGTGAGCAATTTCCAGAATTAGGTTGATTTTTGTTCTTATTTTTTTATATTTTATTTAGATTTTGAAATGTCAATGCTTATGTTTTTTAAACATTGAAAAACATAAGTTTTTTTTAGGTTTTAAAATATAGTCCTTATTGGAGGAAATTTTCGTGAATTCTGATTTTATTACTGCATTAAAGCAGATAGAAAAAGAGCGTGAAATACCGCTTGAGGTTATTTGTAGTGCTATTGAAGATGCATTGACTTCAGCCTACAAAAGAAATTATGTTAATAGTCAAGAAGTAACAGTTGTTATAAATAGGGTTACTGGAGCTATTGAAGCGAAAGCACCTAAGACAGTTGTGGAAAGAGTTAAAAATTCAATGTTTGAGATTTCTCTTTCTGATGCAATAAAAATTAATAAAGATGCTGTTATTGGTCAAACTGTTAGTGTTGTTGTAACTCCTTCAGATTTTGGTAGAATTGCAGCTCAGACAGCTAAACAAGTTATCGTTCAACGTATAAGAGAAGCAGAGAGAGATGTAATTTTTGAGGAATTTACTAAAAAAGAAAATACTCTTGTTACTTGTAATGCTCAAAGATTTGATTCTGAACAAAAGACTTACTATGTTGACTTGGGAAAATTAGAAGGAGTATTGACTGCCGAAGAACAAGTTGAATCAGAACATTTTAAATATGGTGATAGATTTAAAGCTCTTATATTGAGGGCTGAAAAAACTCAAAAAGGACTTCAGATTATTCTTTCAAGGTCTAATCCAGAGTTTGTTGCTAAACTTTTTGAATATGAAGTTCCTGAAATAAAATCTGGGGTTATTGTAGTAAGAGGAGTTGTAAGAGAACCTGGAAATCGTTCAAAAATTGCTGTTGAGTCAAAAGATCCTAAAATTGATCCAGTAGGAGCATGTGTTGGTCCAAAGGGTTCAAGAGTTCAAGCAGTTGTTGAAGAATTGAAAAATGAAAAAATAGATATAGTGGCTTGGAATCCAAATCAAGAAATATTTATTGCCAATTCTTTAAACCCTTCAAGAGTTTTAAAGGTTGTACTTGATTCATTTAATAAATCAGCCATTGTAGTTGTTCCAGATCAACAACTTTCTCTTGCAATAGGTAAAGAGGGACAAAATGTTAGATTGGCAGTTCGCTTGACAGGTTGGAAGATAGATATATTAAGTGAAAGTCAATATATGTCCAAAAAAGAAGAAATAGATGCAAAGGCTTTTGAAGCTGCAAAAGTTAAAGTTCTTAATGATATGGAAACAGACAAAAAAGAAATAATAGATGAAGATATTAGAGATGAAGAATAATATTTCAGTTGTTAGACATATACCTTTTAGAATGTGTATAGTTTGCAGAAAAAGGAAAACTAAGGATTTTCTTTTGAGATTTTATTTTGATTCTAATAAAAAATTGAATATTTCAACAAATTATGGTAAAGGAGTTTATTTATGCAGAGATTTGGAATGTATCAACAAACTCTTTTCTATAAAATCGTTTAAAAAGTCATATTTTGAGGCAATGACTAAAGAAACTTATGAAAAAATAATTAAATATGTAGATTTTTTAAAAAATATGTCGAATAGTAAATAAAAGAATGATGAAATGGGGTCATTGTGATGGAAATTTATTGAACGTTAACCGTAGGACATGCGGGGGTTGCCTAAAGCTGCTTTCTGCAGACGGAAGGAATTTCAGTAAAAGACCATGATACTGAGATAATGTCTAATAAATTTAAAATTATATTTTCGGTTTTTATTTAAACCGTTTAAAGGATGTGTGATAATGGCAAAAATTAGGGTTTATGAATTGGCAAAACAGCTTTCTGTCAGCAGTAAAGAAGTAATGGATGTTTTAAAAGATTTAGGAGCCGATGTTCGTTCTCATCAGAGTGGAATTGATGATTCAGTAGCACGTAAAGCGGTCTCTGTTATTATGAAAAGATCGTTTAAAGGGGAAGAGGTTCCAAAGGCAGTACCTTCTAAACCTGTTGATAAAACTGAAAAATCAGATATTAAAGTGGAAAAAAAGGAAATAAAACAAGATAATATAAAAACTGTTCCTATTTCGCCTAAAGAACAAGTAAAAGAATCTCCTAAAACAGAACAAAAAATTGAAAAGCAACCTGTTAAAATAGAGCAGAAAGTTGAAAAACAAGAAAATATTGTAAAGGTTGAATCTAAAGTAGAACCTCAACAGAAAAAAGTTGAACAGATTCAGCCACAAAAAGAGTCTTCTGTACAGAAAAAAGTCGAAGTTACTTCTAAAGTCAGTGAAGAAAAAGTTAAAATAGAACAATCATTAAAAGAAAATAAACAGTCTGTTAAAAATGTTGAGAAGATTGATACAGTGAAAGAAAAAGATATTATTAAGGAAAAAAAGATTAATGATTCTGAATTAAAAAAAGTTCAAAATTCTGTTAAAAAAGACGGTTTAGGTACTCAACAAGGTCAAGGACTAAATAAGGATGGACAGAATCGCAATTTCCGCAGAGATAGAGAAGGCAAAGACGGTTTAGGTACTCAGCAAGGTCAAGGACAAAACAGAGATGGACAAAATCGCAATTTCCGCAGAGATAGAGATGGCAAAGACGGTTTAGGTACCCAACAAGGTCAAGGACAAAACAGAGATGGTCAGAATCGCAATTTCCGCAGAGATAGAGACGGCAAAGACGGTTTAGGTACCCAACAAGGTCAAGGACAAAACAGAGATGGTCAGAATCGCAATTTCCGCAGAGATAGAGACGGTAAAGACGGTTTAGGTACTCAACAAGGTCAAGGACAAAATAGAGACGGACAAAATCGTAATTTCCGCAGAGATAGAGATGGAAAAGATGGTTTTGGTGGTCAACAAGGTCAAGGACAAAATAGAGACGGACAAAATCGTAATTTCCGCAGAGATAGAGATGGAAAAGATGGTTTTGGCGGTCAACAAGGTCAAGGACAAAATAGAGACGGACAAAATCGTAATTTCCGCAGAGACAGAGATGGAAAAGACGGTTTTGGCAATAAACAAGGACAAAATAAAGATGGACAAAGTCGTGGAATAGGTGGAATGAAATTTGATGCTTCAATGTTCCAAGACAAAGATAAACCTGAAAGACCTGCAAAAAGTAGTTCAAGAAATCAAAAACAACAAAAAAATTACGGCATGGATATGTCTTTACTTGGAAAACCAAGTCAGATTAACCAGAAACAACAAAGACAGCGTAATGAAAAGAAAGAGAAAGATTTTGAAGAATTAGCTCCAAAGAAAGTTATTCAAAAAACTGTAAAGAAAGCAACACCTAAGAAAAATGTTGTAAAACCTGTTGTAGAAGAAGTAAAACCTGAAGTTTTTGAAATAGCATTTCCTATAACAATAGGAGAATTGGCATCTATTTTGTCTTTAAAATCTTCCGACATATTGATGAAACTTCTTCAAAATGGAAGAATGTTAGCTGTAAATCATTCACTTGATAAAGATTTGATTTTCAGTATTCTTGATTTATTTGAGATTCAACATGAAAAAGTTGAATTTAAGGAAGATGTTGTTTCTGAAGAGGATGAAGAAGATGATCCAAGATTTATGATTGCACGTCCTCCTGTTGTTACAATTTTGGGACATGTCGATCATGGAAAAACATCACTTTTAGATGCAATAAGAAAATCAAATGTAACAGCTGGTGAAGCTGGTGGAATTACTCAAAAAATCGGTGCTTATGTTGTTGAACATGATTCTAAGAAAATTGTTTTCCTAGATACGCCAGGTCATGAAGCGTTTACTGCTATGAGAGCAAGAGGAGCTCAAGTTACTGATATAGCTGTTTTGGTTGTTGCTGCTGACGATGGTGTCATGCCTCAGACAATAGAAGCTATAAACCACGCCAAAGCTGCTAAAGTTCCTATCATTGTTGCAATAAACAAAATTGATAAGCCTGGTGCAAATCCAGAGAGAGTTAAACAACAACTTTCAGAACATGGTTTAATTCCTGAAGATTGGGGAGGAGATGTTATCTGTGTTCCAGTTTCTGCAAAGGCAAAAATGGGAATAGATGATCTTCTCGAAATGATTACACTTGTTGCTGATATTCAAGAATTGAAGGCAAATCCAAGAAGAAGAGCTTATGGTGTTATTCTTGAATCAAGACTTGACAAAGGTTTAGGTTGTATGGCAACTGTTCTTGTTCAAAAGGGTACTTTGAAACCAGGTGATTCTGTAATTGCTGGTTTAACAAGTGGTAAAGTCAGGGTTTTGATAAATGAGAGAGGCGAAAGAGTTAAAAAAGCAACTCCTTCAATTCCTGTTGAAATTGTCGGTCTTACAGAACTTCCAAATGCTGGAGATATTTTGAGAGTTGTCAAAGACGACAAAATGGCAAGACAAATCTCTGATGAAAGACAGACAAGAGACAGAGAAAGACATCTTGTGTCTGGTCCAAGAACTACACTTCAAGACATATTTAAAACTATGTCAGAAGGTGAAAAGAAACAACTTGATGTTCTTATTAAAGCAGATAGCAATGGTTCTGTTGAAGCAATCAAACATTCACTTGCAAAACTTCCTGATGATGAAGTGAAAGTAAATGTAATTCATGGAGCTGTAGGTGCTATTAGTGAGTCTGATGTACTTCTTGCAAGAGCTTCAAATTCTCTAATTATTGGCTTTAACATAAAGATGGAAGCCAATATCAAAAAACTTGCAGACCAAGAAAAAGTTGCAATCAGAAATTATGATGTTATTTACAGAATGATTGAAGATATTCAGGCTGCTATGAAGGGAATGTTAGAGCCTGAATATGAATCTGTTTTGACAGGTACTGCTGAAGTAAGACAGTTGTTTAAGGCTTCAAAAGTTGGAGTTATTGCAGGAAGTTATGTTTCAAGTGGAAAGGTAATGAGAAACTCTGATTTGAAGATTTATAGAAATAAGAAGTTGATTCATGAGGGTAAAATTGAATCACTCAAACGCTTCAAAGATGATGTAAGAGAAGTTATAGAGGGCTTTGAATGTGGTATAACTGTTGAAAACTTCAATGATATTCAAGTTGGAGATACAATAGAAGCATATATTATGAAGGAAAAGGTCAGATAGTTTTATGGGAAGTTTTCGCTTAGAGAAAGTAGGACATCTTATAAGAGAACTTGTGAGTGAAGTAATAAGAGAATTAAAAGATCCTCGCATAGGTTTTGCAGGAATAAACGAAGTAAAAATTTCTCCAGATCTTCGACATGCAAAAATATATATAAGTGTATTTGGTTCAGATAAAGAAAAAAATGATACATTAGAGGGCTTAAACAGTGCTAAGGGATATATAAAAAGAAAAATAGCTCCTGAGTTGAGTTTAAGACAAATTCCTGATTTGTCATTTGCTCTTGATGAATCTATTGAGAATGGTGTTAGAATTTCTCAATTAATAGATAAAGCGAGAGCAGAAGATAAAAAATTGGCTTTATCTGCAGGACGAACAGAAGAAGAAACTGAAGAAGATGAAATAGAAGAATAAAAAAATAACTATGGGGCTGTTGGCAATAAAGCAACAGCCCCATTTAATAGGTGCATTATGGAAAAAAAAGATTTAGAGTCATTAAAAAGAATTGGTGATGTATTAAAAAAATCAAAGTCTGTTATTTTGATTCCCCATGTAAATATTGATGGAGATGATTTAGGATCGATGACAGCACTTTCTTTGGGGTTAAATTCTCTTGGAATAAAAACGGTCTGTATGTCTCATGATTTAATTCCAGATAATTTAAAATTTTTAAGGAATGTTGACAAATTTGTATTTTCTCTTCCTGATGAAGTTTTTGATACACTTGTTTTTATGGAATGTACTAATTTAAAAAGAGTTCCTGAAAATATTGTTCCCCAAAACATAGCAAAGACTGTTATTAATATAGACCACCATGTGGGAAATACTCTTGTTGCGGATGAGTCATTTATTGATATTTCTGCTTCAGCTGTAGGGGAGATGGTTTTTGATCTTTTGAATTTAATGGAAATTAAGATAGATAGTGAAATGGCTACAGCTCTTTATCTTTCTATAATTTCAGATACAGGTGGTTTTAGATATTCAAATACAACAGAAAAAACATTTGATATTGCAAGACAGCTTTTAATGCTTGGGGCTGATACAAGCCTTGCCTCAAAAAAAGCATTTTTGAGTAATAAATTGGAGTTTGTAAGACTTTCAGGTTATTTGATGACAAATTTAAAAAGTGAATGTGGCGGAAAATTTATTTGGAGTCATTTGACTTTTGAAAAAATGCAGGAATTTGGACTTTCCAAAAAAGATTTGGGAAGATTGCCTGAAACTTTAAACATGATCGATGGTTGTATTGTTTTTTGTCTTTTTACTGAAAAGGAAGATGGAACAATTTCTGTTAGTTTGAGATCTTCATCAAATGATCACCCAATAAGGGATTATGCACTTGCCTATGGTGGTGGAGGTCATATGTTGGCTTCAGGTTGTACACTCGATTCAAAAGATTTGATTGTGGAACTTGTTGAAAAAATTAAGAGAGATTTATAAAGAGGGAAATTAAATGGCTATAAGTTTGAGAAAAGGTCAAAAAGTTAGTTTGACAAAAAATAACCCTTCCTTAAAAAAGATAATGGTCGGATTGGGGTGGATGGCAAATGATTCTTATTCAGATTATGATTTTGATTTAGATGCCTCTGTTTTGCTTTGTGATGAAAATGGCACTTGTAGAGATATGTCAGATGTTGTTTATTTTGGAAATTTAAAACATTCTTCAGGAGCTGTTATTCACAGGGGCGATAATTTAGTAGGTTCTTATAATAATGAACAGAATGATGATGAGCAGATAATGGTAAATTTGTCCAAGATTCCACAATATATAAAAAAACTTGTTTTTATTGTTACAATTTATAAGGCTGATGAGAGAGGACAAAATTTTGGAGATGTATCAAATGCTTTTATTAGATTAGTAGATCAAAGTACAGATAAAGAGCTTATAAGATATGATTTGACAGAAGATTTTTATGATGAAACAGCTGTTGTTGTAGGTGAAATATATCTTTATAAAAATGAATGGAAATTCAATGCTATTGGAAATGGATTTTATGGTGGAATGTCAGAATTGCTTTCACATTATGGACTTGTAGTTGGAAATTTTAATCAAAATTTGCAAAATAGAAATTCTTTAGAATTGACAGTATTAAATTCAATAAATGTCTTGAAACAGACAGATGATGTTCAATTTCTTATTATGATGCGAACTCTTGATGATTCGCAATTTGCAGAATTAGCATCTCATGTTTTTAAGGTGATAGAAATTTTTGCAAATAAAATAAATGAATTGAGTGATTAGAAAGTTAATATATTTTTGTTTTTCATATAGTTAGCCCATTTCTGCAGGGTAAAAAGCGATTATGTAGAATTATTGATATTTAATGTTTTTTGTATAATTATTTTTTGGAGTTATTTACAATGCCTGAGCTTAAAAAGATTGAAAAAGTCAGCGATTTTTTTCTCAATTTAAAAGATAGAGAGGAAAAGGGAGTATTTTTTTACAGGATAAGTGGATACAATTCTGGGATACATGCTTTTATTAGAAAATATTATGAATCATGTATGATTTCAGGTGTTATTGTTGAAGGTGGAATTCAAAATCCTGATCAAAAAAATTTGGCTTATTACAATGAAATTATGGGATCAGCTTTTGAGATGAACCAAAAATTTATATATAAAAGTATAAATAAATGGCTCCCAAGATTGAGTTTAAGTCAACAACAAAGTATCTCTGATTCTATTTATAACCTTTTGCTTTCTCTTCAAAAAATGGGCAAAAATGTAAATATGCTCAAAAATATCTATATCAAATTTATGTGTTGGCTATACTATAAATTTGAGAGGATACTTATAAAACTTGGTGATGATAAAGTTCCAAAGATGTTGATAGAAGGAGACATAAGCAATTATGCTTTAATGCTTGTTTCTGTTCTTTCAAATGCTGGTTGTGATGTTGTACTTTTATTGTATAAGGGTAATTCTGCATATTTAAAAATAGACCCTAATTCAGAATATTCAAATGAACTTATTGCGAAGGGGCTGGAGCCATTTCCTGCTGATTTTAGTTTAAAAGTAATTAAAGATGAAATGAAACAGGAAAAATTGGGCGAAAGAATTTATGGTAAAAAACCTAATTTTGCAAATTGTACTAATACTTGGACTGTAGATTGCGATCTCACAGATATAAAGAAAAATTATAATGAAAGAGGATATGAACCCAATTTCTTTTATAATTGTTTTTTGAGAGTTCGTGGTGTTCAAGAACAGGGGACTTATTCTTCAGAACTTTTGCTTTTAAAAACTGCACTTGAAACTGCTGGAAGAAAGATGGTCGTTATTGAAGACCAAATTCCTATTCCAAGCCCTGTTGAAATTTCATCAATAAATAGAAAGAATTATCCAAATGTAGAACATTTGGTTCTCGATCTCGCTTCAAATTTAAAATATCCTTCAAATATTGAGCTACAAAAATGGATTATAAAATCTTTTATTGATCTTTTGATAGAAGAGTCAAAAATAGAGGGAATGAATATAAATAAATTGACAAATAAAGCAATTTATTTATTATGTTGGTTTAAAAGATATATGATGAAACTTTTTCCTAATTGGAAAATGCCAGAATTATCTTGTTTTATACACATGGGAGCCTGTAAAAATGAATATGAGGCTTTTTTCCTGAGATTTTTGGCTAAGTTGCCTGTTGATGTAGTCATATTAGTTCCAAATGTTGAGGAAGTTTGTTGTCTTTCAGACCCTATTTTGATTGAAAAAAAATATTCTTATACCTTAGATGTAAAGCAATTTCCTCAATCTTCTTCTGATGTAAGGGTTTCAACTTATGCTCACAGTGCAGAAATGGAGCTTGATTCTGAATTATCAATGCCTTCTTTTGGTGAGGAACAATGCAGGAAAGCAAATACTGTAACTCTTAGTACAACTACTGGAGAAATTCTTTCAATATGGAGAGAAGAACTTCAAGAAAGACCAAATTATAGTGTTGTAGGTGATACTGCAAATATATCTGTTCTTTTTTCTAAAGTATCAGGTGTAAAAGATAGGAATGTTCAAGAATATTGGAATTATGTCAGAGAATTTGTAGATGACAATACTTTTTTGATCACAGAAGCCCCATTTATCAAATCAACTATTATGAATCCAATAAAAGTTTCTGCTACAAGTTTTTTGAGAGCAGGACAACTGTTGAGAGATAAAATAAAAGCTCATCATGGATATAGATATGGAATTTTGAGAGATGAGATACAAGAATATATTTTTGACAAAATGCAACTTATGTTGAATGAAAGAATTATTAAAGGGACTTTTCAAAATGGGACAGAATATAATGTTGTATCAACTGCATTGAATATGCCGAGAGATATTTTAAGATTGATACAAAAGTTTGAAGTTATTAAGAAAAGTCCAAAACTTGTATATGTAAGTGCTGGTGAAAAGATACCTTCACAAGAAGATGCTATAATGTCTTCTTTTTTGAGTTATATGGGATTTGATATTATATTTTTTGTGCCTACTGGCTATCAAACTGTTGAAAAATATTTCAGTAAAAATATTGTTGATGAACATCAAGCTGGTGATTTTATTTATGATATGAAGATTCCAAATTTGCGTGTAAAACCTACAAATTTGTTAAATTCTATAAAAGAAAGCATAAGAAATAGAATTTTTAATAGACATAGATAAGTAAATAGAAACAGTGAAGCTATGCTCGGCTAAAGACCGACCATCTTCTGATTGGAAAGTAGCTGTTGCTTCACAAGTCTAAGCCTCAGAAATGGGAGCTATGTTGAATTG
>CADASF010000062.1 GCA_902790465.1 uncultured bacterium | reverse complement strand
CAATGGTGAAGAACTCAATGACCTCGCAATTTGGCAGGATGCAAACGGAAACGGAATTGCAGATGCAGGCGAAGTAAAGAGTGTAAAATCACTTGGTATTACATCAATCAATGTTGAATTCAACAAAGAAAACTATATAAGCTCCTTCGAGAGAAACGGACATACCTACAAGATGTGGGATTGGTGGCCAAATGCAATAGAACTCGTCAAAGTTGCTGCAAAGTAAGTTGTTTTTAAAACATAGTGTAATTAACTGATCATGACTCCTCCACTATTTTTAGTGGAGGAGTTTTTTATTATTTTTTAGAAAATATCTAACTCTATAAAATTACAAAATTAAAAACGACGGAAGATGACGGAATAACAAAAATGAAAAAGGTTCGTATTGGAATTGATGTCGGTGGCACATTTACCCATGCCGTTGCCATTGACAACAAAACTCTTGAAATAATAGCTTATGGAGTAACTCCTACTACACATAATGCAAAAGAAGGGGTTTCTGCTGGTGTTGTAAAGGTTTTTGAAGATATAAAAGCAAAACTTGATGATTCTTGTGAGATTATTTTTATCGCCCATAGTACAACACAAGCAACAAATGCACTTCTTGAAGGAGATGTAGCTAAAGTAGGAATAATAGCAACTGGACATGGTGCTGAAGGCATAAAAGTAAAAATGGATGCAGATATCCCCCCTATTGAAGTTGCTCCACAAAAATATATAGATTCATCTTTCTTTTTTATTGATTCAGAAGAAAATTTTGACAATAATATTGAAAAATCACTTGATGAAGCGATTAAAAATAATTGTGAATGTATAGTAGCTTCTGCTCCATTTAGTGTTGACGATCCTTCTAAAGAAATTTATATAAAAGAACATGCTTTGCAAAAAGGATTCCAATCTTGTGGAACACATGAGATGTCAGGACTTTATGGACTTCGTGCAAGAACAAAAACTGCTGTAATAAATGCAAGTATATTACCCAAAATGGTTGAAACAGCAAACATGACAGAAAAAGGTCTTGCAGAAAATAATGATAAACTCAATTTAACTGTGATGAGAAGTGATGGCGGTGTTATGTCTATCGATGAAATGAGAAAACGCCCACTTTTAACTCTGCTTTCTGGACCAGCAGCAGGAATTGCAGCAGCTCTTGCCTATGTCAGAGCAACAGATGCAATTTTTCTTGAAACAGGTGGAACAAGTACAGATATAACAGCTATAAAATCTGGAAGATCAATGATAAGAAGTGCTGTAATAGGTGGACATACTACTTATATGAAAACTCTTGATTGTAGGACTGTTGGAATTGCTGGTGGTTCTATGGTTAAGATTAAAAACACTAAGATAGATTCTGTAGGTCCCCGCAGTGCCCATATAGCTGGCTTGCCATATTTATCTTTTACATCAATAGAAAAATTAGGAAATAATTTAAAACCTATATTGATAAAACCTTTAAAAAATGACACTGATGAATATTTAGCACTTGAAAATGAAAATGGAGACAAATTTGCTGTTACATTAACTTGTGCTGCCAATTTACTTGGTTATGTTACTGAAAAAGATTATGCTTTTGGAAATATTGATTCTATTAAAAAAGGATTCAAATCACTTGAAAAATTTTTTGGTGATAATTCTGAAAATATTGCCTCTGATATAATGAAAAAAGCATCAAAACCTGTCTGTGATATCGTAAATGAATTACTAAAAGATTACAATTTTGAGGGAAGAAAAGTTATTTTGATAGGCGGAGGTGGTGGAACTTCTGCAGTAACCCCCTATGTAGCAAAATCGATGAAAATGGATTATAAGACTTCAGAACACAGCGAAGTCATATCAGCAATAGGTGCTGCAATGGCAATGATAAGAGAAACAGTTGAGAAAAATATATTTAATCCAACTCCAAAAGATATTGAAGAAGTCAAAAAATTAGCTCAAGAGGCAGTTATAAAAATGGGGGCTGTTCCAGAAACAGTAGATGTGTTAGTTGAAGTAGATTCTCAAAAAAATGTAGTCAGAGCAACTGCTTCTGGGTCTATAGAATTTCAATCAAAAGACCTTGCACAAGATTTAAAGCCAGAAGAAATTGATGAGAATGTAAAAAAATATTTTGGAACAGAAAATATATCTTCTGAATACATAACAGGAAATGATTTTTTTAGAATTTATAAAATAACTAAAATTTCAAAAGTATTTTTTGGACTTTTTCAAACAAAAAAGAATTTAATTGCAATTTCTGACATGAAAGGCACTATTAGACAACAAATTCCAAATGGCAAATTTTATCAAACAGATAAAAAATCTTCATCACAAAAAATAAAAGAAATATTGGAAAAACACAGGGAATATGGCGATGCAGGAGCAGTAACCAAGGGAATTTTTGTTATTGCCAAACATAAAATTTTTGACTATACATCTATTGGAGCTGAAGACCGTATTTTGTCTATGGCTAATAAAGAACTTGAGGAAATTTCTGATGAAGAAAATGTCTTTGTCATCGCTCTTTAAAGATTTTTCTTTTCCGCAAGATTTTTTAAACATGGAATTAAAAGATATTGTAAAAATTCATTGTGAATTTTTGGGAGTAAAATTTGACGATTTTATATTTCAAAAACTCCTTGACAGAGTCGATTTAATATGTGATATATGTAATAGTAGAGATTTCGAATCACTTATAAATGACTATAAATTAAAAGTAGAATACTGCTCTGATTTAGGCTATATAGGAAATTTAATTATTTTTTCACAACTTTGTATTGACGAAAGAAAAATTGTTATTTATATTGAATCATTGCAGGAAATATATTTGTTCTTGTATAAATTTTTATTTATACAAATTGATATTAATGATTTTTTTTCTATTGCTAAATATCATGAATTATGTCATTATATTGATTTGACTATTTTAGATTCACAGATTGTTTTTTTTGAAAAATATATTGAAATAACAGTCTGTATTTTTCTAAAAAAATACTTCAATTTGAGTTTTTACCCTTGGTTACTTGATTTGTCGTATTTATATGAGAGATATTTTTGTAAATAAGGTGGGTTCTCAATATATGTTATGTATGAAATGCGGTATGGACAATATTAACAATACAAGTGGATATTGCCTTTATTGCAATGCTAAACTTCCTCCCACAAGTTTTTACAATGCAATCCAAACCCCAAAACAAGAAACAGGTCGTATGGATGATGTAAAAAAATATTGTGATTCAATGAAAGCAGGAGCTATAACAAAAGAAGTTTTTGGTAATTTTATATCTTCTACTTATTATCATTTGGTCGATCTATCTTCTGGAATATATGAAACAGTTGATACTGAAAATTATTTAGAATCTGCTCAAGATGAAGTAAATGCTGGTTATGAAGGAATGCAACTTTGGGAAGGTGGACTTACAGAAATCTATTTATATGTTGAGGATGATGATATTTCTCATATAGATAATGGTTTTTCTATGATACAAAAAGGAAACGAACTTATAAATAGAGCTATGTTTTTAAATAGAGAGCAGAGAAATACAGAGGGAATAGTAGGTACACTTTAATTTATTTTTGTAATACAACCTGATTCAAAGATATTCTGTTTTTGAATTGGGTTTTAATTTTTTTTTGGAGGTTCTTTTAATGCCTTTAAGATATGATGAAAACGCATCTAATATTTTAGAAGTTGCTAAAAGGATAAGTAGAAATTTAGAACATTTTTATTTAGGTGCAGAACATATAGCTCTTGCAAGTCTTGAAGTAGATGGCAATTTGCGTGGAACTATTGCAAGCAGTGGAGTAGATGTTGAAGCATTGCCAGATACAGTAAAAGCAGTTGGTACCCCTGGGGATAGAGCTTTTTCACATCAACCTGAAACTCCTCGTTGCAGGCGTGTAATTAAACAAGCTGAAAATGTGGCACTATCTTTGCGAGCTTATAAAATAGAACCTGTTCATTTTTTAATAGCTGTTTTGCGAGAAGGAAAAGGTGTTTTTTACATTTCTCTTGAAGAATTGGGAATTTCTCCTTCAGAACTTTTATCAAATCTTGAAGAGGCTTGTAAGGGAGGTTCTTTTAGAGGAGAAAACATGGGGAGTATTTCTTCTTCAGGTTATTCTTCCAACAGTAGTAGTTCCTCATCAAACAAAAATCCTTCAAATCCAAATAATCAAAAACAAATGTCAGGAAAAGGTTCAAAAACTCCTCTTCTTGACAAATATGCTCGAAATATCATAGAAGTAGTTAAAACAGGCAAAGTCGATCCTGTAATTGGCAGAGATGAAGAAATATTGAGAATTCTTCAGGTTATCTCAAGAAAAGGTAAAAACAATCCTGTACTAACTGGAGAAGCAGGTGTTGGAAAAACAGCTGTTGTTTTTGGACTTGCTCAGAGAATTGCTTCTGGTAAGGTTCCTGATTCAATAAAAGACAAGATAATAATGGATCTTCCTATGACAAATTTAGTTGCAGGAGCTAAACATAGAGGAGAATTTGAAGAGAGACTTCAAGCCATTATGAAAGAAGTGTCAACCAATCCAAATATAATTGTTTTTATTGATGAATTACATACAATAGTTGGAGCTGGTGATTCAAGTGGTGGAATGGATGCAAGCAATATTTTAAAACCAATGCTTGCAAGAGGTGAATTTCCAATAATTGGAGCAACAACAACTGACGAATACAGAAAATATATCGAAAAGGATCCTGCACTTGAAAGAAGATTTCAACCTGTTTATATATGTGAACCTTCTGAAGATGACACATATAAGATATTGCAAGGTATTAAGAGTAAATATGAAAAACACCATGGTGTCTATTTTGATGACAAAGCACTTTTATCGGCAATAAAATTATCTGTTCGTTATCTTCCTGATAGAAATTTGCCTGACAAAGCAATAGATTTAATTGATGAAGCTGCTGCAAAAGTAAAAATGGCTGTTGCCGCAACTGGAGATTCAAATGCAAAAGTTGAAGTAAAAGAAGAAGCTATTGCTGAGGTTGTTTCTCTTTGGACAGGAATTCCTGTTTCAAAAATGACAGGTGAAGAAAAAGAAAAATTGCTAAAATTAGAAGAACATTTAAAAAACAGGGTCATAGGTCAAGATGAAGCTGTTACAACAGTAGCTAAAACAATAAGAATGGTAAGAATGGGACTGAGCAATCCAAACAGACCTGGTGGAATATTCCTATTTTTGGGACCTACTGGTGTTGGAAAAACAGAACTTGCAAAAGCACTTGCAGATTTCTTATTTGGCAGTGAAAAAGAGATGATAAGACTTGACATGTCCGAATTTATGGAAAAACATGCCATTGCTCGCTTGATTGGTTCTCCTCCTGGATATGTAGGTCATGAAGAAGATGGACAACTTACAAGTTCTGTAAGAGCAAAGCCTTATTCTGTCGTTCTCTTAGATGAAGTAGAAAAAGCACATCCTGAAGTTTTTGATCTATTCTTACAAGTTTTTGACGATGGAAGACTTACTGATTCCAAAGGGCGTACAGTCAATTTTACAAATACAATAATTATTCTTACTTCAAATATTGGTTCAAGTAAAGTTGATGAAAATGGTAATTCTGTTCTTGTTGACAGTCGAAATGAAGAAGTCAGAGAACAGGTTATGAGAGAACTCAGAAAACATTTTAGACCTGAGTTTATAAACAGAATTGATGAAATTATTCTATTCAATCCACTTGAAAAAGAGGCTTTGAAGGGAATTGTTGACATTACTGTTGCAGATATTGTAAAGAGAGTTAAGGATAAAGGTATAACATTGACATTTGATGAAAGTGCTATAGATTTATTCCTTGATAAAGGTTATAACAGAGCTTATGGAGCTCGTCCATTAAAGCGTGCTGTACAGAATTATTTGACAAAACCACTTGCAGAACAAATGCTTCAAATTGAAATAGGCGAAAATTATAAATATAATATAAAGGCATTTGCAAATTCCACAGGTGATGGACTTGATTTTGTCATTGAAGGTAATGGAGCCTCTCCTTCCCTCAATAATTCAAGAGATATAGAGCCTACAGGTAGATTCGACAATCAAAGAAGAGATTTTCCAAATTTCGATGGTGAATCAACTTCTGCTTTTGGTGGCACTTACATTGGTGAATAATTTCTCAAAACTCTTTACTATTTTAAGATTTTGTGGTATAATATTAAAGTCTTAAAATTTTTAGAAAATGCAAAAATATATATTAAGGGTGTTCGGAAAAATGAGTGCATTGAGAATAAAAAAGGCTATAAAAAAAGATTTAGCTGATAGTAGAATATTGAATAAATCCATAAATCTTGTTACAGAAGACAATATAAAAAAAGAAAGCATTAGACTTATGGCTATGATAAGAGCCAAAAATAATTGTAAAACAGAAAAATAAAGAATAAAAAAAATTTGGCTGTCAACTATATGACAGCCAATTTTTTTTATTCTTCTTCTTTAAATAAAACTGTTAAATAATCATGCATTTGTGGATCATTTGCCTTTAAATATTTATTTCCTTCTGGTATAAAAAATGTGTCAACTGACTCAGCAAAGTATTCTGCTGGATTTGTTGAAGCATAAGCTGAAGGCAATGCTTTTCTAGTTGGAGCAAATGAATTCCACAACTGAACAGAAAGTGGCAATCTTCTCTGATTTCTCTTTGTAAAGGCATCATCAAATGCATGTCCAAATTCATGCCTCATCACTGATTTAGGTCCTTTTCCAAGAAGTTCTTCTCCTGCTACTATTAATCTTCTATCTGTAGTATATATTCCTCGTACTATTTCCCAAGGTCTTCCATCAAATGATCTTTCTCCAGGAGCTACAATCATCATTCCTTTTATTCTTCTCTGTGTTAAATTTTCGTTCTTTTTTAATACTATTATGTGAGTACCAAAATTTTTCACAAATCGAAGCATTTTTTCACCCAATACATCAAGTTCATTTATAACAAGTCGTCTTTGTTCAGGTGTTGTATCACTTACAAGCATGCCGTCTATTATATCACTAAAACGAGCATGTAAACGATGTTTTGGTCTGTTTGCCTCAGATTCGTCACTTACTGTTTTTTGTGATATAGGGATGATATATTTTCCATCTGCTGATTTTTGGAATAATAATTTTTTGCCCTTACTTTCCTTTTTGGAATCATTACCTTCCTCTTCCTCATCTTTTTCAGCTTCTTCTTTTAATTTTTTTAAATTTCCAAGAAGACTCTCAAAATCTTCATCTTTAGAAGAGGCTATCTTTTTATTTTCTTTTTTTAATTGTTTTAACAATTCTTTTGCTTCAGCACTAAGTGCAACTTGATCTTTAAGATTAAGTTGCACTTGCTTTGCTTCATCTTCTTTAAAGACATTTGGCTTTACGCTTTCAGCTGTAAGCCTTCTTGATACCTGAAGATGTTGAGAATCATATTTTATATTTCCTGGACCTTGTATGCTGTTCACGAAATTTTACCTGTTTCTTTAATATATTCTTCGTATTTTGGAAGAAATGTAGATTTATTTAACCTAAATAATGTTTTGTGCATTTTTACTTTTGTGACATATTCAGTTTCATCAAAATTTTTGACAATTTTAAAGCCACATTTTAAAAAACAACGCATAGCTCTTTCATTAAAAATTGCTGTATCTAATTCAATATAGAATATTTTATAATTATTGAATAGATAATTAATAGCCAACATCAATGCTTCATAACCAATCGAATGACCACAATTTTCAAAATTTCCCAACATTATTCCTATTACTATATGTGGAATTGGGAAAAACACATTTGTTATTCTTATAAATCCTACAGGTATTTTATCTAAATCAATAATTGTTATTGTTCTTTTAGGAGTTTGTGAAACTTCAATGCAAAAAGAATCGGTAATTTTTCTAATATTCTCTTTAGTTGTCGTTATTCCAAAAGCATAAGAAGCCAATTCTTCATTTTGTAGCCATTGAGTAAATAACTGCATATCTGAAGTTCGATATTCTCTTAACAATATTTTTTTACCAATAGCTATTGTTTTTATATTGTTAGTTAATTGGTTCATTATTATTAATTATGATTTTCTTCATTAACTTCGTTAACTTCATTTTCTGAATTTTCTGGAACAGGAGCAATTGATTCAAATGAATCTATTGATTCATGAACATGTTCTTGAGGAATTTCTTCTGCTTCTTTTGTTTCTTCAACATTTTCCTCTTCTACATGTTCTACAGGTTCTTCATCTTCTTCCTCATATTCTTCTTCTACTTGTTCTTCATCTCCATAAGACAATTCTTCTTTTAAATCTGTAGGAGCTTTATTTTCAATACCTTCATATTCAGTTATCTGTTCTTCAAGATATTGCTGAGCTAAAGTCAAATAATGAAGACCTGCTTTTAATTCTTGTACATTTTTTGTATTTAAATAAGAACCAATATAAGCAGAAGAATAATCGAGCATTTCAGATACTTCACTTATATCTATTGGATATTCTCCATCGTCATTGCCACCTACTGAAATACTTAAATTTTGCATAGCAAAAAAACCCTGCTCAATAAGTGTTGTTCCTAAATCAAGTTGCATTTGCATTTCCTGTACATTTTCTGTATTACTTGATGTTAATGCTTTACCTATTGATTCAAGTCCTTTATTTACAGTATCTGCTGCCTGCATAAATATGTCATTATATGGTTTTATATATTCTTGAGCTGTAGCAGGATCATATTGGGCATCCATTTGAAATTTTGCCATAATTTCATTGACACTCTGTTCAAAATGAGATTTTGCTACAGAAATTACTTTACCTGAATCTGTAACTATTTCATTATATATATTGTTTGCATCTTCACTGGAAATTTCTTTATTTTTTGTCAATAATTCAGATGCTTTTTTTATCCCTTCAAGAGGCTTATCATATAGATTCATTCCATTGTTGAAATCAAATCCACATTGAGGACAAACTTCAAATTCTTCTTGAGGATTTTCATAACCACATATTGGACATAATGTTGCCATAGTTTTTGCTTCCTTTTTTAAATATTTTTAATAAAAATAAGGCTGTCGCAATTTAAATTTTCTGCGAACAGCCTATATCTTCCTTCTATTTAATTATTGAGTTTAGTGATGAGGTCCTTGTTGTACTTGAGGAGCTTGAGGCATGTGCATTTGAGGTTGATGAGGCATATTCATCTGTCCCATCATATTGCCTCTCATATTGGCCATTGGATTCATCATACCACCCATTGGATTCATCATGCCACCCATTGGATTCATCATACCACCCATTGGATTCATCATACCACCCATTGGATTCATCATACCACCCATTGGATTCATCATGCCACCCATTTGTCCCATCATCTGCTGTTGACCTTGTCCACCAAGTATTTGAAGAACACTCTGTTGTACACTCTGATCTACTATGACTTTTTCTTGATTGACTTTATTCCAAAGTTCTGAAAGTCTATTGAACTGCTCCATACCTTGCATTTGTGGTTGTTGCATTGGCATACCACCAGTCATTGGTTGCATTCCTCTACCGCCTGCCTGCATTCCCATATTAGCTCCTGGTAATCCAACTCCTACTCTACCTGCTTGCTGTTGCATACCTGGTGTTGCAAATCCACCAAAACCATATCCACCATTTCCTGCAAATCCATATCCAGCACCGCCAACATTCACTCTACCTGCTTGTTGTTGCATACCTGGTGTTGCAAATCCACCGCCTTGTTGTCTAATATCAACAGCACCAATCATATTATTAAATGCAGCAACGGCTTCCATAAGCTGTTGTTCATAAAGTTCTTTCTTTCCACCTCTTACTCCAGTAGCATTAGCACCACCAAGCTGATTTGGACTTGTAAGAGCTCTTCCACCCATAGCAGCATTAGCACCACCAAGCTGTCCAGGTCCTGTTAATCTACCACCATTAGCAGCAAAGTTATTACCACCAAGCTGTCCAACGCCTTTCAATTTACCACCCATAGCAGCAAAGTTATTACCACCAAGTTGTCCAACACCTGTTAGTTTACCACCCATAGCAGCAAAATTATTACCACCAAGCTGACCAACACCTGTTAATTTTCCACCCATAGCAGCAAAGTTAGCACCACCGAGTTGACCAACACCTGTTAATCTCATTCCACTTGCAGCAACATTAGCACCACCAAGTTGACCAACACCTGTTAAATGAATGCCACTACCTGTTGCATTAGCTCCACCAAGCTGTCCTACTGATGTAAGATTTGTTCCTGTTCCACCAAACAATGGAGCAACTCTACCATTAGAGTATCCTCCGCCGAATCCGCCTCTCATATTGCCGAATCCGCCTCTCATATTGCCAAATCCACCCATTTGGTTTCCAAACATATTTTGGTTTCTCATCATGCCAAGCATGTTGACCATATTCATGGCCATGCCCAACATATTTCCCATTCCCATCATCATTGCCATCAGGTTGCCCATATTGCCCATGCCTTGACCCATTCCGCCACCATAGCCTGAGCCACCATCTGTCAAATGACCGAGAGATTGAAGTTGTTGAACAATCTGTTGCATTTGTTGCTGACCCTGTTGTATATATTGATATACTTGCTGAATCTGCTGTTGGGTCTGCTGAATTTGCTGTTGGACTTGTTGCAATTTTTGCATTTCTTGAGCTTTTTTCATGCTCATTTGTGCTTTCTTTGTATTGAATTGCTGATACTGTTGTCCACTCTTTTGTGCTTGTTGTTTTAAGTTTTGTGCTTGTTTCTTAAGTTGCTGTGCAGCTTGTTTTAGACCTTTAGCAACTGTCTTTAGAGCTGTTGCAACAGCTTTTAATGCAGCAGAAAGAGCTGGTCCAACAAATGGAATACCTGCTACAGCATTAGAAGCAGTTTGTACAGCTGTTGAAGCTGTTTCAATACCAGTAGCTGCTCCTGTAAGAGCTGTTGAAGCTGTAGTCAATCCAGTTGAAAGTCCATTTAACATTGTCTGTTTTGCTTTAGCCTGCATAGCCTGCATGTTAAACATTGACTCTTGCTGACCAAAATACTGTACACTCTGCTGAAGCATATTGCCAGTATTCATCTGCTGAGACATATTTGAACTTAACTGTGAAAGAGCACCAAACATATTCATTTGATTTGTTTGGGACTGTCCAAGCATTGCATATAACTGATCGACATTATCAGTATTTATGTTCATATTCATTGTTGCAAATGAAGCTATATTTACAGAATTTCCACTTGCAAGTCCAATAGCTGTCATTGCTGTATTCATAGCACCAAATGACAATGCTTTTCCTGCAGCTCCCTGTGCATAAGCCATCATTGGCTTTGACTGTTCAAAAGAATCTTGACCTTGTCTTGCTGATTGAAGACCTTGCTGGGTACTACTTACAGATTGCTTCTTACTACTTGATACTTTCTCTACATCTGAACTTGAGACCAATTTCCATTTTCTTAGCTTTTTAAGTCTCTTTTCACTTGATGAAAACTTTTCATTTACTGTAGAAGTCATATTATAATCTATATTTAGATTAATATTTGAAAAACCGTCCATTGAAATATCTACCTCCATCTTATAAATTTCTTATTAGAATTATCACTGTATTTACTTAATATGTCAAGGGTTTTATTAATTTTTTTTAATTTTTTTGAAATGTATTCTATAATTGATAGAAAAATAATCAAAAATATTTTCCCCACCCCATATATTTATTTTGGGATCGTTGGAATCGTATAATACTATTCCATTTCCTTTTGGAATTTCTTTTTTTAGTAAATATGGAATTTTTATTTTTCCTGTATATTTATTATTTTCTTCATCTCTAAATTCATATTCCGTTTTATAATATGATTCTCTTTTTTCTTTTATTAATTCTGAATTTATTATTTTTCCTTCAGTTTGTTTACCTTTAAAAATTAAAAATTGTAATTCATCTCTATCTTTTTTTAATTTTAGTAACAAATATATCGCTAATATAAAAAATAACGGTGTCATTATAAAAGGAGTAAATATTTCATCAAAATCATAAGAAAATGGATCTAATAATATAGTAGAATTTTTGATTCTGCTTTTAGAAGGATCTTTTTCATCATATTCTATTTTTATTTTATCTCCCTCTTTTATTTTATTCCACTTTTTTTTACCAACTGGACATGCAGTCGTTATTATTTGTCCATCTACTCCATATTTATATTGAATCAAATTTATTTCTTTTCTTGATTTTAATAATTTTCCTGCTTTTCTCTTTGCTTCAACAATAGCCTCCCCTATCTTCATTGAAGATATTACTTCATATTCATGCATATAATCAATAAAAAGTAATGCAGGAAGGACAAAACAAAGTAAGATGACAATATGTATTCCCAAATTTTGTTTTATATATTGTGCATGAAATTGTAATTTCGTTATCTTTTTTTCTTCTTCCATCTCTCTTTTGTCTTTCTCTCCTCTGAAGAATCAATTCATAAATAATTACAGCAATTTTCATAAATATTGAGAAAATAATATATTTTACTTTGGTGTGTAATGCAATGAACGAAATCATGAGCTTGCGAAGGTCTGTAGTGAGTGTATTATACACCAAAGTAAATTTGCACTAATTTTGAAAATTGCTGTAACTCGTAGTGCTAATTAAGGCATGTTGGTAAAATAATCACCAATTTATATTCCAAAATTAACATAAGCAAAGGCATTGTGATTATGAATTGATTCTTCAGACTCACACTCTACATCAAAATTTATAGCTCCTTCTGCACTTTTTAAATAAATTGTAGTATCCCTGACAATATCCTCTACAAATTTTGGATTGTCATAAGCCCTTTCTGTTACTGCTTTTTCATCAGGTCTTTTTAAAATAGAATATAATTCTCCACTTGCCAATTTTTCTATATCATGCGTAAGGTCTTCAAACCAAAGAACATCATCTCTATCATATTCTACATTTATTTTTACATAAGCCCTTTGATTGTGAGCTCCATATTCAGAAATTTCTTTACTGCAAGGACAAAGTGTTATTATTGGAATTTCAAGATGGAGAATAGTTTTAAAATTTTCATCAAGCGAGGCTTTAAAACCACAAATATAATCAATTAACCCTTTTTTTTGACTTATTGGAGCCTGTTTTTCTATATAATATCTAAATTTTATATTCATCGAAACACTTGAACTTTTTAGTGCATCTTTTGTCTCTGATAGAATATTTTTTAAAGATTCATAACTCAATGTAATTTTCGAATATTTGTTTAGTATTTCCATGAATCTACTCATATGAGTTCCTCTCATTTCAGAATCAAGAGAAGCATTTAGCTCAACTTCAGCAGATACATTTTGTACATTTCCATTTTTTTCTGGTATTATCATAGGAATATGTACATTTCTAACTCCAACCTTTTGTATTTCCACATGTCGAGTGTCTTTTTGTGATTGTATATCTTTCAATTTTTCTTTCCTTCTTTTGTTGCTATGAATGTTTCATCGGCTATTATAACATAAAAAAATATATATGGCAAATAAAATAGGGGCATTGTGGTGCTTTTTTGCTTCGCAACTTCTATTTCATCAAATCTATTTATCGAGCTGACTTAATATTTTACTGCACTTTCGAGATTTTTTATAATACTATCTCTGTCTTTAACAGCATTATCGAGATTTTTTATAACATTATCTCTATCTTTAACAGCATTATCGAGATTTTTTATAACATTGTCTCTATCTTTAACAGCATTATCAAGATTTTTTATAACATTATCCCTATCAAGATTTTTTATAACATTATCCCTATCTTTAACAGCATTATCAAGATTTTTTATAACACTATCCCTATCTTTAACAGCATTATCGAGATTTTTTATAATACTATCTCTGTCTTTAACAGCACTATCGAGGTCTTTTATAACATTATCTCTGTCTTTAACAGCATTATCAAGATTTTTTATAACATTATCTCTATATGATATTTTATCTTCATAATATAATATTGAATTTGAAAAATTTTTTTCATAAGTTGTAACTAATCTTTTTATTAAAATATCTTTATCTATTTTACTTGTAGGAAATTCTTTTTTTAAATATTCATTAAGTACCTTTTGTTCTTCTATTGAAATAACAGCTTCCAATAATTTTTCCCAACGAGCTACTATTTTCCCTTTTTCAAATCTTTTAGCTAAAGATAAAGAATTGCAACTCATATTGTCATATAATTCTTTATCATAAATAAGATTTAATATCTTATCACTCATACCATCAATGTCATATCTATCTAAAATAAATCCATTTTTACCATTAACTATTATATCTTCTAAACCATCAATTTTTAACATAACAGTTGGAAGTCCAAAAGAACCAGCTTCAGTCAAAACCATTCCCCAACCTTCTGTTTCTGAAGTCATAACATGAATTGAACAAAGTTTATAAAATTTAGAAACATCTTCTATCTGTCCAACAATATGAATATTAAGACTTGGAATATTAAATTTATTCAATAAATACTTTAATTCATCATTTATATAATCTCCAACTAAATACAATTCAACATCTTTTTTCTTTATTAATACTTTTGCAAATATTTCAATAATTAAATCTAATCTTTTAATCTTGTATGTAAAATCACCTATACATAAAATACGATTAGTTTGTAAATGTTTTTCATTTTCTACTTCAAAAGTTAAAGGATTTGGCATAACAATACCATTATCATTATTTATAGAATAAATATTATTAAAATAATTTGTCAACCAAGTTACTACATTTGCATTCTGAAATTCTAAAGTTTTATTAGGTACTAAATGATTATAAATAGGTTCTTCAAAATTTCTAAAATAATTTTCATGATTACAAGCTATTGTCTTTATTCCATATTTTCTGAATAATTTATAAGAATTGAACATATAATCAGAAGCAACATTTCCACAAAATACATCAACAGATAAATATAAAGCTATTGCCAACAATTTATCTGAAATAACACTTATATTTGAAACATCTATTATTATATGTTTTACAAAATTTGGAAGTATATGACCATTACCAGCTCCAGTCACTAAAATTATATTATATTTTTGTGTTAATTCAGGGATTATTATAGATAAAATTCTACAAATTCCATACATATCCCAATAATGATAATAAAATAATATTGTTTTTTTATTTTTATCTAAACCTTTTTTTATTTCAAATAGATATCTATCTTCAACATTATCGAAATTTTTTGTTACATCATCTCCATCTTTAACTGCATTATCAAGATTTTTTGTTACATCATCTCCATCTTTAACTGCATTATCAAGATTTTTTATTACTTTATCTCTATACTTAACAGCATCATCGAGATTTTTTATTACATCATCTCTATATTTAACTGCATTATCAAGATTTTTTATTACATCATCTCTATATTTAACTGCATCATCGAGATTTTTTATTATTTTATCCCTGTATATAATCTCTTTATTTTTATTTTTTACAGTCTTTTTATTAAGATAATCCCAATAATTTTCTGGAGACATTCTAAAAGATGCCCTAAAAAAACAAAAAACTTCTTTATTTTTAATATTAAATAATATATCAGATGTTATTATTGTTTTTATCAAATCAATTAAAGTATTTACTGTATTTATACTTTTTATTTGATAACTATCCAAGAACCAATATTTAAAACAACCATAATAAACAAAAGACGATAGGTCAATATTTGGAAATTTGTCTTTTAAAAATCTATAGGAATCTTTATAAGCTTGACAAAAATTACATAATTTAATATCATTTTTGTTATTTTGAGCCGAACCAGCTCTTGTTCTATATACATAATAATTCTTATTTATATATGACATCTTTGCTCTCATTAAAATTTGAAAATGCAAAGGAAGATCTTGAACTATTATATGTTTAGGAAAATACCAATCATTATAACTATTAAAAAATTTTCTTGAATATATTTTTTTCCACATATAAGCTCTAAAAGCTAACATATTATCCAAACCTATATCCAAATAAGAAAATATTTCCTTTTGAGGAGGATTGTTAAAACGATCTTCTGACACTTCATAAAATCCAAGGTCTTTTCTAAATTCATTATATTTAACACTTTCAAATATAAGAACATCAACTTTTAATTTGTCTATGAGATTGTATAATTCTTCAAACGCTGTTAAATCACAATAGTAATCATCACTATCACAAAAAAGAAGATATTCACCTTTAGCATTATCAAGACCGATTTTGCGTGTATATCCTAACCCCTCATTTTCTTTATCAATTAGTTTTATACGAGAATCTTTTAAAGCATATTCTTTTAAAATTGAAAATGAATTATCTGTTGAACCATCATTTAAACATATAATTTCAATATCTTTTAATGTCTGATTAATAATAGAATCAAGACATTCTGCAAGATATTTTTCAACATTATATACTGGTACTATTACTGAAATTTTTGGATTAGCCATCTTTTACTCTTTTCCAAATCTCAAAAAATATAAATAAACGACCTATTCTACATCACGAAAATAACAAAAATTGATTTCCATGATTCTACATAACCAATTTTTTTATAAGATTATCTCTATCTTTAACAGCATTATCGAGATTTTTTATAATATTATCTCTATCTTTAACGGCATTATCGAGATTTTTTATAACATTATCTCTATCTTTAACAGCATTATCAAGATTTTTTATAACATTATCCCTATCTTTAACAGCATTATCAAGATTTTTTATAACACTATCCCTATCTTTAACAGCA
>CADASF010000061.1 GCA_902790465.1 uncultured bacterium | reverse complement strand
CTTCAACTTTTCTTCTTGCCTCTTCGGTTATTCTTCTTATTACTTCTTCTTCAGCTTTTCTTATTGCTTCAGGAAGATTCAAATTTTCAAATTTAATACTATAACTCTTAAAAGAATCTAAATCAACAAAATCAATATCAACTAAAGGATTACCCAATATGCCTATATAAGAAATATTATGAACAAGAGGAAGTTTAAAAGAATCCCCCCATAAATAAATCGTCTTTTTACCATTTTTAATAAGAAAATCAAGTTCAGATTTAGTAGAAGCTGTACAACCTGCATTTGCTATTATTTTACTATCTGAAGTAACTTCTTCAAGAGCTTTTCTAATCCTCATTTCGTGTTCAATAAGAGCAACATTAACAGGTTCAGAAGGAGTATAATCTGCACCTATGGCTTTACAAAGTTTGCAAGTAAAATCAGGATCATCTTTATCAACTGATTGAAGTTTCTTAGCCTCTCCTTCATAATATCTATCAAGAAGCCATTTTTCAAGACGACCATCAAGAAAATACTCTACAAGTTTTTTCACATCATCATTATTTTTAATATGCTTTTGAAGGTCTTCAAGATTACTTACTAATGTTCCATCAGCCATTTCAAGAGCAAACTTTATCTTACGAGCCATAATATCTCCTAAAACAATTCACATAAAATAATACAAAATTATTCTACAAATGCAAATTTTATCTTGCTTTTAGGTAAACATTTGATAAATTCATAAATAAAAGATACTTTTTATCTAATTTGCATTTTTATTATAACATATACGAGAAAAATGGGAAAAAAAGGGGAAAAATAAATCAAAAATAGAAAAATACAATAATAGAAAAATCTCACAATGAAAATTTTATAATATAAAGCGATGGATGAAAAGAAAATATTTATAGGTTTTTACGATTATACAGTTATACTTACATATATAGGTATGATTTCAGCTTTTATTGGCATATTAAATACTATCAACTGCAATTTCAAAATTGCTATAATATGCTTAATGTTTACTGGATTATGTGATATGTTTGATGGCACAGTTGCTTCAACTAAAAAGAGAAATAAACAAGAAAGACATTTTGGCATACAAATAGACTCTTTTTGTGATCTTATTAGCTTTGGAGTATTTCCTGCTCTTTTTTTATATATGTACTCTGAAAAAACAATTTTATCAAGTATTATAGCGATTATATATCCTTTATTTGCATTAATAAGACTCTCTGTTTTTAATATTATTGAAGCAGAACAAAAAGAAAATACAGATAAAAAAAGTTCACAATTTCTCGGAATTCCAGTAACAACTGTAGCTTTATTATTGCCTCTTATATATTTGTTATATTCTTTTGGTATAATTAAAAATATGATATTATTTTCTATTTTATTATTGATTCTTGGCATTTTTTTTATAACAACAATCAAAATACAAAAACCAAATTTAATCGGTAAAATAATAATAATATTAATTGGAATTTCTGAAATAATTGGATTATTTTTATTGAAGTGAAGACTTTAATATTTCATAACCTACCTCATTTTATTTGCTTTTTTGTCTTTTCATATTATATTGAACATAAAAAAAAGACCTCACCATTTTTAGTGAGATCTTTTTGTAAATTAGAGATTAAAGATTTACCCACAAAGCGGGACGAACAACAACATCATCGTACTTTACAAGGCAATGTCGTATACCACCACCACTGCCGACATCATAGACATGATTACTATCATCATCAGGAGCAGGAGAACAAAGCCACCAAAGGCAATAATCATTATTTACATAAGCCCCATTTACCATTGCATAGTCAGTTGGTTTACACATTCGTGCTTCATTATTAGCAAAATACTCTTCTGCCTCATATTTACTCAACAAAAACACACTATCACCACCAACAGGCGTTATATATTTTTTCTCATTTTTATTAAAAGCTTTATAGTAAAAAAAGCTATTAAGCCAAGTGCGAATTTCGCTAGTTCCCCAATAATTAAAACTACTATTAAAACGCATTGCTTCAAGCCCATATTTTGATATTAGGAGCATTTTATTCTTTTTTCTTGCCAATATCTGCCATTCAATGGGCAGAATATCACCATTTGCAGTCTGTGGATAATTACCAAATTTCACATAATCAGCAATTTTTGCATTTGTAAATGGATTAGAAACTGGTGATATAGATTGTTGTTCGCTTTGTTTTCCGCAGTTTGTGCAGAAATTAGTTTTATTTACAGTACCACAAGAGCAAGTCCAATCTATATTTTGGGGAGTTGGTTTAGACGCTCCACAATTACCACAAAAATTGCCACTATTTACAGTACCACAAGAACAAGTCCAATCGGTATTATTAGCAGGCTTAGTTTGAACCTGTTTAGTCTGCTGTGTTTGTTCCATTGTCTGTTTTAGCGTATAATTCCACCCCAAAGGTAAAGCAAAAGATTCAATAACAAAATTAATAGTATGTTCTGCAAATCCGTCATCTTCAAGACGCATACGAATTTTAGCTATTTTGTTATTGTCTTTTAAGTTATTATCAGAACAAATTTTTAAAATTTTATCATCTACGGCTTTTTTAAAAATACTAAGTTCCTTTGAGTTTGTATCTGTTGAAAAATCTGCCAACATAGCAATAAAGATTTTATAATTATCAAAAATTGAAAGCCCCCTTAATTTTATCATCTCTTTTATCGCTTCGGATATTTTCATCGTCTTTTCCTCTTTTACTTGTATTTTACATAACAATCTGTCTTTTTTCATCATTTACACTTCAAAATTTTTATCTAAATTCGAATCCCAAAAGACACAACAAATTTTCTTTTTTGAACCAAAAATATTTCGTAAATTATCATAATTTGCTTCATTTTTATCAATTAAACTTGAATTGACACATTTTCTTTTCTCATTTAAATGATAAGCAACACACATTTCATTGTACAAGATAGAACTCAATTCATAATAAAAATTACACAAATCATTTATATGGAGTTCCAAATTTTCTTCTAAATCATAATGAGAATGCCATTCAGAAAAAAACATTGAAATTTCATCTTCTACATAGATTTCCAATAGATTCTTTTTATCTTTTCCCCAAACGCATACACTATAATTTTCATCATCAAAATCAAGAGAAGAAATGACTGGTTGTGTTGAAAGATATTCTTTTAGTTCGTCAAAAACTGACTTTATTTTTTCAGCACATACATCACAATATTCATATTCATTGATTTTTTTCACTTTATTTGGTTCAAGAAGCATCAAATCAACACCACAACGCAAACAACAACGATCAGTCAATGTTCCAAAATTTGGTCCGTGTTTATAACCTTTTATCTTTTCTTCAATGATAATATCATAGCAAGAAGAACAAACTATTTTTCCATCTATTATTTTTCTTTCAAGTTTTATTTTTGAATGACATCTTGCACAAGTACACATTTTTTTTACATTTTGTCCCAATAATCCATGCAATATTTGATTCCATCTTCCAAACTCATAAAAGGTCTATCATATCCAAATTTTCTCAAATTTGTTATATCTGCCTCTGTAAAACTCTGATATTTTATTCTTATTGAATCTGGAATTGGAATATACTCTATCTCACCATTTTTATTTATTTCAATGATAGTTTTTGCAATATCATTAAAAGTTCTACTCTTTCCTGTTCCACAATTCAAAATGCCTTTTTTAACTTCTTTTCCAATCTCAATTCCAAAAAAGAGATTTACATCAACAACATCTTTTACACAGACAAAGTCTCTTCTCTGCTCACCTGCAGAATAATTTTCTGTGCCTTCAAATAATTTAGCTTTACCTGTATTTTTTACTTGGCGATAAAGCTGATAAACCATGGAAGCCATTTTGCCCTTGTAAATTTCCCTTTGACCATATACATTGAAATATCTTAGACCAATAGCTGTTGAATTCATTTTTGGCATAAATTCTCTCATATATTGATCAAAAGCCAATTTCGAATAACCATAGACATTTAGTGGCTCTTCATTTTTGGGGTCTTCAACAAATACCTTATTAGAACCATATACAGAAGCACTTGAAGCATAGACAAATGGAATTTCATGTTTTGCTACATAATGTGCCAAATCTTTTGAAAATGAAAAATTATTTTTCAACATAAATTGACCATCGAGTTCTGTTGTATCACTACAAGCTCCCTGATGAAAAACAGCTTTTACATCACATTTTAAGGAATCAGCATTTATTTTTTCCAAAAATTCGTCTCTATCCAAATAATCTGTTATTATGCAATCACAGAGATTTTTAAATTTGTCGCTTTTATCCAATCTGTCAACTGCAATTATATCTGTAATTCCCCTATTGTTCAATTCTTTTACAATACTGCTTCCAATAAAACCACTTGCCCCTGTTACTATATACATAAAAGAATCCTCTTTTCTAAAAATTTTTCTAAAAATTAAAAAAGCGGAAAAACTTATCTAAGTCTTCCGCTTTCAGTTAAGTAGCCTATAGGAGATTCGAACTCCTGGTTTCCGCCGTGAGAGGGCGGCGTCCTAGACCGCTAGACCAATAGGCCTTATAAAAAACTGCCGGCGAAGGATTTGAACCCTCACATACGGATCCAGAGTCCGCTGTCCTACCATTAGACGAGCCGGCAAGCAATATGACTAAAAAAAATTTGCCCTTTTATTTTATGTCCATTTGCAGGGTTTATTTTAGCAGGCTTTTTTTATTTTGTCAAGTCTTTTTTCAAATTTTTTTTAGATTTTTTTATGGCGTGTTGATAAACACTCAAATTATAATTTTACGATAATCAAAGAAAAATCATCGTGAAGTTTTCTTTTTGTATATTTTTGTACTGTTGAATGTAAATAATTTGCTATAAATTGAGCAGGTTTCTTTGAGTTTTTACTTATTACCTCACATATTTTATCTGTTCCAAAAGGTTCTTCTTTTTCATTTACAGCTTCTGTTATTCCATCAGTATAGAGAGCTAAAACATCACCATTTTGATATGTTTTTGTCTCTTGTTCAAATTCTGCTTCCTCTGTTATTCCAATAATCATTCCCTCTGTTGTTAAATATTCTCTGCTCTTATTTTTTGAATTGTACAATAAAACTGGTTCGTGTCCTGCAGAACTATATTTTAATGTTTTATCTTTTACATTTATTTCAAGATAGAAAAGTGTTATAAATTTATCTTCTTCAGTTTCAGGAATGATTGAAGTATTTACTTTAGTAAGTATCTCAGCAGGAGAGAAACCTGCCAAAGCATATGCCTTCAATAGATATTTTACTCTTACTGTATAGATAGCTGCAGAATGGCCTTTTCCTGATACATCTGCAATTACTATAGAAAATCTGTTTTCATCAAGTTGGAACATATCGAAATAATCGCCTGAAATATCACCTGAAGGAATATATTTATAACCAATATCTGCATTTTTAAAATTATATTCTTGTCGAGGCATAACTATTGATTGCAAAATATTTGCTACAGCCCTTTGGCTCTCAAACATCTCGGCATTTTCGATTGCACTTGCAGACATATTTGCCAAAATTGACAATAAGCTTATTTCTGCCTCATTATATAGAGATGGATTTTTTCTATATACATTTAAAATGCCTATAATTTTGCCTCTATGCTCCATTGGGACAGCAAGTATCGTTTTTAAACCTATTCTTAAAAGTGATTCAGGAAAATCTTTATCATTTTCTCCTTTATATGTTTTTAAAACATGTTGTCCAGAACATATAATTTCTTTTATCAGTCTATCGTTTATATTGAATTTTTTTCTTTCATAGCTCTTGTCAATTCCAGAAGACATTACTATTTTGAGTAATTTTTCATATCCAAAAGCATGATTTTGTTCTTCGGCGAGCATAACAGAAATTGCATCTGAATTTGTATATCTCACCAAATGTCTTGTTATTGTTTCCAATACCATATTTCTATTCAGAGATGAATTTAGAAATTTACTTGATTCAAATAGAATTGCAAGTTCTTTCATTTTATTTTTGACATTGTCTTCATGTGTCGCATTTTTAATTGCAGATGTTGCTTGCTCAGAAAAACTTTTAAATAATTTTATCTCATTCTTTTTAAATATTTCTCCCTTATCTGAAAAGAGATTTAAATAACCTATATATTTTTTCTTAGATATAAAAGGAATTGAAATAATATGTCTTGTGTTGTTTCTGAGCAAATGTTTTAGCTCAGGATCTTGTATTTTTCCAGATTCTAAACTTATAAGTGTTTTGTGAGTTTTCTTTGCAAGTTTTGCAATTTTTATTTGTAATTCATCTGAATCGAGTTCTTCAGGTATATTCTTTTTTGATGTTACCTCTTCTTTTTGTGTCTCTTCATTAGTCAAAATTAATACCGCTGATTTTACACTTTTTAAACCAAATGCTTTTTCAGTAATTAGTTTTGATACTTTAGAGGTACTTCTTGCTGTAGGCAATATTGAAGAAATATTTAATAATGTTTTTAATTGTTCTGCCTGTTCTTCTATATTTTCATGGAGATTTGTTCTCTGGATAGAAATAGAAATCTGCATTGCCATTGTTTTTAATAAGTTTGTCGTATATGATGTGAAGTGATTTTGAAATGTAGAATCATATAGATAGACAAGACCTATTAATTTTTCTCTTGCTATTAATGGAAGTATTATTGAATCTCCAGCAGGTTGAAATAATCTCGATATATATTTCATTGGTGTTGTATAAGTTAAATTTCCATATTTAAATATGTATGGTATGCCTCTTACCAACATTTCCCATATATCTGGGTCTATTTCATCTGAATATAATCTCAAATTTTTAAGTGTGTTTATTTGGATTTCTGTCAAAGAATCTGAACAAGCAGAAAAAACGAGTTGATGTCTTTCTCTTTCATAAGAAAATATTACACAACAGTCAACTTTTGCAATTTGCGAGAGTTTTTTTATTGTAACAGAGAGTAATTCGTTCATAGATGTTGATTGGCTAACAGCTCTTACTGCTTCATATAAAACTGTTGCTTCTCTAAGTCTTCTCTGTTCATTTTCATAGTTTCTTGCATTTTCAATAGCAAGACCTGCTTGGCGTGCAGTTGCTTCAAGCATTTCTATTTTTTCATCATTTATATCTAGATAATCTGATGATGAATATATATTTATAATGGCAGTTAATTCATTTTTATGTGTTATTGGAAGTCCAAAATAATGTTTGATACCTGTTTTTTTATTCTTTGTAGGTTTGTAAGATGTTTCAAACATTATATTTTCATTAATTGTATTTATAAAACTGTGTTTTCTAATAATTGTTGTTATTTCTGAAGACTCATCTGGTGATTGAGCATATAATTGCCTTGTAATCTTTTTATTTTCAATTAATGAAACTGTTGCATAATCTGCTCCTGTGTAGTTTACACTTATTTCAGCAAGTGATTTTAATATTTGATTTATATCTGTTGCATAAGATAAGACTTCACCTGTTTTTAAGAAAAAATCTTTGTATTGTTCATTTTCATTTTTTCTTATTAAGTGTTTTATGACCGTATTTTCCGCTTTATCTAAATTTTTGAGCATTTCTGCTATTTCTTTTGATATTAAATCTGCGATTGTTATATCTTTTTCATTAAAAATTTTATTTTTAGATAAAAATATTAGTAATCCAAATACTTTATTTTCCATTACAGAAGAAAATATCGAGATTCCGCAAGATTTTATATTTTTGGGCAGTAATTCTTCGTCTGTTATCACGAAAGAATTCTGTTTTTCAGAAGCTATTTTGATAAGTGGATTTTCTGAATCTATCTTCATAAATTCAGAATTTAATTCTATATTAGATGAGGCAAATTGTATATTTTTAAATGAAGAATCCGAATATAAAACGACTGTTACTACTTCAGCTTCTAACATTTCAGCTGATTCTTTCATCGTTCTATTCATTATATCCAAAATATTTGGCATATAATTTATTGTTTCATTGAATTTATAGGCAAATAAATCTTTAACTTTTGCAGTAGGTAAACTAAAATTATTATTTAGTTTGAAGTTTAAATTTTCCATTTTTTTTATTTTATAAACTTAGTATTGTTTTTCTCCATTAAAAATCATCATTTTTTCTTTTTTGGGGTTTATTTCCATTTTTTGTACTTTTTCTTCAAAGTCATCAGGTGAAAATTCTTCTATAGATATAGAAATAGCTTCAGGAGAACATCCCCATTCTTTCAAAAATATATCATTTATTTGATCTACGACTTTTTTCTTTATTTCTTCACTTTTTTTGTATGCTTTTATAGCTATGTATGGCATATCTTTCCCCTTTTCAATTTTTTGTAATTTATTTCTATGTATATTATATTTTCCCTTTCAATGATATTCAGATTTTACACTGTAAGTATTTTAGCTATAGAATTTAATATTTTTTTCAAAAATATTATCAAATTAAATAAAAAATAATATTTTTTTATATTTTTTTGAAAAATTCCCTAAATAGAGAAGGAATAATTAAATAGCTAGTAGAATGAAATAGGCGAAAAGTATCTATTTTCTAATAATAAGCCAATTTTGACAAAATTTGACTTATTTTAATTAGAAAAATTATAAATTTCCGATTTAAAAAAAATGAATGGAGGATAAAAAATTGGAAAATCTCAATAAAGAAAGTTTAATATCAGTCGTAGCAGAAAAAACAGGAATGACAAAAATCCAGACAAGAAAAGCTGTAGAAGAAGTTTTTGAAGCAATCACAGATTGTCTTGAAAAAGGTGGAAGATTCCAGTATATCGGTTTCGGTACATTCCATGTAAAAACAAGAGCAGAACGCATGGGCTACAATCCAAGCAAGAAACAGAATGAAATGATTCCTGCAAAGAAGATCCCTGCATTCTCACCTGGTAAAACTCTTCGTGAAAAAGTAAATCCAGCAGTAGTTGAAGAGAAGAAATAGTTTTAGCTATAAAATACTATTGGATTTGACAATTATGAGCTTTGAGTGGGTCGTTTTTGATCTACTCAAAGCAAATTTTTAAAAGAGGTACTAAAATGTCTGACGAGCTTCAAGATTTTGGAATGGAACCTGTTTCTGAAAAAGATATGTTGATGAATGATATGAATATCGTCAACACTATGGCTAAGTGGAGAAAGAAACTTTCCAAAGGAGAACATATTAAAATAAAAGCTCTTGATAAGGGTATGATGCCTACTATTAACATAGGGGATGTTGCAGAAGTTATTCCTGTGCAGACTTCAAGCCTCAAAAGTGGAAATGTTATATTTTTTAGAGCTGGCACTTCTTTTATGATTAGAAGAATTGTTGAAGTTGTATATAGTGGAAGAGGTGAATTTAAGGTAAAAGGTGATAATATGGTCGAACCTGATCCACCTGTTCCTTCTGGAAATATTCTCGGAAAAGTTATTGCTATCGAGCATGAAGGTGAACGCATTGAAATGGAAAAAACTCTTGCCAGCACACTAAATCAATTAAATAAAAGATTTGGTGGCTCTGACAGTGCAAAAATGTCCATTCAAGTTGAAAATAGCAAAAAAGCTGTTTCTTCATTCATTAACAAAATTTTAGAAGGTTGCGATAGAATAAGAATATCTTTTCTCAATTTTATTGACAATTTAATTGCAAAAATGCAGAAAAGATAGAGTTTTTATTTAAATTTGAAATTTAAAAAGAGCTTAATTCTTAAGAGTTAAGCTCTTTTTTATAAAAAATGTAATTTTTATTTGAATGGATAATAATTAATTTAATTATGAAAAAACTTGAACGCTTTAAAGAAAATGAGACTTTTTCTTGTCTTTATCAGCCAAATATTTCTTATAACGACAAAAGTGATTTTTTCTTAAAATGTAAATGGTCTTCAGATTGTTTTCAAAATTCTAATCCTATTTTTCTTGAAATAGGCTGTGGACGTGGAGATTATACTGTTAAATTGGCTAAGACATTTCCAAATGTAAATTTTATTGGAATTGATGTCAAGGGTTCTCGTCTTTGGTTTGGGGCTAAACAGACAGAAACGGAAAAAATTTCAAATGTTCGTTATCTTAGGACGAGAGTTGAATTTTTAGATCGTTTTTTTGCTAAAAATGAAGTCAATGGTATTTGGGTTACATTTCCAGACCCCCATGTCAGAATTTCAGACAGACATAGAAGGCTCATTTCTCCCGCTTTTTTATCTCTTTATTCAAAAGTTTTATCTAATGAAGGAACTATTACATTAAAAACAGACAGTTCAATCTTATTTGATTATGCTTTAAAAGTTATTAAAAGAAATGAATTGCCTATTGTTTTTGAATCTTTTGATGTACATTCTGATCCTTTACTTATAGATACTGAACTCAATAATTTGACTACGAATTATGAATCGAGATTTATTTCAGAGGGTAAAAAAATAATGGCTGTCAGATTTTCTTTAAAAGGAAAAAGTGATTTTGTAGAATGAACAGATTTTTTTTATTAACTTTTCTTTTTTGTTTGGTCTTTCTTGGAATTTCGTATTCACAGGATATCCTTGTAATTGACTGTAGTTCTAACAAAATACAGGATTCAAGACAAGATGGCACAGAAATAATGATTTTTGATATTCCTGAAAGTGTCATCAATTTTCACAAAAAAAGAAAATTATCTTACAGAAGTAATTCAAAAATTACATCAAAGAAATTAAATAATTTGGTAAATTCCGTTGGTCGCTGTTATGGAATAGACCCAAAATTGCTTTTAGCTGTTATCGAAGTTGAATCAGGATTTAATCCAAATGCTGTTTCACCTGTTGGAGCTATGGGGCTTATGCAGTTAATGCCTTATACTGGTTCAGCGATGGGAGCTACAAATTTATTTGATCCAGAAGAAAATGTAATTGCAGGGGCAAAATATCTTGCTATTCAATTAAATAGATTTGGCTCTCTTGAATTGGCACTTGCAGCATATAATGCTGGTCCAGGTGCTGTTGAAAAATACAATGGTATTCCCCCTTATGATGAAACTATTGAATATGTAAATCTTGTTCTTGAAATTTATGAATCATTGTAAAATTTTGAGGTAAAAAAATGTTTAGATTGAATAAGTTTTATAATTGTTTTACAGTTGTTTTTTTATGTTGTGCTTTTATTTTTCTTGCAGGTTGTCAAAATGATTCTGCACCTAAAAATGCTTTTATGACATTTAATGAAGCCTTGAATAACAAAAATTGGGAAACAGTTTGGAAAATGCTTTCATCTAATTCTCAAAAGGCTTTTGCTGAAGAAGGTTATAAGAGAATGCACGAAATAATCGAGGCAATGCCCCCTGAGATGAGAAAAAAGAAACCTGAATCACTCGGTGTTACATATAATGAACTTTTGGATATGTCTCCTGAAAAATTTTTTCTCTATGTTATGAAAAAAACCGAGAAATCACAAGATTTTTTCAGTGTTCCAATGAATCCTGAGATAAGCAAAGTAAAAATAAAAGACAATAAAGCTGTTTTGTTTATAAAAGGCAAAAATGAATATGTCAATATGGTTTTAGAAAATAACGAATGGAAAATTGAATTTGAGGAAGAAAGCCAACAATGAGATTTAGGCTCAACAAATATATAGCGGAATGTGGATATTCTTCAAGGAGAAAAGCTGACGAACTAATCGAAAATGGTCTTGTTTCTGTAAATGGAAAAATCGTAACAGAAAATCCTTTTTTTATAGAATCAGAAACAGACATTGTTGAGGTTGAGGGTAAGTCAATTAATCTCCCTGAAGAATTTGTTTATTATATGGTAAATAAGCCTGAAGGGTATGTTTCGACTATGTTCGATCCACATGCAACAATGACAGTATGTAATTTAGTTCCTTCAGAACCTCGTGTATTTCCTGTTGGAAGGCTTGATGTCGATTCTTGCGGACTTATTTTGCTTACAAATGACGGCGAATTTGCAAATATTTTGACACATCCCTCATTTGATCACGAGAAAGAATATGAAGTTTTTGCTTCGTGGAATATAAAATACCCTGGTAAAAAAAAGGCAAAGAAATTGCTTTCAAAAATGGCTAATGGAATTTTGCTTGACGGCAAAATGACGAGAGAGGCTATGGTCGAATCAAGAAGAATAGATGAGACTGGAATTTTGTTTAGAATTATACTTAAAGAGGGAAGAAAAAGGCAGATAAGAAAGATGTGCTCTACCCTTGGACTTGAAGTCAAGAATTTAAAAAGGGTCAGAATAGGTAAGTTTATTTTGGAAGATTTGATACCAGGTGATTATATAAAGGTGAGTAAATCGGATATTTTATGAACTTTTATTGATTGTTGTAAAATTGGGGGATACAGGATGTCTCCCAATTTTTTTATTTGCCTTTTTTATTATGTTATGATATAATAAACAAATAATAACATCTGTATTTGTCGCAAAAGACGAGAAAAAATAAGTGATTTTATGAAAAAGTGAGCAAATCAGATATATTGTAAAGCATTTTATATACAATGCTTTGGAGGTCTTATGATAAAAATTTATAAACTGACTACATTGCTAATTATATCATGTTTATTCTTTGCCGTTACAGGTTGTAATTGTGAAAAACAAAAAGATATTCTTAAAGATACATTTAAAAACGCTCAAGTTGGTGATTATATTGAATTTGGCAATTATCCACAAACTTCAGAAGGTAAAATTAAACCTATTGAATGGCTTATATTAGCAAGAGAAGGAAATAAAATCTTAATGGTCTCAAACTATGGTCTTGATACAAAGCGTTTTGATGATGATTCAAATGATTGGAAAAGTAGTGAAATTCGTCAGTGGTTAAATAATGATTTTTATAACAAAGCATTTAATGAAAAAGATAAGAAATTTATAAAATCTTTTAAAGGTGATAAGGTATTTTTATTGAGTAAAGAAGAGGCAGAGGGATATTTTTTTTATGATAGTGCAAGAAGATGTAAACCAACCGATTATGCTGTAAAAAATGGTGCTATGGTATATAAGACTAATTTTAAAAAAGTTGAAGCTGGTTATAGTTATTGGTTACTTCGTTCTCCTTATCCTAGTTTTAGTGATAGTTTATATTATGTTGATGGAGACGGTATTATTTATTTCATAATTGTGCAGATAGATGACACTCTTATTCGCCCAGCTTTGTGGGTAAAGATTTAAAAAACTAAGAACAGTTAAAAACTCTAACGAGTTTTAAAAAAAATATTCCCCCAAGGGGAAGCGACCGTGGTAATCTCAATCACTTTTTTGTTAACTAATACAACGAGTTAAAATACTACTCTTTTTATATTATTTTTCTTTTCAATTATACAAAAATAGCACAAAAAATGCAAATAAAAAACTCTTGCAAAATTATTTTCTGCAAGAGTTTTTTCTACTCATTGTTAATTATTCTGGGGATTGACAATAGTTACATTTTTTGCTCCCCAATGACGACCATCATCTAATAAATTTTGATCTTCGTTTATTTTGATATTGTTAACATTGTAAAAAGCCATATCTTCAATGCTTGTAACATTACTTTTTGAAATGTCAATAGTCAAACCTGAATTTGTACAATTATAAAAAGCTTCCCCTTTAATAGTTGTAACATTCTTTCCAATCGTTACACTTTCTAATGAAGCACAATCACGAAAAACCGCTTTTCCAACAGTTATTACACTGTCAGGAATAGTTACATTTTTTAATGCTCTACAATTTTCAAAAGCACTCTCTCCAATAGTTTTTATACTTTGGGGTATAGTTATATTGGGTAATGATGTACAATTACGCAAAGCAGATGTTGGAATTGCTGTAAGTCCATTTGGAATAGTTATATTTGTAATTGTTGAGTAACGTTGTAAGTTTTGTCAAATTTGAACAATTTAGAAAAGCTGAAGGAAATATACATACAATATCATCTCTTATTGTCATTTCTTCAAGTGATGAACAATTTCCAAATGCAAATTGTGAGATTGTTTCTAAACTATCAGGAAGTGTAACTTTTTTTAATAAACTGCAATAAGAAAATAAACTATAATTAATGCTTATTATTTTGTATTTTGTTCCTTTATAAGTAAAAATAGCAGGAATATCTATTTCTTTCAAATCTTTTATATTAGCATAACTTTTTTCAATTATTTCAAGTTCATGAAGTTTATTAAGTACATCTTCATTTAATGTAACAGGAGTAGAATCATCTGTTACATTTACAGTAAATGTGGCACTATTTGCACCTTCAAGTGATACAGCAATTTTAGCAGTCCCTTCAATATATTTTGCTTTCACTACTCCTTTTTCAGCTATAGCAATTAATTCACTATCAGATTTATAAGTAACTTGATCTGTTACATCTTTGCCATTTAGTGTAACTTCTACTTTTGCCTCCTCTTCTATAAAGAGATTAATCTCTGTTGGTGAAACTTCGAGTGTAGGCAAAGTTGGATCGATTACATTTAAAGTGAATGTCTTTTCCGATTCCGCATTTTCGGCATTTACTGTAACAGTTGCGATCCCTGCAGAAATTCCAGTAATAAGTCCACCTTCAACAGTTGCTATTGCTTCTTGATCAACAGTATAAGTAGCATTTTGTGTAATGTCTTCTCCATTTAGCGTAACAATAATGTTGTCTGTTGCCCCTACATTAACTGTAAACTCTGTCTGTGAAAGTTAGAGAGGATATTTTGCAGGTGTTGGAGTTGGAATAAATGGATAGCTTGGAGGAGGTGTTGTCTTTCCACCGCCACCACAGGCAGAAATGAATGTGCCGAGGATAAAAAGGCATATTGCGAGGATTAAATATCTTTTGCTTTTCATGTTATGTCTCCTAACAATTTATTTTTTATCTATGATATTATTTTTTTTGTTTTAAAACAATTTCCTTTTTATACCCCACAAAAATTGCTATAACTTCCGAATTAACTCGTTTTATAAGTAAATAAAAAAGTTACTATAAACTATCCCAATATATGCCTGCCACTTTGTCATTGCGAGGCTTGGAAATAGTTAAAAACTCTAACGAGTTTTTAAAAAATAATCCCCACAAGGGGGAAGCCCAGCAATCTAAGCCTGAAATTATTATTTACTTAAAAATTAAGTCGATCGTATCTATTTAGAATGAGATGCGTGATCTACTTAATAAATTACTAAATTTAAATAAAGTGGTTGAGATTGCCACGGTCGCACAGCTTCCTCGCAATGACATCGCTTCTAAATAGAGGCTATTTGGGTTATTTTAAAATATTAGTCAACTAACATAAGGCGTTGAATTAATAAAAAATTAACATTGTTATCATTTTTTTTACAGTATTGAGGTGGAATTTTTAACATTTGACAAATACAATGGAATTATCAAATATTTTTGGGGATGTGAAAAAGTAAATAGAATAGAGGTATTAAAACTTGATTTTTTATTCAAATTTTTATATAATAAGAGAGGAAAGTTATGTCGAAGAAAAAAGAATTAAAAAAGAAGAAAAAGAATGTTGAGAAAATATCTTTAAAAGAACAAGTCCCAAAAGATATTCAAAAAGATATTCAAAATTTTATTCTTATGGACGATGAATTTTTTAATATCTGCTTTAAAAATAATGAAAAAGCAGTAACTCGCATTTTAAGAGTCATTTTGAAAGATGAAGATTTAGAAATAATTGATCTCAAAGTACAAGAA
>CADASF010000060.1 GCA_902790465.1 uncultured bacterium | reverse complement strand
TATTGTCTGTGCAGCATTTTCAGAAACTGTTGGTTGCTCAATACCAATACCTATTGGAAGATGTCCGCCGATTGGGAAGTGTCCACCGACTGGTGGGAACTGTCCGCCACCAATTGGAGGCATTTGACCACCACCTGGGAAGCAACCTGGATACTGTGGTGGTAACTGGATACCGCCTGGGAAGTGTGGGAATGGAGGCATTTGCTGAATACCGCCCTGACCGTTGAAATGACCTGCATTCTGACCCATTTGTTGCATTTGCATCATCATCATCATTTGCATCATCATCATCATCATTTGTTGCATCATTTGCATTTGCTGCATCATTTGGCTATTTCCACCGATCATTCCAAGACCGCCAAAGCCACCCATCATCATTTGCATTTGTTCTGCTTGAATACTTGCATAGATGAGTTTATATTATTTGTCATTTGAGAAATCTGAAACATAACAGTTGAATTCATACTCATGGTTAAATAAACCTCCATAAAAAATTTTAAAAACTTTACTTAATAAATATATACCACAAAAATTTAAAAAGTAAATAGTTAAAAAAAAATTAAATAAAAAAAAGCGATAGAAATAACATCTATCGCTTTTTTTTCAAATTCTATTATTTAAATTAGCCAAATATACTACTAAATACTTTGCCGATTCCTTTACCTAATGACTTAATGCCATCTACTACTGCACCACCAACTGCTCCTACTGTTCCACCAACAACTTTTCCAAGGAATTTACCAACTTTGCTTCCTGCTACTCCGCCGATAACTCCACCTACTACTGTTCCTACTCCTGGCATTATAGCTGAACCGATTGCAGCACCTGTTACTGCTCCACCAACTGCTCCACTTGCAGAACCTACAGCACCACCGATTCCACCGAGAAGACCTGCTGCTTTTTCAGATGTTGTTGGTTGCTCAATTCCAATCATTGGCATTTGAGTTCCAATTGTTCCAATTTGTGGCATTCCAATATTTGGCATTCCATACTGTGGCATACCGATTTGTGGCATTCCAATTTGTGGCATTCCGATTTGTGGCATTTGACCAAACTGTGGGAATGAAGGCATCATTTGAACTCCGCCCATACCATTGAAGTTTCCAGCCATGTTTCCCATCTGTTGCATCATCATCATCTGTTGCATTTGCATCATCATCTGCATCATTTGCATCATCATCTGTTGCATTTGCATCATCTGCATGTTGCCCATGCCACCCATCATTCCAAAATTACCATAACCACCCATAATTCCCATATTCTGGAACATGCTAATATTCATATTAATATTCATAATTATTAAACACCTTTCAAATTTTTAATTTTTCTCTTAAATTTTATATCACACAAAAACTAAATTAGTCAATAGCCAAATTTAAAAAAATCAAAAAGAATATATTAATTTAAAAAATTGACAAATAAAAATCAATATTGTATAATTAACCAATCGGTCAAATAACAACTTTCTTTTATGAATAATATATATCATATTTGTTAGTTTTTACTAAAATGCAAGAAAGGAGGAAATATGGCAAAAAATGAGAGTACAAAAGACATTATAGCAAAAGCAGCAGTATCATGTTTTGCCAAACAAGGACTTACAAATACCTCAATTCAAGATATAGCAAATGAAGCTAATGTCAGTAAATCTCTTGTCTTTTACTATTATAAAAATAAAGAAAATCTATTTATTTACTTAGTAAAAAATCAACAAAATACTAATTTAGAAGAAATAAAAAAAATAATAGAAAATTGCAATAATCCATTAGATCAATTTAAAAATATAATAGATAAAATATTTAGTCATATAAAAGACAAAAATCATTTAGATTTAATAAAAATAGTGCATGAAGAGTTCATGAAAAACTCTCTCAATCAAATAAACAATGAAATTGAATTATATGTTCATGAGGTTATTGATTTAATTTCAAATGTTATAGATAGATGTATTGAGCAGGGATATTTCAGAAAAATAAATAGTAAACTCATGACAATTAATATTTTTTCATTCATGTTTTTTTTAACAAAAGAATTAATATATTCAAATAGAACAATAAAAGAAGAAGAAATTAAACAATTCTTTCAAAATTTATACTTCGAAGGACTTAAAAAGTGATTAAAAAGTTAAATCTAACTGCAGCAACTCTCTTGATGGGATTGTTATTATTTCCTTCAAATAGCATATTTGCTCAAGAACCAAACACTGAAGTAAAAGTGGAAGAATCGACTACCATAAAAATGGAAGAATCAAATCCAATAGAAGTAGAAGAACAAACTCCCACAGAAACTAAACCAGAAACAACATCCATAGAAGTAAAAGAAAAAGAAAAGAAATCATCTTTTGCTGAAAGTAAATTAAAAGAGATATGGACTGGAAATTTACTAAATGTAAAAGATAAACATTTCTATGATGCTCTGTCAGTGTTTTTTGGAGGAATAATTAACAATGAAAATGGTCAAACAATGACTTTCTATGATGTACTTCATAAGGCAGAAGAGAACAGTACAGAAATAGAAATAGCAAAATCAAAAACAAAGCAGGCCTCCTATGTAATTGATGAAGTAAAAAGTGCAAAAAATCTAACAGTATCTGGTAGTGCCATGGGAAGCTATTCACAACCAGTATCATCTCTTGCTGGTGGTAATGAATGGAATTGGTCTGTTGGAATAAGTACAAATTACCTAATCTCCAATTTTGGCAAATTTGAAGATCAGAAAAAAATGGCTTGGTTGTCATATATTGCCCAAAAAATGGACGAAGAAAGACTTTTGACAGAACTTTATGAAAATGTTGCTTCATCTTATTTGACAACACTTGAACTGGAGGGACTTCATATCGTAGCTCAAAGCTCCGTAGTTTTGAGAAAAGAACAACTTGAAATAGCAAAGGCAAAATATGAAGAGGGAATATCTCCAAAATATGACATGCTCACAAGTCTTGTAAGCGTAAAAAATGCTGAACAGTCATTGATAACAGCAAAGAAATCTCTCGATCTTTCAAAATCAAATTTAGTAAAAATGATGGGTATGCCACAGACAGAAACAATAAATGTGGTAAAACCCATGTACATCTCACTTGAGCCATATACCCTCGAAAACGCAATTCTATTGGGATATGGAAATAGAATTGAGATGGCTCAAACAGACCTCCAAGTAAAAATAGCTCAAACAAATGTCGATTTAGCCTCTAAAGGAATGACTCCTTCACTATATTGGGTAAATTCCTACACAAGACAAAATGAAACAACAATGAAAAAAGATTACTCATTGTCTTCAACCATTAACTTTAGTATTCCAATTTTCGACGGTGGATACACAAAAGCACAAAAGAATGAGGCAAAAGAACAATTAAAACAAGCTGAATTATCTAAAGAAGCTCTTGAAAGAAATATTGCTCTACAAATAAAAGATGCTCTTCTTCAAGTTGAAGAGAGTAAACAGAAATTGATTACAGCAGAAGCAGCAACAGACATGGCCAAAGAGGCATATTTAATATCACTTGTGAGATATAAAGAAAATGTTGGGACATATCTTGAATTAGATGATTCAACAACAGGATATTTAAATGCACTTTCTTCGCTATCATCTGCATATTGTGCTTATGAAAGAACGCAAATAAATTTGTTATATTCACTTGGAATAATTGTAGAAGAGGTAAATAAATATGAAAATAACGGCAGATAAAATCAAATTTTTATCAATAATTTTTATAAGTACCGCACTTCTCTTATTTTCTTCTGGTTGTGGAAAAAAAGAAGTAAAACAAGAGGTCAAACAAGCAAAAAAAGTTCAAGTCGTCTCAATAGAAAAAGGTAATATGCCTGTAACAATAGGATTTACTGGAAATTTATATACTGAAAAAGAAGTTTCAATTGTTCCAAGAGAAGGTGGACAAGTTGAAGAAATCTTTGTTGATGAAGGCGATACTGTATATGAAGGGCAAGTTTTGATGAAATTAAACACAGATAAATTAAATGCCCAAAAAGAAGCATTACTTGCACAAGTTGATGCCCTTAGAAAACAACATCAACAATCAGTTTTAAATCTTGAACTTCAAGAATCAAGTATATCTGTAGGTATAAATCAGGCAGACCAATCACTTTTGCAAGCTCAAACAAGTTCTGCAGAAGTTGAACTAAGAATGAAACAGGCAAAAATAGACCTCGATCGTCAACAAAAACTTTTTGAAAAAGGGGCTGTTTCTCAACAGGCTTTGGAAAATGCTGAACTGTTATATAATACTTATGCAAAACAATATGACAATTCACAGAGCATGATCAAAAATGCAAATGAAGCTGTAAGACTTGCAAATGCAAATTCTCTTCAAAAAGATATAACATCTCAAACAATAGAATCAATTGACGCTCAGATAAATCAAATTTTGTCAAATGTGGCACTTATCGAAATAAGTATAAATGACTGTGAAGTTAAAGCACCTTTTAGTGGTGTAATTACATATAAAGACAAAACTGTAAATAAAGGTTCTATAGTAGTAGCCAGTGCTTCTGTTCCAGTCTTTAAGATAATAGACAACTCCGAACTTTACCTTGAAGGTGGAGTTGGAGAAGGTAAAATGGAAGCTGTAAAAGTTGGAAATAAAGTAAATCTAAAATTAGATGCCTATCCAGACAAACAATTTGAAGGTACTGTTGACACAATAATTCCTCAGGTAGATTCAACACAAATGGCATTCAATGTCAAAGTAAAAGTCAACAATATGTCAGGTGAACTTCAAAAAGGCATGTACACAAGAGCAGAAATCGAAATAGACAACCCAGAAGGTTTTATCGTACCTGCAGATTCCATAATTAAACAAGCAATTATTTTGGGAACTCCAGAACAGGCAGAACCTGGTCAATTTCAACCGCTTGATGAAATAAATAGAGGTGATGTATATAAACTATTTATTCTCAAAGACGGAAAAACAGTTGCCAAAAATGTAATAGTTGTAGCAATAGATCAAGATAAAGCTCTTGTTTCTAAAGGTGTTACAGAAAAAGATGAAATTAAAGAACATGACAAACTCATAATAACATCAGTAAAGACACTACAAAATGACGAAGATGTAGAAGAGACAGACTATGGTCCTTCATCAGCTTCAGCAGATACAGATAAAAAACAAGAAAATAAAACTGAAGAAAAAGATTTACCAAACAACGATTTGACAACAACAGAAGAAGGTAAGTAAAGGAGAAGGACAAATATGTTTGAATTTGCAGTAAAACGTCCTGTGGCTGTAACTGTTATAATGTTGGCATTAGTAAGTCTTGGAATACACTTTGGTATGCATTTAAAATTGGAATTGATTCCAACTCTTGATGTTCCAGTCGTTTCTATCGTAACAACATATCCGGGAGCTGGTCCTTCTGAAGTAGAAGAACAAGTAAGTAAAAAAATTGAAGACCAAGTCGGAACAGTAGAACATCTAAAAAAGATTACTTCAAGATCTCAAGACAATGTCTCTATTGTAATTGCAGAATTCCACTATGGTACGGATATGATACAAGCTTTATCTGATGTCAGAGACAAAGTAGAGATAGCTAAGCGAAATATTCCTAAAGAGGCAGATAACCCTACTATTTACAAGATCGATCCAAACTCTCGTCCTATTGTAACACTTGCAATGTATGGAACAATGGACTTGAGAAGTCTAAGAGACCTTGCAGATGACAGAATCAAAAAAGAACTTGAAAAAGTTGCTGGTGTAGCTTCTGTTCGTGTTTCTGGTGGTTATGAGAGAGAAATTTTAGTAGAAGTAGATCCTGGTAAATTAGATAAACTACAAATAGCTCCTTCACGAGTAGTTACAGCAATCCAACAGGAAAATGTCAATGTTCCTGCGGGAAACATAATAACTAAAAATCAACAGATTCAAGTTAGAACTGTTGGACAAGTAATACATCCAGAAGAACTAAAAGATATATATATCGACAAATCAGGCGGAAGGCGTATATTTCTAAGAGACATAGCTAAAATAAAAGATACTAACAAAGAACAGACATCTATAACAAGAGTAAATGGTGAGCCTTGTGTTACCATAGAAATAATGAGAAACAATGATGCAAACATTGATGAAGTTTGTGATTCTGTTAAAGAGGCTGTTGTCGTAATAAACAAAACACTTCCAAAGGGAACTATAATTGAAGTAACAAAAGAAGATGCAGATATGATCAACAAATCTGTAAATGCCACATTTGAAACGGCCATTGAAGCTGTAGTATTGGCAGTTTTTGTTATATTTATGTTCCTTGCAACATTCAGAAGTACAATTGTTGTAAGTCTTTCAATTCCTATCTCTGTAATATCTACATTTATAGTCCTGAATTTTGGAAATTATTCAATAAACTTGATAACTCTCAGTGCTATAACTCTTGCAATAGGAAGGGTTATAGATGACTCTATCGTCGTACTTGAAAATATATTCAGATTCCTTGAAAACGGTTATGAACCTATGCAGGCAGCAATAGAAGCAACAAAAGAAGTAGGTCTTGCTGTTTTAGCTTCAACACTTACTACAATGTCTGTATTCTTACCACTATTATTGTTAAAGGGTATTGTAGGTCAATACTTTATACCACTTGCAATGACATTCATGACAGCACTTTTAGTTTCTCTTGTAGTCGCAGTTCTTTTGATTCCTATGTTATCAGCAAGAGTATTAAGAGCTGAAATGATACATGAAGAGAAAAAAGGTATTAAAATCATAACTGTTTGGTTCAATAACGGATTCAAAGTAGTTGAAAAATGGTATGGTGGAGTTCTTCACTGGAGCGTCGCAAATAGATATATAGTAATATTGATAGGACTTGGAGCATTTATCACAAGTTTAGTCATATTTTCAAAATTGCCACTTGCTATGCAACCAAAGATGGATATGGGAATAATGACTATTACAACTGAATCTCCTGTAGGAAGTAGCTTGCAACAGACAGATAAATATGTAAAAATGATAGAAGAAATTGGGAAAAAAGAATTTGCTGAAGCCAACAGATATATAACAGCAACAGCAGGAACAAGCCAAGGTTCAAGTGGAAATCCTGAGGCAGTTGGTGGAAGCGTTGTTTTCAGATTCAAAGATAAAAAAGACAGAACATTAAATGTTCTCGATATGAGAAAAACAATACAAGATAAACTAAAAGAAATACCTGGACTTATCTTTACAACCAATATAGACATGGGTGGTCGTGAGAAAAGTGATGTTGAAATCATTTTAAAGGGAAATGATCTCGATGAGTTGGCAAGACTTGGAGAAGAATATAAAGAAAAATTTGCAAAAAATGTACCAGGTGCTTCAGAACTTAATTTAGGTTGGAAAAAAGGTAAACCAGAATATAGAATAGTTGTTGACAGACAAAAAGCTGGACAATATGGAATCAACTTATATACTATTGGATCAATAGCTATGACATACATACAGGGAACTCAAGTCGCTGATGTAAATAAATACAAAGAAAACGAAAGAGATTATGACATAACTGTTCAACTTGGAAGAACAAACAGAAACACAAAAGAAAAAATTGAAAACATCCCAATAAGAATAAATGATGATTTGACAGTACCTCTTTCAAATTTGGCAAAAGTCGAAGTAAATGAAGCTCCTTCAAAAATCACAAGAGACAGCCGTCAGAGATCACTTTCAATAACAGGAAGTGCTGCTGCAGGTTATCAAAATAACCAAGTTGTAATGGGAATGGCTGAATATCTCCAAAAAGACCCACTACCAGATGGATATACTTGGTCAATCGGTGGTGAAGAAGAAGACAGAGGCGATGCTTTTGGTGATCTATTTACTTCTCTCGCTCTTGCAATATTTATTGTATATGTCATTTTGGCTATACAATTTGAGAGCTTTATCCACCCATTTACAATCATGATGGCAGTGCCTCTTGAACTCGTAGGTGTATCAATAGCGTTGTTAGTTACAGGAGAACCTGTCAGTATGGTTGTTATGCTTGGAATAATTCTGCTCACTGGAATCGTGGTAAGTAACTCAATTCTTTTGATCAACTATATCATCGTTTTGAGAGAACAAGGTATAGAGAGAAATGAAGCTGTTTTAAAAGCTGGTCCTATAAGACTTAGACCTATTCTTATGACAGCCACAGCAACTATTATTGCTATGATTCCACTTGCTCTTGGAACAAGAGAAGGTGCAGAGTTCTTTGCACCACTTGGAAAAATCGTCATAGGTGGTTTACTATCATCAACATTCCTGACACTTCTCGTCGTTCCTTGTGTGTATATAATCCTTGATGATATTGGAAATATCTTTAAAAAGAAAGACAAAGGGAACAAACCAGAAAATGTACAGCCAGCAAATGCTTAAATAGATTGAATAACTAAAATAAAAAACGAGTTATTATAAAAATAGCTCGTTTTTTTTATTTTTTCTTTATGGTATATTTGAAAAATGACAAATACCCTATTTTTTTTATTTCATAAAAATTTAACAAAAAATCATCTTTTTTAACAAAATAGAAAGCATAAAGTTAACAAAAGCGTGTTTAAATAAATTTACAAACAAAAATCAATTATTAAACTACTAAATAGTACGAAAGGAGGGATAGAAAATCTATTTTATTTGAAATAATATTATAAAAAATTGATTTTTGAAAAATTAATTGGTAAAATATAATCAGAAAGAGAAAATAAGCAAATGACTGATGTTAATAATGAACTTGAACAGCCTATAACAATGAATGGATTGAGTAGAGAACAAGTTGTATTATTTATCAAAGATTCAAATCTTTTCACAGATAAATTTTTCAGTCTCTGTCTTAAAAACAAAGATTTCAATCCAATGCAATTTCTTATAAGATTGTTCCTAAATAATGACAAAATTGTTATTACAAATGTTGTTGGACAATATCATATTACAAGCTCTGGAGGGAAAGTTTCTGTTTTAGATGCCTATGGCGAAGAAATAAAAACAGTTGAAATAATCGATCCAGAAACTCAAGAAAAAAAGACAGAAAAAATCAGAATCAGATACAACATAGAAATACAAAAAGTTAGTGCAGGAGCAAATCCTAAAAGAGCTCGTTATTACAGTGCTACACTTGATGCAGAATCCCTCGGAGAAAAACAAGATTACAAGGAGTTAGCAGAAAATTATATCATCTTTATAACAGAACATGATGTTTTTGGGGAAGGAAGCACTATTTATTACATAGACCGCTTTATTGAATGGAAAGATGAGAATGGAAATGTAAAAGGAAAAAAGCCTTTCAATGATGGTTCACATATAATGTATGTAGATGCTTCACTAAAAGGCAAAAAAAATCTACCGAAAGAACAACTGACAGAACTTGAAAGAGCTTTACACGATCTTTATTGTAAAGATTACTATGATATGTATTGTGAAGAATTGAGAGAACCTGTAAAATATTTGAAAAGCACAAAGGAGGGAGAAATATTTATGCTCGACTTTTTTGAACAAGCAATAAAACAAGCTGAAGAAAGAGTTAGAAAATAAACAGAACAACAACTAAAAGAAATGGAAAAAGCTAAAAATTTTGCAGAAGAACAAGCTAAAAAAGCACAAAAAGCTGAAGAAAAAGCAAGAAAACAGGCAGAAAAGCAAGCCAAACAAGCTGAAAAGCAAGCTAAACAAGCTGAAAAGCAAGCTAAACAAGCTGAAAAGCAAGCTAAACAAGCTGAAAAGCAAGCCAAACAAGCTGAAAAGCAAGCCAAACAAGCTGAAAAGCAAGCTAAACAAGCTGAAAAAAAGGGTAAACTTGAGGGACTTTTAGAAACAGCTAAAACCCTATTACAAGAGGGATTTTCAATAGATAAAGTGGCTAAATTTACAAAATTAAGTCTTGCAGATGTGAGAGCATTAACTTTATAAGATTGTAAAAAGAAAATATTTATACTCAATTTTTTTGAAAAAGCAATAAAAGAAACCTGAAGAAGGGCAAAAAAAATAAGACTGCGAAAGAAAATTGCAGTCTTATTTATATTTAATCAGAAATATTTTTTAAATAGTAAAAAAGGTTAAAGTTTTATCAATAAAACAGGACGAGCAAGCACTCTATTATCGTTAACGGGGAAACCACAGGTATAACCAGTATTATCAACACAAGAAGCATAATTATCACCAGCACCATTATAAGAACGTAACCACCAATAATCATATCCATTACCAAAAGCACCATTTTTAACTGCATAGGGAGTTGCTATACATATTCTTGAATAATTATCAGAAAAATATTTTAATTCATTACTACTCAACAAAAATACATTAACATTATTACCATCATTATCAAAATCAACAGAGTCTATATACCCCTTCTCTATATCTGTAAAAGTACTATTATAAAAATCACAATTCAGCCATTTACAAATTTCACTATTTTTCCACTTAGCTGAACTACTATCAAAACGCTTGACAGCAAGACCATAAAGAGAAATAACCAAAGCTCTATTATCAGATTTTGCCAATACTTTCCATTCAATAGGCTTTTTTTCACCTTTTGCTGTCTGAGGAAAATTACCCATTTTTACAATATCACCAACTTTGACATTTGCAAATGGATTTACTTTTATTTCACTACTACAACAAACAGTTGTAAATAAGCCAAATAAATAAAAGCACAAAAATAATAAAGTTCTTTTTCTCATACATTTCCTCCAATTAAAAAAATAGAATAATATATTATTCTTATATGTGCGGAAGTTCTCCTTTTTTATTATCGTTGGAGAACTTCCGCACATGAAATTTTTTGACAAAAGTCAAATTAACAATTTGTTAACAAAAGCATATCTTTTTTAATAAAGTAAATTTGCAATAATTTCTATAACTCGATATGATGTCTCATTTGCCATTTTTGAGTTTCTGTGGTAAAATAAAAAAATCAATTCATCTCTTTACCTTATTTGAAGAAGGGGAAAAGCAGGTTAAAAAAACAAGGAGGAGTAGATGGATCCAATATTATTTACAAAATATTTAACAGACAGAAAAATAACATTTTTTACAGGTGTACCTGATTCATTATTAAAACACTTTTGCTTTTACATATCGTCCAGCGAAAACAAAAATATAACTCACATTACTGCAAATAGTGAAGGTTCTGCAATATCACTTGCAATGGGACATTATTTAGCTTCAGGTAATCCAGCTCTTGTATATATGCAAAATTCAGGAATAGGAAATGCACTAAATCCACTCATTTCACTTGCAGATAATGATGTATATGGAATCCCAATGATTTTATTGGTAGGTTGGAGAGGAAAACCAAATACAGATGATGAGCCACAACATGTAAAACAGGGAAAAATAACAAAATCTCTTCTCGAAACCGCAGGCATAAAAACTTATGAATTAATCGAAGAAGATGTTGAAAAAATTATAAGCAACGCAGTAAATTATACAACTACAAATAATCAACCTGTTGCACTCATTGCCTCTAAAAACTTTTTTAATGAATACAAAAATAACAAAACAGAAGAATATAAAATAAAAAGAGAAGAAGCAATAGAGATTCTGTTAAAAAATATTCCAAACAATGACAGAATAGTATCAACAACAGGAATGATATCAAGAGAAATATACGAAATAAGAGAAAAATATGGACAAAATCATTCAAATGACTTTTTATGTGTTGGTGGAATGGGTCATGCAAGTCAAATTGCAATAGCAATAGCTATTGAACACCCTGAAAAAAATATTTATTGTTTTGATGGTGATGGAGCTTTTTTAATGCAGATGGGAGGAGTTTCACAGACTGCATTATTACAACCCCAAAATTTTATTCACATAGTATTAAATAATTCTGCACATGCCTCTGTTGGAGGTCAAGCAACAGTTGGAAGTATAGTTGATATAACAAAAGTTGCAGAAGGATTTGGATATAAATCAATTTTTAAAATAAAAACAAAAGAAGAACTTTTAAATATTTCCTCAAAAATCAAAGATATAGAAAAACCTGCATTTATCGAAGTACAGGTAGGTAAAGAGGCAAGAAAAGATTTAGGAAGACCACCAAGAGACCTGCACAAAGCAAAAAAAGATTTTATGGAAAATATATAAAAAAAAGTGCTGTAAATTTGGTCGAATTCACAGCACTTTTTTTATTTAACTACTGAATTAATAACTGGCTTTGAAATTATAAATAGGCTTTAAAACCTCTATTACATCAACTGTTTCATCTATTACATCAATAATATCTGACAAAGATTTATATGCCATAGGGGCTTCATCTAATGTTGATTCATTTATTGAAGTTGAATATACATTTGCCATTGATTTTTTGTATTCTTCAAGATTTAGCTGCTCTTTAGCCTGATTTCTTGACATCAATCTTCCTGCACCATGTGGAGCTGAAAAATTCCATTCTGGATTTCCTTTTCCAATGCCAAGAATACTGCCATCTCTCATATTTATTGGAATCAAAACTTTTTCATCTTTATATGCAGATATTGCACCTTTTCTAAGTATCTTTTCATCAACATCAATATAATTATGTATTGTATGAAAAGCCTCTAATCCGCTTAATCCTGATTTTTGAAGAATTATTTCAGCCATCAATTCCCTGTTTCTTTTTGCAAAATCTTGACTTATTTTGACATCATTGAGGTAGTCATCTAAATAATTTCCATAGACAAAACAGAGGTCTTCAGGAGTAGTTGATTCTTTGGGTGTCCAATCAATAGATTTTAAAGCATTTTGAATTTCATTTCTTCTGCCAGCTTCTTTGTATTCTTTTATTAATTTTTCTTTTTTTATAAAATACTCTTCTTTGCCTTTGCTTAAATCTATTGCCAAATCTTGATAATATTCGGCAACTTGTTTTCCTAAATTTCGTGATCCTGAATGTATTACCAAATATTTTGTACCATCTTGACTTTGATCAATCTCAATAAAATGATTTCCCCCACCCAATGTTCCAAGACTTCTCTGAAGTCTTCTTGAATCTTTGAGGTATCTATTACAACTTAAATTTGTGAGATCAAACGGCTCTTTTCGCCCTTCCCATACACTATGTCCTGAAGGTATCAAATGAACTACTTCATCAATTTTTTTCAAATCTAAGTCTATTTTTCCCAAATTGACAGTGTACATGCCACATCCAATATCAACTCCAACAACATTTGGAACAACTTTATCTTTTATCGTCATTGTAGTTCCTATTGTACAACCTTTTCCAGAATGAACATCTGGCATTATTCTAATTTTACTATCTCTTGTGAATTCATAATCACACATTCTTCTTATCTGTTCGATAGCTTCGTCTTCTATAATTTTTGCAAAACATAATGCAGTATTTTCTTTTCCCTTAATTTCAAGCATAACCTTATCCTCTATCTATTTACTGTTTATCTACAAGAAGCGAGACATTAGAAAAACCAGAATTTTTTACAACATCGACAATAGACATGACCTTTTCATAATAAACCTTCGAATCAGCATAAATCAAAACAGGCATATTTTTCACTTTCTTTTTCTTCAATTCTTTTGATAAATTTTTAAAATCAACTTTTTCATCACCCAAATAATATTCTCCCTTTTCAGTAAGTGAAATAGAAATAGACGACTCCTCAACACTATCACCAAATTCTGTTTTAGGCAAACTAATATTAAATCCAGCCTGTGTAAGTGCAGTGCCTGTTATCATAAAAATAATCAAAAGAACCATCATACAATCTGTAAAAGGTGTTATATTTATGGAATTTAGCTCTTCAGAATCACTGTTGTATTTATTTAAAAATTTCATGTCAAGCCTCTTTCTCTTTTGTCTCTTGTTCTTTTTCTAAATCTTCCTGAATTATATCAGGAGCAATTTCTTTACCATTTGAAATTCTAACAACTGTTTCAATCAACTTTGATAAAAAGATTGCATATTTTATACGAAGAGCTTTTGCCTTATTTTTAAAATAGTTGAAGAATATTGAAGAAGGAATAGCAACAATTAAACCTGCAGCAGTTGCAATCAATGCTTCAGAAACTCCTTTTGCTACAATTGCTTGACCTGCTGAAGAACTTGCAGCAATGTCGGCAAATGCCTGAATTATTCCAAATACAGTTCCCATCAAGCCGATAAAAGGAGATATAACAGCAAGAGTTCCTAAAATTGAAATATGAAATTCATATTTTAACATTCCTTGTTCGAGAGCAGTATCTCCAGCATCTTCAAGTTCTTCTTTCGAAAATCCAATTCTCTTTAAAATAACAAGTGCCATATTTGCTAAAACTTTTTTCTCATTCTTGCAAATATCAATAACCTTATCATTTTCTTTATTTGTAAGAGATTTAGCTATTTTTGAAAGAAACAAATCAACATTAATATGATTAGAAACAAAAAAAACTATTTTTTCAAGTATAACTGCAAGCATTAGAATAGAACAACATATCAAAAGATATAGTGTAACCCCGCCTGCTTCAAGTGCTGTTGAAAATTGAGAAATAACCATATTTTCCTCTGCTACTCAAAATGTGATTAAATATACTCACATAATGGAATTGAAATCCTCACGGATATTTCTTACTGCTTCTTTTATTTATTCTAAATATTAAATTTAAAATAAATATTTTGCGTGTATGCTTTTGTAGATATTAATATCATACTACTCACAAGTTCTTGTACACTCCACAGTCGTTAATTCCCGAATTAAAAGCCTT
>CADASF010000059.1 GCA_902790465.1 uncultured bacterium | reverse complement strand
AGCAGCAAGTACAATTCAAATGCCATTCTATGAGGATTTAACTGGAGAATCTGAGCAGGTAATTGAAGACGCTGATTTGACAGCAAAAAGAATCACCACAAAGAAAGATGTTGCTGTAATACTTCGTAGAGCTAATATGTGGGGAGCAACCGACCTTTCTGCTGCAATGAGTGGAAAAGACCCAATGAAAGCAATAGCCTCTACAGAGGAATACAACCAACATAAATAGCTTGACTTTTTCCTGACCATGTGGTAAAATTAAAAAAACGCATGGAGAAGAAGGATAAAAAAAAATATGAAAGAATTTAAATTTTCTTACAAGAACGAATTCAAATTTCCTTATAAGAAAGAATTTAAATTTCCTTATAAGAAAGAATTTAAATTTCCTTATAAGAAAGAATTTAAATTTTCTTATGGTTTCACTTCTCAATATCAAGAAGAAGAATATCAAGAAACCCCTTCGGAAAAATTGCACAGAGAAGAAGAAGAAAGAAAAGCATATTGGAATGATTACTGGAATAATAAAGCTCAGCCATGTATTATTGATTAAGAAAAAAAAGAGGACTTTTAACAAGTCTTCTTTTTTATTTTGGAGAAATTATGACATACAAACCTAAACAGGGCGAGACTTGGGACGAGGTATCGTATAAAGTTTATGGTACAGATGAATTTACCCACATCTTGCTAAAAGCTAATTTAGATAAAAGTGATATTCTTATTTTCAGTGGTAATGAAACTCTTGATATTCCTGATGTCCCTGAAGAAGAATTAGAAATACTGCCTCCGTGGAGTGAATAAAATGGCACTAACAGGATATATGAGGCGGTTCGGTGTAACCTCTTTTTAAATTCACAGGATATGTCGAAAGACTTATCTCCATATATTTCAGCGTGGACTTATAATGATTATCTCACAGGAAATATTGATTATGTTTCACTCACGATTTCAGATGATGAACAACGAATAATCAAAGATTGGTTTCCAAAGGTTGAAGATATAATCAAAATATGGGTCATGAGCATTGGTATAAAAGCACCGATAAAGTAATTAAAAGCTACTTCGGTGCTTTTTCTATTGATAATATCTCTGCTAATTTTCCACCTTCAACAGTTACAATAAGGGTAAGGGCATTACCTCTTGCCTCTAAAGCGAGCAGAGAAATAAAAAAACAAGCCATTGGGAGAAAACCTCTTTAAAGACTATAGCTACAGACATTGCTAAAGAATTTAATCTTGAAAATTGCTGTAATATAAAAAAAAAAATAAATTTTTTAAAAAATGACAATTCCTGTCATATTGGATCTGATAAAATTTATTTTATCAGATTTTTTTATGATAAGGAGTAAAATATTATGGGTAGTCAAATAAAAAAAATAAAATCCTTATTTTTTACATTGATTTTATTTTTTGCATTTTATTTGAATGTACAAGCAGGAACTATGGACGATCTTCAACGATTAGCCGATCAAGGTGATTCTAAGGCTCAAACATCATTGGCTCGTATATATCTTGATGGAAAAGGCGTTCAAAAGGATTATGGTAAAGCATTTGATTTATTTAGCAAAGCAGCAAATGCAGGAAATTCAGATGCACAATATTGGCTTGGTATAATGTATGCTGATGGATTAGTTCCTGAAAGAGGCATAGGTAAATTTTTATCTGGTGGCTTAGATGGTCTATCACAGAGAACTTATGTAAAAGATAATAGAAAAGCTATAGAATGGTTTAATAAGTCTGCAGAGCAGGGAAATGCAGATGCTATATATATACTTGGTGTTTTGCTTTATAAAGGTGAAAGAGGCGTTGAAAAAAATTATGATAAAGCCTTTGAATTTTTCAAAATAGCATCAGACAAAGGACATACTGGAGCTAAAAAGTATCTTGAGAATGAGGACTTACTCAAAACTGTTGCTGATATAGGAAATCAAGATGCACAGTTAATTCTTGCTAATAGATATACTGAAAGAAAAGACTATAAAAATGCTGGATATTGGTATAATAGATTGGCTGAAAATAAAAATCCAGATGCTATGTGTAAATTGGGTAATATGTATTATTTAGGTCTTGGAGTTGATAAGGATTATAATAGAGCTTTTGACTTATATCGTGAATCTGCAGAATTAGGTAATATGAATTCTAAAATTAATCTTGGACATATGTATTATAATGGATATGGTACAGGACAAGATTACAATAAAGCATTTTATTGGACTAAAGAAGGTGCTGAATATGGCAATGAAGTCGCTCAATTTAATCTTGGAGAAATGTACATAAATGGAAAAGGCACTGCTAAAGATGATCAAGAAGGGCTTTATTGGCTAAATAAATCAGCAGATCAAGGCTATGAGAAAGCTAAGAAAATGATAGCAGATATCAATTTAGAAAAATCAGCTCAATCAGGCAATAAAGAAGACCAATATAAACTTATAAAAAAATACTATGAAGAAGGTAAATATGAGCAAGCAATAGACTTATTAAAAAAATCTGCTACTACAGGTAACTATAAAGCTCAATATATGCTTGCATTGATATATTTTCGTGGAGATGAAACTGCTGGAGTAGAAAAAAATTATACAAATGCTTTTTATTGGTTAAAGAAAATAGCTGTAGAACAAAATGATTCAGAAGCTCAATATCTTCTTGGTGTTATGTATCTAAGAGGTATGGGAGTAGAAAAGAATTATGCAAATGCTGTAAATTGGTTTACAAAATCAGCAAAACAGGGAAATGATAAGGCACAATATATGCTTGCATATAGGTATGAGACAGGAAAAGGTGTTCAGAAGGATTTGTCTAAAGCTGTTTATTGGTATAAAAAATCAGCTGAGCAAGGAAATGATAAAGCTCAATATATGTTAGGTTCTATGTATGCAAATGGTATAGGTGTTCCAAAAGATAATGATAAAGCAATGGAACTTTATAAACAATCTGCAGCACAAGGAAATTTACAAGCTAAAGCAAGTGTTTCAAAACAAGAAATACAAAAAGAAATCCCAGATTTAAAAAGATTAGCACAAAAAGGAGATGCTAATGCACAAGAAAAACTTGCTTATTTATATGAAAATGGAATAGTTTTGAAGAAAGACCCTAATAAAGCTAAATATTGGTCTGAACAAGCAAGAATACAAAGAGAAAAAGCAGGAAAAGCTTTTTGGAAATTTATGTTTGAGTCTTATGCAGAAGCAGCTCCAACTGAATATGAATATCAAAAAAGAAAAAGATTTAACGAACGTTTCGGAAGATTTTTTTATGAATAATATTAACTTTTAGGCAAATTTTAGAAAATAATTTTCTAAGTTAAACTTTTTACAGCACTTATTTTTATATAAAAGTAGGTGCTTTTTTTTTACATAATATCCTTTCTATTTACTACTATAAAGGATTTTTAGCGGTGAAAACGAAATTTTTTATTTGATGATAAAAAAGGGGAATGTTGTATATATTGTTATTAATCGAATAGGTCTAAAATAACAAATAAATAATGTTATTATCTCAAGTGCTTAATTTTAATTTAGTAATTTATTAAACAGATATAGTAGAACATTTTAAATACAGCCGATCGATTTAATTTTTAAGTAAATCTAAGCCTCGCAATGACAAAGGGGCAGTAGATAGGCATATATTGGATAGTTTTTAGTGATTTTTTATTCACTTATTTTTAATCAACTCGCACAACAAGTTTATTTACGAAGATTATATAAAATAAAAAAATAGGGATGTAGAAAAATAAATATTTTTTCACAGCCCTATTTTTTTTGCTCTATGCACATTTACTTAAAATATGTTTGGCAATTTTTCGTTGTAGTTTTCTTCATATCTTTTTGCAAATTCTTCAGGTGTGAAGTTGTGCTCTGCAGGTGCATCTTGTTCAACGACATAAACTGCTATTGTATTTGCAATTTTTGCTGTTTGTTCTATTGAAAGACCATTTAAATATCCTGTGATTAATCCTGCTCTAAAGGCATCACCTGCACCAGTTGGATCAGATACTTTGAGTGGTTTGGCAGGGGCAATTTTTGTTTCTCCGTCTTTTGTTATGAAAACACAACCATCAGCTCCAAGTGTTTTTATTATTGTTTTTGTCAATTTGAGAAGCTCTTCTTGTGTCTTTTTGGTTTTTTTCATTACAAGGCTGAGTTCATAATCATTCATTATTGTATATAATGATCCTGTTATACATTCAATTAAATCTTCAGAAGATGTTCTTGGAATTTGTTGACCTGGATCGTAAATGAATGGTATTCCCAATTCTCTACATTCTTTGCAATATTGTATCATAGCATTTGGTGCATTAGGTGATATTATTGCTATTTGAACATTTTTGTAATCAATATCTTTAAATGAAAGCAATCCTGCATCAGCCATAGCACCACCATAAAAACCTGTTATTTGGTTGTTGTTTTGGTCTGTTATTATGAAACAACTTGCAGTATATTTTTCATCTATTTTTTTGACAAGAGATGTATCGACGCCTCTTTTGTTTAACCATCTTTCAAAATCTTCAAAATCTTTTCCTGCTGTAGCCATAATAGTTGGCTTATTTCCGAGTAAGGCAAGAGAATATGCAATATTACTTGCACAACCACCTTTCATTTTTTTCATATTGTCAACAAGAAAACTTATATTTATATTATTTAGTTGTTCTGGATTTATATGTTCTTCAAAATATCCTGGAAATTGAAGTATATGATCAAATGCAAGTGAACCAGTTACTATTATTGACATGATTTTCTCCATATAATTTTAACTTATTAATTCTGAAACTAAATAATTTGAATTAACAACTTTTGTGCAGAAAATAAACCCAATTATTTAAAAGCCGAATTAATAACAGAATATTTTTCTTTATATTATATAAATTTTCCTTCTATTTATCTTTGATGTCAAGTTTATAGAGGATTATTTTTTATATTTGATGAATTTAAAAAGGTGAATTTTTTGTATCTATTTTTTTGTTAAATTAATGGAGGTCATTTTGAATACAACAAAAAGAGTTATAATGCACACAAATAGAGGAGATATAACAATAGATTTGTTCCCTTCTATTGCTCCTAAAACATGCGAAAATTTTGTAGGTCTTGCACAGAAAGGTTATTATGATGGTTTGATTTTTCATCGTGTCATAAAAGATTTTATGATCCAAGGTGGAGACCCAAAGGGAAATGGAACAGGTGGTCAGTCAATTTGGGGAAGACCATTTGAAGATGAATGTTCTCCTTCTCTTGATTTTTCGACTGTTGGACTTTTGGCAATGGCAAATGCTGGTCCAAACACAAATGGAAGTCAATTTTTTATAACAACAAGTGCTCCAAATACAAGACATCTTCACATGCATCATACTATTTTTGGACAGGTTGTAAAAGGAATGGAAGTTGTCAGAGCCATTGAAGATACACCTGTTGACAGAAATGATCGTCCACTTGATAAGCAATATATAGTGAATATCACTGTTCAATAATATAAAAAAAGGAGAGTTTATTATGAAAAAGGTTATATCTTTGCTTCTTGTTTTTGTTGCATTATTTGCCTTTACTTCCTCTGTATATGCTAAATCTGCAAAAGCTAAACACCATGGACAAACAAGACACAAACAGAATGTTAAAAAGCAGTCAGATTGGAGTAAAATTGTTGTTTTTGAGACAAACAGGGGAGATATTGAAATAAAATTGTTTGGTGATGTAGCCCCTAAAACTTGTGAAAATTTTGTCCGTTTAGTAAAAAAAGGTTATTATGATGGTTTGATATTCCACCGTGTAATAAAAAATTTCATGATTCAAGGTGGCGATCCTACTGGCACAGGAATGGGTGGAGAATCAATTTGGGGAGGTTCATTTGAAGATGAATTTAACCAAAATGTCGATTTCAGCTCTGAAGGTATTTTGGCAATGGCAAATTCTGGACCAAATACAAATGGAAGCCAATTTTTTATAACAACAAGTGTTCCAAATACAAGACATTTACATATGCATCACACTGTTTTTGGAAAAGTAATAAAAGGTATGGATGTTGTAAAAGCTATTGAAAATTCTAAAACAGATCAAATGGATAAGCCGTTGGAAAAACAGTATATAAAAAGGGCTTATATCAAAGATATTTCGAATGCCCAAAAGCCTAAACATCATAAAAAAACTTTTAAAAAATAACTTTTATTCCCTAATGTTCGGAGGTATCTATGGATGTTATAGGAATGATTGTTTCAATTTTTTGTATGTTTGATCCAGTTGGCAATATACCTATAGTTATGCCATTGGTCAAAGATTGTACCCCTAAAAGACAGAGAATAGTTATTTTAAGGGAATGTTCTATTGCACTTTGTGTTATTCTTCTTTTCTTGTTTTCTGGTAAACATATATTAAATGGACTTGGTATTGAACAAGAAGCTCTTGCTATGACTGGTGGAGTTATCCTCTTTCTCATAGGTCTTGATATGAGTATGAGCAATAAGAAGCCAGAAGATGAAGTACCTAAGAACGATGATAATGAGCCTTTTATTGTTCCAATAGCCATTCCTTTGATTGCTGGACCAGGTGTTCTATCAATGATTATGGTTATGAGTACAGAAGCTATTTCTGTTTGGCATGTCATAATTGCTCTGTTGATTGCTTGGACTGCAAATGTAATAATTTTACTCTTTGGTCAATTTGTTGCTAAATATTTGGGACATAGAGCTATGGAAGCCATACAGCGTTTAATGGGATTAGCACTTACTGCTATTTCTGTTCAGATGTTTATGAATGGCTTTAGAACTTTTATGAGTACAATTCCAAAATAAATTTTAAAAATTTACGCAAATCCTATTTTTAGGGTTTGCGTAAATTTTTGAAAGGAAAATAAAATGAGTAATTATTATTATGATGACAATTATAATTATACAAAAGATGTTGAAGAGGAAGTAGATAAGGTTAGAACTAAGGCTCTTAAAATAGTTCAGTCGATTAATCCTAAAATTTCATGTGTAATAGACCCTTATAGTATTAATTCTTATTGTGATAGGCAATGGGATTATCCTGGAGCTTGGTATGTATATTTTAAATATCCAGATGGTATTCGTAATGAAGTAGAATTGATAGATAAAATTGTAAAAAAAACATTGGATTATTTTAAGAATAAAAAATAGGGGAAATAATTTAAAATAAATGGATAAGATTGCTGTTTTGATACCTTGTTACAATGAAGAAAAGACGATTGGCAAGGTAGTTAAAGATTTTAAAGAGGCTCTAAAATCTGTTGAACATGTTATTTATGTCTATGACAATAATTCTACAGATAAAACTGTTGAAATAGCAAAAGAAGCAGGGGCAGTAATAAGGCATGAATATGCCCAAGGAAAAGGAAATGTCATCAGAAGAATGTTCAGGGAAATTGATGCTGAATGTTATTTAATGGTTGACGGAGATGATACATATCCTGCCGAACACGCTCTTGATATGGTCAAACTTGTTCTTGAAAAGCAGGCAGATATGGTTGTAGGAGACCGTTTGAGCAGTACATATTTTCAAGAAAATAAAAGACCTTTTCACAATTTTGGAAATTCATTAGTTAGGTTTTCTGTAAATAAGTTATTCAATGCAAATATAAAAGATATGATGACTGGCTATAGGGCCTTTAGTTATCTATTTGTAAAGACTTATCCTGTTTTATCTAAAGGTTTTGAGATAGAAACAGAAATGAGTATTCATTCAGCATATCGAAATATGAGATTGGAAAATGTTGTTATTGATTACAGAGATAGACCAGAAGGTAGTGAATCAAAATTAAATACATATTCAGATGGCTTTAAGGTCATAATGACAATAATTAAATTGTTTAAAAATTACAAGCCATTCATATTTTTTGGTCTGATTTCACTCATTTTAACAATTATTGGTCTTGGATTTTTTATTCCAATATTTTATGATTACCTATATACACATATTGTTCCTAAATATCCAACTTTGATAATGTGTGGAGCGTTATTCAGCATTTCATTTGTAATTTTTATGGCAGGCATAATTCTTGATAGTCTATTGGCACAGGATAAAAGGAATTTTGAATTTATGCTAAATACTGCACAAAATTGGTTTAAGGATAAAATAAAAAATAAATAATCAATAATCAATTATTATAATAAGCTGAAATTCTAAAAAAGGATTTCAGCTTTTTTTTATTATTCATAAAGGATATTTTGATGAAAAAATTATAATATAAAATAATATATATATTGCATTTAATTATTGTTGGAGGTTTGATTGGATAATAATATTGTTATAGTAAGCCTGAATATGTATCAGACACTTGCTGTTGCTGTTATAGCACTTTTTGTTGGAAAATATGTGCGAAAAGCAATTCCAATTCTTGAAACATTTTGTATTCCTATTCCTGTTGTTGGCGGTGTAATTTTTGCAATACTTTCTTGTATTTTCTATTCATATAAAGTTGCAGAAGTCAATTTTGATTCCTCGTTGAGAGAATTGACTATGGTGGTGTTCTTTACCTCTGTAGGATTTAATGCTAATATTCAAACTTTTAAAAAGGGTGGAAAAGATTTAATTAAATTTGTTTTTCTTGTCATAATTTTGATTTTGGCTCAGAATTTTCTCGCTCTTGGAATTGCAAAATTAATGGGATTAGCTCCTTTATTTGGTCTCGCTTCTGGTTCTATTCCAATGCTCGGAGGACATGGAACTGCAGGGGCTTTTGGTCCAGAACTCGAAAAAATAGGTCTTCAAGGTGGATCGACAATATGTATTGCAGCAGCAACTTTTGGATTAGTTGCAGGGAGTTTAATTGGTGGTCCTTTAGGTAGATTTCTTATAAATAAATACGATCTTTTAAAAACAGCTGTTCCTGTAGAAAAATCATATTACACAGGTGAAGAATCTTATGAGAATAAGATATTGAATATGTATGAAGACGCTGCTTTTCAACTCATAATCGCTATGGGATTCGGTACACTTTTCTCTTTTTTATTTCAAAAAATGGGATTGACTTTTCCTATTTATATAGGTTCTATGCTTGCTGCTGCCATTATTAGGAATGTATCTGAATATTCTAAAAAATTTTCAATATATATGAATGAGGTAAACAATATAGGGGATATAAGCCTTTCACTATTTTTGGGTGTTTCTATGATAAGTCTTCACCTTTGGCTTTTAGCTTCACTCGCAGTTCCACTTATCGTTTTATTGACTGCTCAAGTCCTTTTGATGGCTTGTTTTGCATTTGGATCATTTTTCTTTTTGGGAAAAAATTACGATGCAGCAGTTATGTCATCAGGAATGTGTGGTTTCGGATTGGGAGCTACACCAAATGCTATGGCAAATATGCAGGCAGTATGCAATAAATATGTTCCGTCAGTTAAGGCTTTTATTGTAATTCCTCTTGTTGGAAGCCTTTTTGTTGACTTTTTAAATAGCTTTGGAATAACTATGTTTATGCAGTTTGTAAAATAAAATATTCGTTTAAACGAATAAAAAACAGTTAAAAATAGTCACTAATGCTGACTTTTTGTTGACCACAATTTCCCCCAAAAAATAGCCTATGAAAAAGAATCATAGGTTATTTTATTTAGGGCGTGTTGGTAAAGTTATGGTGAAGTTATGGTGAAATTGACATTTTGTTATTTTTAATTTATAATAAAATTATAAACGAATAAAAGGAAGTGATAAAAAATTGGATTCTAATAACATTTAACATTGAAAATATTGCTATAAGTGTTGAAAAATTACAAGAATATTTAAATACAGCTTGTTTACAGGAAATAAATTAAATACAAACCTTTTGAGGACGGCTCTAAAATTATATATCTTAATGGCGAATATAAAGACACAAAAAGCGACTTAGGAAAAATTATACACGATTTTCACTGCACAAAATCAAAAGATATGCTTTGTGATGAATTAAGGCAGACTGCAGAATATTTTAAAGATAAGAAGAAGGAGGAAAAAGAAATGGAGAAATTTTTTCAATTTTTAACAGATGAATCAAAAGAAAAGATATTGAAGCAACTACAAAACGCAAAATCAGAAGGCAAAAATGAAGGAATAGAGATTGGCAAGCGTGTTGCTAATATGGAAACTGCTAAGAATCTTATAAAATTAGGAATATCTTTTGATAACATAGCAGAGGCGACAAAACTCGACTTATTAGAAATAAAAGCATTAGCAACAGCTATGTAAAATAAAACAATAAATTAAAAGCTGCATGTTATAAAAAATATTAGTAGCAGCTTTTTTAAATTCTTCTTCTTTATTGTTTGCTAAGAATTGACTATATGACACAAATAGAATAAAAAAAAGGATATAAAAAAAATGCCAAAAGGAAAAAGAAAGCATTATACCACTTTCGCTTCCTCGCAATGACATCGCCTCTATTTACTTTTTTCACAGCCCCAATTTTCACAATGTAATAGTTTTCTATAAAAGCACTTTTTCACATTTTATTTTTGTTTTGTCTTGTTCTATTGATACCTTACCTATAGCCAAAACATCTTTGTTTTGATCCAAAATTTTTAATAACTGACCATTTGCAAATTGTTCTTTATTTTCCCAATAAAATTCATTTCCATTTTTTACTTTTTCTATTATCTGTTCATTTGGCATAATATCAGGATAATCAGACATAGCCTCTGATATTGTTACAAATATTTTTTTATCTGTTTTTGAATATAATTTAAGTTCTTCAATAGAAAAAGCATTTGAAATATGAAATTGACCGCTTTTATATCTTATAAGAAAAGACATCAAACCGCCACAATTTAATTTTTTCCCTAAATCTGAGGCAATGCTTCTGATATATGTACCTTCTTGACATTCAATGTCGGCAATAACTTTTGGGTAATCATATTTTACAAGTTTTGCAGAATAAATTGTTACTTTTCTTTTTGGAATTTCAACATCTATACCTTTTCTAAAATATTTGTAAAGCCTTACACCATTTATTTGAATTGCAGAAGAGGCAGGGGGAGTTTGCAATATTTCTCCCTCAAATTCTTTCAAAGCATTTTTAACTGCTTCTTCTGTTGGAATTATTTGAGGCTCAATAGTTGTTATATTTCCATATAGATCATCTGTATCACTTACTTTTCCAAGAGTAAATTCAGCTCTATATCCTTTGATTTTTGCCTGTAGATATTCAATTAATCTTGTGGCATGTGATCCTACAGCTATTGGAAGAACTCCAACAGCTCCAGGATCTAAAGTGCCTAAATGACCAGTCTTTTTTTCTGAAAAAATTTTCCTAATGCTATTTACAGCATCATGAGAAGTCATTCCACTGGGTTTTAATAGATTTATGAAAAAATTAGTTCTTGTCATAATTTAGAAACAGAAGAATTTTCTTTTGCATGTGGGTCTTGAGTTTCGACATTACCAGGTGGGAATATTGCTATTAATTCGATATTTCCAGTATCACTGACTTTAAAAACAATTCCCTTTTTTATGTAGTTTGCATATCCAGCTTCTTTTCTGTCAGGTTCTCCCCATTTAGCTTTTACATCATCATATTTCATTCCAACAGAGAATGGGACATCTTTTATTTTACATTCACCAGTAACCATTATAGATTTTATGCTATTGTCATCATTTCTGATATTGAAAAATAGGCATTCTTCTATATATCTCATCTGCACATAGTCTTTTTTCTTGCTTTTTTTGTCTCTCATTGCTGTTATATGATCTGGAACACCAAATACGCTGAAGATAAATTTCATATTGTCTCCAGGTGATATTACTGTTTCACCTATGATTATTCCACTTGGAGGGGCTGTAGGGGATTCGCTTTTTACTTCTATATTTTGTTGTTGTTGTTCTTTTCTTATTGCTTTTTGCTGTTGAAGTTGTTTTGCATTTTGTTTTGCATTTCTTTTAACTTGCTGTAAGTTTGGAATTACATTACTATTCATTTGAGCATATACTGAAGTGGAAAGTGATACTGCAATAATTGCAGATGTAAATAATTGCATTGCTTTATTCATTGTTATTTTTCCTTTCTCAATTTATCTAAACCAGCATATATTGCCATAATATATCCGTATATTCCAAAACCTGTTATCGTTCCTGAACAGACTGGCGATAATACAGATTTTTGTCTAAATTCTTCCCTTGCATATATATTTGATATGTGAACTTCAATAACTGGAATTTGGCACATTTCTATAGAATCTCTGATTGCTATTGAATAATGTGTGTAAGCTCCAGCATTTAATATTATAAAATCATCTTTTGTATTGTGTATTTTCTCGATTATCGCTCCTTCGTATTCTGATTGAAAAAAAGTAACTTCACAGTTTAATTTTCTGCATTCAGAATCAATCATTTTTTCGAGTTCTTCTGTTGTATTAGAACCATATATTTTATTGTCTCGTTTTTCGATATTTTTTAAATTAGGTCCATTTATAATTAATATTTTAGTTTTGATTTTATTTTCCATATTAAATTTGGATATTTACATATTGATTTTATATTAATTCTTTTATAGTTTTTTTCTTATTTTCCTTCAGATTATTTTATTTATTATTTTTCTCAAGAAATTTCTAAAATTATTAAATTTGTTTAGTATTTTTTAAAATTTCTTTAAAAAAATATATTTAAGTTACAATTTTTTTTCATTTATCTTAATAATTTTAACAAAAAACACATTTTGTTAATTGCAGTATTTTTTATTTTATGTTAAAATTAAAGGAGTTTTTTTAAAAAAAGGAATTATTATATTACCCGTGGAGGTAGAAAAATGCACAAGGAAAACTTGGGGGAAAAGTTAGTATCTTACGCTTTTTTTATACTGCTTTTCATTTTTGTTATTTTCAATATAGTTCAAATGAACAATGTTGAAAAAAGATATATCGAAATAAGAGATAAACTTGAAGATTTAGAAAAAAGAGGTATTTCAAGAAGTTCAACAGTTACAACTTCTTCCGTAAGTAATGCACCTGTTAAGCAAAAAACAACAGTTAAATATCTTCATCCTGAAGTAAAGAATTTTCTTTCAGATGAAACTTTTAAAATTAGACTTCCTGAGACAAAACAGGGTGGTATTCTTCATCGTTGGATGCCAGCCGATCCAAAATCATTTAACACTATTGTCTCAAACGATGGTACTTTGAATCAATATGTAAATTCTTATGTAAACTCTGAATCATTTGCAACAAGATCTCTTGACAATCCAGATAAATGGGTAAAATGTCTTGCTGATAGAATTGAAATTACAAATGATTACAAAGAATACACAATTTATTTAAAACAGGGTGTAAAATGGCACACTCCTAAAGTAGATTGGAAGAGTGGAAAATATGATTGGCTAAAAGGCGATCACGAATTGACAGCTAAAGATGTAAAATTTACTGTTGATGTCATTAAAAATCCACAAGTTGAATGTCCTGCACTTAGAAATTATTATGAAGACCTTGAAAAAGTAGAAATTATAGACGATTACACAGTCGTTTTTAAATGGAAAAAGAAAACATATAATTCACTTAGTTTTACAGTTGGTTTTTGTCCAATTCCAGAATTTATATATGCCTATGACAGTGATGGAAAACCATTTGAAAAATCTGTTTTTGGTCTTAAATTCAACAATCACTGGTATAATATGAAGTCAATAGGTTGTGGACCTTATGAATTTGTCTCTTATGTACAAGGTGCTTCCTTGGTTTTAAAGAGATTTGAAGATTACTATGGTGAGAAGCCTGCTATTGATGAAATCGACTATCAGATTTTCCCTGATCAAAAACAAAATCTTTTGAAAATAAAAAGTAGAGATCTTGATTTTGGTGTTTTATATCCAACAGATTATAGGGAAGAGATAATGAATGGAAATCCATCTTCTCCTTTTAAAAATGGTGAGATTATAAATAAGACATATGATGAAATGGTTTATACATATTTTGGTTGGAATATGGAACACAAGATTTTAAAAGATAAAAAAGTTAGATGGGCTTTATCTTATGCACTAAATCTTGATTACATGCTCAAAGATATTTTCCTTGATTTGGGAGAAAGAACAACAGGACCTATTTATATAAAGAGTTCTGGATATGACAAGAGTTTGGAACCAATTCCATTTGATTTAGATAGAGCAGCTGAAATGTTAAATCAGGCTGGTTGGGTTGATACAGATGGCGATGGAACAAGAGATAAAATTCTCGATGGTAAAAAGACAGACCTTGAATTTACAATGCTTACGACAAGTGGTTCTCCTGAATGGGACGCAGCACAAACTATTTACAAAGAAGATTTACAGAAAATTGGTGTAAAGATGAATATAAGTGAAGTAGATTGGGCTGTTATGCAGAAGAAACTTGAAGGAAAAGATTTTGATGCTATGGGCGGTGCTTGGGGTACAGCTTGGGATGCAGACCCATATCAAATTTGGCACAGTTCTCAGGCTTCTATTCCAAATAGTTCTAATCACATAAGTTATAGAAATCCTGAAGCAGATAAAATTATCGAAAAAATGAGAAATACATTTGATCAAAATGAAAGAAACAAACTTTCAAAAGAATTTCACAGAATAATTTATGAAGACCAGCCTTATACATTTATGTTTGCAAGAAAAAGATGTGCTGTTTGGTGGAACAATCTTGAAAGAGTTCATTTTATGCTTTTGAGACCTCATGACGATTCAAGACCATGGTATTTTTCAAATGATAAGCCAGTAAAAAGATAGGTGAGGTAGGTAATTATGTGGACTTATATAACAAAAAGGATATTGTGGATGATTCCTACCTTTTTCGCAATATCTTTAATAATATTTTTGATATTGAATTTAGCACCTGGTAAACCGGGAGGTACACTTGCGAGTGGTGCAGAGGGGCAAGAGGCTTCTGGTTCAAGCAGAGAATCTTATAGGGTTTTTAAATCACAGTTTAACCTTGATAAGCCTGTTTTGTTCAACACTCGCTATGCACTTTCAGATGAGCAGGTAGAAAAATGCCTTAATAATTATGCCAACGAATCTGGTAAAGTTCCTATGAAAGAAGTTATTAAATCACAGGAACTTCTCGAAGATTATGGACAGTATTCGATACCTTCATTAATAAGGATTCTAAAAAAGAGTGAAGGAAATCAAAAATTTCGTGCTGTAGTTTTGGAAACACTTTTGCAAAATGCTCAAAGATATCCTATAAATGCCTATGCCGAGCATTTAGATGAAAAGACAAAACAAATTAACAATGAAATTGATTCGGAAAATGAGAAAATAAGAACTTTTGCATGTGCAAAAGATGCTTCTCCACAAGAACAAGAGAAGGCTGCTAAAAAATGGTATGCTTGGTATAAAGAACACGAAGACCGTTTTAAATATTCTTTTGGTCAGAAAATAGGAATATTTTTTACAGATACTCGATTTTTTAAATATTGGGCATCGCTAATAAGATTTGATTTTGGTGTTTCTCACATAGACAAAAAGCCTGTTATGGGAAAAATATTGTCAAAACTTCAATATTCACTTTGTCTTTCTGTCCCAGCCGTTATTTTTGCATACATAATTTCTGTTCCACTTGGAGTTTTTTCAGCTGTAAAACAAAATTCCAAATTTGACAGAATTTGTGCAGTTATTTTGTTTATGTTATATTCACTTCCGAGTTTCTTTGTCGCAACAATTCTTTTGTATTTCTTCTCACAAGGAGGGGATTTCTTAAAAATCTTTCCGACAGGAGGCTTCCAAAGCCCAAGTGTTGATAGTTTGACAACTTGGGAAAAAACAAAAGATATAATTTGGCATATTATTTTGCCTTTGATATGTATGACTTATGGATCATTTGCTTCACTTTCAAGATATGCAAGGACTGGAATGCTCGATGTAATTCGTTCTGATTATGTCAGAACAGCGAGAGCAAAAGGACTTTCTGAATTTGTTGTTGTTGTAAAACACGCAATGAGAAATGGTATGATTCCTATTATAACACTTCTCGGTACTTTGCTTCCAGTCATCATTGGTGGTAGTGTAATTATCGAATATATTTTCGGAATCCCAGGTATGGGACAACTATCTATAACATCTATTTACAATAGGGATTACAATATGATAATGGGAATACAGCTTATTTCCGCAATTCTCGTTCTTATAGGCATATTAATTTCTGATTTATTATATGCTCTTGTAGATCCTCGAATCAGTTTTAAATAAGGGATAAGATTATGGAAGAAGAAAAAAAATATAAAAAAGTAAGTTATTGGTCTGTAGTATGGTCCCAATTTAAAAAGAACAAAATCGCACTTTGGGGATTGGGAGCTATTGTTTTGTTGCTTTTACAAGCTATTTATTCGCCATTTCTTTCTTTAGATGTACCTATTGTATATTCTATAGATGGAAAAATGCATTGCCCATTTTTATTGGAATTGTTTAATAAGAATAGATTCGAAAATACTGTTGATATTTTATTTAATGCTGTAATGGTAGTTTCACCGTTGTTAGTCGCTCTTTGGTTTGTTTGTAAAAAAATATTTTCAATTTCCACAAATAAAACATTTGTTATTTTTATAGCTTTTGTGATTCTTGTTTGCTTTGCTGCTTCTATTGTTTCTGAAAAGTTAGTAAAAATAGGTAACAGAAAGTATAAAGAAGAGATAGCAATTGCAAAGAGCGAGGGAAAGAAAGTTTCAGCTATATTTCCTCTTATGAAGTGGTCATATAAGGAAACTGATTTAGAAGGTAGTAATCCGCAAGCACCTTCAGCAAAACATCTTCTTGGAACAGATTCAACAGGTAGAGATGTACTTACAAGAATGTTATATGGTACAAGAATTTCAATGACAATCGGTGTTGTGGCTGTTTCGATTTATATGTTGATAGGCATAGTTTTAGGAGCTTTGGCAGGTTATTTTGGCGGAGCTATAGATATTTGGATATCACGACTTATAGAAGTTGTAATCTGTTTCCCGACGTTCTTCTTGATTCTTACACTTGCAGCATTTATCGAAAAGCGAACGGTGTTCCATGTGATGATCTTAATTGGAGTAGTTTCTTGGACAGGTGTTGCTCGTCTTGTCAGAGGTGAATTTTTACGACAGAGAGGAATGGATTATGTTCAAGCAGCTATAGCTCTTGGAATTAGTCGTGCAAAAATTATTTTTACTCATATTTTGCCAAATGCTATGGGACCAATTTTGGTTTCTGCAACATTTGGAATTGCTTCTGCAATTTTGACAGAATCAAGCCTTTCATTTTTGGGACTTGGTGATCCTACAGCTCCAAGTTGGGGAGGTATTTTGAATATAGGAAGACAACAGGGTAAACTTTGGCTGATTTTAGCACCAGGTTTTGCAATATTTTTTGTTGTATCTGTCTTTAACCTTGTTGGAGAAGCAATTAGGGATGCAATGGATCCAAGATTGAGACAGTAAATTTCTAAGTATGTAATAATGAATTTCGGAGGCTATTTTGGCAAAGAAGAAGAAAAAAGTAAAAAATGTTGTTGCTAAAGTAAAAGAACAGCAAATTAATTTGATACAGAAAGAAGATAAAGAAGAATCTATCGAAGAGTTGTTATCTGAAGAAGAAGTATCTGTTGAAGAAGAATTGCCTATTATTGAAGAATCTTTAGATGATTCCGAAGAGGAAGAATATGAGGAAGAGTTTAAAGAGCGTGAAAGAGAGAAAATTGAAGAAGAACCGAGAGAAAGGCAAAGATTAGACGAAGAACCGAAAGAGAGAGAAAGACAGAGAGAACAGACTGTAGAAGATAAAAAAGATGAGCCGAGAGAAAGAGAAAAATCTTCAGAAGCAGTAAAACTCGATAAAGAGGCAGAAAAAACTTCGAGCGAAGAAAAAGATAGTGTAGATTCTGTAGAACAAGCTAAAACTGACAAAGAAGCAGAGAAAAACACTCATAGTAAAGAAAAAGATAGTATAGATTCTGTAGAACAAGCTAAAACTGACAAAGAGGCAGAAAAAAAGAATATTCCAAGTGAAGAAAGAAAAGAAAAAGATAGCATTTCTGTAGAACAAGCTAAAACTGACAAAGAGGCAGAAAAAAAGAATATTCCAAGTGAAGAAAGAAAAGAAAAAGATAGCATAGATTCTGTAGAACAAGCCAAAACTGACAAAGAGGCAGAAAAAAAGAATATTCCGAGTGAAGAGAAGGTTTTGGAGATAAAGAATTTAAAGACTTTCTTTTACACTGATGAAGGTGTTGTAAAATCTGTAAATGATGTCAGTTATTATGTAAAAAAAGGTGAGACTTTGGGGGTTGTAGGTGAATCAGGTTGTGGTAAATCTGTTACTGCTATGTCTATTTTGAGGCTTATTCCTCAGCCACCTGGCAAGATTGTTGGTGGTGAAATTCTTTTCAAAGGGCGAGATCTTACAAAGATATCTGATGAAGAGATGAGACACATCAGAGGAAATCGAATTGCTATGATTTTCCAAGAGCCTATGACGAGTTTAAATCCAGTTTATACTGTTGGCGATCAGATTATCGAGGCAATTTGCCTTCACATGGACAAAACATATACAGAAGCTCGAGCAATGGCACTTTCTATGCTTGAAAAAGTCGGTATTCCTGCCCCTGCAAACAGAATTGATGAATATCCACATCAGATGTCAGGTGGTATGAAACAAAGAGTTATGATAGCAATGGCTCTTGTCTGTAATCCAGAACTTTTGATAGCAGATGAACCAACAACAGCACTTGATGTTACGATTCAGGCCCAAATTTTGGAACTTCTCGTAAAATTGCAAAAAGATTTTGGTACTTCGATTATTATGATCACACATGATTTGGGTGTAATTGCAGAAATAGCTCATAGAGTAGTAGTTATGTATGCAAGTAAAATCGTTGAGACTGCAGAAGTAAAAGAACTTTTTGCAAATCCAAAACATCCTTATACAATCGGTTTGTTTAATTCTATTCCAAAATTGGATACATCAGATAGATTGATTCCAATTAAAGGAATGGTTCCAAATCCTTTGGATTTCCCTGTTGGCTGTAAATTTAACAATAGATGTGAATTTGCTACCGAAAAATGTAGAAAATCTGAACCTACATTGAAGGAAATATCACCTGGACATTGGTCAGCCTGTTGGCTCAATGATAAGTAATTCGTGTGTGTTGGTAAACTATCAATTAGTCTCTATTTTAAAAGATGTCATTGCGAGGGAGCTGTGCGACCTTGGCAATCTAAACCGCTTAATTTAAATTTAGTAATTTATTAAACAGATTGAGCAGAAATTTATAAATATAGGCGATCGACTCAATTTTTAAGTAAATAATAATTTACAGGCTTAGATTGCCACGGCTAAAGCCTCGCAATGACAAAGAGGTAGTATACAGGTATATATTGGATAGTTTATAGCAAATTTTTAAATATGCAAAAATAGGTTTACCTACACCCTAATTATAGATAACAAGTGGCTACAAATGAGGAAAAAATATGTCAAATGTAAATGATAAAAAAGAGCTTTTAAAAGTAGAAGGTCTTAAAAAATATTTTCCAGTTGTTTCTGGATTTTTTTCAAAAGTAACAGGCTATGTAAAAGCTGTTGATAATATATCTTTTACTGTAAAAGAAGGCGAAACAGTTGGAATGGTAGGGGAGTCAGGCTGTGGTAAAACAACAGCAGGAAGAACTATCATAAGACTTATTGAACCGACTGAAGGAAAAATATATTTTAAAAATAAGGATATAATGCAGTTAAAGGGTCAAGAATTGAAAGATATGCGTAAAAATATGCAGATCATCTTCCAAGATCCTTATTCTTCATTAAATCCAAGAAAAACAATTCTTGAGATAGTAGGGGAAGCCCTCGAAGTTCACAATATCGCAAAAGGCAAAGAAAAAGAAGATATTGTGGCAAATCTTATGGAAAAAGTCGGACTTTCTCCAAAATACATAAATAGGTATCCACATGAATTTTCAGGTGGTCAAAGACAGAGAGTTGGTATCGCAAGAGCTATTGCCTTGAAACCTTCTTTGATTATATGTGATGAGCCTGTTTCTGCACTTGATGTTTCAATTCAGGCACAGGTTATCAATCTTCTTATAGATCTTAGAGAAGAGATGAACTTGTCATATATATTTGTAGCACACGATCTTTCTGTTGTTAAACATATTTCACACAGAATTATTGTTATGTATTTGGGTAAACTTGTAGAAATGGCAGAGACAGAAGAGCTTTTTGCACATCCCTGTCATCCATATACACAGGCATTGCTTTCTGCTATCCCAAATCCAGATCCTACAAATAAATCACATAGAATAGTCTTGACAGGTGATGTTCCTTCTCCTATAAATCCTCCGTCAGGTTGTCCTTTCCATCCTCGCTGTGTGAGAAGAAAACCTATCTGTTCAAAGGAAGAACCACCTATTCAACACAGAACAGGTACCCATTTTTATAAATGTTTCCTTGAACCTGATAAATAATAACAATAAAAAAATAACTCCAGTTGAGTATAACCCAGCTGGAGTTAGTTTGTTGTCGTTTTACGGTTGTACTACTCCGTTAATAGTTATTGTTCCATTTTCTTCACAATTACTTATTGTACCAAAGCCTTCTATGTTTAATTGTTTGGCTGTTATTACATAATTATCTGAATTTCCATCTATTGTGATATTTCCACTATTTACAAATCCTGTCATTGACCCATAAATGACATCAGCAATTCCAGAAATATCCACATTTATTTGTCTATTTGTTTTGTTGTTTTTAATTGTAATGTTTTTTTCATTTGTGCAGTTTGTGCCAGTTCCGTAAATGTTTCTTGTTAGCCCAAAAACATTAAAAGTTGAATAATAATCACTATTTTCAATTCCTATAATTGTGTTGTCTGATACTTCGATATTTCCCTTATTTACACAGCCTGTTATATTTTTGTATGATTCCAAGAATAATCCTGTTATTTCTGTGTAAGTACTATTGCTATTTGTGAGTGTTATATTTCCATTGTTTGTGCTGTTTTCGCAAGTATTTGAATAGCCACCTATTCCACTTATAAATAGACCTTTATCTGTTGTTACCTTGCATTTGTCTATTGTTATATTTCCATTGTTTGTGCAGTTTTTAAATATAGCATCATAGTAAGAATTTGCAACTCCAGATATACCAATATATGTAGATTCTACATTTTTGATTATAATTTTTGCATTGTTTGTGCAGTTTTCAACTGTCGAATTTTTTAAGTAATCACTCAACATATCAACATATAATCTTTCGCTGTAAATCTCGTTATTTTCATTAATAAGTACAATAGAATTTTCGCCTATTGTCAAATTTTTTATACTTGCTTTATATAGTTTATTGAATAGTGAAATTTTTGCAATTTTAGGATTTACAAATATGATTCCATCTATTGTGTGGCTGTCTCCGTCATAAGTTCCTTTGAAACAATTTTTATATTCTTCTTCCGTTGTTTGGGCTTGGTAATCTGCTTCTCCGCCAATTTTTGTAATTCCTTTTCCCTCATTATAAAAAGGTGCTTTTTTGTTTGCAACTTCTCCAGTAATTTCTTTGTCGCTATCAGCTTTGTTTACTTTGAATCCTACTAAGTGTGTAAAATCAAGGTCTGCTGTTTGTTTGAAGTTTTTATTCATATATAGATAATTGCCTTGATCATCTTGTTTATTTATGTTTACAAAATGACGAGGTGCAGAGATTATGTAAGGTTTGTCTTCTCCATTACCGTCAGCAAAACCTGACTCATTGTCTTTGCTATTTCCAAAGTCAACATTAAAACTGCCATTTGTTGCTTCTACGCCATCATAACTGGAGAAATAATCAAGAAGATTTTCTTCGCTGTCATAAGTTAGAATAGCTTTTATTTTTGCCTTTGTAAAATCTATACCATCAGGCACTTTTACAGTAAATTTAGTTTTGTCATCAGCAGTTGGTTCTGCTTTTAAAATCTCTTGATCATCAGCACTCGATTTTTTAGTATTATCTTCAATAGAGTAGTAGATATCAGCAAAAGCGATTTTGTCAGATTGTAGAGAATCAGTCAATGTCAAATTAGCATCTGTATTAGCTACTGGTCCTTCTTCATTGTTGTTCTCTTCTTGCTGTTGATTATTTTGTTGTGCCAATAGAAAATATAGAGCTGAATTGTCATGTGGGGTAGTTTTAGAACTACTTCCACCACATGCTGAGGTAAATATTGCAGTGAGTAATAGGCATATAGCCATTACTGCCATTTTTGAAAAGTTTTTCATTGTTTTCTCCTTTCGTCGTTTTTTTTTCGAAAATTTGTTATGTTATTTTTTTTAATAAGCAAATAAAAATTTGCTATAAACTATCCAATATATGCCTGTATACTGCCACTTTGTCATTGCGAGGCTTGGAAATAGTTAAAAACTCTAAAGAGTTTTTAAAAAAATATCCCCC
>CADASF010000058.1 GCA_902790465.1 uncultured bacterium | reverse complement strand
TGTATTTGGAGAGGGATTGCCTATTTATAAGATTCAAAGAACATTTGAACACAATCATAAACCATTTAATGACCGTTCCTATATTATATATGTAAATGGGGCTTATGAAGGCAATGATGATATTGGTAAACTTGTGCATAATTTTAAATGTAAAAATCCTGATGAATTTTATTTTGAAGATTTGGCAGAAAAAGTAAAATTTTTAAAAAATACAGAGGAGGGAAATATGGAACTATCACCTGCACTCAAAAAAACTGCAGATAAATATATAAAACAGAACAAAAATAAATATATTGCAAAGGGAAAAAAGGATGGAATTGCCGAGGGAGAAAAGCTCGGAATTGCCAAGGCTCTTTTAGAAACAGCTAAAAGAATGATAAAAAAGGGAGTTTACAGTCTTGAAGAAATTGCAGAAAATTTAAATTTGCCATTAAATGAAGTTCAAACAATCTCAGCACAAATGGCTTGATTTTATAAATAGACAAATTTACAAAAATTTAATTGCAAAAATTAAAAATATTTCATATAATTAGTTCAACTTGATAAAGGTCTAAAAAAATTAACTAGAACCTATCCCCTATTTTGGACAAAAATCCATTATAGGGGATTTTTTATTTGGTCAAATATTGAAATATTTACAAAAAATCTATTAAAAAAAATGTATTTCATCTGACACGCAAGCGTGTAGGTTTTCCGCCACAAATCTATAACAAAGGAAATTTTATTATTAGGAAAAATATTTATATATATAATAAATTTTAAAGAAAGGAAATATAATCTTTATGGGGCTTGATCTTCAATATTTGCACTGGTTGCAAAACATTAGAGAACATAATCCAGAATTCGTTGAAAGATTTTTTGTATTTATAACAGAACTCGATGTAAACGCATTTATTGTACTGATACCTTGTATATTATTTTGGTGTTTCTCAAAACATGCAGGTCAAATAGTATTTTTTACATATAATGTAGGAACCTGTTTTAATACAATATTAAAAAATATCTTATGTATCAGACGTCCATTTGTAAGAGATTTGACATTACATCCTTCAGAATTGACTGCAAGACCTGCCAATTATTCATTTCCAAGTGGTCACTCAACAATAGCAGTAAATATTTTTGGAAGTGCTGGTTGGGTGATACGAAACACATATAAAATACTAACTTGGATTTTATGGACATTTGTTATATTAGTTTTATTTAGCAGAAACTATTTAGGTGCTCACACTCCACAAGATGTTATTGTTGCCTCCATCTTTGGAATCATGATGATATGTATAGCAGAATTAATCTTTAAATATCTAAAAGAACATCCAGAAAAAGATACTGTTTTTTTCATTGTAGGTATAATTATTTCAATCATTTTATATATCTATACAATATTTAGAGGTTATCCACCAGTTGAGGTAACAAGTGTAAAACCAATACAAAGCATAACAGATAATTTAAGAGCTATAGGCGGATTTCTCGGTTTAGTAATTGGTTTGTATTTAGAAAGAAAATTTGTAAAATTTAAAGATCCTGAAAAAATTTCAACAAGTGAAAAATGGGCAAGATTTATAATTGGTTTTATGACAATAGCAATATTAATTCTAATTATATATCCAATAATGAAACCTTTTAAAATCGGAGACATAAGCATATTTAAAGCTACTCAATTTTTTATACAAAATATCGTAGCACTATTTTTTATTCCTCTAATGTTCGATTCAATCTCAAATTGGTTTAAAACTAAACAAAATATTAAAATAGAAGAAAAAAGAACAATTCTTGATTGTATTTATGACTTATTTTATAAAGAAGATAATCAAAAAAAGATAAAAGAACCAAAGGCACAAGATATAAAAATTGAAGATAAGAAAAAACGAAAAAAAGCAAAACTAAAAAATCCACACAAAACAGCATAAATCACCGCTTTAAATAACAAAAAAGGCTTGTTGGAAAATTTCCAACAAGCCTTTTTTGTTATACTGTTTTAAATTCTAATCTACGTTTTTTCTCTTTATTAATATCTTTGAATAAGAAAATAGCAGTCAAAACGGCAGATAAAGTATCTGACAATGGAGCTGCATAAAGCAATCCATCAAATTTCCAAAATATAGGAAGAAAATAAATAGCAGGGATCAAAAATATCAACTGTCTTGTCGATGTCAAAAACAATGAAGGTAAAACTTTGCCTATTGATTGGAAATAACAAGAGCCTAAAATCTGTATGGCAATAAGAGGAAGTGCCAAAAACCAAGTATTCATACATTTAACACCAAGTACCTGAAGTTCAGGATTTTGTGTAAACATAATCATTATTTGAGTTGGCCAACATCTCATTAACAAAAATACACAAAGAACAAAAATTGTACCTGCAACAACAGCTCTTTTTACAGTTTCCTCTACTCTTGAAAAAATACCAGCTCCAAAATTATATCCAATTATAGGTTGAGCTCCTTGACTTAATCCAACAATAGGCATTATCATTATAGTTTGAATACTCATGACAATACCCATTGCTGAAATTGCCATATCTCCACCATAAATTACAAGAGATTTATTCAAGAAAAACATGATAAAACTATTTATAAGTTGCATTGCACAAGGTGGCATTCCCATTGATGCAATTTTTAATATAAGAGGAAAATTGAACTTAAACATTCTCCTATTTAATCTTACATTTGCCTTTTTACCAGAAAAATAATACAAAACCCAAGACATTGTTAGACACTGTCCAATAGCTGTTGCAAGTGCTAATCCAGTCATTCCCCACTTCAATACAAAAAGAAAAATAGGAGAAGCGATTATATTAAAAACAGCTCCTATTATCATTGTATTCATAGCAACAGCAGGGCTTCCATCTGCTCTGACAAAAGCATTTACAGCAAAACCTATAAAACCAATAGTGCTTGACAAAGCAATTATTTTAAAATAGGCATTTGCATAAGGAAGAACATCTTTACTTGCTCCAAAAAAAGAAAGTAAATCAGCACTAAAAATATAAGCAGGAATACATATTACTGCCGTTACAATGCTTCCTGACAAAATAGCCATTCCCAAAATATTTTCAGCTTCATCATATTTTTTTTCACCGAGTTTTATTGAATATAAATTTGCTCCACCTAATCCAAATAAAACACATATTGAAAAAAATAAAAGCATTACAGGAAAGACAACAGCAAGACCTGCAAGTCCCAAATGTCCATCATTTCCCATATTGCCAACAAACATTCTTGATACAATATTATAGCAAGAATGTATGATCATTCCAGCAATGGCAGGAAGAGAAAATTGAACTAACAATTTTGATATATCTTCAGTTTCAAATTTATTTAACATAAAATATCCTTATATAAAAAAAATACCAACATCTCTGCTGGTATTCAAAACTTAGTTGCGGGGGTAGGATTTGAACCTACGACCTCCGGGTTATGAGCCCGACGAGCTGCCTAACTGCTCCACCCCGCGATGTATTTTCTTCGTTCCTTCGAACAATTCAATATTATAACACTTTTTTTAAAAATGTCAATACCTTTTTTCAAAGTTTTTTTAAAATTGTTGTTCTATCGATCCAATATGCCAAAAAACCGCCTAATATTGAGGAAATACAAGCAACAAAAGAAAATGCCATTCCCAACATTTTTTTCTGTAAATCGTTCAATAATAAAAATAATGGAATAACATAAATAGAAGATAAATAAATAAAAAAAGATTTTAAAACAGCTCCAAAACAAATTCCCAAAAATAAAAAAATAAAAGAATATTTGCTTTTTTGTTTTGAATAATACAATCCAAGCCAAATAAAATAAACAAAAATACAATTTGAAATAATTAGAAAAGGAATAAACAACGGAATTTTTGGACCAATACCAAGCAAAAAAGCAAGAGAAGGAGATACAACTGCAACCAACAAACTTGTTTTCAAATTTGTTTTAAAAACAGAAAGTGCCAAAATTGTATTTACACATGTCCCAGTTAAAAGTTGGTTAGAAAAAAAAGAAGTTGTATATTGAACAATTATTAAAAGAGCTATCAAAATAGCTCCATAAGCAAGATTAAAATTTTTCGTCTTATCAATCATTTTTATTTTTTTATTTTATTATACCATAATTTGACATAAAAAACAATCTAATAAAAATTCTACAGAAAAAAGGAAATAAGAAGAAAAATAGAGGAATTAATAATAAAGATAAAATGTAATTACAAAAGGAATGATAAGACCATGAATTTTATATATCTTTCTCCACACTACCCCTCAAATTTTAAGGCATTTTGCAAAAATTTAAGTTATTTAGGAATTAGAGTTCTCGGAATAGCAGATATATCGTATGAAGAGCTGGGAGAAGAACTAAAACATACACTAACAGAATATTACAAAGTCAGCAATTTAGAAGACTATGATCAAGTCTATAGAGCAGTGGCATATTTCATTCACAAATATGGAAGAATAGATGGAATAGCTTCTATGAATGAATATTGGCTTGAAACAGAGGCAAAAATCAGAACAGATTTCAACATCGAAGGAACTAAAATCAATGAATTAGAAGAGATGAGAAAAAAATCATTGATGAAGAAAAAATTCCAAGAATATGGAATCCCTGTTGCAAGAGGAAAAGTTGTAAATAACATCTTTGAAGCAGAAGAACTAATAAAAGAAATTGGATATCCAATAGTAGCAAAACCAAATAAAGGTGTAGGTGCTTCAAATACATATAAAATCAAAAATCATGAAGATTTAGAAAACTTCTTCAATACAAAAACAAATGAAGAATATATTGCAGAAGAATTCATCGAAGGTACAATATGCACTTATGATGGTTTAGTTGATGGAAATGGTGAAGTTGTATTCAATATTTCACATATTTATCAAAGTGTCATGAGCCTTGTCAATGAAAAAAAGAATGTAGCTATATATTCTATTGCTGAAATTCCTGAAGATGTCAAAGAAGCAGGACAAAAAATCATAAAAGCATACAATCTCAAAAAGATAATTTTCCATTTTGAATTTTTCAGAACATCTGAAGGAAGACTTATCGCACTTGAAGCAAACATGAGAGCTCCAGGTGGATTTATAATAGATATGTGCAACTATTCTGCAGACATAGACCTCTACAGAGAATGGGCAAATATAATAGCAAATAAACCATTTGAAGAAGACGGAAGATTAAAATATTGTTGTGCATTTGCAGGAAGAAGAACACAAAATAGAACTTATGCTCATAACAATGCAGAAATATTCAAAAAATATGGTAATATAATAATGTTTGCAGACAAAATAACAGGAAGTCTTGCAGACGGCATGGGCGACTATGTATATGTTGCAAGAAGCAAAAATTTTGGACTTTTGAAGGAATTTACAGATTTTGTCCAATGGGAGGCATAAAATATGGTTTTTAAATATTGTCCATTCTGTAAGTCAGAAATGACAGTTAAAAAAGTAGAAGATAGAGATAGAAACATTTGTGAAGCATGTGGCTATATCCACTATGAAAATCCATTGCCTTCTGTAGGTATTATTGCAATAAAAGACGGAAAATGTCTTTTAATAAAAAGAGGTAAAGAACCTGGAAAAGGTCATTGGGCTCCACCTTCTGGCTTTGTTGAACTTGGAGAAACTCTCGAAGAAGCAGCTGCAAGAGAATTAAAAGAAGAAACAGGCTTAATAGGTCATGCACTAGAACTTTTAGGTGCATACTGTGAACCAAATGATGTATATGGTTATGTAATAACAATTATATATCTATTTGAAATAGATTCAGGAGAAGCAACCGCAGGGGATGATGCTGAAGAAGTCAAATTTGTACCATTAGAAGAAATACCAGACATGTTCTTTGAATGCTTTAACAAAGCCATGAAAAAATATAAAGAAAAACACTAATTGAGCAAAAAAAATGCTGTGAAAATTTTCACAGCATTTTTTTATAAGCCATTATATTTTTTTCTCAATTTTAACAATAAATCTCGAAATTACATCTGTATTTGGAATTGAATATTCATAACTGTCAATAATTGAAGCATTATATTTTTTTATTATCTTTTCTGCTTTTTTTAGTTCTTCTTTCCAAGAAGGACCTTTCCATGCAAAAATAATTCCATTTTCTTTTAATATTGGAAAAATGTTCTTTATAAGCTCATCAAAATTTTTAAATGCTCGACTTATTGCAATATCAAATTTTTTATCTTTTAATGCTGTTGTCCTACGATTTATCGTTTGGCAATTTTGAAATTTTAATATACGAATAATATTGTCGAGGAAATCACATTTTTTTTGTGATGAGTCGAGAAGTGATATATCCATATTTGGAATAACCATTTTTAATGGAAGAGCTGGAAAACCTCCACCTGTTCCAACATCAACAACAGTTCCATTTATAAGTTGGTCTTTTAATTTATATCCTGCAAGAGAATCTATAAACATATAATCTACTATATCTTTTTCTTCTTTATAGGCAGTTATTCCAACTGGTTTGTTCCAATACAAAATATTATCACAATAATACGAAAACTGTTTTAGTTGAATATCTGTAAGTTCGATTCCAAATTCTTTTGCAGAGTTTTTCAATCTTATTTTGTTATTGTTTTCCATGATTAATTTTTACTTTCCAATGCAGAATTTTGAAAAAACTGTATCTGTTATTTCATCTTCACATGAAATTCCTGTCAATTCTTCAAGGGTACTTATTGCCCCTCTCAATGGAATTGTACATAAATCCAGTGGATAGCCCTTTTCTACAGAATCAGATGCTTCTTTGAGATCTTTTAAAATAGCCTCCAAACACTCAATATGTCTATGTGAAGCTGTAAATCTTGATGTTGAACTCATATTAAAAGATTTCTTCAATATATCGCCTATTTCTTTTATTATATCTTCTCTACCTTCAAGAGATTTTGTAGATAACTTAATTGGCTGTACATTATATTTTGTAAAAATATCTTCTTCGGTTGTTTTTGTCGGCAAGTCTGTCTTATTTAATATAAATATAACATCTTTTTTAGAATCTAATGCACATTTTAAAACTTCTTCATCTTCTTTATCTATTTCACTTGAAGAATCAATTACAGTCATAATCAAATCAGAAGTATCTATAGCTTCTTTAGTTTTTTCTATTCCCAATTTTTCTATTTCACTATCTGTCTCTCTTATTCCAGCAGTATCACATATTGTAACAGGTATTGAATCTATAACACAAGATTCCTCTATTATGTCTCTTGTCGTTCCAGCAATATCTGTAACTATCGCTCTATTTTCCTTTAAAAGCATATTCAATATAGATGATTTACCTGCATTTGGCTTTCCGATAAGTGAAACCTTTGCCCCATCTCGATATAATTTTCCACCGATTGCCGAATCAAGCATTTTTTTTGCTTTTTTATAAAGTCTGTCTATTTTTTCTTTTGCCTCGACAGATGAATCTGAATATAATTCTTCATCAGGATAGTCAATAGGGGCTTCTGTGAGTGCTATTGTCTCGATTATTTCATCTTTAAATTCTTTTAATTCATCTGAATACTTGCCTGAAAGCTGTTCCATTGCATTTTCGAGTGCTTTTGAACTTTTGGCATTTATTATATCCATTACAGCTTCTGCCTGTACAAGATCAATTCTTCCATTTAAAAAAGCTCTTTTTGTAAATTCACCAGGTTGTGCCATTCTTGCACCTTCTGAACAGATTAATTTCAATATTTCAGAAGCACAGATTGAACCACCATGACATTGAATTTCAACAACATCTTCTTTTGTGTATGAATATGGCTTTAACATAGGAAGGAATATTGCTTCATCTATTTTTTTGCCAGTTTTAGGAGAAATTACATATCCATACATAGCTTTATATGATGCAATTTTTTTTGTTTTGCCACTTGGCGATCTGTACAGTTTTTCAGCTATTTTTACCGAATCTTTTCCACTTATTCTTATTATTGCAATTCCCCCTAATCCATAGGGAGTCGAAAGTGCTGTTATTGTATCTTCTGTATAAAAATTTTTCATGTCAATTTAAATATTAGTTAAATTATATATAAAATATTTTATTTTTATATTTCCAATAAAATATTACTGTTTCCTGTTTTTTGTTTGCTTTTTATTGTTGACCATGTTATAATAAACCAACAAAAACAAAATAAAAAAGGCAAAACATGACCATAGATATACATTGTCATCTTCCATATTTAGTATATAATGAGATAAAAAATCTCAATTCCCATGCTGACCGTCCTGAAATAATTATAAGTTCCTGCACATATTTATTTGAATATGAAAAGATAAAAGATATGCCAAACATTGAAATATCTGTAGGAGTACACCCACAAGCTGTTGATTTTGATTCAGAAAAATGTATAGATTTTTTTGAATCTTTGCCAGTTATACTGAAAAATTATAAAATTTCTGCGATAGGTGAAATAGGATATGATCTTCACCCTTCAAATAGACCTATTGAAGAGCAGGAATATTTCTTTTTAAAACAACTCGAACTTGCTAAAAAATTTTCATTTCCTGTTATAATTCACTGTAGAAATGCCTTTGAAAAACTTTTTGAAAGCCTTGAAAAAACAGCCTTTGACTTACCTGTAATTTTTCACGGCTATTCAGGAGGATTTAAATATCTCGACACGATAAAGAAAAAAGGATATATAATCTCTTTTGGACTTCCACTGACTTATGAAAATTCTTCAAAACTCCGAAGAATTGTAGGCATGTTGCCAATTGAACAGATATTGACAGAAACCGATAGCCCATTTTGTTGTTCTTACAGAGGACAAGAAAGAAGTTTTCCGTTTATGGTCAAAAATGTTACCCAAAAAATTGCAGAAATAAAAAACCTGGATTTTAAAGAAGTTGAACAAAAAATAACTGAAAATGCGAGGCGGATATTTCATGAAAAAAGCAACTAAAAATGAAGATTTAAATTTTATAATCAATTACAGAAATTCAAAAGAAAAAAGCCATGAACTTTTAGAATTTGAAAAAATTTTTGAAAAAGAAATAAATCATGCATGTGAATTTGGATTTAAAAATCTAAAAACTGGCAAATATGAATTGTCAATAGAAAAACAAGATGACTTATTTTTAAATAGAGTTGATGAATATTTAAAAATATTATCTATTGATGAAGAATCTAAAAATATGTATGAAAAAGCAAAAAAAAATTTTACCGACTCAGACTGCATGATAAAAGTTGGATTTTCAGAAAACGGCTGTGAAGGATTTAGCATTTATTTTAGAACTCCATGCACCATAGGGACAATAAAAGACATTTCTCCAAAAATAAATTTAGATGTGTTCAAAAAATATTCAGAATTATTCAAAAAGAAAATATTCTTTGTTGGACTTGATTTAATACCAGCTGGATTAATTCCTTATGTTTTAATTCATCCAGACTATCCGCAAGAATTACCAGATATACTTGCAGAATTAATGGAAGTTAAAACTGAAAAAATAGAGATTTTCAAAGAAGATATAAAATTATTGATGACTTATGCCTCTGATGACATTTTTATAAGTTTTACACCTGACGGAAAAAAAATAAAAGCTGATTTCCAAAATATCCCTGCTCCCCTTGGATTCAAGCTCACAAAAGATTTGGATTTAAATACAGATGATTTCAAAACAGCTGTTGAATTTTCGCTATTTTCTGAAAATAAAAATTTCTATTATTTCTCAATATCTTCACAAAATAAAAAATTGGGTTCAAAATACTATTTCAAAAATTACTATTTTGCAAATGGTGATGAGACATTGGTATATGCAGAAAAGCTCAAAAAGATGAAGTTTTTATTATAAAGCAAAAATGGTAGAAGAGAGCAGAAAGAAACAAATGAAAAAAACAAACAAAAATTTTGAAGAAAAAATAAATGCAAAAAAGAGATATGGACAGAATTTTTTGACAGATTCAACATTTGTTGACAAAATAAAAGAAGAACTGAAAAAAAACAATCCAAAACTTGTTTTTGAAATAGGACCTGGTACTGGGATTTTGACAAGAGAACTTCTGCAAGTTGCTCAATTTGTGGATTGTGTCGAGATTGACAGAGATTTTGAAAAGCCTCTTGAACAGTTTAAAAAAGAATTTGAAGGCAAATTAAATGTCCATTTTCAAGATATATCTGAATCAAAAATCGAAGACATCTTGACTTACAAAAACGAAAAATATGATGTCTATGCAAATATTCCATATTATCTTACAACAGAAATAATAACTAAATTGATAGAAAATAGACAATATTTTAAGGATATTTTTTTGACTGTTCAAAAAGAGGCAGGAGAGAGAATTTGTGCCAAAGAGGGTTCAAGGGAATCTGGAGCTATTACTCATTTTGTTGAATATTATGCAGAAAGAAAATTGTTGTTTAAAATTCCAAAAACAGCTTTTACACCTGAGCCAAAAGTTGATTCTGCATTTATACATTTAGCTTTGAGAGAAAAAAGCAATTTTGATATTCCATTTGAAAAAATAAAGCCTATTGTAAAAATTACATTTGAACAGAGAAGAAAGACATTGAAAAATTCTCTCAAATCAATTGTTGAAAATCCTGATGAAATATTAAAAAAAGTTGGTATTGACGAAAAAGCACGCCCTGAAAATTTATCTTTAAACGATTTTTACAACATAGCTAAAGAAATCGACTTAATTTTTAAGTAAATAATAATTTACAGGCTTAGATTGCCACGGTCGCACAGCTCCCTCGCAATGACATCGCTTTTAAATAGAGGCTATTGGGTTACGGAAATCAATAACAAAAATTGATTTCCTTTTTTCACAGCCCCTTGTTTATGGTACTGGATCGTAACCGCCTTTTGTCCAAGGATTACATCGCAAAATACGATAGCCTCCCATCAAAACACCTCTAAGAGTGCCATATTTTTCTATTGCTTCCCTTGTATATTGACTACAAGTTGGAGTATAACGACAAATATAAATATTATTTTTTTTCAAATTGGCACTTACAGTAGAACGATACATATCTATGCAAAATATACATATCCTTGACGAAGGCTGATAATTTACAGGTAAAAAACTTTCAAGAATAAGATAAAGCAAGACAATAATTGTAATATGAAGAGATTTAGGTAAATCCAAATTAAATTTCATGACAGCTCACAAAGTTGGAAAGTTTTTCCAAAAATTTCCCAAATGCCTATTTGCAGAAATCATCTCTTCCACAATTCCACTTTTCAACATATTTTTTACAATATGTCCTATAGGTGGATGAAATTCTATTTTGTCCAAATCATCTATGGGAACAAAAGCGAGACTTTTTAATCGTTCTTCATCTCCAATCTTCATTGGGGAATCACCATCAATTTTACCGAGGAAGAACATATTTAAAATATGTCTGCTTCCGTCAGGAGCAATACTCTCTGAACTAAAAAGAAATCGAGAAATAGAAACATCTAGATTAGTTTCTTCTTTCATTTCTCTTCTTGCACAATTTGCTATCGTCTCTCCATATTCAAGCCCACCACCTGGAATGAGCCAATAAGATCTCCCATTTTTTATATGCTCGATCAAAAGCACTTTACCGTCAGATACAATTAAAATGCCTATTCTTATTCTTATATGATGTTCTTCAGACACAATAAATGCTCCATTCTCTATAGAAATGATTTACTCAAATTCTTCTTATTTTTTCCATCCCCAGAGGTCATTATTATACGCTTATTTTCAGGGTTATTAGGCGACTTGCTCTCAAAAATTATATCTGAATCGTCTTTCCAAAATATATGTTTGTAAAATTCAGGTCTAAAAGGTTGTTTTTTGCCAAAATCTGAAATTCTACTGTCATATATTTTCTTTTTGATTTCGCCTGCCGTGTCAATAATAGTAATATGTTCTGAATAACCACCTTGCTCATCTTTCATTTTTGAATAACTCAAAACAGCAATAGATTTTCCATCAGATTTAAAAGCAGTATAATAACTTGAAAGTGGATATCCCCACCAACCGTCATTTTCAGCACTTTGTAATTTTTTCACAGTCTGAGTATTTAAATCATAGAAACAAAGATTATTTCCCTTTTGCATTAAAAATCCTGTTGAATTAGGAGACCAAGAATATAAAAAGACCTCTTCTTTAAAACACTCATTTGCTATATCAGAAGAATCACCATTTTCTTCAAGTTGTTTTACAGATATTTCCCAAAGTGATTTTCCTTTTACATTTGAAGGAAGAAGAAACACAATATATTTTCCATTTTCTGAAGCTATATAGTCACTACATTCTCTCTGTATCTCATCGAGAACTCCCATTTCAGGACGATAAATCCAAACAGCATCAGAAAAAATTCCGTCATTATTTACATGGGTTTTAAACAAAATATTTTCACCAACAGTACAAGGTTTATATATATATCCCCTCGAACTTGGCATTTCCATTATTTTTATCTCTGCCCCATTTTCATTTACAAAAGTAAGAATAGATTTTTTATTTTTTTCATATTTCAAAAGTAAACGCTGTTTTGCATTCTTCTTAAAAAATATCGTTTCATCTTTAAAGTCTTCAGCTTTAGATATTGCAATCTGTGTATTAGCATTGTCCGCAAATGAAAAAGACCAATCTTCTATAGTTCCTGAAGAATAATCATTTTTTGAATATCTTATCTCATCATCAGAAACAGATTTTATAATTATGTCCTCTTTCTGTTTAATATCAATAGAAGTACATTCTTTTCTTTCTCTCTTATTAAAATCAAGAACTTTAATTGCGATTTTTGCTGTTTCCCCTTCTTTTTTATCGGATTCTTTTATACTTAAATAAGCCAAAATTGAACCATCATCTGATAAAACAGGATCGTAAAAACTCATGCCTTTTTCTACAGAAGATTTAAAAAAAATTGCAGAAAATCCAATTAAAACAACAGCAAAAAGAACAGATAATATAATCCATTTAGTCCTATCCATACTTCTCTCCAAATTTATTTAAGAAATAAATTTTTTTGAAATTTTCTTTGCGTGTGAAATAATTTCATCTTCACCTTCTATTTTTCCATGTTCCATTATTAATTTTCCCTTACAAAAAACAGAATCAACAAAATTATTTCCTACAGAATATACTATGTCAGAATAAACATTAAATCCAGGTGTCATATCATAAATATTTGATTTTAAGACAAGAAAATCGGCATCATAACCTTTTTCAATTTTGCCTGCTTTTATTCCAAATGCTTCTGCTCCATTGAAAGAAGCGATTTTAAAACATTCTTCAGCACTCATCAATGCAGGATCATTATATGCAAATTTCTGAAGTATAGAAGCAAATTTCATGCTTTCAGCCATGTTTAAATTGTTATTAGATGAACAACCATCTGTTCCAAGTGTTACTCTTACATTTGCATTTTTCATTTTGCGATAATCAAAAGCCTTGCCAACAGATAATTTCATATTAGATATTGGATTATGTGAAACAGTAGCTCCTCTATCTGCAATTAGTTTTATCTCATCATCATCGAGCCAAACACTGTGTGCCAACATCGTTTTTTCTGTCAGAAGTCCAAAAGAATCAAGATAAAAAGCTGGTTTCATTCCATGGTCTCTCAAACAGTCATCATATTCTTTTTTTGTTTCAGATAGATGTGTATGTATAAAAAGATCATGGTCTTTTGCAAATTTACCAGAATATTTGAGCATTTTTTCAGATACAGTATAAATTGCATGTGGTGCAATCGTAAAAATTATGTTTGGATTGTCAATAGCAGAAACACGCTCATAAGTATCATCTAATTCTTTTATCAACTTGTCTGTATCTTTTCCAATATCAATAAAAGTAGCACTTACTGCCAATCTCATATTCATTTCAGTAGCTGCTTTTATGATTGAATCAATACACCAATACATATCATTAAAAAAGGTTGTTCCTGTTTTTATCATTTCAAGACATGCAAGTTTTGTTCCCCAATAAACATCTTCAGGTACTAATTTTGCCTCAGCAGGCCATATCTTTTCAGATAGCCAAGGATTTAAAGGCATATCGTCAGCATAACCTCTTAAAAGAGTCATTGCAGAATGTGTATGTGTATTAAAAAACGAAGGAACAACTTTTTTATTTTCAGCATCAAAAACATTTTCAGAATCGACTATATTACTTCTTTTATCAACTGCAACAATATCAGTTATAATTCCGTCTTTAATAAATATGTCGGAGATAACTCCATTTAAATCAGCATTTTTTACAATCATTTTTCCAGTCCATTTTCAATTTTTATCTATTATACAATTTTGCCCCCTCTAAAATCAAGAGAAAAATAAAAATATTTATTTTTTTATAAATATTCACTAAAAAATCATAAAAAGTAGGATTTTGAATTATAAAAAAGAAATATCAAAAATAAAAATTAGCGAGGTAAAGAAAAATGAAAAATAAATTATTGACGATTTGTTCGCTTATCTGTTTTTGTTTAATGATGTGTATAACAACAACATTTGCAAAAGAAATCAAATGCCCCGGAGGCATTACAGCAAATATTCCAGATATATACCAAGTTGATGAAGAAGATGAAGAGAGTATATTTTTTATTTCTGAAGAAGAAATGTCTATGATAATGATCGGTATTGTTCCATTAGAGCAAGGCGAGACATTTACAGATGAAATGAAACAAGAACTTCAAAAAGAACTTTGTGAAGAAAAAGATATCGATATTGAAAATGAAAGAACAGAAAATATCGGCGGAAGAAGTGTTTATGTAATGACAGGAAAAATGCAGATAGAAGATGTAAATATGAAAGCATATTTTTATGTTTTTGAATATAACAATAAAATTGTTTTCTCATTCTCTGCATGCAGAATGGAAGATACAAATAAAGAAGCAATATTCAGAGAAATAATAAAAAGTATAAAATAAAAACTGTTAATGAGGAAAAAAAATGAAAAAGAAATTATTGACAATTTGTTTACTTGTTTGTTTCTGTCTAATGATTTTTGCAACAGCATTTGCAAAAGATACAAAAATAGTCGGTGGTATGACTGCAAATATTCCTACTAAATATACTCTTGATGAAAAAGATGATGAGAGTATAACATTTGTCCAAAAAGAAGATGGTTCAGTTATAAACATCAATTATTTAAAAGTGCAAAAAGGTCAGAAACTTACACAAGAAATAAAAGAAGAACTTTCAAAAGAAATTTGCAAAGATAAAGACATAAAAGTAACAAGCAAATCAAATGAAAAAATTGGTGACAAAAATGTCTATGTAATAAATGGAAAAATGAAAGTTGAAGGAATAACTTTTAACTCTTATATATACATGTTCCAATATGGAGATAAAGCAATATTCATGGTTTGTATGTGCCAATCTAAGGATAGCAAAGTAAAAGAAAAAACTTTTAGAAAAGTAATAGAAACTATACATTAATAAGAAGACAAAAATAAGAAAACTTAAAGGGCTATAAAAAATAGCCCTTTTTATTTGAAAATATTTAATAGGATTTTGCGACTAATAAACAGAATAACAATAAATAAGAAAAAGAAGAGACTTGAAATCATGAAATATATAATTTCTTTTTTTGTTTTAATCACAATATTTTTGCTAAATATACAAAATGTTTGGGCTGATTATGAATATAACATGAAAGATTGTTTCTATTTTTCAGTTCCAGATGAGTTTCAATCAGAAACACGAAAAAATGACGAGGCCTATTTTTCAAACACGGATGAAGAATCCGATATAGATGTAATACTTCTCGATATTCCAAAAGATGAAAAAGGTAATCTTGAGGAAATGAAAAAGATAGTTTTAGGTGATATGTCAAAATTCATTCCTGAATATAAACAAATAGATGAAGAAAAAATTTCATCTGATTTGATAAATGGATATTTGACAAAAGCCACATCTAAAGGTGAAAATGAAAAAGAAATGAAGGTTGAAACGACAGTTTGTATTTCATCTGATCAAAAACATTATTTGATAATAAATATCATTTATCCAAAAGAAAAAGAAGATAAATATTCAAACCTATCAGAAAATTTAGTTAAAAGTATAAGAAATCAGTCAAAAGAAAAAATTAAAACAGATGAAAATGCTATAAAGGGGGAAATTTAAATGGAAAATCAAGATTTCAACGACACATTAAAAAATGTAGTAGAAGACGGTCTTGTTGTATGTCTAACATCTTATGAAAACATAAGCACAAATTTATATCTTCTCCTTCAACATTTGAGATGTCTTGTCGAGGACACAAGAGACCTTAAAGAATATGATGATTTAAATTCTGCTCTTTATTCTTTTTATTCATCAATAAGTGCGGCAAGAAAATATTTAACTGAAGTTGACAGACCAGTTAGAGACATAGCTAAATGGATAGAAGCACACAATCCAGATGATGAAGATGATGAGGATGAAGATTAATGTATCCTCCTTCAATAAATAAAATAATGGCTGTTTGTGAAAAAAAATTAGATGATAAAATCTCCAAATTAATTGCCCAAATGACCTCTGAAGATATGAGAAAAAAATATCTTCAAAATAAAAATTTATATTCATATTCAAATGACGATATAAGGGACGCTTTTAAAAAGGCTTCCCTTGAATTTTTTGAGGGAAAGCCAAATAAGGCAATAAATGCAACTGGTATAATATTACACTCTAACTTGGGGCGTTCTCCTCTATCTAAACGAGCATTAGAAGCAATATGTAAAACAGCAAACTATTCACCACTTGCACAGAGTACAGAAACAGGAATAAGAATTGACAGAGATAGATTTGTAAGTAAATTGATATGTAGTCTTACAGGAGCAGAAAATGCAACAGTTGTTAACAATAATACAGCTGGATTTGCACTTGTAATAAACACTTTTTCAAAAAATAAAAAGACAATAGTTTCAAGAGGTGAATTAGTAAAAATAGGTGGTTCTTTTAGTTTACCTGAAATATTGGAATCATCTGGGGGAATTTTAAAGGAAATAGGTTGCACAAATAAAACAAATATAATAGATTATGAAAAAGCTACAGATGAAAATACTGCATTATATTTAAAAGTTTCGACTTCGAATTTTACGATAGAAGGATTTCATGAAGAAGTAAAAACAGAAGAACTTTCAAAATTAGCTAAAGAGAAAAATATAATCTTTGCCTATGATCTTGGTTCAGCTTCATTTGCTGACATGAGTGAATTTGGGTTTTCAAATTATAAAGATCCAATAAAAATATTAAAAGATGGGGCAGATATTATTCTTTTCAGTGCAGATAAAATTTTGGGAGGTCCACAAGCTGGAATCATAATTGGTAAAGATAAATACATAAAACAGATAAAGCAAAATCCATTGTTTAGAGCCGTAAGATTAGATAAAATAACACTATCTGCTTTAAGTGAAACGATTCTTACATATTTTGATGAAAAAAAAATAAAAGAAATTCCTTTTATTAAGATGATATGTTATAATATTGAGGATTTGCAAAAAAAAGCAAATAAATTTTATAGTTTAGTCAATTCGATAGAATTAGAAGGTAAAATAAATATATTAAATTCCTATGCTTATGCTGGTTGTGGAAGTATGCCAAATGAAAAAATAGATTCTATTGCAGTAACACTTGAAACTGGCATAAAATCCACAGAATTTGCAAATTTTATGCGTAAAGAAGAAACTCCAATATTTGTAAGAATTAAAGAAGACAAAGCATATTTTGATATGAGGACAACAGATGAAGAAGATTTTGAAATAATTGCAAATTCAATAAAAAAATGGTATAGCAAAAATGACAAAGGAGCAAAGTAACATTGATTGATTTAGTAAAGAACTATTCGTCTATGGTAAGGCGAACAAAAGTAAGTGCAATAAGGGAGCTACTAAAGTATAAAGATATGCCAGGTCTTATCTCATTTGCTGGTGGCTTCCCTTCTTCTGATTTATTTCCTTCAGAACAATTAAAAGAAATAGGCATAAAAGTTATGACCGAAATGCCTGAAGTAATGTTACAATATGCAGGAACAGGCGGTTATATGCCATTGAAGGAAGAAATTATAAAATTCATGGCTCGTCATGGCTCTAATTTAGAACCTGAAAATATTCTCATAACAACAGGTGGTCAACAGGGAATAGACCTCCCAACAAAAATTTTTGTCGATATAAATGATCCTGTTTTTGTTGAAATTCCAAGTTATGTTGGAGCATTAAATTCATTGGCTTCAACAGGTGCAAAATTTATTGGGATTCCCATGGACGAAAATGGAATAATTACGGATAAATTGGAAGAAGAAATAAAGAGGCTTATTTCCATTGGTGAACATTACAAATTATTATACACCGTTCCAGATTATCAAAATCCGTCAGGTGTTTCTATATCTTTGGAAAGAAGAAAAAAACTTGTTGAACTTGCAAAAAAATATAATTTTATTATTTTAGAGGATTGTCCATATACTTATTTGAGATATGATGGAGAAGAAAAACCATCACTTTTCAAATTGTCAAATAGTGAAAATGTACTTGGTCTTTATTCATTCTCAAAAATTTTATCCCCTGGATTGAGATTGGGATGGGTATGTGGTCATAAAGATATAATCAGAAAACTTGAAATATTGAAGCAATCTGTAGATGTATGTTGTTCAACATTGATTCAGGGAGTAGTTGCAGAATATATGAAAATGAACTTACTTGAATCACATATTGGTGATGTTGTAAAGGAATATAAAGTCAAAAAAGACTTAATGTTGAAAATGTTATCTGAAAACATGCCAGAAGGTGTAACTTGGACAAAACCGAGTGGAGGATTATTCCTTTGGGTTACATTGCCAGAATATATAGATTCAGAATCAATGCTCAAAAAAGCAATAGAACATAAAGTAACTTTTGTTCCAGGTTATGCTTTCCATCACAATTCAGAGATGAGAAACTGTTTGAGAATAAATTTCTCATATCCAACACTTGAACAAATTGAAAAAGGTGTAAAATCACTTGCTGAAGTGATAAAGTGTGAAATTCATTAAAAATTAATTTCACTTACCACAAGACAAAAAATTGACTTGCGGTAAGTGAAATAATATTATAAAAATTTGTTAACATTAATTTAATTGATTTTTTAGATATTTGATGTTATATTATATATACATAAAAAATTGAAATTAATTAATATAAAAAGGAGATATTTATTATGCCTATTTTCGGTTTTCCACCTCCACATCATGGTCCAATAGGTTTTCCACCTCCACCACCTCCAGGTCCATTTGGTCCAGGTCCACATGGTCCACACGGTCCACACGGTCCACACGGTCCACATCACGGCCCAGGTCCAATAGGTTTTCCACCTCCACCACCTCCAGGTCCATTTGGTCCACATGGTCCACATCACCATCATCACCATCATGGTCCACATCCATTTGGTTCACCAGGTGCAAATCTCGGTGCAGCAATAGGTGTTGGTGTCGGTGCAGCTATTGGTGATGCAATAGGATCACTCTTCCATTAATTTTTGAATTATGTGCCGGTGTGATTAATTTCACATCGGTTTTTTTTTGAGGAAATTAAAATATGAGTGCAATATCAGCTTTTGTATTATTTATGATTTTAAATATTCAAAATATATTTGGTTCTCAAAATTTTGTTGTTACAGAAAATAATATTACAAATATTCAGATAATATCTGAAGAAGACCAAAATAAAGAAATTGACTGGTTATCTGAAGAACCTGAAAAAAAGCAGGTAAATGTTCCAAAAAATGACTTATTTCCATTTTTTATAATGTTGTTTATACTCTTCGTGCTCATTATTGGAATTCTGATATTTGGTCTTATAATGGCAAAAAAATGGGCAGACAAAAAAAATTCTAAATTTTTATTTGAGAATTTACAGACATGTCCAGAATGCAATCATAAAGCATCGGCAAAAGCTAAATATTGCGAGATGTGTGGCTCTCCACTAACAATAGAATCTAATGAAACCTCACCAGAAGAAGAAAAGGAAGAAAAAGATGAAAATAAGTAAAATACTGCCAATAATAGCTTTTTCTATGTTGGCATTTTGTAATCAGTCTTTTGCAACAAATACAGATATGGTGACTAAGCCTTGTGTGTATATTGCAAAAGTTACAGAAAATACAAAACAAATAAAAACAAATTCTATAGTTAATCGTATTTCTTCATATCATAAGCAAATAGGACTTGATTCAAAAGAAACGAAAAAGAAATTTAAAAAGATATTAAAATCACCTGCAAGATTTTATCAAGCCTCTCCAGTTCTTTTTTACGAAGATATTTTTGATAATAACTATTCAATTTCGAAAGATTCCCCTTATGCCATAATATGTACAGACCCTCACACAGGAAATTTTGGAATAATGCCTGATGAAAATGGAAAGGTAGTTTGGGGACCTAATGACTTTGATCTCTCAGGAAAAGGAAAAGTAGAGTGGGATTTAATGAGATTAGGGGCATCAATAAAATTAGCTTCTGAAAGAGATGATATAGACCAAGATGCAGTAAAACCTGCAATTAGTGCTTTAATAAGAGGATATAAAACAGAAGCTGAAAGAATTTCAAAAAATGGAAATAATCGTTCTTGTACTTTGACAGATAAAGAAGTTACAAATTTTATTAAAAAAGATATGGATAAGTCTGAAGTAATAACTGAAGAAGAATTATTAAAAGATAAATTTGAAAAACAAAATGGCAAAATTTCATATAAATTCAATAAAAAGACATTAAAACTAAATCCAAAACAAGAAAGCAAAATCAAAAAAATAATGTTTGACCTTGGAAAAAAGAAAAATATTGGATTGGAACCTGTTGCTTTTTGTGAAAAACTTGGAAGTGGCGGTAGCACTTATGGACTAAAACGCTATAGAGTTTTATCTTATATTCCAAAAGAGAAAAAATATGTTGAAATAGAGATAAAACAGATATTGCCTTCAGTTCTCGATAAAAACTTGATCAAAAAAGCAGGAAATTTAAAACTTGCAAATGCTAAAACTATTGTAAAATCAATAAAAGAAGTCGGTGGAACGCCATATGACAGATTTTCTGAAAGCTGTATGCTTGATGGCATAAGTTTCATGATAAGAGAAAGATATATGCTTGAAGCTGATGATACAGATGATTTCAAAACATCTGACGATTTGAAAAATTTTGCTTATTCGGCAGGTATAGCTTTGGCAAGAACTCATTGCAGATCAAAAGCAAAGGGATTAGAAATAACAAATTGGCTAAACAAAGAAACAAAAATTGTTGATAATCTTTATGATTTTTCTGTGAAATATGCAGGTATTACAAAAAAATATTATAAAGAATTAAAGAAAGTATATAAAGGCGAAAATTAGAGCGTTGGTTGGTAAAATCAATTTTTGTAAGTTTACCAACAGAGACTAAAAAATATATGGAACAAAAAAGAAAACAAATAAATAATGCCAAGAGACAGAGAAAAATTTTTTGGGGAAAATTCAGAAAAAATTTTGAAGAAATAATCCTCGAAAAAACATATTTAAAATATTCTATTCAAATATGGTTAATTAATGTCATATTGGCTATTTTGTTTTCTTTTTTGTGTTTAAAGACAAAAACATATCTTGCAATGCCTATTGATTTAACCTTATCAGTAGCTTTTACAGCAGGGATATTATTTGATAAAAAGACTTATTTCTTTGTCCCTGTACTAACTATAATAAGACATTTGATAATACATGGATTTAATATAAATCCTTTAAATATTGGAGATGATCTAATTTATCTCTTAGAGGGATTTTTAGTAACATATATAGTCATAATCCTAAACACAAATTACAGAAAATCCGCATTATATGAACAGCGGTTTAGACATGACATTGAAATGGCAAGAATTGTTCAACGAACACTTCTTTCAAAGCCTTTTTCTATAGGAAGAACAAAAATAACTGGATATATACACCAATCAATGGAAGTTGGGGGAGATTTTTATTATTTCCGTCCATTCCAAAAAAAATATATACTCATCACAATAGGTGATGTCATGGGAAAAGGAATAACAGCCTCTTTAATTATGTCCATCATAATGAGTGTTTTTTATGAATGGGGAAAAAAGACACTCTCACCTTCTGAAATGTTTACAAAAATAAACAAGCGTGTAATATCACTTTTTAATGAATGTAGATTTTTTTCTACAATTCTTTATGGCGTATATAATGAAGAGACATCAGAATTTACTTATGCAAGTGCTGGACACAATGGAGTTATAACAAAAAATGACGGCACATGTGAAATTTTAGAATCTTCTGGTTTTCCTGTTGGTATGTATCCAAATTCAACTTGGACAGATAAGACATTAAAAATTGAATCAGGAAGTAAGATATTGCTTTTTACTGATGGAATAACAGAAGCACAAAATAAAAATGGTGATTATTATACAATAGATAATGTTATAAAAATAGCAAAGAAATATAATAATTCTTCAGGCGAAGAGTTAAATAAGGCTTTACTTGCAGATATTTCAAATTTTACAAAAGGAAATAACGAAGCAGATGACAGGGCTGTTATCATAATGGAAGTTAATTGAAGAAAAGATAACATGCCTTAATGTCATTAGACAAAAGAAGACGGAAGACAAAAGAAATTGAGGAAATAAAATGGAAACAGAAAAATTTTTACCAATGACAAGAGAAGAAATGGACAAATTGGGTTGGCCACAGCTCGATGTCCTTTTAGTAACAGGAGATGCCTATATAGACCATCACAGTTTTGGAGTTGCAATAATAGGGCGAGTTCTATTGAGCCACGGCTACAAAGTAGGAATAATAGCCCAACCTGATTGGAACGATCCAAAAGCATTTGAGGTAATGGGAAGACCTCGATTTTTCTGTGGAGTTACTGCAGGAAATCTTGATTCTATTTTGGCACATTATACAGCAGCAAAAAAAATCCGTCATGACGATGCCTATACACCTGGTGGAAGAGCTGGAATGAGACCAAATTTTCCAACAATAGTATATACCCAAATGTTAAAAAGAGTTTTTCCAGGGATAACAGTTGCCCTCGGTGGAATAGAGGCATCTTTAAGAAGATGTGTCCATTATGATTTTTGGGAAGATAAGATAAAACCAACAATTTTATTGCCTTCAAAAGCTGATGTTTTGATGTTTGGAATGGGTGAAAAATCCATTCTCGAAATAGCAGAAGCATGTGCAAATGGAAGTTATGATTTTTCAAACATAAGAGGAACGGCAAGGCTTTTAGGTAAAAACGATACAGAATTATTAAACCAAGACGAATATGTAAAATTGCCTTCTTATGAATCATGCCAAAAAGTCAGAAGTGCATTATTTGACATGACAAAGATGATCGAAAAAGAGATGAATCCATACTGTGGAAAACCTCTTTTACAAATGCATGGAGACAGAGCATTAATCGTAAATCCTCCACAATTTCCACTAACAACAGAGGAAATGGATAAAGTATATAATTTGCCATTTACAAGACTTCCCCATCCTTCCTATAAAGAAGAAATTCCTGCTTGGAACATGGTTAAAGATTCAGTAACTATTTTAAGAGGTTGTGCTGGTGGATGTTCTTTCTGCAGTCTATCTTTCCACCAAGGAAAATTTATAACTTCAAGAAGCAAAGAATCTATCTTAAAAGAAATCAAAGAAATGGTTTCAAGTTGTAAAAAACACAGTGGAACAATAACAGATTTAGGTGGTCCAACAGCAAATCTATATGGCTGTAAAAATGGAATAACTAAACACTGTAAAGGTTGTAGAAGACCAAGTTGTCTATATCCTGAACCATGTAAAAATTTCAAACTCAGTGCTTCAGAAGCAATAGACCTCTACAGAGCTGTCAGGAAAACAGAAGGCGTAAAACATGTTTTTATAAATTCTGGAATAAGAATGGATGTTGCCATAAAATTTCCAAACTATATCAAAGAACTTGTAAAATACCATGTTTCAGGTCATTTAAAAGTAGCTCCAGAACATCTACATAGAAATGTTTTAAACAGAATGAGAAAACCTGATCCTGAAACTTTCTATAAATTTATGCAGATTTTTGAAGACGCATGTAAAGAAACGAATAAAGAACAATATATCGTTCCTTATTTCATGTCAGGATTCCCTGGATGTACGGAAAATGAAATGCAGGTTGTAAGTAATTTTCTTTCAAAAAGAAGATGGAATTTACAACAAGTCCAAAGTTTTATCCCACTTCCAATGACTGCAGCTGCTGCTATGTACTACAGTAACATAGATTACAACACTGAAAAAAGCATGCATGTTATCAAAAGTAAAAAATTGAGAGCTGAATCTAAAGAACTTTTGGTAAATGCTGTTGAGGAGATAAAAGAAGAGAGAAGAAAAACGAGTGGGCGTCCTGTAAAAGTTGAGAAAAACAAAAGATTTGGAAAATCAAATAGCAAATTTGAAAAAGATACTAAATTTGAAAAAAACAATAAAAATGGCGGTTTCCATAGCTCAAAGCAAAATCAAGGCAGAAATTCAAAATTTAGTGCAAAATCAAAGCAAAATCAAGGGCGAAACTCAAAATTTAGTGCAAATCCAAAGCAAGGAGAAGGCAGAAACTCGAGATTCAAAAAGCATTAAGGAGAATGAGGAATGGGAAAAGGCATTATCTATATCATGACCTCTATAGTACCTGGATTAATTAAAATAGGAAAAACAAACTCTAATAATTTTGAACAACGCATGTATAATTTAGAACATAACGGATACAGCAATGTGACAGGATTTAAAAGAGTTTTTGCTATTGAAGTTGATAATTATGATGAAAAAGAAAAGATGCTTCACAATATTTTTGAAAAAAGTCGTGTTGCAGATACTGAATTATTTGCCCTTGATGTGAATTTAGTTACCGAACTTCTCTCTTCATTTGCTGGAACAATTATTTTTCCTAAAACAGAGACAAGAGAAGAAATTTTTGATACTGCTACCGAAAATATCAAAAGTAAATTGATTCCAAATGGAAGATACAAATTTGAGAAAAAGAAAAAATCAGATAATAAGATAGTTAAAGCAACTGCAGAAGTAAAAAATGGGAATTGGAAACTATTGAAAGGCAGTGTACTTGGCATTTCTGAAGATGCTGGTGTTTCTCAAAAAGCAAAGAGCATTAGGGAAAAATTACCATTGGATAACAATGGAAAATTACTCGAAGATGTTGAACTTGGTGAATGTTCACCTTCATTTGTTGGATCAGTTGTTCTTAATCAATCAAACGATGGATGGACTGACTGGAAAAATAAAACAGGGCAACCTATAGATATATATAGGAATACTGCTGAATAAGTTAATTAGTTATGATAATTGATTATAATTTAAATAGATCAAAGTAGCCACTATTTAGGGGCGATGTCATTGCGAGGGAGCTGTGCGACCGTGGCAATCTCAACCACTTAATTTTAATTTAGTAATTTATTTATTAAATAGATCACAATCTCATTCTACGATAGAGCCGATCGACTCAATTTTTAAGTAAATAATAATTTACAGGCTTAGATTGCTGGGCTTCCCCCTCACAATTACAAAGTGGCAGTATACAGGCATATATTATATAGTTTATAGCAAATTTTTATTTGCTTATTTTTTTTTATTAACCAGCACAACGAGCAAAATTATTTTTTCCATTTCTTCTTGTAGTCCTTTCAAAACAAAAACAAAAAAAATTAACAAAAATGCAGTTTTTTTAACAATATTAAGACATAAATTTTAATATTTCAAAAATATAATAGGATTAAAGAATATTTTGAGGGGCTGCAAAAAAAATATTTATTATCTGCTTTCACAGCCCCTTAATAATTAAAACTTGCTTTTTAGTTATTAATATATTATAATTAAGAAAGGGAAGATATGGCTAAAATAAATAAAGAAACCAAAAAGAAGAAAAAGAAAAAGAATGTTGAGAAAATATCTTTAAAAGAACAACTCCCAAAAGATATTCAAAAAGATATTCAAAATTTTATTCTTATGGACGATGAATTTTTCAATATCTGCTTTAAAAATAATGAAAAAGCAGTAACTCGCA
>CADASF010000057.1 GCA_902790465.1 uncultured bacterium | reverse complement strand
AACTCGTTGTGTTAGTTAATAAAAAAGTGCCTGAGATTGCCACGGTCGCATAGCTCCCTCGCAATGACATCGCCTTTATTTACTTTTTTCACAGCCCCAATTTATTTTTTATCTATTATGTTATTTTTTATTTTATAAAAATTTTCCTTGTTTAGAGTGAATTAATATAATCTAAATTTAAATTAACTCGTTGTGCTAGTTAATTTTAAAAAATAAGTAAATAAAAAGTTGCTCTAAAATATCCAATATGTGCCTATATACTGCCACTTTGTCATTGCGAGGCGTAGCCGTGGCAATCTAAGCCTGTAAATTATTATTTACTTAAAAACAGAGTCGATCGGCTCTATCGTAAAATGAGCTCGTGAGCTATTTAACAGTTTGTTTCTCTCCCTCGCAAAGACCTCGCCTCTATTTATAGCCTGTTTGGAGTATGAAAATTAATTTTTGAAAAATAACTATTTAGCAGGAAAAATAAAGTAAAAATAAGCAGGATATTTTATATAGTTAAGTAGAAAATTTAAAGGCTATGAAGAATTTGAGTTTATCATTGAAAAAATATAAATTTAATTTAATTGTTGTTTGCATTTCAACAATTTTATTTGTATTGCTTTTTTCAAATTCTGCTGATTCAGCACCATTTGATCCAGGATTTGTTATGCCTGAAGTGAAAGTTGATATGGATGCTATGCAACACGATCCAGTCCCTATGACACTTCAGATGTTGTTGTATCTTTCGATGTTGACTCTTATTCCTTATATGTTTGTCTCTTGTACTGCTTTTATACGAATTAGTATTATATTTTCATTCTTAAAAAGTAGTATGGGATTGTCAAAAGGTGTCCCAAAACAGGTTTGGGTTGGAATAGCTATGATGTTGACTTTCTTTATAATGGCACCTGTTGCTCAACAAGTTGAAAAAAATGCCTATGACCCATATATTCATAAACAGATATCATTTCAGCAGTTTGTCAGTCGTACTGGTAAATATGCAATGAAATTTATGCAAAATAATACCCGTAAAGCTGATTTGATACTTTTTATAAAATTGTCTGGAGTTACTCCTGATCCACCTACTAAAGGAAAGGGAGAAATGATAAAAGTAAATGGCAAATATGTAAGAAAACCATCTGCGAAAACTCAGAAATTTCAAAATATGTTTCGCAATCCTCCATTTCAGGTGCTTTTGGCTGCATATATTTTAAGTGAGATGAAAACAGGATTTTGTGTCGGTTTTTTGATTTATCTTCCTTTCCTGTGTATAGATATGATAACGGCTGCGACTTTAATGGCTATGGGTATGTTTATGTTATCACCTATGGGCTTTTCACTTCCTTGTAAAATGATGTGTTTTGTTATGATTGATGGGTTTAATATTCTTGTAGAAGGTCTTATAAAAAGTTATAGATATTAAATTATTTTTCCCTGTATTTTAAATTTGACTTTTGAAAATTTGAAATAATATTATAAAAATATTAACACTTTAGTAACATATATAATATTTTTTTAACAAACATATTATATTAAAAAATCTTTTTTATGTTATAATATTTTCAGAAAATAAAATATATTTTGGAGGTTTGACATGAAGGTATCAGATGCAGGTGTTGCTGGTTCATATAGTAGAGTTCACCAAACTCACGAAAATAAAGCTGCTGCTGAGGTAAAGAAAGCCGATACCAAGGTAGAAGCAAAGGAAACCAAAGAAGAAGCAAAAACAACTAAAACTACTGATAAGACAGAGATTTCTGATGAAGCTAAGACTGAAGAAGCAGATGAGAAGAATCCAGTAAACCTCGATGCTATGACAGAGGAAGAAGAGGCTTCTGGAGCAGATAAAACAGAACAACTTCAACAACAAAAGACACAAAAAGAAGATGAATTAAAGCAAAAAGAAGAAGAATTTAAGAAACTTCAACATGAGAGACAGGTTCTTCAAAGAGAAATTCAGTTGATGCAACAGAGTGGCGGAGATGTTTCAGGACTTGCACAGAGAATGATGGATTTGAATGAACAAATGGCAGGTCTTCATGATGAAATTGGAGCTCTCAAAAATGATATAGCTGATATTGACAAGCAAATATCAGCAACTCAACAGTCAGGTCAGCCAGGAACTTCAGGACAGCCAACTCAACCAGGTCAGACTTCACCAGCAGGTGGAAATCAAGGTGGTTCAGCCCCAGTAGGTTCAGCAGGTGGTAATGGTGGCGGTGGCTCATATCCATCAGGTGGCGGTTCATCTCCAGTAGGTGGTGGCGGTTCTTATCCATCAGGTGGCGGTTCATCTCCAGTAAGTGGCGGTGGTTCAGCAGCTCCTACAGCTGCAGCTAATGCTCCAATCTCTGCAAATTTAAAGGGTAATACAGCACAAGAACAGATTTGGAATTATCTCCATGATATGGGATTAAATGATATTGGTGCTGCTGGTGTAATGGGTAATATTGCTCAGGAATCAGGATATTCTGCAAATAATGTTCAGAATTCTTATGAATCAAAAGTTGGAAATGATCAGCAATATACACAAAATGTTGACAATGGATCAATTTCAAGAGACAGTTTCGCTAATGATGGTGCAGGATATGGAATCGTTCAGTTCACATATCATACATATAAAGAGGGTCTCTATGATATGGCAAAACAAAAAGGTTCATCAGTTGGCGATCTCGGGACACAGCTCGAATATCTCTCAACTCAGTTGAAACCTGAATTGATTCAAAAATTGAATTCAGCTGGTTCTCCAGAAGCAGCAGCTCGTATTTTTGAACAAGATTTTGAAAGAGCTGGAGTACCAAATATGTCAGCAAGAGAGACAGCAGCTCGTCAGGCTTATGATCAGTTCGCAAATAGAAATATGGGTTAGTTCGTTTAATTTTTCATAATTTAAAAAATAAGGCGAAATACTTTTTAGTGTTTCGCCTTTTTTATGTTTATAATTATTAATAAAAAAGGATTTTTGGTTAAAATAAGTGTAATAATTATAATTGAAATAGAGATTATTATATTTAAAGAATTTATTATATGGATTATTTCAAGCTCTAAAATAAAATGAATTTGTTTTGGTAATTTGAAATAATATTATAAATATTATGGATAAATTAGAAAATTTGTTTGAAACTTGTCTAAAACCAGGGCGGTATGTTGGAAGTGAATATAATTCTGTTCACAGAGATTGGGATAAGTGTGAATTGAAAATAGCACTTGCTTTTCCTGATACTTATGAAATTGGTCAATCAGGACTTGGATTAAAAATAATTGCAGAATCACTTTTACAAAATGAATCATATTTAGTTGAGAGAGTTTTTGCTCCTTGGATCGATCTTGAAGAAAAATTGAGAGCAGAAAAGATAAGTCTTTTTTCTCTTGAATCGAGAAAACCTATTAAAGATTTTGATATGCTTGGAATAACTCTCCCTTATGAGATGTGTTACACTAACATTTTGTCGATTTTATCCCTTTCAGATATTCCTTTTTTGGCTTCAGAGAGAGGGGAAGAATATCCAATTATAATTGGAGGTGGAGCCTGTACATTTAATCCTGAGCCTGTTGCTGATTTTTTTGATATATTCCTTATTGGTGATGGTGAAGAATCTGTCCTTGAAGTAGCTAATTTGTTAAATGATTGCAAAAAAACAAAAAAATCAAAAGCCGAATTTTTACAAGAGGCTTCAAAAATCAAAGGTGCTTATGTTCCATCATTTTATGAGCCTATTTATGCAGAAGATGGCTCTTTTGTCGAATTGAAAAAGAAAGTTGAATCTGCCCCTGATTTTATCGAAAAAAGAACTTTAAAATCACTTGATGAAGCTGTTTTTCCTGTAAATCCTCCTGTTCCTTTTACAGAAACAATACATGATAGAATTATGCTTGAAATTGCAAGAGGTTGTACGAGGGGATGTAGATTTTGTCAAGCAAGTATGTATTACAGACCTGTAAGAGAGCGTAGCAAAGAGAAAATACTTGAACTCCTCGAAAAATCTATAAATGCAACAGGTTATGAAGAGGTTTCTTTAAGTTCTCTTTCTTGTACTGACCATTCAATGATAGCAGAGTTAATTTCTGAAATTCAGAGTAAATATGAGGAAAAATATGTTGAATTGTCATTGCCAAGCATTAGAACAGACGCCTTTTCAGTCAATTTGGCAAAACTTGTACAAAAATTTAGAAGAACTTCTTTGACATTTGCTCCTGAAGTTGGAACAGAAAAAATGAGAAATGTCGTAAATAAGGGGAGCAGTGAAGATGATGTCATTGAAATTGCCAAAGAGTGTAGGAAAGCAGGTTGGAATTCTCTTAAATTATACTTTTTGACAGGACTTCCTTTTGAAGAAGAGTCAGATATTGACGGAATTGTCGATTTGATTTGGAAGGTTTTAAAAAGTTCTGGCTTGAAATTGACAATTTCATTTTCGTCATTTGTTCCAAAACCTCAGACACCTTTCCAATGGGCAAAATTTGTTTCAATTCCTGAAACTGTTGAGAGACAGGCAAAATTAAAAAGAAAATTGAAACATGGAAAAATAACTATGAAATTCCATGTCCCAGAATTGAGTTTTTTAGAGGCTGTTTTTGCAAAGGGTGATAGGAGACTTTCAAAAGTTTTAGTAGAAGCATACAAAAATGGCTGTAAATTTGACGGTTGGACAGATTGCTTTAAATTTGACAAATGGATGCAAAGTTTTGAAAATTGTTCTGTCGATCCCAATTTCTACACAAAAGAAGCCTCACTAAATGATAAATTACCTTGGGAACATTTGATGTCAAAAACTTTTTCTAATTTTTTGAAAACAGAATTTATAAAGGCATCACAGCAGGTGATAACTCCTGACTGCAGATTTTCATGCAATGGCTGTGGAGTTTGTAAAGATGGAGTTAATCCTGTTGTAGGTCATTCTTCTGTTGACCTCAAAAATTTTGAATACAAAGATGAAAAAGACCATTCAGAGCTTGAATGTAGTGGCGATTCTGTACAAAAGTTTAGGATCAAATATAAAAAAGGTGCTGCTGCTCGATTGACTTCACATCTCGATCTATTGAGAGCTTTCCAAAGAATTATGAGAAGGGCAGACCTTCCAGTCGCTTATACAAGAGGTTTTCACCCTCGTATGAAACTTGTTCCTGGACATGCTATTGGTCTTGGAACTATGAGTAATTCTGAATGGATGGATTTAGACATAAGAGAAAAGATGACTGTTTCAGAAGTTTTTGAAAAAATTTCAAAGGCAAGTTGTCCAGGTATTGAAATTTTGGAGATAAGAGAAGTTCCACTAAATACAAAAGCTGTTACTGAAATAGCAAATGGTGCTGTATGGAATTTGATTTTTGACAAGAAATTTGATTCTGAAGAAGCAAAATCTTTCTGTAGGAATATTTTAGATCGTTCTGAAATTAAAATAGTGAGAAAAGATAAAGAACTTGATATAAGACCTTTTATATCTGATTTTTATTTTGATGAAAAAGAAAAAAATATTTTTGTTCTCGATTCTTTTATATCACATAAAGGAACCGTAAGACCTTCAGAAATAGCAGAATTGATTATAGAAAAATTTGGTAAAGTTGATTATTATTCGTTAAAAACTTCGGTCTATTGTCTAAATGACAATAAAAAAATAGAGCCGTGGGGATAATTGAGATATATTATGTATAAAGAAATTCTTGTAAATATTGATGAGAGTGAAAACAGAGTTGCCGTTCTTGAAGATGGTAAACTTATGGAATTATATATCTCTCGTGAAGATAGATTGATTGGCAGTATATATAAGGGCAAAGTTGCAAATATACTTCCTGGTATGCAAGCAGCTTTTGTTGACATTGGTCTTGAACGAAATGCTTTTTTGTGTATTGACGATGCTTCTGCTATTTTGGGAGAAGATGCACCAAGCGATTTTAAGACGATGTCTATAAAGGATCTTGTAAAGATGAACCAAGAGACAGTTGTACAAGTTACAAAGGAATCTTGGGGAATGAAGGGAGCAAGAGTAACAACACATATAACACTTCCAGGTAGGTATCTTGTTTTTCTTCCAATGGCACAATATGTCGGGATTTCTCGAAGGATTGAAGATGAGACCGAGAGAGAAAGACTTCGCAGAATAGCAGAGGAAATAAAAGGCGATAACTATGGAATAATAGTTCGCACAGCTGCAGATGGTAAATCAAAAGAGGAACTTGAAAAAGATTTTAAGTACCTTACCAAATTGTGGAATAGGATAAATAAAGACGCTTCAAAGAAGAAAGCTCCATTTTTGATTCATCAAGAATTGACTCTTGTTTCAAAAACAGTAAGAGATCTTTTTACTTCAGAAGTAAATCAGCTTGTAATAGATTCAAAAGCAGATTATGATAAAGTTCTTGATTTATTGGATATAAGCTCTCCAGAACTAAAAGAAAATGTTGTTTTATATACAGGACAGAAAAATTTATTTGAACAATACAATCTTGAAGCAGAAATCGAAAAAGCACTTAGAAGAAGAGTTTGGCTTGATTCTGGTGGTTTTTTAATTATCGACAAAACAGAGGCACTTACTGTAATAGATGTAAATACAGGCAAATATGTTGGAAAAAACAGCTTAAGTGATACAATTTTAAAAATAAATTTAGAAGCAGTTCCTGAGATTGCAAGACAACTCCGTCTTAGAGATATTGGTGGAATCATAATTGTTGATTTTATAGATATGGAGACAGAAGAAGAAAAGGAGCAATTGCTTGAATATCTTCAAGAGGAACTGAAAAAAGACCATACAAAAACTCATCTTGTTGGAATGACTGAATTGGGACTTGTTCAGATAACAAGAAAAAGAGTAAATAAAGATTTAGATGAATATTTGAGAGTTTCTTGCCCATATTGTAATGGAAGAGGGCGAATTTATTCAATTACTTCAATGAGATTAAAATGCGAGAGAGAAATTAAAAAAGTAGCCACAGAGAGTAATTTTGAAACAATTATTTTGGAAACTCATCCAAAACTTGCTGTTGAGATATTAGGATTTGAGGCTGAAGGCATAGAAAGGCTTGAAAAAATAACAGGTAAAAAAATAATATTGAAAGCTAATTTAGACCTTCATCTTGAAAAAATAAAGATAGAGGGAATAAATGAAAAACAAGTTAGTAAATATTTGCCATCAATTCAGATAGGTGAAAATGTAAATATTGATATTCTCGATGTTTTTGGAATCAATGTTACAGACGGCTTGGGAGTTTATGGAAAAACTTTGATTGATATAAAAGGAGCAGGGAATAGAGTAGGAGAAAATTTGAGTGTTTATATAACTTCTGTTTCAGATAATATATTGACTGCTGTGATAAAAGATTAAAAACCAAATTTTAAAAATAATAAATAATTTATGTAAATCATAAAAAGCAAAATTTTTTAAAAAAATTTTGCTTTTTCTATTTACATTTTAAAATCTTTATGCTATACTTTTTTCTACAGAATCTACCTTCGCAAAATAGTGATTTTTATTTTTCAAATTCTTAAATATTTCACCGCAAGAGTTTGAAATCAAAAAATAAATCACAGATTCTTATTTGGAGGATATTTTACTATAATGTCAGAGTCAAAACAGAGTATTATTGAACAATATAGAATTCACGAAACAGATACAGGTTCTTCAGATGTACAAATTGCTCTTCTTACAAACCGTATCAATTATCTTACAGAACATCTCAAAGTTCACAAAAAAGATCACCATTCTCGCAGAGGACTTTTGATGATGGTCGGTCATAGAAGAAGACTTCTCAACTACATCAAGACTAAAGATATTGAACACTATCGTGCAATAATTAAAAAATTAGGTATCAGACGTTAGTTCTTATTTACAAAGAAATAAAAAAGCGTGTGGATTTTTTTTTTCATACGCTTTTTTAATTTTTTTATTCCATTTTTAAAACAGGATTTTTATAAAATATCTATAATTTATAACTTGATATGAATTCAATGAAAAAAGGGTGTTTAAAGTACAATGGTTTATAAAGTAGAATTAGATGTAGCGGGAAGAACACTTTCTTTTGAGACAGGCAAACTTGCAAAGCAAGCTGGCGGTGCAGTTATGGCAAGATATGCAGATACAGTTGTTATGGCTACTGCAACTTGTTCAGAAAATGCTCGTGAAGGAATCGATTTTTTCCCACTTATGGTTGATTATGATGAAAAACTTTATGCTGCTGGAAAAATTCCTGGTGGATTTATAAAAAGAGAAGGAAGACCTTCTGAAAAATCTATATTGACAGGTAGATTAATTGACAGACCTATAAGACCTCTATTTCCAAAGGGATTTAGACATGATGTCCAAATTTGCGGTATGGCTCTTTCCTCTGATATGGAAAATGATCCAGATGTAGTTGCCATTAATGCTTCTTCTGCTGCATTGGCAGTTTCAGATATTCCTTTCCCTGATCTCGTAGGTGCAGTAAGAATTGGTTATTTGAATGACAAATTTATTGTCAATCCAACTTTCACAGAAAGAAAAGATTCTCTTTTAAATTTGGTAGTTGCTGGTACAAATGACAATATTGTTATGGTCGAAGCTGGAGCAAAAGAAGTTTCAGAATCTCTTTTGATAGAGGCTTTAAAACTTGCTCATTCTGAAATCAAAAAAATAATTGCAGGTATTGATGATCTACAAAAACAGGCAGGAAAGCCAAAAAGAGATATTCCTGTATATGAGCCAAATGCAAGACTTGATGAAGTCATAAAAAAATATATGACACAATTTGTTGAAGAAGCTATGGCTGTTCTACAGAAAACTGAGAGAGAAGCAATCTTAAAAGAAAAAGCAAATCGTCAGGCTCTTATAGACATATTGACAAACAGTGAAGAAGAGGACAAAGAAACTCTTATTGAGATGTTAAAAGATTCTCTAAATCCTGATTTTGAATATGTAATTAAAAAGATTGAAGAGCGTATTTTCCGCTCAATGGTCGTTGAAAAACACATAAGACCAGACGGCAGAAAATTAGATGAAATTCGTCCACTTTCAGCTGAAGTTGGAATTCTTCCAAGAGCTCACGGAACAGGTCTTTTTACAAGAGGTCAAACACAGGTTATGACAATTTTGACACTTGGAACTATTGGTGAAGGACAAGTTCTTGATGGTATTGGTGGCGAAGAATCAAAGAGATATATGCATCAGTACAATTTCCCTCCATTCTCAGTTGGCGAAGTAAAACCAATGAGAGGTCCAGGAAGAAGAGAGATTGGACACGGTGCTTTGGCAGAGCGTGCTTTGGCAGAAATGATTCCTTCTGTTGATGATTTCCCATATACACTCAGATTGGTTTCTGAAGTAATGGAATCAAATGGTTCTACTTCAATGGCTAGTGTTTGTGGAAGTACACTTGCACTTATGGATGCAGGTGTAAAGATAAAAGCTCCTATCGCAGGAATTGCAATGGGACTTGTTACACATAAAGATGGATTTGTTGTTTTGACAGATATTCAAGGTCTTGAAGATTTCCTCGGAGATATGGATTTCAAGGTTGCAGGTTCTGCCGAAGGTGTAACAGCTCTTCAAATGGATATCAAAATAAAAGGTCTTTCATTTGAGATTATGGAACAGGCACTTGCTCAGGCAAAGAAGGCAAGAATGCAAGTTCTTGATACAATTTTGGCTTGTATTCCAGAACCTCGTGAAGAACTTTCACCTTATGCACCAAGAATTATTGTAATGCACATCAATCCAGATAAGATTAAAGATGTCATTGGTCCTGGTGGTAAGATGATAAATAAAATTATAGCTGAAACTGGCGTAAAGATTGACATAGAAGATGACGGAAGAGTATTTATCGCAGCAGCATCTCCTGAATCTGGTGAAGCTGCAAGAAAGATGATCGACAACCTCACAAGAGAAATTGCTGTTGGTGAAATTTATCTTGGCAGAGTTTCAAGATTTATGAGCTTTGGAGCTTTTGTTGAAATTCTACCTGGTAAAGAGGGACTTGTACATGTTTCTCAAATAGCTGATAAGAGAATTTCAAAGGCAGAAGATGTTTTTGAAGTCGGTCAAGAGATTCCAGTTAAGGTTATAGAGATTGACGATCAGGGAAGAATAAATCTTTCAACAAAGGGACTTATTGAAGTTGATTCTTCAGCTTTTGAGCCTCCTCCAGAGAGAAAATCAAGAGATGAAAGAAGAACAGATAAACATTCATCAGATAAACATTCTCGCAGACCGAGAAGAGATGAGTAAATAGTCAACCCTTAATCCCAATCTTGGGGAAGAATTAAAACAGACCTCTAATTTATAGAGGTCTGTTTTTACATTAATTATTGTATTATGAAGCCTGTTAGAATTTATTTTTTAGTTTTATTATTTTACTGTTTAATTATAAATATATCTTTTGCCAAAACTCCTCAAAGGATAGTTTCGGCAAATCCAATTTTTACACATATTCTGTATTCACTTGGTGCAGAAAAAGAAGTTGTTGGAGTTACTAAATATTGTAAAAAGCCTCCACAAGCACAGAAAAAGCCAAAAGTAGGGGATATGTTTTTAAATTATGAAGCTGTTTTAAAATTAAAACCTGATCTTGTAATAGTTATGCCTGCAGGAAATGGGGACAATGTTAAAAAGCTGAAATCCTTGGGATTAAATGTCCTTTCGCTTAGATGTGATAGTATCGAAGATTTTAAAAATTGTACTTTAAAAATAGGAAAAGCTATAGGCAAAGATAAAAAGGCTTCTGAATTGATTTCTAATTTAAACAGAGATTGTGAAAAAGTTCAAAAATTGTCAAGTAAGATAGAGAAATCAAAGAGAAAAAAAATATTTGTTGAAATATGGGATTCCCCACTTATGACTTGTGGAAAAAATAGTTATATAAGTCAACTTATTGAGATTGCAGGTGGTGTGAACATTGGAAATTCTGTTGATTCTGCAAGTTTTAATGTTGGCACAGAATTTTTATATAAATCTAATCCAGATGTGATTTTTTTGATGACATCTGAAAAGCCAAAATCTGCTTGGAAGAGATTAAAAGCTGTTAAAAATAATGCTGTTTACAGGCTTGAACCTGATTCGTTCGCAGTTATGTCTTTTGATATGGGCAAATTGGCACTCGATATTCACAATAAAATTTATTTCAAGAAAAAATGATAAAAAAAATTGTTGTTACTTTCTTTTCTCTTTTTATAGTTTTAATAATTGTTTCGATAATATATCTTTGCATTGGCTCTGATTGCTATTCATTATGGCAGATTGTCGAGATATTGAAAAATCCAGATAATTACCCTGCTGAATATGCAATCTTAATGGACATCAGATTTCCACGGCTTTTTCTTGCTATTTTGACAGGGGCTGGTCTTTCCGTTGCAGGATCGGCTTTTCAGGCTATTTTGCGTAATCCCTTGGCAGACCCTTATATTATAGGTACATCATCAGGGGCTTCACTTGGAGCAGTAATCTCAGTAATATTACATATTTCTTGGATTTCTTTTGTATCACCAATGATTTTATTTGCATTTCTTGGGGCTTCTTTTGTTATGCTCTTTGTGTATAATGTCTCTGTAAAAATGGGTAAACTTTCTGTAGAAAATTTTTTGTTGTCTGGTGTTATTGCAGGATCATTTTGCAGTGCATTGGTATCATTTTTGATGATGTTTTCAGGAGAAAGCCTTCCACATATAGTTATGTGGCTAATGGGTGGATTTTCAGGAAGAGAAGAGTGGAATTATGTCTTAATGCTTCTTCCTTATGTTTTTGTTGGATTTGTATTTTTGCTTTTCCATTCTCCTGCATTAAATCTCTTGTCAATGGGTGAAGATATAGCAAGTTCAAGAGGTGTAAATGTCGAAAAGGAAAAATTGACAATAATAGCTTTTGCTTCGCTTATAACTTCTGTTTCTGTAAGTATTGCAGGAACTATCGGTTTTATTGGATTTATGATCCCACATATTATGAGAAAAATTTTTGGAAGTGAGAATCGAATTTTAATAATTAGTTCTGTTTTGGGTGGGGCTATTTTCTTGACACTTGCAGATATGTTGGCAAGAAGTATATTGCCACAGGGTGCAGAAATTCCAGTTGGTGTCATTACATCACTAATCGGAGCTCCATTTTTCTTTTTTGTATTAAAGAAGCGATAAAATTATTTAGGGGGGAACAAACAAAATGACTATGTGGCTAAAACTGGACCTTGGTGGAATTGATTTTAGATTTCGCATAGAAAAATATAAAAAGTCAACAAGAGAGAATTGGGATGTGGAATGGTGTGATGTTGATTTAATGCTCAAATCACAAGAATGGCTTAATTATAATATTGTATCAGATGAATGTTTGCTTTCTATAGAAGTTGAGGAATTATGTGATAAAATTGAGGCTCTCTTAAATGATAAATTAGAGGAGCCTGAAAGAATAAGATGTGTAGAGCCTGATTTAGAATTTCGTTTATATCCAAAATATAACATTAGAAATAATCCTGATGTTGTGTATATTAAACCAGGTTCTAATACCATTGTTGATGTTTGTATGAAGTTAATCGTGTCATTTTGGCATAAAAATGGAGGATTAACAGCAAATGAACTTATACTTGCATTTGACAGAAAAGATTTAGAAAAATTATATTGTTATTTAAAATATGTTATTGGGATTATAACTGAAGAAGATGAAACTTTGCAAAAGTTGATGACTGAAGGAATTATATATAATTTATAAAATTATTAATATTATTGATTTTGATAAAATGTAAGTATTTTTATATTAACATTTTAATTTGGAGATAAAAATGAAAGTTTGTTCTGAATGCGGAAAAGAAGTTGATTCGAGTTTTAAATTCTGCCCTTATTGTTTTACAGATTTTGCTCCTGAAGATGAAGAAAAAAATTTAGAAGAAATTGATTCCATCCAAGCTGAAGAAGAAGAGACACCTGAAGAAGAAGATGAATCAAATAATAATACATCGAACTCATTTGGAAGTTCTTCAAATGAAGTTCGTTTTTCAGATAAATATATACTTGAAGAACCTCTTGCTTGTAGTGCAACAGGTACAGTATGTATTGTTAGACATTATAAAAATGATAGACTTTACATATTAAAAGATTTTAGAATAGTAAATAAAACAAAAGAAGAACGAGAAATAATAGGCGATCGCCTAATGAAAACTACAAATGCACTTAAAAGACTTCAACATAACAATTTAAGTTGTGTTATAGATAGTGATTTTGAAAATGATACATTTTCTGTCATATATGAATATCAAACTGGAAAATCAGTACTCGATCATATTGAAGAAATAAGATTAAAATCAGATAAACCAAGTAAGGAAAAAGTTATAAAATGGGCTGAATCTATAGTAGAAATCCTTGTATTTTTCCAACAAAATCAAAAGAGACCTTTCTGCTGTTGCAATATGTTACCTTATTCTTTCGTCATAACAGATAACGAGGATATAAAATATATAAATATTGGAATGCCAATATTTTATAAAGAAATTGGAATAGACAACCCATTTGAAGAAAGACCTTTATTGGATTCTGAAATAAGTCCTAAATACGATATTTATTGTGCAGGTTTAACTCTTCTTTATATAATAAGTGGAATACAAGCAAGCAGTGATCCAAGATTACCTGTTCCTGAAATTCCCAAAAATGCAGATGTACCAGAATTACATCCAATAATAAAGAAGATGTTAAATATATATCATGCACTTATAGCACCTTCTGAACTTCTTGAAGAGATAAGAAATATTGGAAAGCCTAAAGAGGAAAAAAAGGAAGAGATAAAAGAAGAAAAATGCGATTGGAGCATATATTTAGGCAATTCTGAAAGGACAAATGCTTTTGGAAATCACCCAACGCCATTTTTAAAATTAAACTGGAGTATAATGGTTGGACCATCTTCAAGATTTTATATCCAGCCAGCAGAAAATGCTTTGACTGTCTTGTCAGATAAGGGAAATTTATATCTTTTAAATTTTACAAAAGCACAGTTAATAAAAAGATATGTACTAAATATAAATGCGGTTCCACCAGTTACAGATGGAAAAATAATGTATATAAATTCTGCAACAGGTCAAACTGCAGTTGATTTTGAAAAAAATGAGCCATTATGGGATTTTAGAACAAAAAGTATGTTCTTAACTCCTCCAAATATAACTGACAAAACGATAATGACTATTTCCTATGACGGTTTTATGGTTCAAGTAAATCCATTAGATGGTAAGCCAGTTTCAATGGAAAGCCTAAAAGGAAAAGTTATGGCTCCAGTTATATTTGACAGTTCGAGATTGTACATTCCTACATTATCTCACGGTCTTCTTGCTGTAAATAGAGAGACAAGAATTGTAGAATGGGAGGTAAAGGCATCGTCATTTACATCACCTGTTTCTCTATCGAATGGAAAAGTATATGCAGGAGATGGTGCTGGAAATGTCTATTGTGTTGAAGCACATAGTGGAAGAGTTATCTGGACATCTTCAATAAAAGGGGCTGTTGTACATGGACCTGTCATATCTGAAAATATGGCAATATCCTCAAGTGCAATGGGGCAGATTGTAGCAATGAACAAAGATACAGGAGAGACACTTTGGAAAATAGATTTTGCTTCTAAATCAAATCCTGTGTTTTGTGTTTCAGATAAATACCTGTTTTTAACATCTCCAGAACATACGATTTTAACAGCAAATACTGAAAATGGTACTATATATAGGCAGATAAAATTGAAAGGTAAGGCAAATAGTATTCCATTAGTTTATAAGGGAAGATTATATTGTAGTAGCGATGAGGGGGAAATATATTCATTTACCCCAAGAGAGGATTAGAATAAGGAGAAGTAATTTAAGCTATTAAAAATATAGATAAATATAGTAAAAAGTGTTAAAATATACTCATATAGATTATACAGAGGATAAAGAAATTGCTAAAAGCCTTCAAAACAGAAATTAATCCAACTGAAAAACAAAAAGAAATAATCAATAAAACTATAGGCACTTGTAGATTTGTGTATAATTTCTATATTGCTCATAATAAAGAATTATATAATAATGGTGAAAAAT
>CADASF010000056.1 GCA_902790465.1 uncultured bacterium | reverse complement strand
TCAACTACTTCTTCAGCAGGTTCTTCAACTACTTCTTCAACAGGTTCTTCAACTACTTCTTCAGCAGGTTCTTCAACTACTTCTTCAGCAGGTTCTTCAGTCTCTGCTTCTTCTTCATCAGATTCTTCAGTATCTGTTTCCTCTTCATCAGATTCTTCAGCTTCTGTTTCCTCTTCATCAGATTCTTCAGTATCTGTTTCCTCTTCATCAGATTCTTCAGCTTCTGTTTCCTCTTCATCAGATTCTTCAGTCTCTGCTTCTCTGCTTCTTCTTCATCAGATTCTTCAGTCTCTGCTTCTTCTTCATCAGATTCTTCAGTCTCTGCTTCTTCTTCATCAGATTCTTCAGTCTCTGCTTTTTCTTCAACAGGTTCTTCAGTCTCTGCTTTTTCTTCATCAGATTCTTCAGTTTCTGTTTTTTCTTCAACAGGTTCTTCAGTTTCTTCAAGTAACTTCTTCTGTTCTTCTTCTATAATAAGTTCTTTTGCAGATTCTTTAATTTTTACTTCAAGAGCTTTTTCCAAATCTTCAATAGAAGTACAAGCCTGTACTGTTACATTTTCAACTTCTCTTCTAATAGCCTCAAGGAAAAGTTCATTTTGTTTCTTGATTGCTATTATCTGTATTTTACATAACTGTCTTATCTCATCCAAAACTGTTCTTGCTGATACTGCAGCTTCTTTAATATCTTCAGTCATTTTATCAGCAACTTCTGGAGCTATTTTATAACCTTCAACATAATTTTCAACAGATGAAACGGCTTCACTCAACATAGAAGCAAGACCAGTTGACTTATAATCATCTTCTGCAAAAGCCTCATCTACTTTATCATCAGAAAAATCTTGCTGTTCAAAATGTTCCTCAGAAGAAGTATCACTTGAAAAACTCCTATCATATACAGACATATCTGGCTCTATGTCTTCTTTTACTTCTTCATATTCTTCTGTCTCTTCGACTTTCTGTGTATTTTCTTTCTCGATCTTTTCCTTTTTCAGACTTTGAATTTGGCTTATTATCTTCTGTTGATATTCATCTGCTTCATCATCTGAAATATCTTCTTTATGATCAACACTTATAGTTGGAATAGAAATTTTTCTTTTTACAACAGGTTCTACTATATCTTCTTTATAAGTCTGTTCTTCTACAGGTTCTTCTTCAACCTCTTCTTCATATCTTTCTTCTTCCTGCTGTTTAATAAAACTTTCTGGAACAGCTTTAGGATTTAATTTAGAAGTATCGGTTGTCTTTTCTTTTTCCTCTTCAGAAGGTCCAAACATAAACTCTTGGTCATCTTGATATATCTCACCTATCAACTCAGAAGGAACATTTGGAGAAGACAATGTACCATTTTTGAAATCTTCTATATAATGAGAAGCCTGTTCTGAATAATAAGTATTGGGAAGTTGGTTATTTATAACCTCTGCCAAAAATTCAGCTCTACTTGTATCTCCCAAATTTAAAGCCTCATCAATACCATTCAAAATCTTTCCTGCGTAATGTTTATTTATACTCAGTGCCTGATTGAGACATTTTCTCTCTTCATTTGTATTTCCAAGTTTGTAACAAGCATTTGCAAGAGCTATACAGAAAAGGAAATGTCTCTCTTCCTCAATGGCTCTCAAAAAACTATAAGTAGCACTATCAATATCTCCTCTTGCATCATAAATTAAACCAAGATGATACTGAATCCAAGGGAAAGAATCATTTATGCTCTCTGCTGCTTCAAATAATTCTTCAGCTTCATCAAATCTACCATCTGAAAAAGCCTCACAACCTTCATCATAATATTTAAGCCATATAGGGTCTATATCTTTGTTTCCGTAAATCTGTTGTGCAAGTTTTTCAGAAACTTTAGTTTCAGGATATAAACCTATTAAAGACCTAAATGACATCAATGCCATTTCTTTATTACCTTGCTGACTATATGTCTTACCAAGTGCCACATAGGCCTGTTGTGCAAGACTCACATTATTTGCAGCAAAACAATCTATATTAAGACCTTCGCTTAATTCTTCACATGCATTTTCAAAATCTCTTGCTTTGTAATAGTACAATCCCAAATAAATATGAGGTTCTCCATTATTAGGATCAAGTTCAATAGATCTTTTTAATAAAGAACTAAACTCATCTCCATCAGATACAGGATTTAATAGTTTCGCACGTTCCAAAAGTTCTAAAGCTTCTTCTTGCATAAAATACAGCTCCTTTTTTTTCAGCTTCAAAATAAACTATATAAAAATTCAATGTTTTAGTGCCTTAGTTTCCTCTTCGGTTCTATCCCTAAGAGTTAAAGCTCCTGAAATACATTTACGAACACATATACTGCACCCAACACAATTTTCAGGGTGTATAATAGGATATCCATCTTCATCGGCAGTTATTCCAAAATATGAACATCTTGAACAACAACCACAACCAATACACAAATCTTTGTCAACAGTAGGAATTTTCTTTACAGGAGAAAGATTTATAAAATCAGTTACAGAACCATCTCCCGTTCTATTGGCAATTCCAATAAGTTCTTCTACAGAATTAATACCTCTTTCCTTCATAAAATACGAAAGACCAGAATTTAACTCATCTATTACATCTAATCCATCTCTCATAGCAAGAGTACAAAATTGTACATTTTTAGCACCCAATGCAAGGAAATTAGTAGCTTCTAAATAATTCATAGGACCACCATTTCCTGAAATGACCAATCCACAATCAGAAGCAGTCGAGAGGCTCAAATTACTGATAGGAACAACACCTCTTCCACTCATTCCAACTACAACTCCCTGTTCCCAATCTTCTTTATAGCCCTTTCTAAAGCACATTGAAGGGAAAGAATTTGCAAGAGTTATACCTGCCTTCTTATTTGGATACTTATCATATACTTTTTTTATGGCATTTGCTATTGTCTTTATAGATGTAACTTGTGCTGTTAATTTAAAAATCTTTGGAATATCAGGATCGGAACATTCCATAACCCAATCTATAATTTTTGCAGAAAGAACAGGATTTTGAGAAACTATATTTCCTTCTGTTCCATCTCCACCCTGTGGACATGAAAGACTATATTCAACAGCCATAGCTCCTGCTTCTTCAAGCATTTTTGTATTTTTCTGCCACTGTTTTTTATCTTCTTCATCATTGCCTGTAACAGGACCACCAGTTGAAGCAATAGTCAATTTATCAGGAAATTCTTTTACCAATCTTTTTACTTCTTCACAGACTCTTTTTAGAGGATGAGCCGAAACATTATCACAATTTCCATAAGTGTCATCAGATATCCTAAACATATATTCTGCAGGAATATGAATAGGTACATCATCAAATGCAGTCTTCATTATTCCGCCTACCCAACCTGCTTCATAAGCCTTTTTCATCTGTTCATATCCATCAGTAGGTGGTGCTGCAGAAAGCAAGAATGGAGAAGATATCTTTTTGCCAAAGAAATCTGTTTCAAGCGATACTGGAAGTTTTGCATTATGTATTTTTAAATCATTTCTTGTATCTATTTCAATAATTGGCTTTTCTTTATTTGACAAAAATGAATCTACTTCAAAAGCTACATTTTTACCAGAAGCTACAGCTTCAACAACAGATGTTGCACCATTTTTAAAATCGCCACAAGAGAAAATTTTCTCATTTTGTGGAATTTCAAAAGATGATTTATTTGTTTTTGAATAATAAAAAGCCATGTCAGGAATTTTTTCGTCTTTTTTGCTGTCAGGTCTATTTATACCAACTGCAACAATTACAGAATCATAGCCTTTTAATTCATCTATATTTGAAATATTTGTATTTGGTTTAAAATTTATATTTTTATTTTTAAATATAAAATCTATATCCGAATCAATTACAGAAACAGGAAGTTTGTCTTTTGCAATAAATCTACAAGCTCCACCTGCTTTTGATTCTTTTTCATATATGTCAACTTCATATCCCTTTTGAGCAAGTGTTATACCTGCCGTAAGTCCAGATGGTCCCGCTCCAATTATGGCAACTTTTTTTCCATTTTTCTCAGGAGTTCCCCAAATATCTACAACTCCCAATTCTTTTGCTTTTTGGATTATTTTTGCCTGAATTGCAGGTATATTAACGGCATGATCAAATTTACCAAGAGTACAAGCAGACATGCAAAATTTGCGATAACATACAAGTCCACATATCCCTCCAAGTGGATTTGAACTTAATATATTTTCTGCAGCACGACGATAATCGGATTTTTCGCCTGTCTTTATAGCTTGTATAAATCTATATGGAGAACAGCCAACAGGACAGGCTTTCACACACGGTTTTTGTTTACAATGCAAGCAATGAGCTACTTCAGCTTGAAAACGAGCATCTGTGAAAAATACTGAGTTTGCCAAAATTATACCTCCAATTTCCTTTTATCTATTGTTTTTCATCATCATTATCATTTGATATTTCTTTTTCATCTTCAAAAATATCATTCCATGTACTTCTAAGTTCTAACTTTTTTCTCTCTTCTGAAGATTCAATAAGAAATTCAAGCTCAGATATATAAGATTTTTTAACTGGACATTTCTTTATAAAATCAAAAGCTGTTTTATTAAATCTGCTTGTTTTTGCTCTAAAAGCAAATTCCTTTAAAAGCATTTTGAAATTTTCCAAACTTATATAACCTATTTTCTTCAAAAAAGATTTATAATTTACAAATCCACCATTTATTCTAAATGGAACAGTCTGATTCTTTACATATATATCAAGTAAGTAAAAAGTCTTTACAATAGGAGTATTTTCTTCATCTTTACTGACATCTTTGCTAAACAAACTATTCAACATCTTTCCAAGTCCCGTTTTCGGTGGGCTTGCAGATAAAGTTTTGTCTTTTATTATACCAGCACAAACATATTCAATATCTGAATATTCTATTTTTTTTGTTTCATCAGATATTTCAACTTCAACATAAGAATCACAAAAATTTCCACTTTTTATTCTAAATGGAACTTTATTTGAAATTCCCTCTTCTGTTGTTAATTCAAAATCTTTTTCCATAAATACTCCTAAAATAAAAAATTAGATTTTTATTCCACTTGTTTTTATTTTTAATTTCAAATCATTAGGATTATCTGAATTGGCAAGGGCTGACTCAGCTGAAATCTTTCCTTTTTTCAACATATCCATAATACACTTATCAAATGAAATCATGCCTTCTGTATGGAACAAATCAATTTCTTTAGAAATTTGAGAAAGTTTATTTGAGGCAATAAGTTCCTTCATACGAGCATTTACAACCATTAACTCATAAATTGGAATTCTTTCATCAGAAGTTTTCTGCCTGACCAATCTCTGTGAAAATATACCTCTCAAATTGATAGAAGTAGCCTGCAATATCTGAGTATGAATATCTGTTGGGAAAAATTGAAGAAGTCTTTCAATAGTTTGAGAAGCATTATTTGCGTGAAGTGTTCCTAAAACAAGGTGTCCAGTCTCTGCAAAGTACATGGCTGCCTTAACAGATTCAACATCTCTCATCTCACCTATAAGCAATACATCTGGAGCTTCACGAAGAGCACTTTCAAGAGCAGAAGCAAAAGATCTCGTATCAATACCGACTTCTCTTTGACTTATAATACAGTTTATATCATCATGCATAAATTCTATAGGGTCTTCTATTGTTATTATATGACCTATAGATTTTGTGTTTCTATATTTTACCATAGAAGCAAGTGTTGTTGATTTACCACTTCCTGTTGGACCTGTTATCAAAACAAGTCCTGATCTCAAAAGACTTAATGTCTCCAATTTCTTTGGAAGACCGAGGGTTTCAAAATCAGAAATATCTTCTCTGATTTTTCTCATAACCATGGCAATGGTGCCTTTTTGAACATATATATTTACCCTAAAACGCCCTAATTCAGGAGTTGCATACATTACATTCGATTCAAGTTTCTTTACAAAAGCATCAAGTTCGTTTGGCTTCAAAATTCCTCTTGTGAGAAGTTGCATTTCTTCAGTAGTTATTTCTGGAAGATCGAGAAGCACAATTTCGCCATCTATTCTCAAATATGGCTTATGTTCACTTCTCAAATATATATCAGAAGCCCCTTCTCTAACCATAATACTAAGCATGACATTTAGCCTATCGATCATGACATTATTTGTTTTTGGTATATCCATAATAACAACTCCTATATATCATTAAACTAAGGAAAAATCCTCAAAAGATTTCTCAAATCACCATCAACAAGTGTTACATCAGGAGTTACATTCCCTGGTGAATTTAAATTGCCTACATTCGTCTTTACAAAAACAGTTTTATACCCATGTTTTTGAGCTCCAAAAATATCACCATATAAATCATCTCCCACAAAAGCAGTTTGTGAGGGGGGTAATTCAAGTTGCCTTGAAGCAATACCATAAATTTTATCATCAGGTTTGCTACAGCCTACATCTGAAGAGAGAATTATAAAATCAAAAAATTGCCAAAGTTTTAAATCCTCTATTTCAGGAATAGTAAAACCTGCTTGTGCATTTGATATAATTCCCATCACATATCCTCTTCTTTTGAGTTCTCGCAAAACTCTCCTTGTATGTGGATATAATTTTATACTTTTGATAGAAAAAGTTCTAAATACAAGTGCGGCTTTTCTAGCAAATTCATTGGAGCATGGCTTGCCAGAAAAGAAAGATATTGCCTCCTTTAACACCTGTAATATATCGACCTCTGGAAATTTTACTGTTTTTAAAGCATTAGCATAAAATTCAGAACATTTTTGACGATAGTAGTTCATAAGACTTTCACCAGAAACTTGAATATTTTCATTAGAAAGCCACATTGCCAACCTATGAAATTCAGTATATGTTTCAGTGCTTGTCAAAGAAACAAGAGTCCCATATAAGTCAAAAATAAGACCTTTTTGTTTTATCATATCACTTTTAGGGATATTCCAAGAGATCTTAGAAAGAGAACCACCACGAGGATCAACACTAAATCCATTTATAGGACATGGATAAACTTTGCCTTTGATAATTTCAGAAGCTAATTCTTTTTCATTCTTTATTTGAGCAAAAAATTTAGTACAATACAGGGCAGGAGTTGTGGAACAACTTCCAGCTAATGCACAAAAATGAATTTTTCTCCTCAATTCAAGAAAATCTCTCATATCTTTTTTTGACATTTCAGAATGGTATATCTCAATTCCATCAAAAATATCAAAAGCAGATAATTTTTTATTTATGAACTCAAATGCAGATTCAACACTTTTACTATCTGAACAATCTGGAACAAAAATGCAACAGCCACCTTCAGAAGCGACTTTATGTTTTAAATTAAAAGCAGACAATCCATCTTCAAAAGCGGTATCTGCCCCTATAACAAGGACATTTCCCTCTTCACATCTGACAAGCTGTCCAGACAATATCAAAAAATTGCCGACATTTATTTTCGCCTTAAGCTCTGTTATTTCTTCAGCTGTCCAAAGTCTATTTCTTTCAATCAAAACGACAGCATCAAGACCATCAGAAATAGCTTTTGATATAGCTTCTGTCGGCAATTCTTTTTTCTGTGTATATTTATCTGTATATAAATGCAAATCTATTATCAAGTTTTTTTTCTCTATCGTTTAGAATACTTGTTACAGCTTTTCAAAATTTTAACTAAAATGCTTGTGCAAATAGTTTCTTCATTGCATCTGGTCTGCTTGATCTTGCCAATGCTTCATCTTTAGTGATCAAGTTCTGTTTTTCCATTTGACGCAAACTTGCCTCTTGGTTAGTCATGCCTTCTTGTCTTCCAGCAGCTCCCATTACTTGATATACCAAATCAAATTTATTTTCTCTTATATTCTGCCTCATGTTATTAGTTGCTTTGTATATTTCCATTGCAGGCAACAATCTCTTTCCTGTAACATCTTTACACAAAATCTGAGACATACCAGCTTCAAGTGCAGTTGCAAGCATTGATCTTGTACTATCTTGAAGATGACTTGGGAAAAGATTTAATATCAAATCCATGGCACTTGTTATTGAAGGAGAAATCATTTTCAAGAAAACAATAGTTCCACCTGCAGCAAGTAACAACAATTTCAAAGCCTCATCGGCATTTGTAAGTTCGTCTATAACCAAAACATCAGCAGACTGATTTATTAAATTTTGGAAAAATAAAGACCTATCTTTTACATCTATTCCCATCTCTCTTTGGGCTATAACTCCCTTTTTATTTGCAAATAGATATTTAATAGGATTTTCAAGAGACAAAATCTTCACTGGTCTTGAAGCTATGATATGATCTAAAACAGCTGCAAGAGTTGTTGATTTTCCTGAACCTTTAGGACCAGTTACAATAACAAGACCTTTTCTTATATTTTCGGCAATATCTTTAACGCTCTTATGAAGATTTAATTTTTCAAAATCAGAAATTTTCTTAGGATATGTTCTTATTATAGCCGAAATAGAACCTCTTTGCATAGCTATACTAAATCTATATCTCGAAACTCCAGAAGCACTTACAACAAAATCAAGTTCTTTGTTTTGTGCAAACTCAGTTTTTTGATCTCCATTTAAAAGATCTCCGATAAAAGCCTTTGTATCATTAGTAGAAATATTACCACCAATCATAGGCTCAAGTTCACCTATAGAGTTACGATACATAATAGGAGAACCTGGAACGATATGTACTTCATACATATCAGAATCAATCATACCTTTTAATAATTCGCCCTTACTTATCATGACTTATTTACCTACCAATTTTATAAACTCTTCTGGTGATGAAGCTTTTGCAAGAGCCTCATCATAACTAATAAGACCTTGAAGATATAAATTTCTAAGTGATACATCAAGAGATTGCATACCATATTGAGCACCACTTTGGATAATATTTGGAATTTGATAACTCTTTCCTTCTCTGATGACATTTCTTACAGCAGGAGTTACAGGCAAAAGCTCCATTGCCAAAATTCTACCAGAACCTTCTGCCCTTGGAACAAGAGTTTGACAGACAATTCCTTCCAATGTTACAGATAACTGCATTCTAATCTGTTGCTGTTGGTGTGGTGGAAATATATCTATCATTCTATCGATTGTATTTGCAGCACTATTTGTATGTAATGTAGCCAAAACAAGGTGTCCTGTTTCTGCTGCAGTTATAGCGATTGAAACTGTTTCGAGGTCTCTCATCTCACCTATGAGTATAACATCTGGGTCTTGACGCAAAACATGCTTCAATGCATTTGTGAAACTGTTTGTATCTTCTCCAACTTCTCTTTGACTCAAAACACTGTTTTTATCTTTGTGTAGAAATTCGATAGGGTCTTCAACAGAGACAATATGACAACGCTTGTTTTCATTTATATGATTTACCATAGCGGCAAGAGTTGTTGATTTACCACTTCCTGTTGGACCTGTAACGAGGATAAGACCTCTTGGCTTCATAGCAAGGTCTTTCAAAATATGAGGAAGTTTCAATTCATCTATTGAGAAAGGTCTTGAAGGAATAACTCTTATTGCGGTTGACCATGTATTTCTCTGCATAAATACATTTACCCTAAATCTCGACAAACCTGGTACACTATATGCCATATCGAGTTCTTTTTCAACTACAAATTTAGCCTTCTGTTCTTCAGTCAAGATACTTTCAATCATTCTCCTTACAACTTCAGCAGAAAGCAGTTCATAAGTTATAGGTACTAACTCCCCATCAACTCTTATCATGGGAGCACAACCAGCTTTTAAATGAAGATCAGAAGAACCCTTTTCAACCATTATATGTAGCAAATCTTCTATCGTCATCTCTTGAGTTAAATCATCAATGTCAAGCTGATTTAACTCTTCATAAAGATCAAGATTCATATTATCCATAAGTTGCGGAACCTTCGCTTTTCAATATAATAATTTTCTTTAAATTTTCTTTCTATATTTTATATCTCCATTCCTTTTAAAAAAGGAATCCTATTTTTTTCGTTAATCCCAATACATCTTCAAATTCTATTTTTAATTTATCTATATCTGATTTTAAAAATAGATATGATATAAGCCTAATTGATTTCTTTTCTATCTTTCTTTTCTTTTTCACATCATAAATATAAATTGGATTGACAAAATGAAGATAAAAAGCATAATAACTTTTTTCTCGATATACATCATCACCAGAAAGTAAATATTCATTTTCCAAGTCATTAATTTTTCTAATTTCTATCCCATGTATATTTTCAATCGGTATTTCAATTTCCATAAAGTCTGAAACTAAAATTGACACTTTAAATATCCCAGGTTCGTCAATTATTTCTTTCAATACCTCGTCTTTAGGATTTACATCTTTTTTATTTAATTTATAATCAAAATATGCAAATTTTAAGCCATCTTTATTAATATTACATATACCACATTTGACTCTTACACTCGGATTAAAAAATAGAGGAATAAAAAAACATAAACCTGCCATAAAAATAAGTCCTAAAGACAAATATAATACAGGCAATGGAGATGAACCTTTAGATAATGATAAAAAATAATAAACCAAGCCCCAAGAACCAAATATTCCTCCAAAAAACATAAAAGGAATCAATTCCTTTGCCGTATCAATAGGTTTATGTTCATAGTCAAATTTTGGAGAAAAATGATTATCCCCAAAATTTATTGTATTGTATTTTGTATTTTTAGTAACAGAAAAATCATCAATTTCAATTAATTTAACATCATATTTCTCATCTTCTTTTCTTTTACATTTTAAACAATATCCTACTGCTTCAATAATTTCATGACCACATTTTTCACATTTCATAGCTTTTTCCTTTATTATAAACAATTATCTTACAAATCATAAAAATCAATTTTTAAACATAGTGAATTTATTTTATCACATTTATAAGCCAATTGCAATAAAATAAAAATTTGACATTTTTGCCTAAAAATGATAAAATAATCTCGTTGTTTTTAAAGACAATGGATTTATTTTGTATTGTAATATCGGAGTATAAATGAAAACCCTAACTACAATTCTATTCTGTTTGTTAATTTTTGTCGTCCCTGCATTTGCTGAAGATTTAGAAACAGTATCTGGTTCTGTTGTATCAGAAATGCCTAAATTAGGAAAAGAAAGTGTATATAACGGAATATTAAACTACAACGAATCAATATCAATTCCTAAAAATATATATATGAAACAACTTCCAAAAAATTCAAAAAATTGGAATTTAGAGCATAGAAAAAGAAGATCTCTTGCTTCAAGAGGAAGTCTCAATAGAGCAAGAGATATAGCCCACAGAGCAAATCCACTGGATATATCTCAAATAATTGAAAAATGTGCAAAAGAATATGATGTAAATCCATATATAATAAGAGCAATTATACAAATTGAATCTTCATATAATCCAAATGCTCTTTCATATTCAGGAGCTTGTGGATTAATGCAGTTAAAACCTTCAACTGCAAAAGATATGGGAGTTTATGATTGTTGGGATCCTGAAAAAAATATAATTGCAGGAACAAAATATATAAAATTGATGTTGAAAAAATTCAAAAATCTTGATGTAGCACTTGCAGCATATAACCAAGGTCCAGGAACAGTTTCGAGAGCAGGAAATAAAATTCCAAATGCAACAGCCAAAAGATATGTAGAAAAATTTCACAAAGCACTATCTGATATGTAAAAAGAACATAAAAAAAAGAGCCTGTAAATAATTTACAGACTCTTTTTTTTCACTATGTTAAACAGCTTCTACTGTTTCTTTTTCAGCTTCTACTTCTTCAATATCTTCGCCTGCTTCTTTTCTTGCCTCAGCTTCCAATCTCTCTTTTTCTTCCTGTTCTTTTTCAAGAGCTAAAAGTCTTTCATTTTCAGCAAACCTTATTCTCTCACCTTCAAACCAAAAATCAGGATGCATTTTGCATTTTTCAAAACCTTTGCATTTTAGACATCTCTTGATTCTCATTGCAACTTCTCTTATTCTCTTGTCTGTACAATCTATATCAAAAAACTTAAAGTTATCAAAATATTTCTTTAAATATGTCTCACAATATCTCATAAAAATTAACCTCCGACTTTAGCTATTTAGTTTACAAGTTATCTCCAATTTTGTCAAGTTCTATTCACTATTCTTTTATTTGATAATAAACCAAAGCATTTCCCCAAGAAAATCTATATTCTTTAGAAAAAACTGTTTTAATATTTTTTCCTTTAAGCTGTCTTGACAATGAAATAATTTTTACACAATGGTCTATTTCAGATATTCTACAAGCTATTTTTTTTATTGTAGTCTCCTCCATTGTTGTTCCTGCAATAAAAATGATAGTTGCGGAATTTAAATCAGATTTTGTAAAATCCTCATTTAAAAATTCTATTTTATCTGTTTTTAAAGCAAATTTTGTTTTTAATGCTCTATCTGTAAATTCTTTTACGAATTCAATTCCTATAGAATGTTTTATCCCCGAAAGATAAGAGCCAAAGACAGCATATCCTCTTCCACTTCCCAAATCTATAAAAACATCATCTCTATTTGCTTCTATATCTTTCAATATTTTACAAATAGTCCTTACCGAAATTTCACCATAGACAAAATCATCTTCATTTGCATGATTTTTTTTCATTATCTTATAAGGAGAATTGAACATATATTGAAAGAGCATCGAAAATTCAATAATCCACCAATCTTTACAAAAACAGAAAAAAGCAAATTCTTCAACCTTGGTAAAAAAATTTTCGATATTAGTTTTTATAACATATCCCAAAGAAAATACTTCTTCTGTTTTATTAACTGATTTATTGTTCACTATTTGTACTGTCTTTATAATTTTTTCTCTTTCTTCCTATATCTTTTCCCAACAAATCTTCCAATTTAGGAACAGCATCGTGAGACAATGCACTCTTAAATTTTCTCGAACTTAAAGTATTAGGTCTTATCTCTATTTCTCTTGTCTCTCTTGTCTTATAACCATCATCTGAATCAGTATCATTAGTATTTGTCTTATTCTTTTTAGAAATATTAGATAATTTACTATTACTCAAAAGGGAATTCAAATCAGGCAATTTTCCTGATTGAGTTGGTTTTATAAGACTATTTAAATCAGGTAATTTTCCTGATTGAGTTGGTTTTATAAGACTATTTAAATCAGGTAATTTTCCTGATTGAGTTGGATTTATATATTTACCTAATTCAGGCAATTTTCCTGATTGTGTAGGTCTTATGAGACTATTTAAATCAGGGAGATGACCAGACTGTGTTGGCTTTATCAACTCATTTAAATCAGGAAGTTTTCCAGAATAACTGGGCTTTATAAGACTACTTAAATCAGGAAGTTTACTTGAATTAGAAACTTCTTTTGAATCACTTTTATCAACATCTGAATTTGAAGAATACAACTCTTTAGTTCTTATCTCATGAGTTTCTCTTGTTCTATTATCATCATAGTTTTCTCTTGTTCTATCTGTATAAACTTCACCTTTATATTTTCCACTGTCAGGAATTACAGGTTTATCAACAGATTCAACAACAGAATCTTTTACATTTTCATTTGAGAAATCTTTTTCAGTTGTTTTTTTCTTAGATTTCAAATTAGCAATAAGAGAATTGAGATCAGGAAGTTTTCCTGAAGGTGTTGGAGAAATAACACTGCTTAAATCAGGCAATTTTCCAGATTGTGTGGGTTTAATCAACTCATTCAAATCTGGCAAATGTCCAGAAGGTGTCGGTGTTATATATTTACTCAATTCAGGCAACTTTCCAGAATGAGTTGGTCTTATAAGATCATTCAAATCAACTTTATCATAATCTACATATTTTAAAGTATCTGGAACAAATTTTTCAGACATCTCAACAGTTTTTGACTGTCTTTGTTCATTCTCTTTACGAGCTTCCTCTTCTGCCTGTCTGCGTGCTTCCTCTTCCGCCTGTCTGCGTGCTTCTTCTTCCGCAGCTTGTTTTGCCAAAACTTCTTGTTTAATTTCTTCTTTAGTTTTTGAATTGAGAATATCAAGAGTTAATTTTTCAAACTTTTTATTTTTACCAGTTTTCTTGAACTGTTTAGCATCTTTATCAACAGTATCATTTTTAGATTCAACAGGCAAATCTTTCAAAGAAAGTTTTTTAGGTATATCTGATTTAGTCTTTCTATTCTTTCTTCTTGCCATAGATTTACGAAGATCTTGCTGTGACTTACGCATATCTTGTTTTTGCATATTTAATTCTGTATCTACAGTAGAAACATCGTGATTGTCCTTTAAAGAAGACTCTTTTTCTCTCAATTCTGATAAAACTTCATCTGTTACTTCCAATACATGTGGTTTATCTTTTTTCTGTTTCTCAATAAGAGAAGTACCATATAAATCATCTTTTTTATCTTTATTAACAATATTGTCTTTTGAAATAAATTGTTTATTCTTTTTTGATTCACTAAGTTTGAATTGATTAAAATCTTTAAACAAATCAGCCTGTTTTGTATCAAGTGATTTATTGAGATTTACTTCTTTTTCTCTTGAACGCTCTTTTTCAAATTGTCCAAAATCTTTGGTTATATCCAATTTTCCAAAATCAGCCTGTTCTGTATCAAGTGATTTATTGAGATTTACTTCTATCTTTTCTCTTGAACGCTCTTTTCCAAATTGTCCAAAATCTTTAGTTATATCCAAATTTCCAAAATCAGCTTGTTTTGTATCAAGTGGTTTATTGAGATTTACTTCTATCTTTTCTCTTGAACGCTCTTTTTCAAATTGTCCAAAATCTTTAGATATATCCAAATTTTCAGATGCAGATTGCTCTTGTCCAAATGCAGATTGCTCTTGTCCAAATGCAGATTGCTCTTGTCCAAATGCAGATTGCTCTTGTCCAAATGCAGATTGCTCTTGTCCAAATGCAGGTTGTTCTTGTCCAAATGCAGGCTGTTCCTGTCCAAATACAGGCTGTTCCTGTCCAAATGCAGGCTGTTCCTGTCCGAATGCAGGCTGTTCCTGTCCGAATGTAGGCTGTTCCTGTCCGAATGTAGGCTGTTCCTGTCCAAATGCAGGCTGTTCTTGTCCAAATGCAGGCTGTTCCTGTCCAAATGCAGGCTGTTCTTGTCCAAATGCAGACTGATCCTGTCCAAATGCAGGTTGCTCTGGTAGTTCACCAAATCCAAATGCAGGCTGTTCTTGTCCAAATGCAGACTGATCCTGTCCAAATGCAGGCTGTTCTTGTACTTCACCAAACCCAAACGCAGGTTGTGGAGGCGTGCTTTCACCAACAGATTCTGAACCAAACTGAGCAGATGCAGACTGCTCCTGTCCAAATGTAGGCTGTTCTTGTACTGCACCAAATCCAAACGCAGGTTGTGGAGGAGTGCTTTCACCAACGGATTCTGAACCAAACTGACCAAATGCAGGTTGCTCCTGTCCAAATGTAGGCTGTTCTTGTACTTCACCAAACCCAAACGCAGGTTGTGGAGGAGTGCTTTCACCAACAGATTCTGAACCAAACTGACCAAATGC
>CADASF010000055.1 GCA_902790465.1 uncultured bacterium | reverse complement strand
AAATGCAGACAAAATCGCTTCTGCTGATATTTTCTATTCTGTTGACAGCACAACTAAAAAATCAAGTGCTGATGATAAAGAAATTTCAAAAGCAGAACCTAATGCAGATGACAAAACAAAATTTACAATAAGTGTTAATGGCACTGCAGAAAATACAAAAATAAAGGCTATTATTACTTATGACAGCAATGGAGAATGTCTCGATTACTTCTCCAGTTACAATGGAGTAGAAGCAACAAATGGAAATTTTGATGTTAATTTTGAAAACAGCAATGGAGATTTTGCTGGAGGCACAGGAACAGCAGAGGATCCTTATCAAATCTCTCAACCAAAACATTTTGCTAACATAAATAAATATCTTGATAAACACTTCAAACAGACTGCAGACATTGATTTTAGCCATTTGACAGGATTAAAAATAGTAAGTGCAGATAATGACAAAGATATCACAATTGAAACAACAAACGAAAAAGCACCTTTCTATAATGACGGACATGGAATAAAACCTATTGGAAACGCTAACAATAACTCAAGAGAAAGTATTTTTACAGGTACTTATGATGGTGATAATTACACAATAGACGGGCTTATGTTTGTAAATCCAGATACAAGCATTGTTTCAATGTTTAATACAGTTCTAATACCAATAGGAGTGCAAACAACGCAAACAATACAACCGATACAAGGAACACTAACAAGACAAACTACACGAACAAGACAAGCTATACAAGTAATACCACAAATACCAAGACCAATACTAGAACCACAACCAATAGAAGAAGAAAGAACAAAAATAGAATTAATTAAAAATTTAAAAATTGGCGAAAACTCAATATTCTTTATTGATGAAAATAAAGAAATCTATAATCAACTTTTACTTGTAAGTTTAATAACTTCAATACAAATGTCAGGAATGATATTAAATGAACCTACAGAAACTGTAATTGAAAATATTGAAAATAATGCAAAAATTATTGTTAAAAATATAGAATCAAAGAAGTGTCTTATTTCAGGAATAACCCCATTAATAAATGATACAACACTAAATAATTGTACAAATAATGGAAATATCACTGTTCACAACTGCAAATTTGACTTTGAATTATATGCAAATGGAATAGCTAATAGTACATCTATTCTTTCATTGATTATGAACAATCCAGACGAATTCTTTACAAATGAATATAACCAGTATTTTATAGGATATCAACTTGAGACTCAACAAATCAATACAATATCAAGCTGTACAAATAATGGCAAGATTACTATTACAAATTGTGAAAGTAATTCATCAGATAATAATTTTCAAGCTTATGTCAGTGGTATCTTAGGAAATAATATAAGTCTAAATGAATTCGGTATTATATATTTTTTATTTGAAACTAATATTATTAATACAAGTTCAGTTACCATAAATCCAAATTTAGATACTCTAACAGACTGTACATACAATGAAAATATTCTCATCAGTGAAAATAAAGATATGAACTTATTCAGTGGCGGAATTATGTCAAATTTTATAGCTACCTCCTTACTTTCAAAGATAAAGCTTGATGGTTTAACAAGTAATGGAGAAATTACTGTAACAAATAATACTCTATCCTATCCTACTGATAGATTTAATGCAATATTTGTTGGTAAAATCTCTACATTCTTAGGCGATACATTACCCGATACATTACCTGTTGTTAACAATGGAATAGAAATAGACAACATCAATTGTACAGAAAATATAACAACAATTACAGGTAATGATGAATATTATATATCAGAAGAAGATATAGATGATTTTGTAATACTTAACGAATATCTGTTTTCTATGTTGGATTTTGGTTATTAAACAATATTTTCACCCATTAGGGAATAATTAGACAAGTAATTAAAAGGGCAGTTGAGAAATTTCTCAACTGCCTATATTTTTATTCAGTCCATCTAAGTTTTATTAAATATATTAAAGTCTCCCTTGCCAATTAAGCTCCTTCGTAAACGAAGGAGAAAAAACATTGGGGAGATTTAGAGGGTGAGCCGATCAATAGGTATCGGCAGATACCGACATAATTCCCCCAAGAATGGGGGATACAGGGGGTTGAAGTTTATTCAGTCCATCTAAGTTTTTCTCTAATTGTTGAATAAAAATCTTTATTAAATGAAACAGTCTTTAAATTATTTTTCATCTTCTTTATAACAACTTCATCACCTGTTGACAATTTGTAATTCAAATGACCATCAAGAGAAATTGCCATATATTCAGAGTCTTTATTTTCTTTGATTCGCAAAACTTTATCTGTTGGAATAATCAAAGGGCGAGCAGACAAAGTATGTGGAGAAATAGCAGTTAAAATCATACATTCAACATCAGGGCTTACAATAGGACCACCTGCTGAAAGTGAATAAGCAGTTGAACCTGTTGGAGTTGAAATAATAAGACCATCTGCCTTGTATGTTCCGCCATAATCCTCATCTATAAAAAATGAAAGTTTCAAAAGCCTTGTAAATTCACTTCTATAAACAACAACTTCATTTAATGCAAAAGCAGAAAAACAAATTTTGTCATCTCTTTTTACATTACATTCAAGAGCAATTCTCGTCTTTATATCATATTTAGATTTTAAAAATTTTAAAAAAATTTCTTCACTCTCGGCAAAACCAGCCTCTGTCAAAAAACCCAAAGTTCCTGCATTTAAGCCCAAAATAGGAATATCATATTCAATAGCAAAATGCGAAGCCTTTAAAAATGTGCCATCTCCGCCAATACTTACAATAGCATTAGAATCTTTAAAAATAGAGCTGTCAATGTCATCTGAATTTAATTCACAAATAATAGTAGAATTATTTTCTTTTTCTGCTATATTTTTTAGCCTTTCAGCAAGATTTCTCGCTTTTTCAGTTGGATAAACACAAAAAACGAATCTCATTTTTCACCTTCAAAATAGATAAATTCCTTATAAATACTAAAAAATAAGAAAAAATCCTTCAATAATATCATAAAGGAAAAAATAATTAAAATAAAAAATAGATATATTAGATTAATTAGTTAGATTCTTTATAAATAAGGAATTTTCTCGACAAAAAATTCCATAAAAAAACAATTCCTGTTGAACATATTTTGGCAACAGTTTTTAATAAATTTGTATTCATTCCAACAATATCAACAAAAATATACATCAATATAAAATTAAAAAACAACCCTAAAGCACTTACTCCAAAAACAAAAAGAAATTCACTTACTTTTTTATTTTCATAAGAAGAAGATTTAAATGTAAAAGTTCTGCCTAAAAAATAATTGACAGTCGTTGAAAAAATAAAAGATATAAAAACTGCGAGCAAATATTGTAAATTCCAAAAATATTCAATAAGAAAAAATAATGTCCATTCTACAAGAGCCGAAACTCCACCAACACAAAAATAAGAAAAAAACTGTTTTATATTTTTCTTGTCAAACATCACAACATCTACACCATTTAACGATATTTCAAAATACAATAAATAGCTCTAAGACCATCTTTGAATCCAATTTTTTTGCCCTCTTCATTCGTACGAGGATAATAGGAAATTGGAACTTCTTTTATTTTAACTTTCTTTTTTGCTATTTTTGAAGTAATTTCAGGCTCAAATCCAAAACGCTTTTCTTCAATATCAACAGATTGTATTATTTCTCTCTTGAAACATTTATAACAAGTTTCCATATCTGTCAAATGAAAACCAGTAAAAATATTTGATAAAAAAGTCAAAAACTTATTTGCCAAAATATTTGCCAAATAGCCTTTTGCTTTTTTATTCAAAAAACGAGACCCATAACACACATCACATTCACCATTATTAAGAGGCTCAACAACTTGAACATATTCATTTGGATCATATTCCATATCTGCATCTTGAATTATGACAAAATCACCTGTTGCGTGCTTGAAACCTTCTTTTAGTGCAGCACCTTTTCCTTGATTTACTTCCTGATATACAATCTTACTGACCAATGGTTTTATTTCTTTTTCCAAAATATCTCGTGTGCCATCTGAAGAACAATCATCACAGGTGATTCAATAACTTTTTCAACAATCTTTTTTATGTTATCCTTTTCATTATAACAAGGAATAACTATTGACAAAACAAAATCACTATTTTCCATAACTATTTACCTCAACATGATCGAACTCAATCACATTATCTCTATTATTAAATAATCTAAATTCAACACCTTTTATATTTTTCTTCTTTATATTTTTAAAATCTAATAATAATTCTATTTTTTCGTCACTGACATTTGAAATACTGTAATCTACATTTTCTTTTATATCTAAAAATTTTGAATATACATCAAATTTAGACGATAAAAGATTTTTTCCATATATAATTACTTTATATTTACCCTTACCAAAACATATATAAGGACCAAAAACAACTCCACCTTTTGACAATATCAATCTATTTGTTTTCTCATCTTTTGCAACATTTTTATTATAATAAAATATATCTCTTGTCAATAAACATTTTTTAGAAATATAATTGTGATTACCTATAATTAATGGAGAAATATCATATTTATAAACATAAACAATATAATTATTATGTTCATAAATTTTATCAGGTAACCCAAAATATTTTTTTACTTTATTTTGATCAAAAGAATCCTTTCTATCTAAATCAAAAAGTATAAAATGAGTATCTTCATTATACCAACAATCTTTACAAAACCAATCACTTTGATAAAAATTATTTTCTATACAATTTAAATGCCTTATTTTTACTTTCCCTTCAGATAAAACTGTAAATACTGAAGATTGCCAAAAACTTGAAAAACCATTAAAAAGTTTTTTTTCTTTTAAAAAAATTACAAGCTCTTTCATTTCTTCTGTTTTTTTATCAAAATTTTTACAATCCAAAGTATTTAATTTTCCTATAAAAGAAAATAAACATAATATTATAAAAAAGATAGTAAATATTTTTTTATTTTTAAATAAACAGCATAATATATCATCAAAATTACGAATAATTAGCCCATTTAAAGCCAAAGGAATTAAAATCAAATATCTTATCTGATTCATATCAGTAAAAATATTTGCAAATGCAACAAAAACAACAGATAACGATAGCAATACAGAAATATTATCAACAGTTCCTATTGAAAAAAAATACTTAATTAAAATACTAAATAATAAAATTATCCCTACAATTAAAATAACAATATTAATAAGTTTAACATAAGTTAATAAATTTGTTACATTATTCTCCCAATAATTACTATAAGTTACACATAATAAATTATTTAAAAAAACTACAAAATTATCATATAACCTACTTATTCCCAAAAAATGTTTTTCATTAATATATGAATGTTTATCAGAACCATTTAAAATAAAATATATTTTATCTAAAACAAAAGCTATAAAAACGCTTGTTAAAACACTCAAGAAAAGTTTAACATTACCTATTATTTTATTTTTATCTATACTTTGAAATAAAGCAAAAAGAATATATATAACTATTGGACATATACATTCAATAACAAATAAAAAATCTCCAAAAGAACCTAAAAAAATAAATAAAATAAATAAAATAAATTTTATTCTTATTGTCTTTTTATCTATAATTTCTAAATTTTCAATATTATCATGAAAAATATCAGAAAAGAATATAAAAACTATAAAAGTATAACATAATGCTCCACTATGAACTCTCATATATATAAAATAAATAGGAACAAAAACAGAAGATAAAAAAATAAGTAAAACAATATGAAATATATCTGTTTTTTTATTTTTAAATACTAAAAAACTATATGATAAAAAAATTAAAAATATCATTAAAGCCGTTGCAAAATAATAAGATTTCCAATTAATACCATCACAAAATAACTCTGCTATTTCGTAAAAAAATAAATCAGTAGTTAAAAATGTAACTCCACTAAAACACCAATCTTTCATCAAAACATTACCTGAAAGAAAATCTTGAGCTTGCAACATATGATTTGCAATATCAGAATTTATTCCATAAGAACGACTTTGACCACAAATAAAATAAAAATATAGAATAAAAAATACAGAATAAAAAATATATTTAATATTAATTTTTTTAAAATAATTCATAAAATTTTTCATAATTTTTGTATTATAAAGCAAAAATAAAAAACAAGGTATAAATTAAAATATTAGAGCATGTTGGTAAAGTCCCTAATATTTTCATATTGTTATTTTTCACAGGCACAGGTGATTCAATAACTTTTTCAACAATCTTTTTTATGTTATCCTTTTCATTATAACAAGGAATAACTATTGACAAAACAAAATCACTATTTTCCATTTTTTTCTCCTACATAATATAACTGCAGAGATAAATTTCTTGAATAAAAACCTTCTTTTAAATAAACAGGATCAAAATAAAAATTTGTTTTTAACTCAACAATATATATATCATCTTTAGAAGGTTTTACATCAACAAAATATTCACTAATTCCATTTATAATCTGTAAATCCTTTACTTTTTCGCCATTTACAAAAATTGAACCATTAAAATCTTTATTTGGAAATTGTTGTCTATATTTATCTAAAACAGTACCTATTTTTAAATAAAGACCATTTTTAGAAATATTCTTATTTTTCAAAAATATCTTTACATTTTCATCTGTCCAACTATAATTTTCTATAGGATTTAAATCCCATACTCCATTACATAAAGATATTATTTTATTTGAAACATCAAAAGCAGGTAAATATAAATTTGCAAAATTCACTTTACTCCAAAATTTATTTTGCAAATCATAAAAATAAATATCATTTTGCAAATTATTTAAAGCTATCCAATTATAAAGAATTAATCCTTCATAATCATAAAAATCTATTTTATATCCTTGAGGATTTACTCCAGAATATCCATTTATAGTTTTTAGGTTATACTTATAAGCAATTTCATGAGCATCTATATTAGCCATTACCCAATGTGTAAGATTTCTATCTTTGGCAAAATTTTTAACATAAAATATTTTACTATTTTTAGGAGGATTAGGAATTGAATTAAGAAAAGCAACTTCATCAGATTTAGTCCAAACTGAATTTATTCCAATAACATTTATATTTGAAATAAAAAGCAAAAAACAAATAATCGACATAGAGAATATATATTTTTTATATTCGATTTTTTCTGTATTCCAAAATAAATTTCCTAAAATAGAAGTTATTATAGCCATTGGCAAACTTAAATAGAACAAAAAACGACCAACAGCTCTTATTGATGTCCCACCTATAAAAAATTTATAAACAAAATACCAAAGTGAAAATTTTGTAAATGGCAATTTTATTGGCAGTAAAAGACAAATAATCAAAGAAATAGATAAAATCTTATAAATAACAGGCAATTTTTCTTTATTATATTTAAATAAAAATATAACAGACATTAAAAAAATAAAAAATAGAACAAGTGAAAAACCTGTTTGCATTTCACTACTTGGGAAATATTTAGATAAGGGCAAAAAAATGATTGAATAAATAGAATTTGGAACATAAAAATAACTATACATATTACCTATAAGAAATTTTATTAAATCATACTCTCTATTTTCCGCTATTTTCATAATAGGAAGTTCTAAAATCAAAAATGGAGTAACTAATAAAATTGTAATAATAATATAGCCTAAAATATCATATCTAAATTTTATAAAAAAACTTTTTACATCATTTTTCTTATAAAAAAATAAACAAATTATCAATAAGATAAATAAAAATAACGCAGAAAAAAAGAAAATATACCAAGCCGTATATAATATAAGTATCACTACAAAAATTGCCGAATACATATAAATATTTTTTTTCAAACGATTATCTATATTTTGAATAGCCCTTACAAAAAATATGAGAAACAATGGGATAAAACTAATAGCATTTAACTGAGTATGTCCAAAATGATTTGCATAAGTGCAAGAAAAAGAAAATGCAGAAGTTCCAAAAAATGACCAAAAATAATCAATTTTTAATACTTTACTCAAAAAATAAAATAGGCTAAATACTCCTAAAAGATGAATTAAAATCAAAGTTATTTTATAGGATAAGAAGATATCCAATCCACAAAAACGGAAAATAGAATGAATAATGCCATATCCTAAAAACATATCTGAATATGCCAATGTATTTTCTGCTGGATAAAAAATACTTAAATCATTTATCTTTTCAAAACCACAACAAAAACGATACCAATGCTCTGTTATAAGCATTGTCAAGCGACCATCTCCCCTATCTCCAATCAAGCTATCATTGAATAAAATATTACGGAAAAAGAAAATTTCACAAAGTAATAAGATAAATATAAATATGTAATATTTTTTATTTGATTTATCAATCATCAATTTAATTTCCTTGGCAAATTCAACAAAAGAGCTTTTGAATACATTGTTAGTGCATTCTAAAAGCTCTTTTATTTTAATTGAATATATTTTTAACTCGTTGTTTTAATCTCTTGAGAAAAGATCTCTTGTATAGACTTTCTCTTTTACATCTTCTAATTCAGCATTTGAACGATTTGCGATTATGACATCACTCATTGTTTTGAATTTTTCGATGTCATTTACAACTTTATTATCTGCAAACATAGTATTATCTTCAAGTGTTGGCTCATAGACAATAATCGTAGCCCCTTTGTCTTTGAGTCGTTGCATAATTCCCTGAACAGAACTCTGTCTAAAATTGTCTGAGTTTGCCTTCATAATAAGTCTATAGACACCAATAACGACTTCTTTTTTGTCATCTTTTTTAGCTTTATTGAAAACTCTGTCTGCAATAAAATCTTTTCTTGTATCATTTGAATCAACAATGGCTTTTATCATATTTTCTGGAACATCTGAATAATTTGCCAAAAGTTGTTTTGTATCTTTTGGAAGGCAATAACCACCATAACCAAATGAAGGATTATTGTAATGTGTGCCGATACGAGGATCCAAACAGATTCCGTCAATAATTGACTTTGTGTCGAGATGTTTCAACTCTGCATAAGTATCAAGCTCATTAAAATAACTTACTCTCATTGCCAAATATGTATTTGCAAAAAGTTTTACAGCTTCTGCCTCTGTAAATCCCATAACAAGAGTGTCAATATTTTCTTTTACAGCTCCACCAGCAATCAATTTTCCAAATTTTTCTGATTTATCTCTCAAAACTTTATCATTTAAATCTGTTCCAACAATGATTCTGCTTGGATATAAATTATCGTATAAAGCTCTTCCCTCTCTCAAAAATTCAGGGCAGAAAATTATATTATTTGAACCAAAAACTTTTCTTATGTGTTCAGTATATCCAACTGGAATTGTTGATTTTATAACAATAATAGCATTTGGATTTACTTTTGTAACAACTTTGATAACCGCCTCAACAGCTGAAGTATCAAAAAAATTCTTATCAGGATCGTAATTTGTAGGAGTTGCAACAACAACATAATCAGCTTTTTTATAGGCTTCTTCAGGATTATCACAAGTAATCAAATCCAAGTCTTTTGTTGCAAGATATTCTTCTATTTCTTTGTCAACTATAGGAGATTTTTTATTTTTGATAAGCTCCAACTTTTCTTTTACAATGTCAAGAGCATAAACTTTATTTTTTTGTGAAAGCAAAATGGCAATACTTAAACCAACATATCCCATTCCTGCTACTGTAATAACTGTTTTACCTTCCATTAGAACCTCAATAATATAAAAATATTGCAATATATTATATATAAAAGTAAGAAATATGTCAAATTTTATTTTTTAACTTTTTCCCATTTTTGATTCTTTATATCATAAGCATATACATCTTCTAAATTATATCTGTCTATCCACTCTAAAACACATCTTTTATAATCTTTCGAATACAAATTTTCCATAGAATAAGATACTTCTTCTATAATACCATAATATTTAGGAACTAATCCAGAATATCCATTTATCGTTTTTAAATTAAATTTCAATGCCATTTCATGTCCAGCAACCCTATAAATTATACTATTAAGGATTTTTCTATTTTTGCCCAACTGATTAACATAGGGATTTATCAAATAAAAAATCTTACAATCTTTTGGCGGTGAAGGAATAGAATTTAAAAATACAAGTTCTTGTTCCCTTGTATATTGTGAACTAACCCCAACTGTATTTATATTTGAAATAAAGAGCAAACAACAAATAATTGACAAAACAATTATATATTTTTTCTCACCCAAATTTTTAATATTTAAAAATAAATTTCCAGTAACAGCACAAATTATAGAAATAGGGAGTGAAAGAAGAAATAAAAAACGAGTTGGCATTCTTACAGATGTTCCACCTATAAAAAATTTATATACAAAATACCAAAGTGAAAAATCTGTAAAAGGTATCTTTACAGGAAGTAACAGACAAATAATCAAAGTTATAAAAATACTTTTATTAAAAACAATAGAAAATTCTTTTTCTTTCTTTTTCAAAAACATCAAGACAAAAAACAAGAAAAAAAGTATTAACAAAACAAAAGAGAAACCCATTTGAATAAATATCATATGACAATTTTTAAATAAAGGGTTTAAAGCAAAATCAAAAATTGAATTTCTTGTACAGATATAACTAAAAAAGTTTCCCAAAAGTTGTAATAAGTGCGAATAATTTCTGTCACCAGCCATTTTCAATGCAGGAAGTTCAGCCATCAAAAATGGAATCATAGACAAAATCATAAAAATAAAATATCCAACAATATCGACACCAAATTTTTTAATTGTATCTTTTATATCTATTTTATTAAGTGTGAACAAAATAAGACTTATCAAGAACAATATAAATATAAATAATGCTGAGAAAAAGAAAATATACCAAGATGTATATAATGTAAGTATCACAACAAAAATTGACAAATACATATAAATATTCTTTTTCAAGCGATTATCTACATTTTGGATAGACCTTACAAAAAATATCAAAAACAGAGGTAAAAAATTGACTGCATTTAATTGAGGATGAAAAAATTGATTTGCACAAGTACAAGAAAAAGAAAATGCAGATGTTCCAAAAAATGACCAAAAATAATCAATTTTTAATACTTTACTCAAAAAATAAAATAGGCTAAATACTCCTAAAAGGTGAATTAAAATCAAAGTTATTTTATAGGATAGGAACATATCAAATCCACAAAAACGGAAAAATGAATGAATTATGCCATATCCAAGAAACATATCTGAATATGCCAATGTATTTTCTGCTGGATAAAATATTCCCAAATCATTTATCTTTTCCAATCCTTGTAAAAAACGATGCCAATGTTCCGTTATAAGCATAGTAAGGCGAGCATCTCCAAAATCGCCAAACAAAGAATCATTAAATAAGACATTGCGGAAAAAGAAAATTTCACAGATTAAAAGAAGAGATGTAAATATATAAATTTTTTTGTCAAATTTCATAATATTTTTTTTCCTATCCATAAAATTCACTCTTGTTGCATTTCACTTAGCCACTTTGGCTCAAATTCAACATTTTTGCCTTTTACATGAAATTTTACCCACATTGCATTCACATCACTACCAGCAGTACCAACAACTATATTTTTCAGTTTTTTTGTGTGATTGCAAACATCGTATTTATGATGATGTCCAGAGATAAGAGTTATTTTATATGGAGCAGAAGATAAAATATCAATAGCTACTTTGTCCATATGGTCATCAGGATGTCTTTTACTTCCATTTATTCCCAAATGTGAAATTACAAAAACAGCACGATATTTAGCACCTTTTTTTATCTGTTCTTTTAACCAAGCTCTCTGCTTATCAGATACCCAAACACCACTTCCATCCATCACAATAAAAAAGCAATGTTTATGTTCAAAAGTGTAATAATTCAAAGGACTGCCTTTTATATCCTTTGTAAATTTACGATCAGCCCAAATTTTCTTATAAATTGGTCCTGCTCCCCACAATACATCGTGATTTCCCTTTGTTACAAACATGTCAATATTGGCTTTTTTGAAAGGCAAATATACCGAATTATCAAATTTTTTCCACATGTCATATATTGCCTCATCTGAATCTTTTTTTCCATAAGATACGTGGATCATATCACCAACATGTATTACAAAATCAGGTCTATCTTTTATAATATAATCAACGATTTTTTCTGTAGAAGGATATGGACGAAAAGAATCGTCTTTTTCTCTTATTAGATGTGTATCTGTGAGCACATCAAAATAAAAATCTTCATCTTTGGCATAGACCAAAGCAGGAAAAAGCAATATAAAAGCAAGCAAAAAGAAGAAATATTTTTTCATAATGTCAACTCCCCCTATGTTATCACGGAAATCAATTTTTGCAGATTCTACTATTTAGGCAAGTTTGGAAAGTTTTTGCGGTATAAGATAGTGAACGAAATTTATTACACTCAGTAGTTATTTTCTATTGTGTTTGTGAAAGTTCGAGTGTATATTTTTCAGGTGTTGGTGTAGGATTTGGGGTGGGATTTGGTGTGGGAATAAATGGATAGTTTGGTGGTGTGGATTTACCACCGCCACCACAGGCAGTAGTAAATATGCCAAGAACTAAAATACATAAAAAGAAAAGTAAAAATTTTTTGTTAATCATTTAATTATCCTGAATTTTTGAGTGTGTGACATTTTTTTTATTTACAGAAATTTCTGCACATACTCTAATTTTTTTTTCTTATTACATTATATAAATATAACACAATATTTTTTTATAGTCAAATTGTTTATATTTTGTTTCTTTATTTTTCATTGTCATTTTTTTGTTTTAGATTACAAAAAAAATGGACTGCATAAAACACAGCCCATTTTTTATCTCGTTTTTACAGTGTTACTCCGTTTACTTTTTTAGCCCCCCAAGTTGCTCCTGCTGCCTTCATTTTTTCCGAATCAAATATGATATTTATGATATTATCATTGGAATAATCAAAGGTTTGATCTCCAATAGAAGTAACACTATTTGGAATAGTAATATCACTTATTTTACAATTAAAAAAGGCCATTTTTTCAATAGTTGTAAGACTTTCAGGAAGAGCAATTGTTGTTAAAGGACAGCTATCAAAAGCATTGTCTCCAATGCTTGTAACACTGATTGGGATAGTAATGCCTGTCAAATTTTTCTTTTTGAAGGCTTCTAAAGGAATTTCTGTAACTCCATTTGGAATGTCAATTGCTATCTCTTCTTCGCCTAATTCTTTTCTTGCATATATAAAAGTTACATTCTCTACCGTGGAATAATCCTGTGTCGGAAACTCTATAGTTCTACCTGTTTGAGTTGTGAGGTGTGATAATGCAGACTGATCGTTACTAGTAGAATCATAAAAAGCACTTGGAAATATACATAAAACAGTGTCAGGTATGATAACGCTGTTTAATAGTTTGCAATCCTGAAAAGCACCGTTTCCAATAGTTGTAAGAGCATTTCCCAAGTTTATACTTTCTAATTTTTTACAATTCAGAAAAGCCTTTGTTCCAATAGTTTTAATAGTGTTTTTAGGTATTGTAACACTTTCTAAAATTACGCAACCTTCGAAAGCGTATTCAGGAATTTTTGTAACACCATTTCCAATTTTTACAGTTTTTAATTCATCACAATTTTTGAAAATTTCTTTTCCAATGGATGTAACACTATTCGGTATGGTAATGCTTTCTAATGACTTACAACCATAAAAAGTTATCGATCCAATAGATGTAACGCTGTCTGGTATGGTAATAGTTTTTGGTATTGAATTAGCCCCTAATGATTTACACCCATAAAAAGCGGCGTTTTCTATAATAGTTACACTTTTTGGGATAATAATTTTTGTTAGGCTTGCAGCGTTTTTAAAAGCATATTCAGGAATTCTTGTTACTTTATTTGGAATTTCAATTGTATTTTCGATAATTTCTTCGCTGGCTTTTTTTGCGTATATAAAAGTTACATTGCCTTCCGTAGAATAATCTTTTGTTGTTGGAAAGCTTATTGTTCCTCCGGAGGTAGTGGTTAATTTTGTTAACTGGCAATCTATAAAGGCCATAGGGAATACGCATAAAACAGTTTCATCAGATATGGTAACAGTATTTAAGTTATTGCAATTTCGAAAAGTGTACCCCGGGATATATGTGAGATTACTGGATAGGGTAACATTTTCTAATAACTCGCAAGCGTCAAAAAGATGACTTCCAATAGCTGTAACACTGTTAGGTATAGTAATACCTGTCAACTTTGAACAATTTTTAAAAGCATATTGTCCAATAGTAGTAACACTGTTAGATAAAGTAATACTTTCTAATGAATTGCAATTATAAAAGACATATTGTCCAATAGTGGTAACACTGTTAGGTAAAGTAATACTTGTTAATGAAGAACAATTATAAAAAGTATGTTCTCCAATAGTTGTAACCCCATAAGGAATATTAATGCTTGTTAATTCTTTGCAATCGTTGAAAGCATTTGAACCGATATACGTAACATTGTCAGGTATATTAATTGTTTCACATGCTTTACATTCTTCAAAAGCATGTTCTCTAATAATTGTAACACTTTCAGGTATAGTAATGTTTGTTAAGGCAGTACACTTATAAAAAGCATAATATCCAATGGATGTTATTTTGTATTTTTTGCCTTCATAATTATAAATAGCAGGTATTTCAATATTTGTTACAATATCGCCGTCTTTATAAATATCATAATGATAGTAGTTGCTGCCTTGATTATCTTCTGAATTTTTAACTTTTTCATAACCAAGTTGTCTGAGCACATCGTTATTTAATTCAACTTTTTCTGAATCATCTGTAACATTTACTGTTAAAAATCCGCTGTTTGCACCTGTAAGAGAAACCGCAATTTTAGCAGTTCCTTCAGTATATTTTGACTTGACAACTCCTTTTTCTGCAGTTGCAATCGATTCTTCATTAGATTTGTAGGTAACTTCTTTTGTAACATCTTTACCTTCAAATGTAACTATTACTGTAGTTTCATCAATTAATCCGAGATTAACTTCTGATGGCGTAACTTCGAGAGTTGGCAAACTTGGATCGATTACATTTACTGTGAATGTTTTGTCTTCTTCTGCATTTTCAGCATGTACAGTAACAGTTGCAAATCCTGCAGAAAGTCCAGTTATAAGCCCTTGTTCAACACTGGCTATTGCTTCTTGGTCAACAGTGTAGGTAGCAGTTTCTGTGATGTCTTCGCCATTTAGTGTAACAGTAATATTGTCTGTTTCACCAACATTTAATGTAAATTCTGTTTGTGAAAGTTCAAGTGGATATTTTGCGGGTGTAGGTGATGGTGTTGGAGTAGGAACAGGAATAAATGGATAGCTTGGTGGTGTGGCTTTTCCACCTCCACAGGCAGTGGTAAATATAGCAATGATAAAAAGACAGATAGCCAAAAAGGCAAAATGTTTTTTACTCATATAGTCTCCTTATTTTTTTATTGTATTATATAAATATAACACAATATTTTTTATAGTCAAATTCTATTTAACTCATTGTGATAATTATTTTTTGTCTATTTCTGACAATTTTCAAGAACCAAAAAAGTCTTGCTGTTCATTTTGAACTGCAAGACTTTTTTACCTCGTTTTTACGGTTCTTCACCGTTTACATGCCATGCGCCCCAAGGATAGTGTAATAATGATTTTTGTTCTTCTGTTATTTTAATATTATTTACATTATTAAAAGCATACGATTCAATAGTTGTAACTGTGCTTGGAACTTTAATGCTTAAATTACTATTATTACAAGAATAAAAAGCATCAAATTCGATAGTTGTAACAGTGTCTGGTATTGTAACTTCTTCTAATGTTCCATAATTTTTAAAAGCCTCTGTGGGAATTATTGTAACTCCCTCTGGAATTATAATTTCTGTAATATCTGATTTACTTTTTGCATCTACAAAAGTTACATTGCCTCTTTGAGCAAATCCACTGACATCAATATCTATCGATCCTGTTTTAGTTTTGAGACTTCCCAATGAACTGCCTTCAAAAGCCAAAGGACATATAAGTAAGACATTGTCAGAAATAGTCATCGTTGTCAATGAATAACAAACCTTATTATTAGAAGACTTTCCAAAAGCAGAGTTTGCAATGACTGTTACACCTTCAGGGATTGTAACATTGTTTAAGTTTTCACAACCAGCGAAAGTGAAAGATTCAATAATGGTCAGGTTTTTGGACAGTGTTATATTTTTTAATGCCGTACAATCACAAAAAGCCTCTTTTCCAATGTGCGTAACACTGTCGGATATTGTCATTTCTTCTAATGATGTACAATTTTTAAAAACATAATCTCCCATATATGTGGCACTGTTGGGTATGGTCATTTCTTCTAATGCTGTACAACCTTTAAAAGCCTGAGATTCAATAGATGTAACACCTTCAGGAATTGTTATGCTTTTTAATGCTGTACACCCTTGAAAAGCAGTCTCTTTAATTATTTTAATGCCTTTGTTAAGAGTTGCCTCTTTTAATTTTTTGTTTCCATAAAAAGCATAACTTGGAATTAGTGTAATCTGCTCAGGAATTTCAATTTTTTGAATAACAGAATCGGTTAAATTATCTAATTTTGAGTCTACAAAAGTTATATTGTTTTTAGTAACTATTCCACTGTCTGTAGGAATAGGTATTGTTGATCCGTTTTTAGTGATTTCGGTCAATTGATTACATCCACTAAAGGTGCATGGAAATATCCATAAAAAATCGTTGTCCTTGTCCACTGTCAATGTATTTAATGGGCATTGACTAAAATTGTTGGGTCCTATGATTCTAACACCCTTACCAATATATATGCTTTTTAGTGCAGTACAAAGATTGAATGCCTTATAATCAATATATTCAATATTATCAGGGATTGTTATACTTTCTAATGAACTGGCTTCTTCAAAAGTACAAGCTTCAATACCCTTAAGACCATTTCCAATATTTATACTTTTTAATGCTGTACACTCTTGAAAAGCATATTTTCCAATACTTATAACACTGTCAGGAATTGTTATACTTTCTAATGCTATACACTTTTGAAAAACATATATTCCAATATTTACAACACTGTCAGGTATTGTTATACTTTTTAATGAATAGCATTCGGCAAAAGCATATTCTTCAATATCTGTAACACTATTGGAAATTGTTATATTTGTTAATGAAGAACACCTCTCAAATGAATGTTCTCCAATAATTGTAACAGTCTCGGGGATAGTGACGCTTTCCAATGAAGTGCATTCATAAAAACAGTTTCCTTGGATAGACGTTATTTTATATTTTTTGCTTCTTTTACCATTTTTAACGTCATAAGTGTAAACGGCGGGTATGTCAATATTTGTTACAATGTTACCATCTTTATAAATATCATAATGATACCAACCGGTAACGGGGTCATAACCTTGAAAAACTTTTTTATAGCCAAGTTGACCTAACACAATGTCATTCAATGCTACCTCATCTGCATCGTTAATAACATTTACAGTAAAAATGGCACTGTTTGCACCTGTAAGAGAAACCGCAATTTTAGCAGTGCCTTCTACAATTCCCGCAGTAACTTTTCCTTTTTCTGCTGTTGCTATAGATTCATCATTAGATTTGTAGGTAACTTCTTTTGTAACATCTTTACCTTCAAGTGTAACTATTACTGTAGTTTCATCAGTTAATCCGAGAGTAACTTCTGATGGGGTAACTTCAAGAGTTGGCAAATTTGGATCAATTACATTTACAGTGAATATTTTATCTTCTTCTGCATTTTCAGCATGTACAGTAACAGTTGTAAATCCTGAAGAAATTCCAGTTATTAGCCCTTGTTCAACGCTGACGATTGCTTCTTCATCAACAGTATAAGTAGCCGTTTGTGTTATGTCTTCGCCATTTAGTGTAACAGTAATATTGTCTGTTTCACCAACATTTATTGTAAATTCTGTTTGTGAAAGTTCAAGTGGATATTTTTCAGGTGATGGAGTTGGGGTTGGAGTAGGATTTGGTGTGGGAATAAATGGATAGCTCGGTGGTGTTGATTTACCACCTCCACATGCTGAAGTAAATATAGCAAAAAACAAAATACACAAAAAGAGAAGTAAAAAATTTTTGTTTCTCATTTAATTCTCCTAATTTTTAACCTCTTTCATTTATGAAGGAGCTAATTTTGCTTATTTTTATTTTTATAGTTATTATGTACTATATTAATTTTTCCTTTTTGTATCAATTTTCCTAAACAAAAATTTAACAAAAAATTATTTGTTTTTATAAAATAAAGGCAAAATAGCGAAATTGTCGAAAATATAAAAATTTGAAATTTAAAGAGGAGAACAATGGCAAAAAAAAGACTTGACATATATATTCACGAAACATTCGAACTCGACAGCAGACAGCTTGCTCAAAATTATATAATACAAGGTTTTATAAAAGTAAACGGAAAAGAAGAGAGAAAACCGGGATATTATGTAAAACCAGACGATCAAATAACAGCTGAAATTCCTAAAAAACAGTTTGTGAGCAGAGGAGGCATAAAACTTGCCCACGCTCTCGATGAATTTAAAATAACACCAAATAATTATATTTGTATTGATGCAGGGGCTTCTACTGGTGGATTTACAGATTGTCTTCTGCAGAGAGGAGCTGAAAAAGTTTATGCTGTCGATGTTGGCAAAGGTCAACTTGATTGGAGTTTAAGACAAAATAACAAAGTTATTGTAATTGAAGATTTTAATATAAGATATATAGATTCTTCTACAATACCAGAACAAGTTGATTTAATAACTATAGATATTTCTTTTATTTCCATAAATCTTGCACTTCCTCCACTTTCCAATCTTTTAAAAGAAAATGGAATTATTGTTTCACTTGTAAAACCACAATTTGAAGCAGGAAAAGGTAAGACAGTAAAAGGCGTAGTTAAGGATAAAAAAATTCACATTTCTGTCCTTGAAAATGCTGTTATTTATGGAAAAAATGCAGGTTTATATCCTGTAAAATGCACTTGGTCTCCAATAAAAGGACCTTCTGGCAATATCGAATTTTTAATGCTATATTCAAAATCTGAAGCAGAAAATTTATGTGATTGTTCTCAAACAGTAGAAAATGCTTGGAGATTTTTTGAAACTAAAAAATAAATAAGGGAAAAAAACAATGGAAGAACAAAAAGAAAGAAGATTTTCTTCTACATTCGAAGACAAAGCATATGGTTGGATTTTCTTAAACGGAAATGTAAGAAAAGAAGAAGACCTTGTAAATATGTGCAAGGAACAGATACAAAATCCACAAACTTTTAAGGAAGAACTAAACAAGAGTAAAAAAGTTCTTTTGGTAACAGCTGCCTTCCAAAAAGGCGAAGAACATCACGACAGGCACTTAATAGAAAGTTTTGAAAAAATCGGCATTGACGCAGGTTGGAATAACGGAATGCCACAAAATATACAAAATCTTTCTGTGTGGACGATGTTTAATACTTTCAAAGAAAAAGAACCTTGGCTTTACAGAAAATATACAGAAAAACAAGACCAAATAAAAGCATTCAAACAAGATTATTTCATCAAAAATAGCCGTTATATGGAAATGGCACACGAAATAACAAAGGGATTAAGTGATAAATATCCCAATCTAAATATGTTTGAATTTTACAACATTGAAAAATACAAGGAAGATAAAAATTTCTTCACTGAAAATTATGATTTCATAAAAGGTGAAGACATTTTGAGAGAAATTGACAATCTCTGTAAAAATCAAAAAGACCTTGACTCCTGCAAAGAGCTTATAGCTATAATAGACCATATAATTTTTAAAGATGCAGAAATGTTTGACACCTGCAAATTTATTGAAAATTATTTTCTTGAACACAGCAAAATAGCTTCCTGCAGTCTGTATAATGAACAAAGGGAAGATCTCAAAAAGAGAATTTTATCAAGTGCAACAGTATTTTTCTATGGTGGAAGAGTTTATGTTTTAGTAAACAGATTGAGATTTTACCAACTTGCCGAATATTTTAAGGAAGCACTACAAAACGGAACAAATACTTATGGAATAAGTGCAGGGACACTCTGTCAACAAGACAGATTTTTCTTGAATTTGGATAGATTCACACCAGGTGGATATTTGAGAGCAAGTGATATGGGAATGGGGTTGACATCTGGACTGTGGGTAACTCCACACGCAGAAGATTACAATTACATAAGAGACGCAGACAAAGACACACTTTCATTTTTCTCACTAAGACAGGTAAATGGTGTTGTTGTAGGATTGAGTGCAAACAGTATCCTTCTTTGTGAAAGATACAAAGACCCAATCGATCAGAAAATATACAAAAGATATACCTCTGTAGGAGATGAACCTGTTTTGATTTTTGGAATCAGAGGTATCAAATATGAGATGAAAAAATATTCACAGATAATTATTGAAGGGACAAAATTCTACAATGGTAAGCCAATGATCGGAGAAAAAGAGGATATAGAAGAATTGGAAAAAGCACGGCTCGGAAAAAGGGAATAACGAAAATGTCTGCTCTTGAAGTAAACAATGTTTATTTTGATATAATTGGACTTTTGGGGAAAGGAAAAAGTGGCTGTAGTTTTTTAGTTGAAAAACCTGATGATGGCAAATATTATGTTTTGAAACAAATTCACCACGAACCTTGTGATTATTATTCATTTGGAAATAAAATAGAAGCAGAATACAATGACTATAATAGATTGGTAAATGCCCAAATTCGTGTTCCAAAAATGCTTGACATTGATTTTGAACGAGAAAGTATTTTAAAAGAATACATAGAAGGAGAAACTATTTTTGATTTGATCAAAAAAGATGTTTCAGTAGAAAAGTATTTACCACAAGTCAGAAAAATGGCAAAACAAGCTAAAAATAATGGTATCAACATAGATTATTTTCCAACTAATTTTGTCGTCCAAGACGATCTCCTCTATTATGTTGATTATGAATGTAATAACTATATGGAAGAGTGGAATTTTGAGAACTGGGGAATCAAATATTGGTCAAAAACTCCTGAGTTTTTAGAACATTTGAAAAAGACAGAAAAAGAATAAAACAACAAAAACAGAAACATTAGCCCAAAAGAGGCATGAACTTCCTATATCATATTATACAGATGTGAAAAGTTGTGAAAAAATCATTGATAAAATATATAATGCAATAAATTTTATTTTTTGAAAAAATATATAAAAATAATGTAAAAAAAAATATATATATTTGGCATTTTTTTACATAGGAATGAATCTTAATAAGATTCATTCCTATTTTTTTTAATTTTTTTTAATTTTTTAAAAAAATGACACTTCCTGTCATAGCTGATGAGTATAATATAAATAGCCATAATATATAATTTTTATTTTTTCAATACAAAGGGGTAAAAAAAAATGAAAAAAATATTCAAATTTACTTGTATGTTTCTTTGTTTGCTATTTTTAGGAATCGTACTCACTGCATGTGGCGGTGGAGGCGGTGGCGGTTCCACAGGAGGCGGAGGATTTGCCTATTTTTCACCAACAAATACAAGCGACAACACAAGCAATAACACAGGAAGCAACAATGTAAATAACACTGGAAACAGCGAAGACAATACTGGAAACAGTGGAGACAATACTGGAAACAGCGGAGACAACACTGGAAACAATGGAGATAACACTGGAAACAGTGGAGACAATACTGGAAA
>CADASF010000054.1 GCA_902790465.1 uncultured bacterium | reverse complement strand
ACAGTGAGCTTAATAAGGCTTATTCTGAAATTGAAGATTTGAAATCTGCAAAGAAATCTGATTTTGATTTACCTGAAGATGAATCATTAGATAATGAAACTAGTCATAATATTGATACGGCTTCTATTGAAACTATTGTTGATATTGTCAAAAAGCAGTTTGAAATTGATATGGCTAATTTTGTTCAAGTTTTGGTTGATGAAGAAAAGAAAAAATTGGAAGAGGAACATAATAAGGATATTATAAAAATAGAGAATTTAAATAGGGAAATTGCTGAATTAAAAGATAAAAATTTGAACCTCAATTCAGATAATAAAATATTATATACTAAAAATGATCATTTAAATCGTGATTGTTATAAGGCGATTGATGAGTTAAATAAACTTAAGGTTGATTATAGGGCTATTGATTCTAAATTGAGAGATTGTAAGAATGAGATAAGTAATTTAGAACGAGAACTTTCTGTTAAAAATGATGAGATAAAGAGATAAAAATACTTAATGATGAAAATAGGGTTATTGGTTCTAAATTGAAAAATAATGGAAGTTTTGTTGCTAAGAAAAAAGTGCCTAAGAAAAAATAGAGTGTGTGGGGTATTTTTTGATTACCGATTTATTATAAAACTATGACAGGAGGGACGGGGCGATGGAGAAAGCAAAAGTTTATTTTGCAGATTTTCACACAATAGCATTTGGTGAGGGCTTGCCAGACAAGCTAAAAAGGCTTATAAAAAAAGCAGGTATTGGACAGATCGACATGGCAGGCAAGTTTGTTGCAATAAAAATGCACTTTGGCGAGCTTGGAAATGTGAGTTATCTAAGACCTAATTATGTAAGAGCCGTTGTTGATGTTGTAAAAGAATTGGGTGGAGAACCATTTTTGACAGATTGTAATACGATGTATCCAGGTAGCAGAAAAAATGCTATTGAACATCTTCGCTGTGCATGGGCAAATGGTTTTACACCATTGACTGTTGGTTGTCCTATTTTGATTGCAGATGGTTTAAAAGGTCTTGATGAGGTTCATGTCCCAGTAGAAGGTGGCGAATATGTAAAAGAAGCCAAAATTGGTCAAGCTATAATGGATGCAGATGTAATAATTAGTTTGACACATTTTAAAGGTCATGAAATGGCTGGATTTGGCGGAGCCATAAAAAATTTAGGAATGGGTGGCGGTTCTCGTGCTGGAAAGATTGAACAACATATAAGCGGTAAGCCACATGTTGATGAATCACTTTGCAGAGGTTGTAAGAGATGTTTTAAAGAATGTGCCAACCATGGTCTTGAATTTGATTCAGAGAAAAAGAAAATGCATGTAAATCAGGAAAATTGTGTCGGTTGTGGTCGTTGTTTAGGGGCATGTAATTTTGATGCAATAATTTTTGACAATTTCCATGCAAATAAACTTTTGAATTGCAGAATGGCAGAATATACAAAAGCCATTGTTTATGGTCGTCCTAATTTCCACATTTCATTGATTGTTGATGTCTCTCCAAATTGTGATTGCCATTGTGAAAACGATCTCCCTATTCTTCCAAATCTTGGAATGTTTGCCTCATTTGATCCACTTGCAATAGACCAAGCATGTGTAGATGCATGTATGAAAGCAACACCTCTTCCAAATAGTCAACTCAGCAAAAATATGGCAAGAAAAGATTTTGTCGATCACGAAGATCCATTTACAAATTCCAATCCAAATTCTGAGTGGGCAACTTGTTTGGAGCATGCAGAAAAAATTGGTCTCGGTACAAGAGAATATGAATTGATAAAATTATAAAAAAAAATTAAAAAAAATTTAAAAAACTCTTGACAAATATACTTTTTGTTACTATAATATAAATCACTTCGATAAATGATTCTTGAATCGATTTAATAACTGTGATTATTAAGTTTTTTATTGAAGTGAGTTGGGTAGTTGGCCGAGTGGCTAATGGCATCAGACTGTAAATCTGACACGCATTGCGTTACGGTGGTTCGAATCCATCACTGCCCATAATATTTAAAGCAGAATCAATTTTGGTTCTGCTTTTTTTATATATAAAATTTGGAGGTTATTTTGTCTTCTATTGAAACAATATCCGAAAATATAAAAAATAATCCAATTAAAACTAAAATATCCCCTATTGTTGTAATAACAACTATACTCTTTATTTTGTTATTTATATTTTGGGGAGATATAATCAATTTTTGTGCCAACTTAAAATGGTTTGATTCAGTTGGAAAAAGTTCTGTCTTTTGGTTTGTCTTTAATGCCAAATTGTTGTCAGGACTTTTTTTGCTTTTATTGTCAGTCCTTATACTTGGATTGAATTATTTTTTCATGAACAAATTAAAAGTTCATCTTCCACAGAAAATATCTGCTGATGGTGTTATTCATTTACCTTCTGCAGGAAATTCTGTTGCTCTTAGTTTGTTATTCATAATATCTGTTTGTATATCTGTTTTCTTCTTTTTTGACGGAATTTATTCTTATGGAGTATTTGCTGATTTTTTATATAAACAGCCATTTAATGTAAAAGACCCACTTTTTGGATTTGATGTTTCATTTTATGTTTTTTCTCTTCCATTTTTTGGAACTTTATTAAATAAAATTTTTATTCTTTTAGCTATTGCTTTTTTTATGTGTATCTATTTTTATATTTTTGGAAGAGATATCAAGTCGCCTCCTAAAAATTTTAATGTAACAAGACCATTAAAAATTCATATTCTCATAATATGTGCATTAATTTTTATTGTAACAGCATTACTTTTCCAAATTTCAAAATTTAGTCTTCTCTGCACAACTACTGGAATGTTACAGGGAGCTTTTTATTCAGATGTTTATGGAAGAATACCTATTTTTGATTATTTGTCTATTACTTCTATAGTATTTGCTGGTTTGATATTTTTGGATTTAAAAAGAGATGATTGGAAAAATACATTTAGATATGTTTTAGCTCTTATTGTTCTTATATTTACTGGAATAGGTGTATATCCAAGCATTCTTCAAAAATTGATTGTCTCTCCAAATGAATTATCTAAGGAGAAAGTATTTATAGAAAGGAATATTGATTACACAAGAAGAGCTTTTGAACTAGATAAATTTGTTGAAAGAGAGTTTCCTGCAAATTCAAATTTGACTTTTGCAGATATAAAAGAAAATAAACAGACGACTGATAACATAAGACTTTGGGATCCTCAACCTCTTCTTGAAGCATATTCCGAATTACAGGAAATAAGAACATATTACAAATTTTTTGATGTTGATTTTGACAGATATTTCATTGATGGCGTATATAAACAGATAATGCTTTCTCCGAGAGAGTTGTCAAAAGATAGAATCCCTGATAGAAAGTGGATAAATGAAACATTTACATATACACATGGATATGGTTGTTGTTTTGGTCCAGTAAATAGTGCTTCTTCAGATGGTTTACCTGATTTTTATGTAAAAGACATTCCTCCTGTATATGAGAAAAAGGATATTCCTCAGCCTCCAAATCCAGCCATTTATTATGGTGAATTGACAGATTCTTACTGTATTGTAAAATCGAAAGAAAGAGAATTTGACTATCCTTCAGGAGATGAAAATATTTACTGTACTTATGAGGGAAAAGCAGGGGCAGAGATAAATTCTCTTTGGAGTAGAATAGTTTTTTCATTCTATTTTGGAGATTTTAAGATTTTGCTTAGTAGTGAGATCTTGCCCGAAAGTAGAATTTTGTTTAATAGAAGGGTAGGGGATATATTGAAAAAAATTACCCCTTATGTCATTTATGATCCTGATCCATATTTAGTTTCGACTAAAGACGGTTTTTATTGGATTGCAGATGGTTATTTTGCAACTAATAAATATCCTTATTCTGAAAGTTACAGTGGATTAAATTATATAAGAAATTCTGTAAAGGCTGTAATAAATGCCTATGATGGTGAGACAAGTTTTTATATTTTTGATGACAAAGACCCACTTTTAAAAACAAAAATGGCAATGTTTAAAGATTTGTTTAAACCTTCTTCTGAAATGCCTTCTGAATTGAAAAAACATGTTCGTTATCCTGAATCTTTATTTAAGATAAAAGCAGATATGTATGCAAGATATCACATGAGAGATGTCCGTGTTTTCTATAATAGAGAGGATTTGTGGAAAACTGCAACTACTGGAACATCTTCTAATATTATGCAACCATATTATACTATTTTGAGACTTCCTCCACCTGAAGGCAAAGTTGAAGAATTTGTTTTGATGCTTCCATATTCTCCTGTAAGAAAATCCAACATGACATCTCTTATAACTGCAAGATGTGATGAGCATTCTTATGGTGAAGTAATAGTATATACTTTCCCTAAAGATAAACTTATTTTTGGACCATCTCAGATAGATTCGAGAATAGACCAAGACCCAGAGATATCAAAACAGTTGACACTTTGGACACAAGGAGGATCACATGCAATAAGAGGCGGAATAATGGTTATTCCAATCAAGGATTCTTTAATCTATGTTGAACCTCTGTTTTTGGCGGCAAATAATGGAAAAATTCCACAGCTAAAAAAGATATTTGTCGTATATGGTGATAAAGTTGCTATGGAAGATGATTTGGATACTGCTTTGAAAAAGATATTTGTAGATTCTAAAAATGATGTAAAATTGACAGAATATCTCTTATGATTCAAAAGAGTTGATAAAAAAGGCTTCTGAACATTTCAAAAAGGCAAAAGAAGCACAGAAAAATGACGATTGGGCTTCTTATGGAAAAGAGATAAATGCTCTTGGAAAAACTCTTGAATTACTCGAAAAAAATAATTAGAGTAGAATAGAATATAGGTAAAAATAGTAGGGCGTGTAAGGAGTTTACCAACACGCCCTACTATCCAGAAAAAACATTTTTATATTTTTCTTTTTTTTTGAAAGATAATTCACTACAAAAAAAGAATATATAAAGTTAACTTTTTTATATTTGAGGAACTGATGGCTGAAAAGAAATTTGTTTTTCTTACATTTTTACTTGTTTTGTTTTTTATTGGCGGAGTTTATGCTCTTGAAACACCTTCTGATATGTCAACTAAGGCTAAAAAGTTTTTGAGAGAGAAAAATTTTTCTGCCAGTATGAAATATGCTGAAAAATTGAAAAAAGTAAAACCAAAATTTCATGAAGGTTATCAATTAGCTGGATTGTCTTTTTATGGGCTTGGAAAGTATGATAATGCTATTGTTCAATTTGATAAGGCAATGAATCTCTTTAATGGTGATTATGTAAGTAAGACATATAAAGGTTTTTCTCTTGTTAAACAGGGTTCATTGAAAAAAGCTGTGAAATGCCTAGAAGAAGCTATGAGCATGAATGAAGATTATCCTGATAGTAGGATAGGAATGGGATTTGCTCTTTTAAAACAAAAGCAGTACAAAAAATCTAAAATGTACATGAAAAAAGCTATGAGTTTATGTGCTGATAACGATCCAGAAGTATTCAAAAGAATGGCAGATATTTATATGGGTGAAAGTATGTACAAAGATGCAGCTTTTGTATATAGAAAATTTCTTGAAATGGAAGATTCAAATCCAGAGATGTTTTTTAGGCTTGGAAAAGTATATGATGTGATGAAGAGCAAGAGAGCAGAACCTGCTTTTTCAAGTGCTGTTGAACTCGATAAAAAAAATCCAAAATACAAAGAGGCTTTGGCCGATTTTTGGATGAAAAATGGAAAAAAGAAAGACGCTATTAAATTATATAGAGAAGCTATTTCACTTGGTGCTAAAGGATGGAATACATATTACCAAATTGGATTGATTGATTTTGGAAGTGGAAAATATGAATCTGTTGTAAAAAACATGAAAAAAGCACTTTCTTTGAATCGAAAATTGCCACTTGCTAAAATGGCTTTATCTGCTTCATATCTTCGTTTAAATAATTATACCGAGTGTGTAAAGATAAATAATGAGATAATAAAAGAAGATAAAAAAAATGATTCAGCATATTTTAACAATGCCTGTTCTTATGCCATGCTTAAAAAAGATGATGAAGCATTGAAAGCATTGAAAATGGCTGTTAAACTTGAACCTGAAAATAAAAAAATAGCTTCTTCTTCAAAAATGTTTGAAAGATTTAAGAAAAACAAAGATTTTTTGGATATAATAAAAGAATAAGAAAATAAATGAGATTTAGATATTTAAAAAGAAAGAATAATAGTGGTTTTACTCTTGTAGAAGTTATAGTTGCACTTGCAATTTTGGCTCTTTCTATTGCTGTTCTTATGAGAATGCAAATAAGTTCTGCCAAATTGTGTGGGGAAAATACAGCCACTTTAAAATGTCTTGCTTATGCTTCTCTTGAGATAGAAAAAATAAATAGTGATGAGCTTATTTCTGATACTAAGAATAAATATTCAAATGAACAAGTTGATGAAGAGGGAAATTCTACAAATTTAACAGTTACTGCTACAGGTGCTGTAAATGCTTATTCAACATCTATGAATTTTTCGACATCGTCAAATGATTTTGATTCAATTACATCATCAACTATTCCAGTTGATGAAATTTCTCTTGTAGCAAAATATTATGGTACTGAATATGTCAATTTTAAGACATTTAAAATACGGGCGTTCTAATTTAGGTTTTACATTTGCAGAATTGATTATTGCTATATTTGTTGCATTGATTCTTTCTGGTTTGGCTGTTTTGATTTTTGTCAGTTCGACAAGGGAGATTGGACAAATAAAGAGAGCTTCTGATAGAGATTTTGAAATTGCAAAAGTATATTGGCAGATAAAGAGGCAGATTTTTTCAGCTTATGATAATCCAAATTCTGATTTTAGCAAAAAAATAGAGTTTGTAAGTTCAGAGGATAAAAAAAGTGATTTTCTTCGTTTTTTTTGTGCATCTCCTGAAGTAGGAACTGGGGTTTGTGAGGCATGCTATTATATTGGGAAAAATAAAGATAAAAATGCTTTGTTCTATTTTGAAAATCCATTTCCACGAGAGTTTAATGAGGAAAATAGACTTTTAGCTGAGAAAAATGGTCATATTTTATCTGAATTTATAACAGGAATAAATTTTAGTTTTTGGAAGAATGGAAAAGAAGTAGAGGGAAATATTTCATCTTTTCCAGATTATATTTATATAAAATTATATTATATTGAAGAAAATAAAGAGCAAGTTTTTGAATTTGCTGTACATCCTGGCGTAAGGCGGTAATATTAAATTGATTATAATCGCCGTTGTTGGCATGATAATGATTTTAACAACGATGAATTTACAAATTTCATCAGATACTCTTTATACAGCTAAATATATAAATTCTATCAAGAAAAAAGAAACTGCTTATTATGCCTGTAAGTCTGCTGTAAATAGTGCAAGGGATTATATAAAAGCTGGTTATAAAGAAGACCCAAAAGAACTTTATGAATCTTTAAAATATCTTGAGTCTGTACCATTAAATTTTGATACAGGTGATATAAAAATTAATATTGACATACAAGATTTGGAAAGAAAATTTTCTGTAAATTCAATAGTAAGTGGAGATGAACTAGAACAAAGAGATCGTATAGAGTATTTAAAGAGGATTTTTAATGGAATTGGTCTTAATCCCACAAATGTAAATAAAATTGCAGATTGGATAGATACTGATAATAATATTAGAGTTGATGGAAATGAAAATTCTCTAAAATATGGTTCTGTAAAAAATGCCAAAATTGATTCTTTAAATGAATTGAATTTAATAGATTATCTAAAAGATGATATAAAAGAGTTTAAAGAATCAAAAGTTGAAGGGGCTGATAATCTCGATTATTATTTTTCTTCTTTTGGTTTGTCTTATCCAAAAATAAATATAAATACAGCTAATAGAGTCCTTTTAAGATGTTTGACAGATGATATGACAGAACAAGATGTTGATAATATAATTGAACATCGACCAATTAAAGATTCTTATGAATTGGATTCTATAATTGGAGCAGATACAAAAAAAGTATATGAAATGAAAAAATTTGTTGATTATAAGAGCAAATATTTTCAAATAAAAGCAAATGCCGTTTATGATGAAGAATCTATTGTTATAAGGACTGTTGTTGATAAGAGTGGAAATATCGTTTATTGGGGAGTTGAGTAAATAAAATTGAAAGTATATACAGGAATTGATTTTGCTTCAACAGGTACAAAAGAAATAAATATTGAAGTAAATTGGAATAAATTAAAAAGGTCTGATAAATCTTCTTCTGAACCTATTATGTCTTTATCTTCAGAATATTTCACTTTTAGAAAATTATCTCTTCCTTTTGGAGATAAGAAAAAGGTTTTTTCAATCGTAGAAGAAGAACTTTCATATTCTCTTGCTTTTGGTATTGAAAATTCAGCATGGGATTTTATTGTTTCTCCAAATGGGGAAGCCTATGCCTTTATAACAATGAAGGATATTGTCAAAAAATATAAAGAACCTGTTAAAGATTGTGAAATTACTGCACTTGCTAGAGCTGCAATGTTTTCAGGTTATAATAATTGTCTTGTCCTTGATTTTGGAGCTTCTAAAATAACGGCAGTTGGTATAAAAGAAGGATTTATTGATCTCGCTTTTGTAATTGCTTCAGGTGGAAATAAAATAGATAGTTCTATTGCTTCTGCCAATGGAATTTCTATTACTGAAGCAAAGGACATAAAAGAGAAAGAGGGGCTCAATAACTCTGAGTTTTTAAAAATAATCAATGATTCATTGAAATTTATAAAACAAAAAAAATATGATACAGAAAAAATTATAATTACTGGAGGCTGTGCTTTAGCTGAAGGTTTTAAGGAATTGATCGAAAATACACTAAAAAAAGAAGTATGCAGTATGAATTTTCCTTCTGGAGTTTCTCCATATTTGGATTCTGTTGCTTTTGGTTCTGCCATAAGGTTCAAATATCCAAATATTTCTTTAAATTTCTCAGAAGAAAAGGAAAATAAGACTGGAATTCCTTATTTATATTTTATCTGTCTTTTGGTTCCAATGATTTTTTGGACTATAAGTGTACATCTTGAATCTTATTATTATAAAGAACAGATTAAACAATATAATAATGCAATTACACAGACATTTAAAAGAGAATTTCCAAATGAAAAATTCACAAAAATGTCTGAATTTAAAAAGAAGGTTGCTCGCAAAAAAAATAGTTTGTCTTTGTCAAATACAAAAATTCTTGATGTACTATCTTTGATTGGTGAGGCATCTAAAGAATTAGATAATAATTCTATTTCAATATATGAAGTTGATTATAGTGAAGGCTCTAATATTATATTGTCTGGAGAAGCTAATTCTATTCAAGATGCAGATAAAATAAGAGAATATTTACAAAAAACTTTTTCTGATGTCAAGATGACTGAAGGAAATACATTAAAAACTAAGCGTATCCATTTTACGCTCAGAATAAATTTTTCTTCAAAAAAATAATTGATTGTGGAGATGTAGATTGTTAGGATTAGATAGACTTCCTAAAAATGTTCAAGATAATATTTCTTATGTTCTTGTAGGGGTTGCGGTTTTTGCCTTATTATTTGGATTTTTGATAGCTCCTCAAACTAAGAGTATTTCTCAAAATAAGAGAGAGCTTTCTGTAAAAAAACGTGAACTTGCAGAATTTGAGAGGCTTTTAGAAGCATATAAATCTCTTCCTGTGAAGGTAAAATCTTCGAATAATGGTAAATCTCTTCTTGCTAAAGTTGATTTTATTTCTTCTGAACTCTCTTTAAAAAAGAGAATGGAGCAGATAAAGGCTATTGATTCTTCTAAGAAAAATAAAGATAGAGTTGATGTAAGATTTGGTAATTTGAATATAAAAGAAGTTACTGATTTGATTTTAAATTTAAAAAGAGATAATATAAAAATTAAAAAAGCCAAGCTGAAAGATAATGACCTTGATGGGCTATGGATTTTAAGTCTTTCTTTGGAAGGGTGATTTTGTGTTAAAGAAAATATTAATTGTTGTATCGGTTTTTATTTTAGTATTTGCAATTTTTTTAGTATTGAGATTTCCTTTTGCCGAATATTTGGATAAAACCGTAAAAGATTTTAATGATTCTAATGATGTTAAAATAGTTTGGACTGATAGTGAAAACAAACCTCTTAAAGTTATTATTTCTGATTTAAAGTTGATTTCACAACAGGGAATTATTTTAAATGCAGATAAATTTGTTGTAACTGCTTCTTTTCCAAATGCTTTGAAATTTAAAGGAAATGGAAAAGATGGTTTGGATATAACTGGAACTTTGAAAGATAATAACATAAAGTTTAAAATAAAGAAATATAGACTTCCTTCTTATATTGAGTCTATGCTTGGAGAGGGAATTTTTGATTTTGATGGTTTTTATAAATTCAAAGAAAAAAAAGGAACTGTTGATTTTATAGGTTCTTTAAAAAATATTCCTACTCCAATAATAAAAGTCCCTGCTTCATTGTCAGGAAAAGTCAATATAGATGGAAATAATGCTGATATTAATTTTGAAGCTATGGGAAGTAGTATTTCTGGTAATGGTCATATAAGTATAGTAAATAAACAAGTTTCTGGAAATGCAGTTTTAAAAGCTGGAATGATTCCTGTAAAAATAAAACTCAGTGGAGATTTGAATAATATAAAAATAAAATTATAGTTTAGGAAAAGTTGTTAAAATGCAAAAAAATATAATTGGTTTTGCCTGTTTTATATTTGTAATTTCTATGACATGTAGTGCTTATTCCGCTTCATGGGAAAAATCTGGTGAGCCTCTTTTTATGGCTGATAAGCGTCCTGTTGTCAGAGAAAGAAGAGATCATATACATGATTCCAATTTGAATGGGGTTTCTGGAAGAGTAGTATCTCCTTCTTCAAATAATAACTCTTCTAATACATCAACTAAAATGACGATTGATCAAATGGATTCAACAGTTGTTGATGCATTAAATACTGGTAGAATTCTTTTAAATTTTGATAATGTTGATATAAAATCTGTTACAAGAATAATGTCTGATATAACAAGAAGAACTATAATTCCAGATAGAAATGTAAATGGCAATATTACTATTTTATCTTCAAGAAAGGTAACAATAGGTGAGGCTTGGAATTTGTATATTTCAGCTCTTGAAGCCTCAGGATATGGCGTTATCGAAAATAATGGAGTTTATAGAATTGTCGATCTTCCTTCATATAGAAAAGAAAATACAAGATATGTTGGAACAGGAAGAATAAAACCAAAATCAGGTTATGTAGTTGCTATTGTACTTCTTTCAAATGCTGATTCTGAATTGATGAAAAGTTCCCTTCAGCCACTTGTAGTAGCACCTGGTATTATTTCTTCTTATGATCCTTCAAATGCTTTGATTATAACAGATACTTCTGAAAATGTTTCAAGGATCACAAAAATTGCAAAACAACTTGATGAAAAATATAAAGGTTCTTCAATAAAAATTTTTCAACCTAAACATATAAGAGTTAAAGAACTTGCTGCTGCATTGACAGAAGTTTATCAAGCAAATGCTGCATCGGCAAAGAGTAAGCAACAAGTAAAAATATCTGCTTATGAACCTACAAATACTTTAATTATTTCTGCACCTCCTAAAGATTTTTTGCAAATAGAAGAGGCTATAAATAAAATTGATGATGAGAGCAGAATTGTAAAAGCCGATGATAGAAATTTTAGAATATATTATTTACAAAATGCAGATGCTGAAGATGTTACAAAAAGTTTATCATCACTATTAGAAGAAAAGAAGAAGTTGATAGAATCAGTGAAAAAAGAGCAAGCTGGTACAGAAGCTGCTAAAAATCCTGAAACAGTTGTTTCAACAAAAATAGCTTCTGATAAAGCAACAAACTCTGTCATATTCTATTCAACAGAAAAAGAATATAATGAATTAGTTCCGATAATAAAACAGCTTGATGTCCCACGTAAACAGATTTTGATTAGTGCCATAATTGCTGAAACACAGTTGAGCAATAGTCTTGATGCGGGTATTGCATGGCAAGTTGTTTCAAATCCAGGAATATTGGCAAGTTTCATGGGCGGACTTGATGAGACAGGTCTTATTCAGAGTTTACAGGGCGGAGGTTTCGTAGCAGGTGCTATTGGAAATGAAAGTGTTGAAATTTCAAGTGGTGATTCTAAATTGAAAGTTCCTAAATTGTATGGAATTATAAAAGCACTTGAAAGTAAGGGAAATTTTAATCTCCTTTCAACTCCTCGTGTTGTAACTCATGACCATAAAATGGCTAAATTGTCTGCTTCTAAAAATTATCCATTTGCAACTGGAACAAAATATGATACAAATAACAACCCAATTATTTCTTATGATTATAAAGATATTGGTTTAAATTTGGAAGTTACACCACATGTTGGTCAGAATGATCAGGTAAGACTTGATTTGAATTTAAAACTTGCTGATTTAGTTGATTGGATAACTCAAGGAAATGGAAGTTCTCAAACAAAAGTACCTGTTACAAGTGAAAGAAGTGTAAATAATACAGTTACATTGAGTGATGGTGAGACAATAGTTATTGGTGGTCTTATTGATGAGTCAACAACTGAGACGATAAGACGAGTCCCTATTTTAAGTAAAATTCCTTTGATTGGTGGACTTTTTAAAGATAAATCTGTTTCAAAAGCTTCAAGAACACTTTTTGTTTTCTTGACTCCTCATATAATAGATGATGTCTCGAATATGAGAAAAATTACAGATAAATATGGCAGATCTCTTATGGTTGAAAAAAGTGTCAATGATGATCCAGTAAAATTTAGAAATTTTGATAAAAATATAAATGAGCAGAAAAAGCAAGTAGAAGAACAACTTAAAGAACAGTTAGAAGAACAAGTTAAAGAACAGTTAAAAGAGCAAGTAAAAGAACAGTTAAAAGAGCAAGTAAAAGAACAAGTTAAAGAACAAGTAAAAGAACAAGTTAAAGAACAAGTTAAAGAACAGGTAAAAGAGCAAGTTAAAGAACAGGTAAAAGAACAAGTTAAAGAACAAGTAAAAGAGCAAGTAAAAGAACAAGTTAAAGAACAAGTAGAAGAACAAGTAGAAGAACAAGTAAAAGAACAAGTAGAAGAACAAGTAAAAGAACAAGTAAAAGAACAAGTAAAAGAACAAGTAAAAGAGCAAGTAGAAGAACAAGTAAAAGAGCAAGTTGAAGAACCAGTTAAAGAACAAGTAAAAGAGCAAGTTGAAGAACCAGTTAAAGAACAAGTAAAAAAGCGAGTTAAAAAAGAACAGAAAAAGCAAGTAAATGAGTAATTAAATGATAATTTTGAAAAAAGTGTAAATGACGAAAATAAGTAGTAGGTGAATATGTCGAATGATATAAAACAGATTCCTATTGATTTTTTTCAGAGAAATCAAATTCTTGTTATCTCTGAATCTCCATTGACTCTTGGTATATGTTCTACTTCCAATATGGAAGCTCTTGAAGATATAAGACTTATAACGAAAACTTCTTTTGAAGTTGTAAGGCTTGAAAGAGAACAGCTTGAATCAGGACTCAGAGAACTTCTTTTAAAGGATGCTAGAACAACTTCTTCACTATCTGGTGAGGAAAATAATTTTGTTGCAGATGAAACACTTGAATTGTCAGCGGCTGGAATTGATGCTCCTATTATAAAATTAGTCAATACTATTTTTATTCAAGCAATTCAAAATAGGGGAACAGATATTCATATTGAGCCTTATGAAAAAGAGGCATGGGTTAGAATTAGAACAGATGGAGAACTTCATGAAGTAATGAGGATCCCCAAAAATAGTTATAATGGTGTTTGTGCGAGAATAAAAGTAATGTCAAAATTAAATCTTGCGGAAAATAGACTTCCACAAGATGGCAGAATGAGGGTTAAAAGTGGTACAAAAGTTATAGATGTCCGTGTTTCGCTCCTTCCAACTCAGTTTGGTGAGAGAATTGTTATGAGAATCTTGGATCGAACAGCTAAGATGATTACTCTTGAAGAACTTGGAATGGAGAAAAAAGATTTTGCTTCACTTGATTCATTGATTCACAAACCTTATGGTTCTATTTTGATTACTGGTCCTACTGGAAGTGGTAAATCAACAACACTTTATGCTATAATTGAGAGAATAAAATCTGAAAAGACAAATATAATAACTGTTGAAGACCCTGTTGAATATCAAATTGAGGGAATTGGTCAAATGCCAGTTAATTCTAAAATTGGATTGACATTTGCAGGTGGTTTAAGGTCTATTTTAAGACAAGACCCTGATATTATAATGGTCGGAGAAATAAGAGATTCTGAAACAGCGGAAATAGTAACTCATGCATCACTTACAGGACATCTTGTTTTTTCAACACTACATACAAATGATGCTCCTTCTGCTGTTGCTCGACTTGTTGATATGGGAGTTGAACCTTATTTGATATCTTCTTCTCTTTTGGGAGTTATGGCACAGAGGTTGGTCAGAAAATTATGTGTTGATTGTAAAGTTAAATATTCACCTAATAAAGATGAGCTAAGAGGAATTGGAATTGATTCTATTCCTGCTAATGCTTCTTTTTATAAAAATGTCGGCTGTAGTTCTTGTATGAATACAGGATTTTGGGGAAGATGTGCTATATTTGAATTGATGAAACTTGATGAAGAAATTCAAAGTGAGATAATCAGAAATGCTGATTCAAATAAAATAAGAAATTTGGCTCGTAAAAAAGGTATGAGAACATTGCTTGAAGATGGCAGGAATAAGGCTATGATGGGATTGACTACAATAGCTGAAGCCACAAGGGCTACTAAAATATAATTTTGGGGGTGGATACATCCTTTTTTGCCAATATGGCTAATAAAATATATTTTTTTGGGGGTAAAATTATGAAAAAATATTTATTTTCATTGTTTGTATTTTTGTTCGTTTTTTGTTTTGGAACAGTATTTGCAGATACTTTTAATAGTCTTCCTCAAAATGTTCGTGTTGGAAATATGACATTTGCTTTGCCAAATGGGTTTGTTATTTTGAGTAGTACTCCTAATGGTACTGTTTTTTGTGGAAATAATATAACAGGTGAACTTATAACTTTTGTTGGTGCAAGATCTTTCGATAAAGATATAGAGGCTAATTCATATGAAGCAATTAAAGCTGTTGCTAAAGAATTGAATTCAGATATTTTAAAAATAGATAGATTTGATTTCAATGGAAAAGTAATAATAGTAACACGTGAACAAGATAATAATGGCAAAGTTGCAAAGGCTTATTTTGTTAGAGATAAAAAATTGTATGTTGTAGAGTTTTCACAAAAGCCAGTCTCTAAATATGGACATTCAACATATAGAGATGGATATAAATACAATAATTATGTGGAAGACTATGAACATGCAAGAAATCTTTTGATTTCTATAATTAATTCAGCAAGATAGTCTATTTTTTGAGTTATGGTTTACAGCAATTTTCAAAATTAGTGCAAATATTTATGAAAATTGCTGTAAATTTAATTTTTATGATGGGGTAGGGGAGGTACGTATGAGGAAAATATTTTTGTTTAGTTTGATTTGTTTTGTTTTGTGCTTTGTATCAAATGCAAATGCACAGATGGATGAAGACTATGGATTTACAAGAGTAAATCTTGAAGGTGGACATTCATTCCTTTTGCCTGATTCCTATATACATACAAGTGGTGGAATATTCCAAGCATTGTCCTCTATGGGGTTTTCATGCTATGAAAATCTTAGATATGGAACTGCTGCTGCATTTACGGCTAAAAAACTTCCTGAAAATGAAGAAAATTTTAATTTAAAAGAATCTGGTCTTGAATATCTATTTGAAAACAAATTGGGGGCTATGGTTCCAGGAGCTAGAGCTCAACTTTCAAGAATTATAACAATAAATGGTAGAGATGTTCTTTTTTTAAGAGGTACTGACCATGTTGGAAATGCTATGATTATGTATTTATTAATTTGTGATGGTTATATGTATTGTTCCGCTTATTATACTCAACCTGCAAATTTTAATACAATGTATGGGCAGTTTCTTGAAATTCAAAATTCATTTAAATAAAAAATGGAGATTTTTATGAAAAAGTATTTCTTCTCTTTATTCTTATTTTGTTTTTTATTCTTGCTTGTTGGAGTAGTTTTTGCAGAACAAGTTCAGGTTGGAAATGGAACTTTTTATATACCAGAAGGTTTTAATCGTTTGCATGTTAAGGAATCTGAACAACAAAATGGAAATGTAGCTGGAGTAGGATATTTTAATGGCAATGGGGATTTAATCATGCTCTTTGCAGTAAATTTTCGTAGAGATATCGATGTTAATTCACAAGAAATAAAACAAGATATAACCGAAAGATTTGGAGCAACGGATATTAGAACATTTGCCTATGCAGGAAGAAATATTCTGACTGCAACAGCAAAAGATGAAGAGGGAGGAGTTTCTTATTTGAGTTGTTTTGCAAGAAATGGTGTAATTTATTTTATAAATTTTTCAGAAAAAAATACTATTACAGGTAAAAAGATTATAAGTCCTAGTGGTAGAAATCTTGTATTTTCTATAGTAAATTCTTTTCAAGAAAGATAAAAAAGGATATATAAATTTGATGAGGTGAAATAATGAAAAAGATATTTCTGTTATTATTTTTATTTGTTTTTTGTTTAGGCGTGGCATTTGCTGGTGAAGTAAATGTTGGAAATAAAAGTGCTTATATTCCTGATGAATATCTATTTTTAGACTCATCTAATGGTATAAGTACATATATGAATTCAAGTACATTTGAAGCTATAGGTATTGGTGGAAGTAGTTTTGATAATCCTTCAAATCTTGATTTGGATATGTCTTCTGATTTTATGACTGATTTGATGAAACAGCAACTTGCACAGTCTAATATGACAGTTAACAATAGTGAAAAATTAAATATAAATGGTAAAAAAATTGCATTGTTGAGATGTAATAGTCCTATGTTTGGTGATGTTTTAACTGCTTATTATGCTGAACATGGATATCTTTATATGTTTATGTATATGAAAATGGATATGAGTGGAAAAAGTACTGTTGATTATGAAAAAGGTAAAAATGTGATTATATCTATCATCAATTCTATACATTAATGTTTAGAAAGGATAATTAAAATGAAAAAATATTTCTTTTCTTTTTTTGTTTTTTTCTTTGCTTTTTGTTGTTTAGGAGTTTCTTTTGCTGAAGAAAATTTGATGATATCACAAACAACAGCTATAAGAGCTGGAAAATTGACTTTTCAACTTCCATCAGGATTTCAAAAAGATAATGTAATGTATAAAAGGCAGTTAGGTGAATATAAATTTGATTCAGTACAAATAAAGGCTTATCCGAAAGATCCAAATTATTCAGATGAACAGGCTATGGATTCTTTGAAAGGAAATTGTTCTGTTGTTGGGAAACTTGAAGAAATAAATGTAAATGGTAAAAAAGTTTTATTTGTAAATCCTTCGTCTGGGGCTTATGCTTATTTCTGCGAAAATGGAATGTTATATAATATTATTTATGTTAATGTATTTGAGAATGATTACAATTCTGCAAAATCTTTTATTATGAATATAATCAGAACAGCAAGATAATAAAATAAAAAAATGCTTCTACTTGTTTTTTAGTAGAAGCATTTTTTTATGCAAATATTAATTTACCGTATTGAATCAGATATTGCAAGGTCTATTTCTCTCATTATTCTCATACTTTTTGATATGATTTTTATATCTCCCTGCATTTTGTTTAAATTTAGTGTTGTTCTATAATACTCATTTTTATTTGTATCTCTTTCTTTTATTGAAAAATCTTTTCTGTTAATAGTTGTACATAGATTTGTATTTATTGATATGTGATCTTTTTCAAGTATTATAGTATTATAATCAATACTATTCATACTTTGATCTGATGTCAATTTTATCGGATTTTTAGTATATAAAGTCAAAGTGCAGTTATAAAATAAATTCTTTGTTTTGACAAGTTTTATTGTCATTTCGGCCAAAGTGTCTGAACGAATTTTTTGTATTATTGTCCTTGAATCTATTTTTATTTTATTTTTGTTCAATGCCACTTCTTTTAATTTTATTGATGAATATATTTTCCAATTAGAATTATATACTGGTTCTGTGAGGGCTGGATGAAAATATAATATGATAAAACCAACAATAACTATTAAAACAGTTGTTATAGCCAGTATACCTAATTTTGCTTCTTGGGTCAATTCTGGAATTGACAGTTTTAATTCATTTGTTTTTTCTTTTTGTACATCTGAAGAGGTGTTATAAAAATCTTTATTTCCTCTATATACTTCAAGAAGGTCTGTTGATGAATCTTCTTTTTTATTTTCTTTTAAAATTGGAGGAATTTCTGGTTGTAATTCAGCTAGAATAGCTCCATTAGCTAATTTATTTTTTACTGGAGAAGTATTTGAAAATTGCCTTCTGGGTATTTCTGTTGGTATAGCTGTTACAGCTATTGCTGTAACATTTTTTTCTTGATTATTTGCTATCGCTTTTTCAATTAAGTTATTAAAATTTTCATCAAAATTTTCTGATATGCAGAAGTTCAGCAATATTTCTCTGTCACTTAGATTTTCTGTTATTCCATTTGATACAAATAATAGTATATCACCAGGTTCTATTTGAATTTTATATGTATTTACAATAGGAATTATAGTTGTCCCTAAATTTATAAAATGTTCATTTTTTTTGAAAAGATTTACTTTTATTGGTTCAAACAAATCATCTTTTAGAGCTAGGTTGTATAATATAGAATTTCTTATCAAAAGTACATTTAGTGTTCCTGACAAAGCTAAATACATTGTATTTTTTCTTTGTAATCCCAAGACAAGAGATGCTTCGGTAAATTTACCTTGGTTTCTCATTGCTACTAGTTTACTGTTTATTTCTGTGAATAGATTTGATGCTTTTAAGTGAAAGAAATCTTCTTCTCTTATATCAGGGGAATCACCTGAAAAGAAATTAGATTGAAAAGCATGCTGTACTATTGATAAAACTTTATTACAGGCAATAGGAGAATTTTCTTTTGATTCTGCAAGTGATATAATGGAGTGAGCCCAAACTCCAGAAGAATTATTCATATCCAAGTAACTTGCATTTCTTCCTTTTGTTCTTTCTTCTGGGATTTCGCTTGATTTACTTTCTATCCTTATTTTGAGCTTGTTTTTTTCTCTTGACATGCCTAATAGTTCTCCATTAAAATTTGAGCTGAGCAATATTTATATTATAATATTTTTCTACATTATTGCCATTTTTCATTTATTTTTTTTATTTTGGTTTTTTCTTATGCTTTTAGTTATAAGAAGGGAATAATATAGAGTTTGTCAAATAAAATAATTTGCAATTTGGTTATTGAAAGGCGGATTCTATGATAACATCAAATGATTTTAAAAATGGTATCACAATAGAATTAGATGGACAGTTGATGACTGTAGTAGAGTTTTTACATGTAAAACCTGGAAAAGGTTCTGCATTTGTAAGAACAAAACTAAAAAATGTAAGAACAGGCTTTTGTGTTGATAAGACTTTTAAAGCAGGTGAAAAAGTTATTCAAGCACGCATAGAGAAAAAATCAATGCAGTTCTTATATGCCAATGATGGTGAATATACTTTTATGGATAATGAAACTTTTGATCAGATCGAATTGGGTGAGGATTTGGTTGGAGATGCCAAAAAATGGATGATCGATGGAATGGAAGTTCATGTTCTTTTCCATGATACAACTCCTCTTGGCGTTGAAGTTCCAAACTTTGTTGAGTTAACAGTTACTGCAACAGACCCAGGATTTAAAGGCGATACTGCAACTGGTGGCTCAAAGCCTGCAACTCTTGAAACAGGAACAGTTATTCAAGTACCTCTATTTGTAAATGAAGGCGAAAAATTACAGATAGATACTCGTACAGGTCAATATCTAAAGAGAGTATAAAAATATTTAATAACATAAAAAAAGCCATTTCATTATGAAATGGCTTTTTTTATGTTATTATTTGTTATGTTCTTTACAATCTTTACATGCTTTTTCACAATCTTTATGTACTATTTCGCAACTTTTGTCGTCTTTACATACTTTTTTGAAATCTTTGCATTTTTCGCAATTTTTGCATTTTTCGCAATTTTTGCATTTTTCACAATCTTTACATGCTTTTTTGCAATCTTTACAATCTTTACATGCTTTGTTGCAATCTTTGCAATCTTTACATGCTTTGTCGCAATCTTTGCAGTCTTTACATGCTTTTTTGCAATCTTTGCAATCTTTACATACTTTTTTGCAATCTTTGCAGTCTTTACATACTTTTTTGCAATCTTTGCAGTCTTTACATGCTTTTTTGCAATCTTTGCAATCTTTACATGCTTTGTCGCAATCTTTGCAGTCTTTACATGCTTTTTTGCAATCTTTGCAGTCTTTACATGCTTTTTTGCAATCTTTGCAGTCTTTACATGCTTTTTTGCAATCTTTACAATCTTTGCAATCTTTACATGCTTTTTTGCAATCTTTGCAATCTTTACATGCTTTGTCGCAATCTTTGCAATCTTTACATGCTTTTTTCTTTACATGCTTTGTCGCAATCTTTGCAATCTTTACATGCTTTTTTGCAATCTTTGCAATCTTTACATGCTTTGTCGCAATCTTTGCAATCTTTACATACTTTGTCGCATTTGCAGTTTTCAACACATTTTTTATCAACTGTGCATTTGCAAGCTGATTCACATTTGCATTTATTAGAACATTTACAAGCATTTTCTGCAAATGAAATTTGAGTTAAGCAGGCAAATACAAAAAGTAATATTGCCCAAAAACAAATTTTTTTCATGATTTTTATCCTTCCTATTTTATAAAATTTAATGCCTCTTGTTCATTATTGAATATATTCATATATTCATCAATTCCACTTATTTCAAAAACTTTTTTAATTTGGTTCTCAGGACATACAATATAAATATTTCCATTTTTTGTATTTAAAAATTCCTGTGCTTTTTCGATTATTTCGAGTCCTGAACTTTCAACATAATCAACATTGTAAAAATTTAAAATTATATGTGTTCGTCCTGTTTTTATCTGTCTTTTTATGGCACTTTTTATTTCATGTGAAGATGAAAAGTCAACATCGCCATTTAAGATAATTTCTGAAATATTATTTGTTATTTCTCTTGTTTCTCTAACTGTACTCATTTTAAGTCCTTTCACATCTCAGGGAAATCAATTTTTTTAATTCATAATAATTTTCAAAAATTAATAACAAAAATTGATTTCCCTGTTCACATCTCTTTGTCCCAAAATTCCCAATATGGACATTTGTCAAGTTTTGGAGTTTCAATTTCTTCTGGTGTTGAAGCCATCAAAAAGTCATCTCTTGATTTTTTGCCTAATATTTCACATTTAAAAACGATATATTCTGTGTCGAGGATATTTTCAAATTCAAATCCTTTTTCTTCTTCAACGAAATATTTACATGTTATGCAAATTCCAGTATTTAGATCGATTGGAGTATTTTTCATATTTATTTTACCACAGAGATTTTGTCGAGAATTCCTGTCATGTAGGCTATTACACAACCATAATTTGTTATTGGTATGTTATATTTTTTTGCCTCTTCTATTCTTGAAAGTACATATTTTCTGTTGAACATACATGCACCACAGTGAATTATTATGTCAAAATCTTTTAGGTTTTGAGGAAAATCTCTTCCTGTTGTTATTGTAATTTTGATTTCATTTCCCAATTTTTTTCTTAGCATATTTGGAATTTTTTCTCTTCCAATATCTTCAGGAAGTGGGGCATGTGTACAGGCTTCTGCAATCAAGATAGATGAGTTTGAAGTCAAAGTTTTAATGGCTTCTGCTCCTTTTATAAATTCATCTATATCGCCTTTCATTCCTGCCATTAAGACAGAAAAAGAAGTTATTTTACTCTCTTTTGGTTTTTGTTCCCAAACTGTTGAAAATACTTGCGAATCTGTTATTATCAAGTCTGGAGGATTTTGTAATTTACTTAAAGCCTGTTTTAGTTTGTCTGTGGTACAGCAGATGACAGTACATTTTTTGTCGAGTAATTCTCTTATTGTCTGAACTTGTGGTAATATCAATCTATTTTTTGGTGCCTGTATATCTTGTGGCATAACGAGAAGAATTGTGTCATTTTCTTTAACGAGATTTCCTGTTAAAGATTCTCCATCATATCCTTCAGGTAATTTGTATATTATCTGTTTTCTGATTTCTGTTATTCCAATTTTTTTCTCGGCACTTGCTATTACTGGATTGTCATTTGTTATTTTTTTTACTTCATCAAAAATTTTTTCTGTATCTTTTAAAATATCTGATTTATTTATAATGGGAATAATTGGAATCTTTTTTTCTTTTAATTTTTCTATCCATTTTTTTTCAATATCTGGAATATCCGTGAAAAGAAATAGTGCAATATCTGTTTTGTTGATTGTATCTTCTGTCATTGATACTCTTTTTTCGCCTAATTCTCCAACATCGTCAAATCCAGCTGTATCTATAAAGACAACTGGACCAATTCCCTTTATTTCCATTGATTTATAAACAGGGTCTGTTGTTGTTCCTGCAATTTCACTGACCAATGCTATCTGCTGATTTGTCAAAGCATTCATCATTGTTGATTTGCCAGTGTTTCTTTTTCCAAAAATTCCAATATGTAATCTCATTCCTCGTGGAGTGTCATTTAAAGTCATGGTTAAAAATCCTCTAAAATCTGAAATCTCTTTTACCTTTATTTATTTCATCAAGATATTCAATAGTTTTGCCTTGTATCTCTTTTGGAAGTTTTTCAACTTCTTTTGAAATTAGATTTTCTCCTTTTTCTTTTGTATCTTCTGAGGCATAGTCGAGAACATATTCTTTCAATGTCAAAAGTGCATTTGGAGTACAACAGTGTGAAATTTTGCCATGTTTTACAAGTTGCATAAATCTATCACCAGTTCTGCCTTTTCTATAACAAGCAGTGCAGAAACTTGGAATATATCCGAGTTTTAAAAGCCAATTTATGACTTCATCAAGAGACCTTCTATCAACGACTTCAAATTGAGCAGAATTTTCATCTTCTGTTTCTTCTTCTGCATATCCGCCAACACTTGTCCTTGAGCCTCCGCTTATCTGTGATACTCCGACTTCCAATGCTCTTTTCCTCGTCTTTGCAGATTCTCTTGTTGACATTATTATTCCAGTATATGGAACTGCAATTCTAAGACATGCAATTATTTTTTCAAACAGTTCATCTTTTATTCCGTTTGTAAATTCGGCAATATTTATTCCCTCTGCAGGTCTAACTCTTGGAACACTTATTGTGTGTGGTCCAACTCCCTTGCTTGCTTCGAGATGTTCTGCATGCATAAGAAGTCCTGCAAATTCGTATTTATATGTTGAAAGACCGAATAAAACACCTATTCCAACATCGTCAATTCCACCGTCCATGGCTCTATCCATTGCCTCGGTGTGATATTCATAATTGCTTTTTGGACCTGTTGGGTGAAGTCTTTTGTATGCTTCTTTATTGTATGTCTCTTGAAATAAAATATATGTTCCGATACCTGCTTCTTTTAGTTTTGCATAGTTCTCAACAGTTGTTGCAGCTATGTTTACATTTACCCTTCTTATTTCACCATTTTTTGTCTTTGTTGCATAAATAGTTTTTATGCTTTCCAAGATATATTCAAGAGGATTGTTTATGGGGTCTTCACCAGATTCGATTGCAAGGCGTTTATGTCCTAAATTTTCGAGTGCAATAACCTCTTGCCTTATCTCTTCTTGTGTTAATTTTTTTCTGTGAATTTCTTTGTTTCCATGGTGATATGGGCAGTAAGTACAGCCATTAACACAGTAATTTGAGAGATAGAGTGGGGCAAACATTACTATTCTGTTGCCGTAAAGTTGCAATTTTATTTTTTTTGCAAGATCATATATTTTTTCATTTAGGTCGTCTTCTTCACATTCCAATAAAACAGATGCTTCTCTGTGGTCAATTCCTTTTACATTTTCGGCCTTTTTTAGTATTTTTTCTATAAGCTCTCTGTCATTTTTATGCTCTTTGGCATATTCGAGAGTTTTCAAAATTTCTTCGTTGTCGATAAATTCATTTGCATTTGTTGATTTGGGATTATACATGTTTTTCTATTAACCTCCACCCAAATTTTTTTTATCCTTAATTAACTCGTTGTGCTAATTGATTTTAAAAAAATAAGTAAATAAAAATTTGCTATAAACTATCCAATATATGCCTGTATACTACCACTTTGTCATTGCGAGGCTTTAGCCGTGGCAATCTAAGCCT